>NZ_JBTCHQ010000013.1:0-135366 GCF_054254355.1 Ancylomarina sp. YFZ004
ATTAACGTCAACATCAACAGTTGTTATTACAGTGAAGAATGTTGCTCCGGTTAATGTTGTTCCAGTTGCTAACGCAGGTGAAGCGCAAACAGTAAACGAAGGAGATCTTGTAACATTGGATGCAAGTGCTTCTAGTGATGTTGATGCTAACACAACATTGACTTACTCATGGACATCAGAGGATGGAATTAGTATTGAAAATAATACTCAGATTCAGGCTAGCTTTATCGCACCTGAGGTTGATGTTGATACTGATTTTGAAATTCAATTAACAGTTTCAGATGGTACAGATGTGTCAGAAACGACTGTTATGATTACTGTAAAAGCCGTAGTAGTTACAGGGATCGAAGATATTGATGCTACTGTACAAACAGTTTCTCTTTATCCTAATCCTTGTCGAGGTGCATTCAAAATTCATCTTAATGAGCGTCCTCAAGCGGAGGCTATTATAGAAATTTGTAATGTTACAGGTCGTCTTGTTTATCAAGGCAGCATGTTCGAACAAGAAAAAGTAATATCAGTTTCTTTTGTACCTGGACTTTATCTAGTACGTATTCGTATTGGAGATATGCATGTAGTTAAGAAATTAATTATTAAGTAATTTATTATCTTTTTTTTAAACTAGGAAGGCTGCTATTATAGCAGCCTTCCTTTTTTTATATAGATCTTTATTGAATGAAGAAAAGCTTATAAATACTTCTTCAATAAAAAATGTTTTAAGTTATATGAATTCAGCCTTTATATCTGAGATGATATGTCTTTAATTATATAACTTCATACTGAATTAAAATTTATTCCAGATGCTTAAAAAAATGTCTTTTTATATATTACTCCCAATTTTCTTTTCCTGTTCAATGACACAGGTTTTACCAAAGGATTATTTATCTTTTAAACATAAAAACTTAAGTTCTGAGAAAGTGTTTGTTCTGCCTATTCGTGAGCAAGTCCAGGTGGACGATGAGTATCTGCAAGTCATTTATGATTTTACTGGAGCGAAATTGGCGAAGAAGGAACATCAGGATGAGAGTTATTATTTTGTACACATTAAAGGTTTTGGTAAAATGGGACAGGAGGGTGCACCTGCATTGCCCATGAGGAATGATTTATTGAAGGTTCCTACGAACAGTAAAATTTTATTGGAGCTTGTGGAGAGTGACTATATCGAGTATGATAATTTTATGATCTATCCTGCTTCAGCACCCATTTCAGACGCCTATGGTGCAGAGGTTCCTCCTTTTTATAAGGATGTTAAAGTTTATAAGAAGAATGAATTCTTTCCAGAAAAACTTGTCGAAATCATATCAAATCAAGTCGCTCGTGATGAGAGAATGATTAGAGTTCAGGTTCGTCCTGTTCAATTGAATCCTCTAACAAAGAAGCTTCGTGTTTATTCAAAACTGATCTATCGAGTAAGCTTTAAATAATTTTCACTTCACTAATTACGATGTATTAGTACATGATTTAACATCTCATTAACCCATCTTTTATTATACTTAGTCTATATTTGTATAAAGAATCTAAATAAAATGTTAAAAAAGATCAGTCATATAATTTTAGCCCTACTCGTATTGGTGACCACCATGGGGATGACTGTGTCTGCTCATTCTTGCAGTGGAGAATTAAAATCTATCCAATTATTATCTGAGGCTGAAAATTGCTGTGGAGATTCATGTCCAAATTGTCAGAATGATATTATTAAAGTTGAGATTGAAGATGATTTTACGATTCAAACTCTCAATTTCGATTTCGAACAAGAATTCACATTCTTAGCGGCCTTCATTCAATTGCTTATAGTTCCTTCTATCACAGAAGAAATTGTGCAAGTTGCCTACCATAAGCCGCCACCACTTAAAATTCAAACTGTACTTTCCGATTTGCAAGTTTATCGTTTATGATTTAAACGTCTAATAGATTGATACCGAATGTTGAGTGAATCTCATATTCTGTGCGAATTATTACGTTGAAAAAATCATAATTGAATAACTATGCTGAATAAATTTATCCGTTTTTTCCTTGAGAATAAACTGGTCACTTTCTTGGTACTTACTATTTTCATTTCATGGGGTGTTATCAATTCACCTTTTGGATGGGATACAGGTATTTTACCTAAAGACCCAGTTCCTGTCGATGCTATTCCTGATATTGGCGAGAATCAACAAATCGTATATACCGAATGGCCAGGTCGTTCGCCCCAAGATATCGAAGATCAGATATCTTACCCATTAACGACTTCACTACTGGGAATTCCTGGCGTGAAAACCATTAGAAGTAACTCCATTTTTGGTTTATCAAGTATCTATATCATATTTGATGAAGATATTGAATTCTATTGGAGTCGAACACGAATTTTGGAGAAATTAAACTCTCTTCAATCAGGTACTTTGCCAGATGATGTTTCACCAGCTTTAGGTCCAGATGCAACAGCTCTGGGGCAAATATACTGGTACACGCTTGAAGGACGAGATAAAGACGGAAATCCTGCGGGAGGATGGGATCCTCATGAGTTGAGAAGTCTTCAGGACTTTCAGGTGCGTTATGCTTTAACAGCAGCTAAAGGTGTTGCCGAAGTGGCTTCAATTGGTGGTTTTGTAAAGGAATATCAAATTGATATAGATCCACATGCCATGAGAGCTCATGGGGTGAATGTAGCTCAGATTATGGCTGCTGTAAAAAACAGCAACCTTGATGTTGGGGCTCGTACTCTTGAGTTTAACCGTGTTGAATACTTGGTGAGAGCCTTGGGTTATATCAAAAGTCTAGAAGATCTTGAAAAAGCTGTTGTTACAGTTCGCGATAATGTGCCCATTCGATTGAAAGATGTGGCTAAAATCAATTTTGGTCCAGCAACTCGTCGTGGAGGTTTGGACAAGGGGGGAGCAGAAGCCGTTGGTGGTGTTGTTGTTGCTCGTTATGGAGCCAATCCCCTAGAGACAATTGATAATTTAAAGGCAAAAATTGCAGAAATAACACCAGGTTTACCATCTAAAACATTAGAAGATGGAACCGTCTCGAAAGTAACGATAGTACCTTTCTACGATCGTGCAGGTCTTATTAAAGAAACGCTAGGAACTCTTGAAGAGGCTATTTCGTTGGAACTTTTAATCAGCATTCTGGTTGTGATCGTTTTAGTTATGAACCTTCGAGCTTCATTTTTGATATCTTCACTATTACCACTTGGGGTTTTGATTACTTTCATTACCATGCGTCAATTTGGAGTCGATGCCAATATTGTAGCCCTTTCGGGTATTGCCATTGCTATTGGTGTCATGGTTGATGTGGGAATTGTTTTCACCGAAAATATAATTCGGCATATCGACATGGCAAAGAATGTTGGAGCCAAAGGGAAACAATTACTGAATGTGGTTTACGAAGGGACTGTTGAGGTTGCAGGTGCTGTTATTACTGCACTTACCACTACCATCGTCAGTTTTCTACCTGTATTTGCCATGGAGGCTGCCGAAGGTAAACTCTTCAGACCCCTTGCATTTACCAAGACTTTCACCATGCTTGCAGCCCTATTGATTGGATTGATTATTATTCCAACTCTGGCTCATCTTATTTTTTCAATTCGATTAGATAAAAACAAGTATAAGAAAATCTGGAGCATCTTTCTAATTGCTGCTGGACTTCTTATTTCGATATTTACGGGTTATTACATAGCGATTGTTATCACTGCCTATGGATTAAATAACTACTTAGCCGACAGATGGTCTGAAACGAAAAAGTTTTGGATAAATATTATCAATATAGCCATCACTATTGTGGTTATTGTGTTCTTCCTGACAAAGTCTTGGATGCCAATGGGTGCGCAATACAGTATGTTTGCTAATTTCATGTTCGTTATCTTGATTGTTACTTTGATTCTAGGATTGATGTCAAGCTTTGTGTATTTCTATTCAAGAATTTTGACATGGTGTTTAAATAACAAATGGAAGTTCTTGAGTCTGCCAATTTTTATTGTCCTATTTGGAATTACTAGCTGGCAAGGCTTCGATAAGATGTTTGGTTTTGCACCCAATTTTGTAAAAGAAACCGCTCTTTATCAGAACTTGGATGAAAGTTTGCCAGGTATTGGAAAAGAATTTATGCCTTCTTTGGATGAAGGTTCTTTCCTACTTATGCCTACAACCATGCCTCACTCGGGTATTGCCGAAAACCTTGAGGTGATTCGTATACTTGATAAAAAACTAAACAACATTCCTGAAGTAGAATCTGCAGTCGGGAAATGGGGACGTGTGAATTCGGCACTAGATCCGGCTCCCACATCCATGTACGAAAATGTAATTAATTATAAACCAGAATACATTCTAAACGAAGACGGTCATAAGATGCGATTTGAAGTAAATCGTGTTGGAGCTTTTATTTTAAAAGATGGATCGGTTTATAATCCCAAAGAAGAAGGATTCCGTTTGGTGGCTAAGGAAAACTTAGTTGTTGATAAAAACGGTGAATATTTCCGTCAGTGGAGAGATAAAATCAAATCACCTAATGACATTTGGGATGAGATTATCGATAAGGCTACGATACCAGGTCTGACTTCAGCTCCAAAGTTGCAGCCTATTCAAACGAGATTGGTGATGCTACAAACAGGGATGCGAGCGCCAATGGGAATCAAAGTTTTTGGACCTGATTTGGAAAGCATTGAAAAAGTTGGCTTCGAATTAGAGAAACTGCTTAAACAAGTGGAAGGTGTCAATGGCATGTCTGTTTTTGCAGATAGAGTGGTTGGGAAACCTTATCTCGAAATGGAGATTGACCGTGATGCTATTTCTCGCTATGGTTTATCCATAAAAAATCTGCAAGCTGTTATCAGTTCTGCTATTGGAGGAATGAAACTGACTTCAACAGTTGAAGGTCGTGAGCGTTTCCCAGTAAGGTTGAGATATGCACGTGAATACCGAGATAACCCAGAAGCTTTAAAGAAAATCCTGATTCCCACACCAACAGGTGTTCAAATTCCTTTAGGTGATTTAGTTACATTTCATTATGTGCGTGGACCTCAAATGATCAAGTCTGAGAATACGTTCTTAGTAGGTTATGTGATTTTCGACAAAAAAGAAGGATTTGCTGAGATCGATGTCGTTGAAAATGCTCAAGAGTATTTGAATAAACAACTGGATGAAGGCGCCTTTATTTTGCCAGCAGGAGTAAGTTATGTCTTTACGGGGAATTACGAAAACCAGATAAGAGCGACTAAGCGCTTAATGCTTGTTGTTCCTATATCGCTCATGATTATTTTCTTGATTCTGTATTTCCAGTTCCGATCGGTTGTTTCGACCTCCTTGATATTTTCTGGAATTATCGTTGCCCTCTCAGGAGGCTTTATCATGCTTTGGCTATATGGACAAACATGGTTCTTAGATTTTTCTTTGGCAGGTATGAATTTTAGGGACTTATTCCAAGTGCAGACCATTAATCTGAGTGTCGCCGTTTGGGTTGGTTTTATCGCTCTCTTTGGTGTGGCAACTGATGATGGGGTCTTGATTAGTACCTATATCAAGCAATTGCAAGAAAAGAAACCTGCTAAATCTGTTAAGGAAGTTAGAGAACTGATTATCGAAGCGGGTTCAAAAAGAGTACGTCCAGCCATTATGACCACGGCTACAACGATTATTGCTCTTCTACCTGTGCTTACTTCAACAGGAAAAGGTTCGGATATCATGATTCCTATGGCGATCCCATTATTTGGTGGTATGACCATTGAGGTATTAACCATGTTGGTGGTTCCAGTACTTTATAGCATGTGGCAGGAAAGAAGATTAAAGAAGCAAGCTTCTATAAGTCAAGAATAAGAGCCTAATATTTCTCCTCATTCCCGAAAGCTTTCGGGATTAGGAGGAGGAGGTTTTAAAATTATTTAAGATTTATGATACGTAAATAATATGAAGATGAACATACAAAAACAATATATATCGATCTGTTTCTATCTGTTTCTATTGATCGCGATCCCTATTTCAGGATTTGGACAAAGCGAACTTGGGAACTATTTGGAAGAGGCTGCAGAAAATAACCCTGGACTTAAAGCTAAGTTCAACGATTATTTGGCAGCATTGGAACGTGCACCTCAGGTAAAGGCATTACCTGATCCACAAGTGGCATTTGCCTATTTTATAAAACCTGTAGAAACAAGAATGGGACCACAGGAGTTTAAATTTTCGGCTTCTCAGATGTTTCCTTGGTTTGGAACTTTAAAGGCAAAAGAAAATAGTGCCATCCATGCTGCTAAGGCAAAGTACGAAGCTTTCGAAGAAGCTAAAGCCAAGCTTTTTCATGAGGTTCGAACCACTTATTACAACCTCTACTTTAATAAGAAAGCCATTGCCATTAGCCTCGAAAATATAGATATTCTTCATTCTTTTAGAAAGATGTCTGAGATTAAGTTAGAGGCAGGACTCGTATCTGCACTCGATGGTTATCGTATTGAGATTGAGATGGGGGATCTTGAGAACCAGCTCGCTTTGCTTAAGGATAAGCAGTTTGTACTTGAAGTAATGTTTAATAATTTATTGAACTCTGAGAGTGAAAAAGAGATCTGGCTTCCCGAAGAATTATGGCTCACAGATTTGGCATTAAGCAAAGAGGCCATACTTGATTCAATTCAAAGCAATAATCACCAACTTTTAAGCTTAAGTTTTCAACAAGAAGCTTTAAGTTTCAAAAAAGAGGTGGCCAAGAAGGCTGGAAAGCCTAATATCAATATTGGCTTTGATTATATCGCAACTGGGAAGGGTGATATGAATCTGGCTGGAACCGATGCTTTTGTTTTTCCTAAAATCGGTTTAACCATTCCTCTTTATCGAAACAAGTATAAGGCACTAGTTAAAGAGGTTGTTTTTCAGGAAAAAGCTAAAGCTCTTGAAAAAGATAACAAAAGCAATATTCTTGAGAGTCTTTTTGAAAAGGGATGGAAAGATTACCGTGATGGCGAAAGACGTATACACCTTTTTCATTCACAACTTGAGTTGGCCCGAAAAGCCTTACACATATTAGAAACGAATTATGCGACCGGAAATAAGAATTTCGAGGAAATCTTAAGAATGGAGCGCAAACTCTTGAAATATAATTTAGAATTAGAAAAAGCTAAAGCAGATAAGCAAGCAGCTATTTCATTTATCTCCTATTTAATGGGTAACTAATTCCGAACCCTGAGCGGAGTCGAAGGGTGGTAATAGATTAATTAAAATACAATACGATGAAAAGTATAATCGAGAATATTAAAGAGAATTACAAATTAGTTGTTGGGGTTCTATTTCTAGGCTTGTTTCTAGGATGGTTAATTTCAGGCAATTCAGGTGATGTAAATACATCAGATCAAGGGATTGAGAATCATGAAGGTCATAAGCATGAGAGTGCAGATCCTCAGACATGGACTTGTTCTATGCACCCACAAATCAAGCAAGATAAATTCGGTTTGTGTCCAATTTGTGCCATGGATTTAATTCCATTAAAAAGCATGCAGTCTGGTGGTGACGATGTGGATCCAAATGAAATCGTGATGTCGGAATCGGCAGCGAAGTTAGCTTCAATTCAGACAATAAGAGTAGAAAAGGGAACTCCAATTAGGACAATCAACCTTCAGGGGAAAGTTCAGGTTGATGAGCGAAATATTTCTGAACTAACTGCCCGTTTTGGTGGTCGTATCGAGAAGCTTTTTGTTAATTATACCGGACAGTATGTCCGCAAGGGAGAAAAACTTGCAAGTATCTATTCTCCTAAATTGCTGAGTGCTCAACGAGAGTTACTAGAAGCCATCTCATTTAAAGAAAATCGTCCAGGTTTATATACCGCTGCTAAAGGCAAATTGAAGCTTTGGGATTTAACAGATAAGCAAATTGCTGCGATTGAGGAAAAAGGAAATCCTCAGGCTTATTTCAATATTTTATCACCAATTACAGGAACCGTAAGTATGCGACATGTGGCCTTGGGCGACTATGTGAAAGAGGGAAAGGCTTTATTTAAAGTTGTTGATCTTTCAAAAGTTTGGGTGATGTTCGATGCTTATGAGAGTGACTTGCCTTGGATTAAGCTAGGTGATGAGGTGAACTTTGAACTTAAGGCTAATCCTGGAGAATCCTATTCTGCGAAAGTCACTTATATAGATCCTTTTATCAATGGGAAAACTCGTGTAGCAAAAGTTCGAATTGAAGTATCAAACAAGAATGGTGTTTTGAAGCCTGAGATGTTTGCACAAGGTATTCTGGAATCAGAAATTGCTGAAAATAGCAGTGAAATTATGGTACCTAAATCAGCTGTTTTATGGACAGGGAAACGATCAGTGGTTTATGTGAAAGTTCCCGATCGTGAATCCCCATCTTTTCTACATCGTGAAGTTGTTTTAGGACCGGAAGCAGGTGCCTTCTATGTGATTTCAGAAGGTTTAGATGAAGGTGACGAGATTGCAACCAATGGTGTGTTTAAAATTGATGCTGCAGCTCAACTAATTGGTTTACGAAGTATGATGAACCCTGATGGTGGTGCTGCTCCTGCAGGTCATAATCATGGAGGAGATACTAAAAAAATGATGCCAGGTATGGATGAGGCTAAGTTTTTCGTAAATGGAGCTTGTGAAATGTGTAAAGAGAATATTGAAACGGCAGCCGCTGCTGTGAAAGGTGTTGCTCATGCTGTCTGGGATAAGGAAGCTAAGGAACTCACCATGCATTACGATGCTAAAAAAGTGAATCCTGAAAAAGTGCAAAAAGCCATTACAGAAAAAGGCTACGATGCTGGTGATTTGCGTGCAGACGATAAGGTATATGCAGAATTGCCTGAATGTTGTCAATATCCGCGTATGGAAAAAGCCTCAGTATGGGTTAACGGAAATTGTGATATGTGTAAGGCTACTATAGAAAAGGCTGCACTATCGATTGATGGCGTAATTCGTGCCGATTGGAACGGAGAGACCCATATGTTGAATTTAGATTTCGAATCGGGTTCAAACGATGTTGATGCTGTTGAAAAAGCTATTTCAGTGGCTGGTTACGATACTAAAAATCATAAAGCTTCTGATAGCGTTTATAAGGGCTTGCCTGAATGCTGTCAGTACGACAGAAAATAATTTTATAATCAAGAGGGATATCCTGATCCCAGATATCATTGGGATCAGGGTATAACTTAATTAGTTTGGGAAAAGCAATTTCAGAGAGCATCTCACACGCTTTTAGCTTGCATATGATAGGAATGTGTGTTCTTATGCTCATATTATTTCCATGGAATAAATGAAAAAGGAATTTGTACTGTTGTTATAAAGCCATATGAAAGACCAGTTTATTTAAATGAAAATAACCGAACTGTTTTTTACTTAAGAACAGGCAATGTAACAAATTCTCTCACTACTAGCGAAACAGTTAGGTATTTACAATCGAGTCAAATTTTAAAGAACTAAGATTATGAAAGCAACTGCAATAACAATTTTATTCGTATTATTTTTTGGTTTTACAGGATTTTCACAAATCAAATATGAGGGTAAAATCGATTCGAAATACAAGTCTATTAAATTGGAAGATGGGTCTTTGAAGTATGTGAAGTATGATAAAAAGAATCAAACGATTTTTATATATAATTTGAATAACACAATTTGGAAAGAAGTGAAGCTTCCACTACCTGAAAATCATCTTCTGGATGAAGTCAAACTTATCTCCCAAAAAACATTCAATAAGGACGAAGAAGTTGAGCTTGTATATTCTTGTGTTGAATATACTGTGTCAGATAATTATGAAGACCCTTCTGAAGGTTTTGGGAAAATCAATTTCACACTCAACGTAATCACTGAGAGTGGTAAATCTTTGTTAAGAGTTGAAAATAGCAATGATATGGAGATTATTAAGACTAATGGAGTAGTCAAGATGCTTGTTTACAAGCATGTTGGTGAAGGTTTTAATGAAAGTGATGAAACCCTAATTTACAATTTGCCTTAATTATATTGTCATGGAAGATGATTAGAAAATAAGAATTCAACTTGAATATGACAGAATATAATACAAATAGATTTTTATTAAAAGAAGAAGTTATGAAAAAATTATTGATCAGTTTAATAGCCGCAAGCTTGTTATTTATCTCTTGTGAAGAAAACAATAGTTCTGATAATAATAATAATATTGATGGAACTTATGTTGGAACTCTTTTTCTCAGTGATGTTTCGAAATCAATTTCTACAATATCACCAACTGAGGCATTTGCTAATGTAAAAATAATTGGTGAACAAATTGAGGTGCACTGTTATGGTGGAGAATTAGATACCACTTTCATGCTTGATTATTATCTACATAAAGATAGTGTGTTTGTTTGCCATACAGGTGAGGAATTTGAAACTCTATATGGGCATATGAAAGGGGATGGCCATATTTCAGGTGGAATGATGGGTGACATGCATAATGGAGAATCAGAATGGATGCACCACTTGAACGATGAGCATAAAGAAGGAGATGACCATTTTGGTGGTTTTGATATGGAGCATCAATCTTTCAGCTATTTATTCACTATGGAAGGCGGTGATATTATCTTTCAAGGAGCAAAGTAAGTTTCTGAACGATCCAGAAAAGTGTAATTAAATGTATTATCCTGATCCCGAACATTATCGGGCAGAATTAAAATTTAAAAAGATGAAAACAAAAATTATAAGTATAGTTGTGTTAGTGTTGATGGGAACAATGAGTTTATTGGCTCAAAGCAAAACAGAAACGTTTAAAGTGTTTGGGAATTGTAGCATGTGCGAAAAAACAATTGAGAAGGCTGCCAATACAGTTGAAGGTGTTACTTCTGCAGACTGGGATAAGAAAACCAAGATGATGAAAGTTACTTTTGATAAAACGAAAACTAGTGTGCATAAAGTGCATATGGCAATTGCAAAAGTTGGGTACGATACTGAGATGCATAAAGCGGATGATAAAGTTTATAACAAATTACCAGGCTGTTGTCAGTATGACAGAAAGTAAAGCAAGGAACTTGTTAAAAAATTCTTAAAGGTTTTATTAAAAGATAAATATGTCTTATCTTGATTTTGAGTGTAGAATTAAAAGAGTAGGATATGAAAGTAAGAAACATTGTTTTAATAATTTTATTGGTACTTGGAACAAGTCATCTAAAAGCTCAAATTAAAAAAGAACAGTTTAAGGTTTTAGGCAATTGCGGTACTTGTGAACTTAGAATCGAAAAAGCAGCTCAATCGGTTGATGGGGTTAAAACTGCTGATTGGAGTAGAAAGACGAAAATGATTGTGCTTACTTTTGATGAGAAGAAAACGAATTTGCACAAAATTCATATGGCAATCGTAAAAGCCGGTTATGATACCGATAAGCATAAAGCTAAGTCAAAGGCTTATCATGGTTTGCCAGGCTGCTGTAAGTTCGATAGGCCAGAATAAAACCTCTTAAAGATAATTGGAAGGGATAGAGCTAAGCTTTATCCCTTTTTTAATCAATAGAACTCTTTAAAAACCATTCAGGATCAGCATATCTTTTACAATGTTCTCCGTAAGAGAATACCTTTGTATCCTCAAAAAGATGCGTCACTTCTTCGCCATAAATTTTAGAAAAAATAACAGTAGACTCTTTCTCATGGATATTTTGATACTGTATTTGCGCAAAGTTTTCGTGTTTATTGCTATCCAGATTTGAATGACAAATGGAGCAGTATAAGGCGAGTTTTTCACCAGTAGCGATTTTAAAATCACCATTTTTAAAACTGGTATAGTTGCCTATCTCAGGATGAAGCAGAAGCAGTCCATTTTCATTTTTTGAATTTTTTGCAGACAAAATAATATGTCCCTTAACATTCAATATTCCTCTGCAATGTGGGCATAAATAATTGGTTCCCATAGTGTCTTGTTTTAAAGTGAATAGTATGAATTGTTCAAGATTAATTAGTGTTCGAGACAAGGGTTGAGCTTGATTCTTATTGAAAATACACACTATCTAATTTACGAAATTCCACAGAGATTTCATATTATACCAAATCAATAATCATATTTCATCAGCGTCTGAATTATTTTTTTTAGGGCATCGGCAATGGCAGCTGGGGCCCCATAGATGTAGAAGGCGTTAAAAACGAAATGCTGATTGAGCGTAGCGAGTTCATTTTGTTTAGCCTTTAAGTCGTAATGGGTCAGCGAATGCCGCAGTCTTGAATTTTTGGTACTTTTCTTTCAAGAAACGAACGAAGCGAGTTCATGAATACCCATGCAATTATGAATGAATAAAAAAGTACAAGCCCGTCCGGCAAGGACATCAATATGTAAATTAGTGCTTATTTACACATCTTGCTTTACGTCATTATTTATATCGTATTACTTAAAGTTGTTCAAATCATTAATCATATTTCATCAGCGTTAGGATTATTTTTCTAATGACGACATCGGCAATGGCTCCCGAGAATTTTCGGGAGGGGACCCATAGATGAAGAAGGCGTTAAAAACGAAATGCTGTTTGAGCGTAGCGAGTTCATGAATACCCATTCAATTATGAATGAATAAAAAAGTACAAGCCCGTCCGGCAAGGACATCAATATGTGAATTAGTACTTATTAATACAGCTTGCTTTACGTCATTATATATGCTCTACGACTTAGATAAGCCTTTTTTTTATCAAGAGATTTTTGATCTCAAAAAAAAATCATAAATTTGTCCACCCAAAGGAAATGGAGTTTTCCTACTTAACTGCCCAATGGCTGATGACTCCTGCGAATATTTTTTTCAATTTCACAGGATTGTTATGCAAAAAAATCTGTACAGCTCATATTCACTTGCTCGTAAATTTATTCTAAGTAAGCAACCAGCTCTTTTATCCATATTAGAGTGGCTATTGTTATCTATGGTCATTGCCATTTGTGTGGGTTCGGCTTGTGCTTTCTTTTTAATTAGTCTGGAAAAAGCCACCGATTATAGAAATGCACATGAGTGGATAATTTATCTACTGCCTATAGCCGGCATATTATTGGGATATGTATTTTACAAGTGGGGAAAAGAAATTGCACCGGGAAATAATCTGGTGATCAGTAACATTCATAAGCCAAAAAAGATCATTCCTTTTCGATTGGCTCCCTTTATTCTGGGAGGCACCGTGTTTACCCATCTCTTTGGTGGATCGGCAGGACGAGAGGGAACAGCAATCCAAATGGCTGCTGCTATTTCCGATCAACTTAGCCGTGTTTTTAAGCTGAGCAAGTACAATAGACGGATTATTTTAATATCAGGAATGAGTGCCGGTTTTGGTGCTGTTTTCGGAACGCCATTTGCCGGAGCCATTTTCGGATTAGAGGTCTCTCACATGGGAAAAATCAAATACAATGCCATTTTCCCGGCCTTTGCTTCTTCCTTTATGGCTGATTATGTCACCAAATCTTATGGCGTATCCCATTCCCATTACATTTTAGGTCTTGTGCCCGATATTAATCTGCAAGGTCTTCTTATCACGATTTTGGCAGGAATTTGCTTTGGTTTAGCTGCTCTCGGCTTTATTAAGCTGACATCTTCTTACAGCAAGCTCAGTAGTAAATACATCAAAAGAGCCTACATGAGACCTTTCTTTGGAGGGCTTCTCATATTAGCCATTGCAGGACTTTTAGGAACGACTAAATACCTGGGATTAGGTTTGCCTACCATTGTCGAATCTTTCACGGTTCAGCAAGCGCCTTACGTTTTCTTTTTTAAACTCTTACTGACAGCTATTACACTAGGTGCGGGTTTTAAAGGGGGAGAGGTGACGCCTTTGTTCTTTATAGGAGCCGCCTTGGGAAGTGCTCTGTCCTTGTTTCTTCCTTTGCCGGTCGGTCTCTTGGCTGCAATGGGTTTTGTTGCTGTCTTTGCCGGTGCATCCAATACACCACTAGCATCAAGTATTATGGCTATCGAGCTCTTCGGTATAGCCTGTAGTCCCTATGTTGCTATTGCTTGTATTGTCGCTTATCTCATTTCCGGGCATCATGGTATCTATAGCTCACAGGTTATTGGTGATGCTAAAATAGTTACAAAACTTCGTGAGACTGGTAGTACATTGGGGGAAGTTTAAGAAAACAGGCAACTGACTTTTGCATTTTTTTGATTGATCAAGCATCATTCTATTCATTTCTATAAAACAGACTCAGGGCAAACTAAGCCTTTTTTTAATAATAATTCCTTGGGCAAAACCCTGCGGGTCGGGCTATCCGCACTCGCTCTTTGTCAAAAAAAGAAGACAAAGGAGCTCAAACAAAAGCTCCTATCCCTTTTGCAAACAGACCACCACGATCTCAGATGTGAGAAAATCCAAACTTATAATTATAAAGAGTCGTTCCATTTTATGTAGAACAGGTATTTTACCTGTAGATTAAATACTGTTTAGTGAGATTAATTCTTAATTTTAGTGGCCTCAATTTAGGAGATGTCCTTATCCCTCCAATAAGGCGGGATAACAAGACCTTTTCAAAAGAGATAATTGAAATAACAGCCATGTGCTTGTTTCTAAATTCTTAGCCATTATTAAACTATCTGCCTTAACGAACATTAAATGAAAAAGCTGAATAGTATAAAAGGGAATCTTAATTTGGAAGAATTTCATATTCATCTTCCAAACGAAAAGTTTGGATTTGCACACCTACATTTTATACGAGTAAATGCTTTTGATAATCTATTTCTGAAAATTCATAAAGAGTTAAACCAGACTTCTAAAACTCTAAAACAAAAAAAAATTCTCGACTATGAAAAGTTAGTCTATGAAGAACTAGCCACACATTTAACAGATTTGATTTCAGGCATCGAAAATGGTACAATAAAGATTGTGTTTACTTACAATGTAGAAGACATAGACTTAATAAACACGACCTTGGATGTTGATTATAAACTTAAAAATGAAGATAGTTTTGATAATAAACTTAAAACACTAACTCTAATAAAATTGCAAAAACAATTATTAGAAACAAAACAAGCAATATTTGAATTAAAAAACTACCAGTTCTCTACATATAAGAATGAAGAATTCTTAGGAGGTAATTTCTTCTTAAGATTTCCAAAGGAAATAATTATTTATAATGAAGTAAGTATTGGTAATTCCAGGTATGGTAGTTCTGTTTTGTTTAAAGATGATACACAAAGAGAAGATGTAGTAACAATGTTGAATATTATTGCTTTTTTTCAAGCATCACCAAACTTTCTCCAAACTAAGAATAAATCATACAATGAAAAATTAGTTAATATCTATAATGAGTTTGATATTCTTGACTTACTAACTTTAACAAGCAATAAATTTTTTAATAACCCTAAATCAAAATTCCGAAGCTTAAGTACTCCTATTTTTAAACTTCGTAAAGACACAAATTTCACAATCTTACCTGAAACTAATTCAAATGATTTGTTGCACCTATACCATTCCTCACTAAAACAAATTGAACCATTACCAAGATGTGTTTTCCTATTCAGAATTGTAGAATATGGAAAAAATTATCATTACCAACGTTTATTTAGGCAGCCAAAAATTGATTTAAAGGATGTAATTGAATATTACTACAATGAAGCAAAGAGCCACAGGTTCATTCCTTTATTCTTTTTAGACTATGGCTCAGATTGGGATTCAAAAACAGGAGAGATGGTAGATAAGAGGAAAACTCAATATCTTAACTTTATGACAGAATTAAAAAATAAGTCAAAACAGATACTTAATAAATGGAGAGGTCATTCTTATTTGGGTTCAAAATCATTGGGGACAATAATTTACAACACAGGTAGAAATACGGTAGCACATGGTGGAAATGGAACTCAGAATATTAACTATGATTATGCGAATAAATACAAACACATAAATGACGTTAATGTATTTCTTGAATTAATAGCACGATATTTAATTGAAATAGAAAATCCTGAATTTAAAAAGGCTGTTCATTGGCAAAAGAGTATTTATGAAATGAACTGTTCTCATATGAAAATGATGAAACAAGAAAATAATATTATTGAAATTAGTAACAATGGCTAATGTTTTATATAAGTAATGGGAGGGTAAGTGCTAGGTTGCAGGGCTTTCAGCTCGCTTAAACTTTATCATGGTTTGACAGGGAAGTACCCCGGAATCTGCCACTACTCATACAATTTACTGTTGGCTGCAATTGTAAAAAACCTAACATCATGATTATTACAAGAAAACCTGAGTTAGTAATATTTGATTTTGATGGCTGTATCGTAGATAGTACCAGCGATGCAATTAATTTTCTTTATCAATCTATTGAAGAAAAGACCAAAAAAATTGATCGAAGTATAATTTCTGATTGTTTGCAAGGTACGTTTGACGAAACAATCGATTGTGTTTTAAAAAAATATCCAAAAGAATCCATAGAATTATTAAATCCACATATTAGAGAAATTGTTCATTTAACAAATACAGCAAAACTTAGGAATAAAAAAGAATCTAGGCTGTTTCCTCTAATTCCGATGCTGCTAGAACTACTATTTAATGATGGAGTTAAAATGGGAGTTCTTTCAAGAACTAATAAAGATAGAATAATCCATAATCTCGAGTATTATAAACTATTAAGGTACTTTGACTGTAACCTAATTTACGGAGAGGATAACCTACCAGATGGTTGCAATCCAAAGCCTTCACCTGATGGGTTGAATGTAATTATTAAAGAAGCTAGGATCGAGAATGATGAATGTGTATATTTTTTTGGTGACCATGAAAATGATTTTCAAGCAGCAAAAGCAGCAAATATTCATTTTATTGCAAGTTCATGGGCTGAAAATTGTTTTTTTGAATCCAATGTAGTTCAAGCAAAAACATTATTGGATTTGTTCATTTTTGGAATTATAAACCAAATCATACCTTCCAGTCAAGAACTATTTGAAAAAATACAACTAAAAAAGTTGTCAATCTTTATTGGAGCAGGGTTTTCTATGGAAGCTGGTTTAGATGATTGGTCATCTTTAGTCCAAAAATTCTCACCTGAAAATGATATTCCGAATGGAGATTTACCTTTGTTAATACAAAGATATATTGATAAGAATCCGCAATTGGGTAAAAATCGAATTTTTGATTATATCAGGAAAAGCTTTTCAAAATATGATTCTCCTCCCAAAAAGCATATTCTACTTGCTAGTTTAAATTTAAATAGAATTTGGACAACAAATTATGATTCCCTTATAGAAGATTCATATGCATATTCTCCTGAAATAATAGTAAATGACTCTGATCTTTCTCCATTTGAAAAAAGAACTCAAATAGTTAAAATAAATGGCAGCATTAATAGCGTAAATACATCTGATTTAGTCTTATCAACACAGTCATTTTATGAGCTAAGCAAAAAGAAAGAGGAATTATTTAAAGAATTAAATAATGAATTATTGCGAAGGTCTTTTCTATTTATTGGCACAAGTTTCTCAGATGATATATCCAAAAAGATACTTGAAGAGTTCCATAATTCAAATAGAAATAAGCCAGTTCATTATGTTTTAACTACAAATGAAATTGAAATATCGAAAAACTATATTTCACAAATAATTATTCCAGAATGGTCAACAATTGAAGATATTTTTCAAGAATGGAATTGGAAATTAAAGCAAAGGACAATTGTAATTAGTGGGGCATTTGTCGGACAATTAGATGATGATGAAATCAAGTATTTAAAATATTTAGGTGCATTTTTATTAGAGGCAGGATTTATAATTAAGATAGGCAACGGTGTTGGTGTTGTTAATCACATTCTTGAAGGAGCACTTGAATATTGTAGAGAATCTAATCAGTCAAAGCTTCATAGAACAAATATATTAAGGTATAACCGTGTCTTAAATGAAGATGATTTTATAGTGGAAAATAAATTAAAAATAGATGCGAAAGATAGAATAAGCAGACTAATACAACCGGTTGGCACAACGGTTTTTATTGATTCAAACTCAAACGGCACAGATAAATATTCTGCAATGAGGGATGCTTTATTCTTGAATTCAGATATCTGTTTGGCTATTGGAGGGTATATAAACTCGAAAGATACAGATATTAAGCAAAGTGATTTTGCTAAAGGGATGATGCAAGAAAGATTCATTTTCAATAATAATAAAACATATTTGCCTTCTCCCTTTATCAAAGGTGTTGCCCAAGAAACATACTTAGAATATAAAAAAACTGATTTTATTAGTTTCAATAATAATCTCAAACTTAAAGATGTCTTCTACCGTTTGGAATCAATTAAAGACCCAATTGATGCAGCAAGATTAACTGTTGCTTCAGCAATATTAGCAAGTATAAATAATTAACGATGACTCCCAATTTTATTAAGAATACTATTGCAAAAAATCTTGATTTTCTATCTGTTTTATGTGAATCTATTAGCTATGTAGGAAGTTGTGCATTAGAAAAAAATAATGATAAATCATTAACATCAGATTTTGACATACTGCTTATTCTTAAAGTAATTTCGTCAGTATCAATAATTGAAGAATATTTGAAATCTATTTTTCTTAATAAGGTTTGCATAATTCAAGGTTGGGGTCTTGTCACATTTGAGCAAGTTGGAATACCTGTTATTCATCTATTAGCTGATACGAAAAACACCTTAAAACAGAGAAATACACTATTCTTAAATAGTGTAAGCAAATATAGTCCTGTATATGGTACTTCATTAAGAAGTTATATAGATTATCAAGAATTAACTCCTACACTTTTGCTTCACGATGGTGATGGACTTTTAAGGCATTATAAAGACTTGAAAAACAAAGATTTTGTTATGAGGAAATGGTGTAATAACAAAGGTGAATACGAGTGTAAATCTTTAAATAACGTCTTTTCTTCATTACTTGACCAAATAATATATATATCCCTGCAAGCAATGCGTAATTATTTGCGACTAATGGGATACAACATAGAATTTTATTCAAATATGGAAAATTTGAAAATATGGGATATGCATAATATTGTCCATACTAAATATTTGAGAGAAATTATTTGCATTAAAGAAACGAGAAAGCTAATTGGCGATGAAGATATCAACATAGATGAACTTTATAAAAAAAGTTTAGCCTATTTGGAAAACTTGATAGTAATTTTGTCAAACAATAGCAGCCAATAAATAGAACTATGATCCCCCCATATGCAGCAAGTCTGTGACTTGTGCTAATAACTAAAATGCCTAAGCCTACCTCCAATAAAATGTAGCTGGGCTTTGTTCATATTCCTATATGCACAAGCTTATATTCTATCCAGACCAGTCAGGTTTATTTGCATCTTGTTAGTCAAACCTCACTGGTCTAATTGATTCCGATACATTACTCCGTCTACCGCAAGTCTGTGACTTGTGGAAAGAAGGATGTAATTGTTTCAAATCTTTAATTTCTGATTGCTTTTTAATCTATTTATTCTTGTTATTTTAAAACTGTATTATTACACGGTTTCTATATTATTTCATTAATATAGAAACCACAAGTCGCAGACTTGCGGCATGTGGGGATCAATTGCCTAAAACAGATCAGTACTATTAGAAACTACAAAACATTCTATATATTGATGGACATAATTTATTTGATTAAATAAATTTTTAATCGACTCAAAAATCGAATCGTACTGTTAGAAAAAATAAAAACGATGAATAAGATAATTGTAACTATACTAATATGTATTTCAGGCCTAAGTCTCCATTCTCAGGAACATCTGCCAACTTCCTCTGATTATACCAAATTCTATAAAACCAAAACCCTTGTGGTATTGGATGATCATCTGTTTTCTGATTTTAATGACAAGATAAAAGAAGCAGTTAAACAAAACTGGACTGTAACAGAGTATGAATTTATTTCAAACGCTGAATTCGAAAAGAAACGATTCAATTCTAGCTATTCATTTTTGCTAACTAGTATTGTTACTTTTAATAAAGACAAAACCAAAGCCAGTTATAATTTTTTAAGTCTGGTTTTAGGTGGACAGGCCAAAGAAATTGGAGATATGCCCGATCTTTGTTCCATTCCTTTATCGTATGTTAAGGCTGACGAAGAAAATTACATTTATAAACTCACAGCTTTGGTTCAATTTATTCAAAACCATATTGCATTGGCGACTAAAAAACCGCAGATTATTACGGAAAATGTTCTTAGATATTACAATAAGAACAATGCCAGAACCAAAGACAAAACTATTTATGTACTAAAAAATGAGCTGGAATACGACATTAACTCTTTAGCCAAAATAAGAAAAATATATCCTGGTAAAGTAAAATTGGTTGAAGCTGTAGAAATAGAGAACGCCATTAAAAATAAAGACAATAATGTGATTTTTTTGCATAAAGTAGGCCCTGGTAATACCAAAAACAAAGCCAGATGCTTTAAGATACTAATTGGTGCCAGGGATGCAAAGTTTTATTATTTCGATTACCATATGGTACGAGGAAAGCAAAGTGACAGTTTTTTAAAGAGTGATTTTAAAAAAATATCAAAGTAATTAACCCGCTAGCGCGAACTTGTAGCTCGCGCTAGCGGGGGATTGAAAAAATCAGTTATTATACCTCAAATTGAAGGCTTAACTGCTTATCATTGATACCTTCATATCTCACTTGTCTTAAAATGTTTTTTTATTAATCCCCTTACTTCCTTATATTTAATAAATCTAATCCAGATTGGTGAAAAGCTATTACTATGCTTATATAGAATAGCATCTTATTAATATGAAGAACCCATATGAAAAGTGAGAAAATTAAATTTAAGAATTCTCTGGGGCATGAATTAGCTGCTAAAATAGAATTCCCTGATGGAGAACCTAAAGCTTATGCTCTGTTTGCCCATTGTTTTACCTGCAATAAGAATTTAACAGCAGTCAGGAATATCAGCCATTCATTAAATGAATGTGGAATTGCTGTATTACGCTTCGATTTTACAGGACTTGGAGAAAGTGAGGGTGATTTTGAGAATACCAATTTCTCTTCCAATGTATCAGATTTGGTTTCAGCAGCTCAATTCTTATCCGAAAATTATTCAGCACCCAGCATTTTAATAGGTCATTCATTAGGGGGCGCAGCAGTTGTTTTTGCTGCACTTCAAATTCCAAGTGTGAAAGCTCTTGCAACTCTAGGTGCTCCATCAAATCCCAAGCATGTTTCTCATTTACTTAAATCTGGATTAGCTGAGATACAAGAGAAAGGTGAAGCCGTATTAATGATTGGAGGAAGAGAATTTAAAATTCAAAAACAGTTCTTGGATGATATCAATGAGAAAAATATGGAGGAAACTCTTAAGAATTTGAGGATAGCTTTATTGGTTCTGCATTCACCACAAGATACCACTGTTGGGATAGATAATGCGGCTCAAATATATAAGGCTGCCTGGCATCCCAAAAGCTTTATCTCACTTGATGGTGCTGATCATTTATTATCAAAAAAGGAAGATTCTATTTATGCAGGAAAAATGATAGCCAACTGGGCTGAACGATATATTAATGTTTAGTACCAGACAGATGAATTGAAAATCGACGAAGTCAAACGAGCCAGGATTAGGATTTCTACATACAGAAGTATGATTATTGGGCGACTTCAAGATGGCATAAATTTGAAATAATAGACATATGAAACCAAAAGGAATCTTTATTTTTTTGTCGATAGTCATATTAATTGCAATAGCTGTAATTTACAGTGTTTGGACTCCTATTATATGGAGTTTAATCTTATTTGGGCCCGTCATCATTTTAGGATATTCGGATATTTTGCAGACGAAACATACAATAAAAAGGAATTTTCCTGTGATCGGTAATTTCCGTTACATTCTCGAAAAAATCCGTCCCGAAATAATGCAATATTTCGTTGAGACTGATACTGAAGGAAGACCCATTAATAGATTATTCAGGAATATAATTTATCAAAGAGCAAAAAAAGTAATCGATACCACACCTTTTGGTACACAAGTGGATGTTTATAGAAATGGATATGAATGGATGGACCATTCCATTTATGCAAAATCATACCCCGATTTAGAAACTAAACCCAGAGTACATGTGGGAGGCCCTGATTGCCAAAAACCTTATTCGGCAAATATTTTAAATATTTCAGCTATGAGTTTTGGTTCACTGAGTCAAAACGCAATTCTTGCCATGAATAAAGGAGCTAAAAGAGGTGGTTTTGCTCACAATACGGGAGAGGGAGGCATAAGCCCTTATCACATTCAGCCAGGTGGTGATCTAATTTGGCAAATTGGAACCGGTTATTTTGGATGCAGGACTAAAAATGGCAGATTTTGCCCTGATACTTTTCAAAAAAATGCTTCAGAAGATAATGTGAAAATGATAGAAATTAAAATTTCACAGGGAGCAAAACCCGGACATGGAGGAATATTACCGGCAAGTAAAAATACAGCTGAGATAGCAGAAATCCGACATGTAGAGCCTCACACTGTTGTGCAATCACCTCCAAGCCATTCAACTTTTAATAGCCCCGAAGGCTTAATGCATTTTATTAAACAATTAAGAGATTTGTCAGGTGGCAAACCCATTGGGTTTAAACTCTGTCTGGGTAAAAAAGATGAATTTGTTCATATGTGCGAAGCCATGATATCTACTGGGATAAAACCTGATTTTATTACTGTTGATGGAGGAGAAGGAGGAACGGGTGCCGCACCAATTGAATTTTCTAACTCATTGGGAATGCCGTTAAGAGACGGGCTTTCATTTGCAATAAATACTTTGAGAGGATATGATCTGAAGAAAGACATCAAAGTCATTGCTTCCGGAAAAGTATTTACCGGATTTCATATGGTAAGGGTCATCGCTTTGGGTGCTGATATGGTAAATTGCGCAAGAGCAATGATGATAGCTATTGGTTGCATTCAATCATTACAATGTAATTTGAATAATTGTCCGGTAGGGGTTGCCACACAAAATAAAAGTTTAATGAAAGGCTTGGTGGTAGAGGATAAAGCAATAAGAGTCGCTAATTTTCATCATGAAACAATCAAGAGTTTTATAGAATTATTAGCAGCTTCCGGGATATCCAGTCCGGGTGAATTAAGTCGAAAACACATTAATAGAAGGTTATCGATGAATAATGTCTTAAACTATAGTGAAATCTTCCCTGAGGTAGAGGAAGGTATATACCTAAAGGGATAACAGATTAAAAAAAGATGGTAATAATTACCTTCATTCACGCCTTTGTGATAATTTGAAACTGCAATTAAGATGTCAAAAAGAACGGTAATACTTCTCTTCTTTATATTGTTGAAATTTGTGCTTCAGTATTTTGCGATCGCTTCTGGTTATGAGCTGCATCGTGATGAATATTTGCATCTTGATATGGCAAAACATCTGGCATGGGGCTACTCATCTGTCCCTCCGGTAACCGCGTGGATTTCGTACTTAATCCTTCATTTGGGGAATTCTGTGTTTTGGGTGAAATTCTTTCCGGCATTATTTGGCGCACTAACAGTAGTGGTTGTTTGGAAAACAATTGAAGAACTGAAGGGGGAGTTGTTTGCCTTGATATTAGGATCGGTTGGTGTCATATTTTCGGTTTTACTGAGAATAAATACCTTGTATCAGCCCAATTCATTGGAATACCTTCTGTGGACTATCATGTTCTTCACCATTATAAAATTTATAAATTCTGAAAATAACAAATGGCTATGGCTGGCATCTCTGAGCTTTGCCATTGGATTTTTAAACAAGTATAATATCACGTTCTTATTACTAGGTTTATTGCCAGCTATTTTGCTGACAAGTCACAGAAAAATATTTCTGAATAAACACTTTTACTTGTCCTTAGTCGCTGCTCTTGTTTTTGTTACTCCAAACTTGATCTGGCAGTATAATAATGATTTTCCTGTTCTTCATCATCTGGAAACGCTCTCCAATACACAACTCGTTAATGTTGATCGTATTGACTTTTTGAAAGAGCAATTTTTATTCTTCATCGGCTCCGGCTTTGTTATTGTTTTGGCATTCATTTCATTCTTCAGATATCCACCCTTTAAGAAATATGTCATCTTCTTTTGGTCCTATGTTTTTATCATTTCTATCTATGTTTATCTCAAAGCAAAGGGCTATTATGCAATCGGTCTTTACCCTGTTTTACTCGCTTTTGGTTCGGTGTATCTTGAAAAACTACTAAGGAATGGCTGGCTTAGATATCTTAGGCCCATTGCGGTTCTAATTCCTATTCTGGTGTTTTTGCCAATAATACAGTTTGTTTTACCTGTTTTATCACCTGATATGATTGTGCAAAAATCAGAGAAGTTTGAACGTATAGGTTTACTTCGTTGGGAAGACGGGATTAACCATAGCTTACCTCAGGATTTTGCAGATATGTTAGGCTGGCGTGAATTAGCCGCTATCGTTGATGGTGCCTTTGACAGCATTGCAGATAAAGAACACACACTGATACATTGCGACAATTATGGACAGGCTGGGGCAATCAATTTTTATTCAAATCAAAAATTCACACAAGCCGTTTCAATGAATGCTGACTATATCAACTGGTATCCACTTGATAAAATGGTAATTAATAATGTGATTCTGGTGAAAGTAGGTTCAGATCCTGATATAAACAGAGAGAGGGAAATACATCTATTTGAAAAAATCATTTTGGTGGGAGAAATTAAAAATGAATTTGCAAGAGAACGTGGAACCAGAGTCTATTTATTGAAGGGGGCAAAACAGTCCGTTAATAAAATTTTGCAGGAAGAAATATTGAAAAGGAAAAATCGGCATTAATAATTAAGTGATAATCGATTAGACTTAACTTTATCGACTTTACATTCTCATTGTGCTGTACTATAGTTTTAAAAAAATCCTTAACTGAATATAAGGATGATAAAAGACAAGAGTCGGCTGACATAATAGAATAAAATGAAAGAGACCCAGCTAAAAGCCAGGTCTCTTCATATGTTTTAGACTCAATCTACTTTTCTGTGACAAATTCACTAAGATTTGAAACTAAGATTTCTTCTATCTCTCCGAATTTAGACTTTTCAGTTTTGGTGTATAACATACCGAAAATAGGATAGGACTTGTAATCGATTTTGCGCAATTCCAGTGGGTTTGAAAAATGTTTAAGTAGCTTCTCGTAATCAAATTGCGCAATGTTATCAGAAGGAATACCCGTTGAGTTATCAAGTATTATTAAGCTGTAAATCTCATCATCCATTTCTCCTAATATCTGGTCCCAATCAGGTTTGATATTATTTAAAAAGCAATGGTAGGGATTTAAATTTGTTGCTAAATGAGTCATGTCAGCTGTTGTACACCAGCCTCCAAATCGCATAGGATTCACTTCAATTGGAACTAATTTGCCTTGATTATCTACACGGACCTCAATATGAACAGGGAAGTTTTTAATATCGGCTTGCTTACCCAGAGACTCAACAAATAGAGTAAATTGAGGTAAGTAAGTTTGAATTAGTTCCTTTGAAGTAAAATAAACACGATCACTCACATCTTTTTCAGATGCAAATAAATGTTGTGATATACCAAGAACGACAGCTTCACCATTTTCATCAAAATAGGCATCGAAAGCAAATTCATGTCCAGCAATTACCTCTTCTATGATAAAAGATGAGGCATTGACTACTTCGATTGGGAACAAGCTCTTAGAATTGGTAAACTCCTTATGTATGTCTTGCTTCACCTTAAGCCATTCGACCTTATTAACGACCTTATGCACACCCAAACTTAAGAAACCAACCGCAGGTTTGATAATAAAGGGCATAGGCAGATCTTTTAAGTCAAGCTGCTCAATATCCTGAAGTGCGACTTCCTTAAAAAAGAAATCAGGATAGATGCTTTTGATCAACTTACGAAATTCAACTTTGTTTTTGAAAAGGTTGATATATTCTGGAAGCTTTGTAAAAGCAAGATGGGTACTTACCCAGTTTATTGAGTTTTCCGAATTGGTATAAAGACGGGAATTAGGTTCATTTTTAAATTTCTGGATGATTTCCTTAGAGCCAATCAAAGCGATTTCTCCATCTTTAATAATATCACCTGTATCAATGGCTGGATAATTATATTTTGTAATGGTATCTTTTAAAAATTGCGAAACGTAGGGCTTATCTAATAGTATCATGAGTTTGGAGCTAGGGCGTTTTAAGGTCGATTTGTATTTCTGATAAAGCTACAAATTTTGTGTATGAATACTGCAACTCCAAATGAAGTCTTATCCTGAAACATTATAAATTTATTCATGTGAAAAAATCAATTGGAAGGGCTAATCTTAGAATATAGAGGTTGATTTATAGAATTTGAACCCCGTGAGAAGGTTTTTAATTTTACATTATAAAAGCTAAGTTAAAAACCCATCATCCAACTTTATGTCAGAGTATAGTATTGACACAGTTTAACAGTGAAAAGATTGAGGATGATCTGTTTTGGAGTGGGATGGGTTTATAAATCAGTTAATTATGTTGCGATCGAATAATTAATAACTACTTTTGCGCGCTATGGGATTAAAACCAAGTGAACTTCACAATAAAAGAAATACCAGATTTTATAGCTTTCAGTTTCTTATTTTCAGAATACGGTCCGATAAATCCCTACCTCCATCCAACAATTAAGCATACCTACATATCCGTTTCAAAACGGATACCCAATTGCATGCAATCAATATACTGCATGTATATATTCATCTAATTAATATTTATGTTTTATTTAAAAACGTGGCTGGGGATTTGTTTCCTTGTGTCCACTTTTTGCGTATATGCACAGGAGAAACCTGTTGTTGAAGTTGGCGGTGCATTACGATTCAATTACAATTATTCCAGCTGGAAAGAAGCACAAAAAAAACGCGGTGGCGATTTGGGCTACGATGTGTTCCGATTAAATGCCAAAGCAAAATACAAGGGTTTAAAATTCAATGCTGACTACCGATTCTATTCTGAAGGTTCTGGAGGAGCTATGTTAAAACAAGGCTGGATTGCTTACGATTTTAATGAAAATGACGAACTGCAATTCGGTTTAATTCAAGTGCCCTTTGGCATCACAAAATACAATTCAAACTCTTGGTTCTTTAGCCTAAACTACTATGTTGGTTTAGAAGATGATCATGACATGGGACTTAAGTACACGCATCTGGGTGAGAAATGGGACTACAGTGTAGCCTTCTTTAAAAATGCGGAAGACTTTGGAGGTAATTCCGATGTATCCAATAGCCGTTACTCTTACGATGTGGGTTCAACTTCTGATGCAGATGGGAATCTTATTCTCAGAAATAAAGAGGTGAATCAACTGAATGGCGATTTGTCTTATAAAATCAATACTACAAATGCAAAGCACCGTTTGGGTGTATCTGCACAATACGGAGGCCTGTACAATCTAGATACTGAAAAAACGGGAGATCATTATGCCCTTGCTGCCTATTACGAATTTAAAGCGGGTCGATTTGGTGTAAAAGCTCAAGTAGCCAATTATAAATACAGTCCTGAGAATCCAGATGGCGAACGAGATGATGTGATTGCTATGACGGCTTATGGTGCACCTTATTTGGTTGCTGCCGAGGCAAGTATCTATACGCTAGGATTAAGTTATTCTATCCCTCTAGAATGGGGGCCTGTATCGAGCGTGGTGATCTATAACGATTTTGGGTATATGGATAAGGCTGAAAGCAGTTTCGAAAGTTCTATCATGAATGTAACAGGTGCCATGTTTACAGCAGGTAGCATTTACACTTATTTTGATTTGGCTGCAGGGAAAAATCAACCTTGGCTGGGTTCTGAATGGACCAATGCCTTGGCTTCAGGAACTCCTGACGCGGAATGGGAAATGCGTTTTAATATTAATGTAGGCTATTACTTTTAATCAAAAAGGAATCATATAGGATGAGTGAAATAATCAGGAGTGACAAAAAAACATTTTTAGGGATAAAAGCCAACGGACCGGTTTTTATCACCTCTTTGCTTATAATAATAGCACTGGTAAGTACAACTTTGATCGTTGGTAAGCCTATGGAACAATGGTTTGCCAATACACAAAACTATGTATCCGATAAAATTGGATGGTTCTTCATCCTTCTATTGAATCTCATATTGATATTTGCTTTATATCTTGGTTTCGGTAGATATGCTAATATCAGAATTGGTGGCAAAGATGCCAAACCTGAGTTTTCACGAATGGGTTGGTTTTCTATGCTTATTAGTGCCGGTATAGGTATCGGACTTTTATTTTGGGGTGTGGCCGAGCCTATCTTTCATTTTAATAGCAATCCATTTTTAGGTTCTGCTACAGACAGTGTACTTGCAGCAAAAACATCGATGGCGATTTCTTTCCTGCATTGGGGCTTTCACGGCTGGGCATTGTATGCCATTGTTGGGGTATCCTTGGCTTTTTTCACCTTTAACAAAAAATTACCTCTTACCATTCGGTCTATCTTTCATCCTTTATTAGGGGATAAAATATATGGGCCTATCGGCGATGTGATTGATATTATTTCAGTTATAGCTACTATATTTGGCTTGGCGACTTCTTTAGGCATGGGGGCTCAGCAAATTAATGCCGGTCTTGATTATCTTTTCCAGGTGGAAAATAGCCACGCGGTTCAGATCATTATCATTGTCGTAATCACCATTTTAGCAACCTTATCTCTAATGTTAGGTTTGGATAGGGGGATACGAATGTTAAGTGAATGGAATATGCGATTGGCAATTTCCTTATTAGTATTTATGCTTTTAGCTGGTCCAACTCTGTTCTTATTCAAATCTTTTATTCAGAATATTGGATATTATATTGGTAATTTCTTTGAATTGAGTTCTTGGACCAATTCTTATGGCGGGGTGGGCGAAACCAAAAGTTGGCAAAGTTCATGGACTGTTTTCTACTGGGCATGGTGGATTTCCTGGTCGCCATTTGTCGGTATTTTTATTGCCAGAATCTCTAAAGGAAGAACCATTAGAGAGTTTATATTTGGTGTTATGCTTGTACCATCGCTATTCGCTATGCTTTGGTTAAGTGTGTTTGGAGGATCTGCTATCTATCAGGAATTGATCGGAAACCACGCCATTACCGATGCTGTAAATGGTAATGTGGCAACTGCCATCTATCACCTTCTCGAACAGTATTCATTTACAACATTTTCGTCGGTACTAACGGTGATTTTGGTGGCTACCTTTTTTGTGACCTCTTCCGATTCGGGTTCATTTGTTGTCGACACCCTTACATCAGGCGGACGACACGATTCACCAAAAGGTCAGAAAATATTCTGGGCATCCATGGAGGGCTTATTAGCCGCAGTTTTATTGATTGGAGGAGGTTTGACAGCCTTACAAACGGCATCGCTTTTAACCGCAATACCCTTCTCATTGATTTTAATTGTCATGTGTTATAGTTTTTACAAATCCTTAACGGAATATAAAGAGGATTAAATAAATTACACGATATCATAAAAAGAAAGAGATGTAGCTGAAGCTTACATCTCTTTTTAGTTTCTGCCAATTTGTTTGAGGTATTGAACACACTTCGGAGTTCTTCTTCTTCTTCTTCTTCTTCTTCTTTCGATCGTTCATAAGCGTAGGTTTCACCTTCGCATATTTAGGTTCGATCTCTCCGGGATTATCTACATGTCACGAATGCTTCAACCCAAAAAAGAAGATCGAATTTTGGAATATAGAGGATGATTTATAGAATTTGAACTCAGAAATAAACTTTTTTATTTTATAATATAAAAGCTAACTTAAAAACCACCATCCAACTTTATGTCAGAGTATAGTAATGGATACAATTAACAGTAAAAAGCTGGGATCTTGACTGTTTTGAAATGTAATATTATTGAAAATCAGTGAATTATATTGCGAGGGAGTAATTAATAACTACCTTTACACGCTATGGGATTAAAACCAAGTGAACTTCACGACAAAAGGAATACCAGAATCTATAGCTTTCATTTTCTTATTTTCAGAGTTCTGTCTGCTAAATTCCTCCCTCCATCCAAAAATTAAGATTACCTATATATTCGTTATAATAACGAATACCTAATTGCATGCAATAATTATTTTGCATGTCTTATTCACCTAATTTACATTTATGTTTTATTTAAAAACGTGGCTGGGGATTTGTTTCCTTATGTCATCTATTTTCGTGCATGCTCAAGAGAAACCTACTGTTGATATTGGAGGAGCATTACGATTTAATTACAATTATTCTAGCTGGAAAGACGCACAACAAAAACGCGGTGGTGATTTGGGTTTCGATGTATTCCGATTAAATGCCAAAGCAAAATACAAAGGTTTAAAATTGAATGCTGAATACAGATTTTATTCAGAAGGTTTTGGTGGTGCCATGTTAAAACAAGGTTGGATTGCCTACGATTTCTCTAAAACCGATGAACTACAATTCGGTTTGACTCAAGTGCCTTTTGGTATTACATCATACAATTCAAATTCTTGGTTCTTTAGCTTAAACTACTATGTTGGTCTCGAAGATGATCACGACATGGGACTAAAGTATACGCATCGAGGAGAGAAATGGGATTATAGCCTGGCTTTCTTCAAAAATGCAGAAGAGCTTCAATTTGGGAACAATTCAGATGTATCCAATAGCCGTTACTCTTACGATGTCGGTTCAACTTCTGATGCAGATGGGAATCTTATTCTCAGAAATAAAGAGGTGAATCAACTGAATGGAGATTTATCTTATAAAATTAATAATGCGAATGCCAAGCATCGTTTGGGTGTATCTGCACAATACGGAGGTTTGTACAATATAGATACCGAAGATATTGGAAACCATTATGCCTTTGCTGCCTACTACGAATTGAAGGCGGGTAAATTTGGAGTAAAAGCTCAGTTTGTAAATTATAAATACAGTCCTGAGAATCCAGTTGGCGAACGAGATGATGTTGTTGCCATGACTGCTTATGGTGCACCTTATTTGGTTGCTGCCGAAGCTAGCATCTATACGCTTGGATTAAGTTATTCTATTCCTCTAGAATGGGGGCCTGTATCTAGTGTCGTTATCTATAATGATTTTGGATATATGGATAAGGCAGAAAGCAATTTCGAAAGTTCTATGATGAATGTTACGGGTGCCATGTTTACAGCAGGTAACATTTACACTTATTTTGATTTGGCCGCAGGAAAAAATCAGCCTTGGTTGGGATCTGAATGGACCAATGCTTTGGCTGAAGGTACTCCTGATGCTGACTGGGAGATGCGTTTCAATATCAATGTAGGTTATTACTTTTAATCAATAGAATTCCCCGAGGCTTGCCTCGGGGTTAAAAAAGGGAAATTTGAAAACCTTAGATTTTCATAAGGCTTTTTAAAAGTGTATTTTTACTAATACTGAGAGACTTTCCTCTTAAAATGCTTGTCTCACGAAAGTGAGATGCCATTAAATACCCCTTGGGCTTGCCCAGGGGTATTTATTAGAAAAATGAGATGTTATGGTGGATAAAAGAAAAATAAAAATTAAGGTTGAAGATTTAACTTTGATTTTCGGAAAACGTAAACAAGAGGCACTAGCTCTACTTGAGAAAGGGGTTTCAAAAGAAGAAATTCTGAAGAAAACAAAATGTACTGTTGGGGTCAACAAGGTTAATTTTGAAATTAAGGAAGGAGAGATTTTTGTTATTATGGGTTTGTCGGGTAGTGGAAAATCTACTTTAATCCGCTGTTTGAACCGACTTATCAATCCTACGGCCGGTAAAGTTTTTTTCGATGAACATGATATTACCCGCGAAACAAATAAAGAACTATTGGAAACCAGACGTACAGAAATGAGTATGGTATTTCAAAAGTTTGGTCTCCTGCCACACAGAACGATTATTGAGAATGCTGCTTTTGGACTAGAGATTAGGGGAGAAGAAAAGCTGGCTCGGGAAGTAAAAGCCCAGGAGGCTCTCGAAACCGTGGGCTTAAAAGGTTATGAACATCAATATCCATCGGCAATGTCTGGAGGTATGCAACAGCGGGTCGGTTTGGCACGTGCCCTGGCAAATGATCCGGAAGTTTTGCTTATGGACGAAGCGTTTTCTGCTCTCGATCCACTCATTAAATCGGATATGCAGGATGAGCTTCTGGAAATACAAAGCAAGTTGCAAAAAACGATTGTATTTATTACTCACGATTTGGATGAAGCCATGAAAATTGGTGACCGTATTGCGATTATGAAAGATGGTGTTGTGGACCAGATTGGAACAGCGGAAGAAATTCTAACAAATCCGGCAACTGAATATGTTGAAGCTTTTGTTCATAAAGTAGATCGAAAAACTATTATTACGGCTGAAACTCTAATGTTTACAAAAAACACGCTGGTTCAAATGCCTAAAGATGGTCCCAGAGGAGCCATTCGTAAAATGCGTACAGTTGGACTTGATGTGCTTCCTGTAGAGGATGTGAATAGAGTATTTCTTGGTTACGTCTGGTTGCAGGACCTTCTGGAATTGGAAAAAGAAAAAGAAACCTCTATTGAGAAAGCTCTGAAGACAGATGTCCCTAGTGTATATAAAAGCTATTCAGTAGAAGATATGTTACCCTTAATTACAGGGACTAAATACCCTCTGGCTGTTATAGGGGATGAAACTGGGAAGTTACTTGGACTAGTATCTCAAACGTCGTTGATTATTGAAGCGACGCGATTTGGTAAAAAAGAGATAAGTGAACTAAAAGATCGTGCAAACGAAATGTAATATGGAAAAATTAATTGATCTAGGTAAATATATAGAATCCGGAATTAATAAGCTGGAAGAGAACTTTTCCGGCTTATGGGGAGCTATTGATGACGTTATCTCATGGACGGTTGATGGTATGAACGACGTATTGCTGGGCATTCCTTTTTATATCATTATTGTATTTGTAGCCTTGGGGGCTTATTATGCCAATGCTGGGAAAAATGCTTTTAAAATAGAAGGATTAAAAAAAGGAGCTGGAATGGCATTATTTGTCATTTTTGGATTGTTTTTAATTTACGCAATGGGCTACTGGAAAGAATCCATACAAACAACCACCTTGGTTATTGTTTCAACCCTGATTGCCCTTATTTTGAGTATTCCATTGGGAATTTTGGCTGCTCGAAGCAAAACAGCTGACGTGATTATTAGGCCCATACTTGATTTAATGCAAACTATGCCAGCCTTTGTTTATCTGATTCCGGCTATTTTCTTTTTTAGTGTAGGAAATACGCCTGGAGTTGTAGCTACAGTGATTTTCTCGCTCCCACCGGCCGTACGTTTAACTTGTCTGGGAATTCAAAATGTCCCGTCGGATGTGATCGAGGCAGGGCGGGCTTTTGGTGCAACCGAAAAGCAAATTTTGTTTAAAATACAGTTGCCTTTGGCAAAACCGACTATTTTGGCCGGAATTAACCAGGTAATACTATTGGCTTTATCAATGGTGGTTATCGCTTCAATGGTAGGAGCTAAAGGTTTGGGAAGTATTGTTTATCAGGGAATTCAGCAGAACGACGTTGCAAAAGGTTTTGAATCTGGATTGGGCATTGTGATATTGGCCATAATTTTAGACAGAATCACACAAGCTATCGCAAAAAAATAATTATAATAATTTATAAATAGAATTATGTTGAAATTAAGAGATTTAGGAATCTTGCTTGTTGTTGTAATGTTAACTTTTTCAGTTACTTCATGCAATAACAGTGGGAAGAAAAAAGAAAAAAGTGAAGATAAAAAAGAAGTTAGCATCTTTTATCCAAATTGGAGTGAAGGAATTGCGTTCACTTATTTGGCAAAAGCAGCACTTGAAGCAAATGGTTTTGAAGTGGAACTAACTAACCTGGCACCAGGCATGATCTACGGCGAATTGTCAAAAGAGGATTCAAAAGGTGATGTGTTTCTTGATGCATGGCTTCCGAATACGCACAAAGAATACTGGGCAGATTATGGTGATAAGCTGGTGAAATTAGGCGAATCCTTTAGCGAGGGTACAACTGGTTTAGTAGTTCCTGCCTATGTTACGATTAACTCTATAGAAGAATTGAACGCCAATAAAGAGAAATTTGAGGGTGAAATTATTGGTATCGGTAGTGGTGCTGGTATTCATGCCAACACACTTAAAGCAATCGACGCATATAAGCTCGATTTCGAACAAATTACATCAAGTGGACCTGCAATGGTGGCTAGTCTTGAGAAGGCAATCAAGCATAAAGAATGGATTGCAGTAACGGGTTGGAAACCTCATTTTAAATGGACCAAAAACGACTTGAAATATTTAGAAGATCCTAAGGGAATTTACCCAAAGGATGCCTGCACAATTATTTCGCGAAAAGGATTTGAAAAAGACCAACCTGTGGCTGCTACTTTTTTCAGAAACTTTAAACTTGAAGAAGCTCAGTTGTACGAATTAATGACAACCATTAAAAACAAGGGAGAAGAAGCTGGAGCTACTGAATGGTATACAAGCAATAAAGTATTGGTTGATTCTTGGATGAAGTAATCTAGAAGCTGAAACTTTACATTAACATATATAAGGAGTCGCATTTTATTAATGCGACTCTTTTTATGTGTTTCAGCTAATGGGATCTCTGTTTGTTATATTTACATTTCAAAACAGCATGTTGGTATTATTAATCAACATCAATTTAGGTGATTATGCCAAAGATGTAAAGCCTAAATTTGAATGGTTTTACAGTTTTTTTCATTTACAACATGTGAATTCTAGGACAATCTCGTATTTTGAGCAATCGATAAGATCTTTTTCATCATGGTGTAATTACTCGTTTAAGCTCCCACTATCCAGCTCCCTATCAGAGTATAGTAATGGCACAAATTAACAGTAAAAGGTGAAGTTGTTTCTGTTTTGAAATGGAATATGCTTACAAATCAACCAATTATATTGGTGGTTAGTAATTAATAACTACATTTGTCCGCTATGGGATTAAAACCAAGCGAACTTCACAATAAAAGAAATACCAGAATCTATAGCTTTCAGTTTCTTATTTTCAGAATTCTGTCTGATAAATTCCTCCCTCCATCCAACAATTAAGATTACCTATATATTCGTTTTAAAAACGGATACCCAATGCATGCACCCATTATTCTGCATGTGATATTCATCTAATTTACATTTATGTTTTATTTAAAAACGTGGCTGGGGATCTGTTTCCTTATGGCCACTTTTTCCGTGCAAGCTCAAGAGAAACCTACTGTTGATATTGGCGGAGCATTACGATTTAATTACAATTATTCTAGCTGGAAAGACGCACAACAAAAACGCGGTGGTGATTTGGGTTTCGATGTATTCCGATTAAATGCCAAAGCAAAATACAAAGGCTTAAAATTGAATGCTGAATACAGATTTTATTCAGAAGGTTTTGGTGGAGCCATGTTGAAACAAGGTTGGATTGCTTACGATTTTAATGAAAATGACGAATTGCAATTCGGTTTGACTCAAGTGCCTTTTGGTATTACATCATACAATTCAAATTCTTGGTTCTTTAGCTTAAACTACTATGTAGGTCTGGAAGATGATCACGACATGGGACTAAAGTATACTCATCGAGGGGAAAAGTGGGACTACAGTCTGGCTTTCTTTAAAAATGCAGAAGAACTTCAATTTGGAAATAATTCAGATGTTTCCAACAGTCGTTACTCTTACGATGTGGGTTCAACTTCTGATGCAGATGGGAATCTTATTCTCAGAAATAAAGAGGTGAATCAACTGAATGGAGATTTATCTTATAAAATTAATAATGCGAATGCCAAGCATCGTTTGGGTGTATCTGCACAATACGGAGGTTTGTACAATATAGATACCGAAGATATTGGAAACCATTATGCCCTTGCTGCCTATTACGAATTGAAGGCGGGTAAATTTGGAGTAAAAGCTCAGTTTGTAAATTATAAATACAGTCCTGAGAATCCAGTTGGCGAACGAGATGATGTTGTTGCCATGACTGCCTATGGTGCACCTTATTTGGTTGCTGCAGAAGCAAGTATCTATACGCTTGGTTTAAGTTATTCTATTCCTCTAGAATGGGGGCCTGTATCTAGTGTAGTTATCTATAACGATTTTGGGTATATGGATAAGGCAGAAAGCAATTTCGAAAGTTCTATGATGAATGTAACGGGTGCCATGTTTACAGCAGGTAACATTTACACTTATTTTGATTTGGCCGCAGGAAAAAATCAGCCTTGGTTGGGATCTGAATGGACCAATGCTTTGGCTGAAGGAACCCCTAATGCTGAATGGGAAATGCGTTTCAATATTAATGTAGGCTATTACTTTTAATCAAAAAGGAATCATATAGGATGAGAGAAAGAATTAGGAGTGACAAAAAAACATTTTTAGGGATAAAAGCCAACGGACCGGTTTTTATTACCTCTTTACTTATAATAACGGCACTGGTAAGTACGACTTTAATCGTTGGTGAACCTATGGAACAATGGTTTGCCAATACTCAAAACTATGTTGCCGATAAAATTGGATGGTTCTTCATCCTTCTTGTAAATGCCTTATTGGTATTTGCATTATATCTTGGTTTCGGGAGATATGCTAAAATCAGAATTGGTGGTAAAGATGCCAAACCCGAGTTTTCCCGAGTGGGTTGGTTTTCCATGCTTTTTAGTGCTGGTATGGGGATCGGACTTCTATTTTGGAGTGTGGCAGAACCTATCTTTCATTTTAACAGCAATCCTTTCCTAGGCTCTAGTAAAGACGCTGTGTTGGCTGCAAAAACATCAATGGGCATCACCTTTTTGCACTGGGGCGTACATGCCTGGGCATTGTATGCTATTGTTGGGGTTGCCTTGGCATTTTTCACCTTTAACAAGAAATTGCCTTTGACCATACGGTCTATCTTTCATCCCTTATTAGGAGACAGAATATATGGCCCAATTGGCGATATGATTGATATTATTTCCGTAATAGCAACCATATTTGGTCTGGCTACTTCTTTGGGTTTAGGTGCTCAACAAATTAATGCTGGTCTGGAATACCTTTTCCAGATAGAAAATAGCAATGCTGTTCAGGTTATTATAATTGTTGTTATCACCGTTTTAGCAACGCTATCTCTAATTTTAGGATTAGATAAAGGGATACGAATGTTGAGTGAATGGAATATGCGATTTGCAATTATTTTATTGGTATTTATGCTTATCGCTGGTCCAACTCTTTTTATATTCAAATCCTTTATTCAAAATATTGGTCATTATATTGGTAATTTCTTCGACTTGAGTTTTTGGACGAATTCTTTTGGAGGGGTGGGAGAAGGCAAACATTGGCAAAGTTCATGGACTGTGTTTTACTGGGCATGGTGGATTTCATGGTCGCCTTTTGTCGGTATTTTTATAGCCCGAATCTCTAAGGGACGAACCATCAGAGAATTTATTTTTGGTGTTATGTTGGTACCAACCTTATTAACCATGCTTTGGATGACTGTGTTCGGAGGATCTGCGATTTTTCAGGAACTCATCGGAAACCATGCGATTACAGAAGCTGTAAATAATAATGTAGCAACTGCCATCTATCATCTTCTCGAGCAGTATCCATTCACAACATTTTCATCAATTCTTACAGTGATTTTGGTGGCTAGCTTTTTTGTAACCTCGTCAGATTCCGGCTCATTTGTTGTCGATACCCTAACCTCGGGTGGACGACATGATGCACCTAAAGGGCAGAAGATTTTCTGGGCATCTATGGAAGGTTTACTCGCTGCAGTTCTTTTGATTGGAGGCGGTTTAACAGCTTTACAAACGGCATCGATCTTAACCGCAATACCTTTTTCATTGATTTTAATTGTCATGTGCTACAGTTTTTATAAATCCTTAACGGAATATGAGGAAGATTCCACCCTCATCAATCTGGATGAACTGGATGAACTGGATGAACTGAATGAGCTGGATGAAATTAAAAATCTGAAAGTTGAAGAGAAAGAGGTCGAATGTGTTTTAGAATAAATGTAGCCTAGAGCGGAGCACTGAAAAAGTCTCTTATATAGTTAAAGCAGTAAAAAGTTGATGCAATCATCTTTTTACTGCTTTTTTAAAACCATATCGTTTCATCTTGATTTAAATGCGTTTACTGAAATGAACGCTGGATGCAATAGTTGAACCAAAACTCTTAATACGACCTTAGTTTAAGGTTGAATCCTCAAAATAAGTAGTTTTCAGTGCCCTCGCCAAGAGCTGCGTCTCTTTTTTATTTTAGAATATCTGTTTTTAGGTGTGTTTTCGAAAGCTGTACAATAGGTGTTTGACTGCTACTGCACATTCTTTATTATCAATTTCAGACCGCTTGTTTTGCATGAAATCAGAAAAGCCAGGTATCTGAACGTTCTGTTGCTTATCGAGCTTACGAAAGCCCATAGCCCAATCTGGGAAAGCTCGTTTTGTAATGGGCTCCTCTAGTAATTTTACAATATTTGAATGCCGTGAATCATTGGAGATGATATCGAAGAGATTAAGTATGGTGTCTTTTTTGCCTTCAATAACCTGAATGAAAGCTTCATCGTTATAGAGAAGCAAGCCTGTGATGTTTTGAATCTCATTTTTTCTACGAATCGTTGCCAGGAAGCCATTCAATTCACTTTCGGATAATTCTTTTTCTGAATAACTTAAATAGACAATATGGATTAAATCTGCCATAGTTGGGGGATTTTGATTCATGTCTACTAAATATACCAATACTTCTCCAAGAGGAAAAATAAAGCCAATTAAAAAGCCCTCACCAAATAAATGATGAGGGCTTAACTTACTCACACAGGTGGAAGCCAAGTGTGAAAAAGATCTTTATATAATTACTTCAAAGGAAGTAGCTGACGTCCGTATACCGCTTCGAAAAGCTGTGCCATTGCAATGTAAACTGCAATTGAACCACAAATAACACCTTCGATACCTGCAATAGTATGAATCATGTGATTACCTGTGAAATTTGCAATTGCCAATAGAGCAAATAATAAAACAACGGATCCAAAAAGAATAGCCATCGCTTTACCTAACTTAAGGGTTACCACGAAGAAACCTAATGAAAGAATTCCCCAAACTGTAAGGTAGTATCCCATTGATATTGGAGTAGGAGCAGTACCCAATCCCATTTTTGGAAGCATCATTAAAAACACCAATGTTAACCAGAAGATACCGTATGATGTAAAAGCCATGGTTCCAAAGATGTTATTCTTTTTCCACTCCATAGTTCCGACAATTACTTGTGTGATTCCTCCCATAAAGATGCCCATAGCAAGAATCATGGTATCCATGCCAAATAAACCTGCATTGTGAAGGTTCAATAGAATAGTTGTTAATCCAAAGCCACAAAGTCCTAGAGGTCCAGGATTCGCTGTGTTGTCCTTTTGAATAATGAATTGTGTGTTTTCCATTTTTAAATTTTGTTGTAAAAAGCAGCCGCAAAAGTATTCTTTTTATCAGAGATAGCAACAGTAGATGTCTAATTATTAGCTAGATTATTTGAATCAATCTAGCTAATGTAAAATAGACGATAGTAAGGGAGGCTTTTGGAAATTGAGATAGGTTTAATAATCAGTCTGATAAGTTGTTGTGATGATGTGGGTAAAGACTCAATATAAATAATAAATCAAGTGGAAGAGTACATAATTAGCTTGTTAATAGAATAAAAAGAGTGGAATTTCTTCTATATGTTAAAACGTAAACTAAAGCAAAAAACCCTTACCAAATAAATGATAAGGGTTTAGCTTAGCTCACACAGGTGGAAGCCAGGTGTGAGAAAGATCTTTATATCTGATCCTTTAATAAAGGAAGATTGATCGATTGAATTCCTTACAAAATTGGAGTTTAAAGTTTCAAACCAGAAACCCTTATTTTGTTTAGAAGCGCTGCAAAAGTAGACCTTTTATTTAATAAAACAAGTGTAAAAGGCGATTCTGTTGAATTTGATTTTCATTAGGAGATATTAATGTAAAACAGCACTGTTTATTGGCTGTTGTATCTTTGGAGAGAAGAATCTCTTATACAGTGATGTGTCGTTTTTTTTGTTGTGTTTTTATCTGTAAGGATAGTATGGTAAATAAAAATAAAGTTTTTTATTTAATGCTGTCTGTGAGCTGTTGGGCATGTGAATTATCATGGGAAAATACTAAAAAACAAAAAACCGTCACCAAATAAATGATGACGGTTTAGCTTAACTCACACAGGTGGAAGCCAGGTGTGAGAAAGATCTTTATATCTGATCCTTTAAAAAAAAGGAAGATTGATCAATTGAATTCCTTACAAAATCGAAGTTTAAAGTTTCAAACCAGAAACCCTTATTTTGTTTAGAAGCGCTGCAAAAGTAGACCTTTTATTTAATAAAACAAGTGTGAAAGTTAATTCTGTTGAATTTGATTTTCATTAGGAGATATTAATGTAAAACAGCACTGTTTATTAGTTGTTGTGGCTTTGGAGAGAAGGTTCTCTTATCCAGTGACGTGCAGTTTTTATTTGTGGTTGTTTTACCATAATGTATGGTATGGTAAATAAAAATAAAGTTTTTTATTTAATGCTGTCTTTGAGCTGTTGGGCATGTGAATTGTCATGGGACAATACTAAAAAGCAAAAAACCGTCACCAAATAAATGATGACGGTTTAGCTTAACTCACACAGGTGGAAGCCAGGTGTGAGAAAGATCTTTATATCTGATCCTTTAAAAAAAAGGAAGATTGATCAATTGAATTCCTTACAAAATCGAAGTTTAAAGTTTCAAACCAGAAACTCTTATTTTGTTTAGAAGCGCTGCAAAAGTAGACCTTTTATTTAATAAAACAAGTGTGAAAGTTAATTCTGTTGGATTTGATTTTCATTAGGAGATATTAATGTAAAACAGCACTGTTTATTGGTTGTTGTGGCTTTGGAGAGAAGCTTCTCTTATCCAGTGACGTGGCGTTTTTATTTGTGGTGATTTTACCATAATGTATGGTAACGTAAATAAAAATATTTTTTTTAATGGGATGCTATCTGTGAGTTTTTTTGTCAAGATAATTGCGCTGAAAAATACTAAAAGCAAAAAACCGTCACCAAATAAATGATGACGGTTTAGCTTAACTCACACAGGTGGAAGCCAGGTGTGAGAAAGATCTTTATATCTAATTCTTATTTAAAAGAAAGATTTGATCGATTGTTGATTTGATTGAAATACAGAGTCTGTATTGTTTCAAAGCGTTGGCAAAAGTATCGCTTTTATTAGATATAACAAGCGTTTGAAGACTTTTTATTGAAAATAATTTTAATTGATCTTTCTGTGAAAACGAGCATCGGTGGTAGATCAATAAAAGGATTGATTTTAATGTTCTAGAATTCAAATGACTAAAATTTTATGATCGGAAAATAAAGAATAATTTAGACGTAAATTTTTGTTTCATTTTTTAGATTCTTTAAGTAAGAATCCACATCCTCTACTGAAATGGGTTCCCCTAGCCAGAGCAGAGCTGCTTCCACAGAGCTAAATATTTTCATAATTTGGGGTAATCTCATTTTAAACATATTCAGAAAGGTAAAGAAAACAACATGGCGAGGCGTACTGGTAATAACAGCTAATTTACGATGTCCAGAAATGCCTTGGTGAGAGTTTGCAAAATCGATATATCCTTTCACATCTCTTTTCATCCCTTTAATAGTAACTTTTCTGATATCCATGAATAAATCATAGTCTGGCGAGTAGTTTGGGTCCTTAGCCTCTTTTATTTTGAATGTTTTAACTTTTTCAAGCGTACCTTCACCTTCATGATATTCAACAACAAATCTCTTCTCATGAAAAACTTTATAATGACTAGTTAGTTCCATTTTTCCTTTTGATTTGATTACTAGAGTATACAAATTAGTGAAAAAAATCTACAATAGAACTAGTTATCAAAAATCATATGTTTTATCGATAATAGAGTTTGAAATAATAAGAAAAACCCAAATCGAATAAACGAAATGGGTTTTTAAATTTATGCTGTGGAATAGTTTATTCCCAGTTCAAGATTTTTTTGAATAAAAAGTTCTCAGCATCTGGTAAGTAGGCTTTAGCTGCTTCCAAATCTTCCTCACATAAGTAATGCAAGTTATTATTCATAACTGTTTGAACTTTCTCACTGTTGACATCAACCAAACGAGGTCTTACCTTTCCATTTTCATCCTCAACATCTTTAAGGAATAGAGGAGAAGAATCTCCTTTAGGATCAACAGTTACCATACATTTAGACTTCCCAGCCTTAAATAGCTTGTAAACACCATTTCCTAACATGGTACATAAATCCAAGTCGTAAGCAACGGGAGGACAACAACGCAATCCGAAACCTAATTCTACTGGACGAGTACCAATATTTAGATTGTATGATTTAATCTTGCGTTGAATAAACATGTTGAATACATGCGATTTACTCACGTTAAATAACTCAGGGTGACCATGAGCATCGTAGGTGAAATTAATACCAGTACTCTCAATTTCTTCAGTATCCATAAAATGGAAAACGCCTTCACTAATAATAGCTGCTCCGTAATTAAGACCTAGAATACGACGCTTAATGATTGAAGAAATCACAAGGTTGGCTATTTTTTCAGCTGAGATATCTGTTTTATTAAACATCTCAGGAATAATAATCATTGGAAAGTGAGCGGATGCTCCAATACCAAAAGCTAAGTGACCTGCTTCGCGTCCCATTGCTGATAATACAAACCAGTTTTGTGAGGTACGAGCATCTTCATAAACCGTTGTAGCTATACGTACTCCTTCGTTTTTAGCAGAATGAAATCCAAAAGTAGGAGAGCCTATTGGTAATGGAAGATCGTTGTCGATTGTCTTAGGAACATGTATGTTTGAAATGGAAATTTGGTTGTCTTCTAAATATTTAGAAATTCGATTGGCTGTGGAAGCCGTATCATCACCACCAATGGTCACCAATAGTTTGACATTGTTTTTAACGAAGAAGTTTGTGTTAAAATCCGTGTCTTTTGGCTTGAAACGGCTCATTTTAAGAGAAGAACCACCCTTACTGAAGATGCCATCTAAAAATGGGAAATCCAGATCCTGAGTTTCAGGAGTTTCAGAAAAAAGACCCTTGTATCCCTCGTGCATACCGATAACACGGTAGCCATTTTTTAAGAATACTTTTCCGACACTACTTATTACGGTGTTAATTCCTGGAGCTGGTCCTCCACCACATAATATTACGATTGACTCTCTCATGGTATTTAGTTGTATTTTACGTCTAGCATCAATTTTAGACATTCAGTTTGATGAAAAACAGCAAACTCGATTTTTTGTTTTTGATGATATAGTTGGCAAAGATAAACCTATCAGATTTAATACAAAATATAATTTGCAGTTATCGAGCTAATGTGTTACTTTTCTTTAATATAAAAATTGATGTGGTTAATCTATGACAAGATAGATAGTTTAGATATATAGATAGTTGGATGTGTGCTTGTTTTTATATAGTTTTGAGACGTTAAAGAATCCAAAATCATAAAATATATGCAAAAGTTATCCTATCATTTGATTATCATTTTTGTGTTTTTTATTCCTTTTCTAGCTCTTGCTCAGACTAATGAAAATAACATTAGTCTAGAGGATGCCTTATTAAAGGCAAAAGAGAATAATAAAGAGATAAAGAAATCAAAAACCCGTGTTGATATTGCCAAGGCAAATTATCAACAATCTCACTCCTTATTCCTTCCTGGAATTAACCTATCTCATACAGCTGTAAGAACGAATGATCCTCTTGCCAGTTTTGGTTTTAAATTGAAACAAGAAGTGGTTACGACTGCTGATTTCAATCCTGTATTATTGAATGATCCAGGATCAATGGAAAATTTTCAAACACAAATTAAGGTCGAACAACCTCTCTTGAATTTCGATGGTATACATGAACGTAAAGCAGCTAAATTTGGTTATGAAGCTGTGAGTTTACAGTCGGAGAGAACCTCAGAGTATATCAAATTTGAAGTGAAAAAAGCCTACAAGCAGTTGCAACTTGCACAAGAAGCCGTTAGTGTTTTTCAAGAGATTAAAACTAGTACAGACGCTAACTTGAAACAAAGTTTAGATTTTTTTGAAGAAGATCTAATTAAAGAAGCCGATGTTCTAGCTGCAAAAGTTCGTGCTCTGGAAGTCGAGAACCAATTAAGCCAAACAAGGAATCAACGTCAAGGGGCTGCAGACTATTTAGCCTTCCTACTGGGAATTGAATCATCGAGTGACTTAATAGCCTCTGATAGCTTTCAAGAACCATTAATGAGTTCAAATGTTGATGATGAGAAGACCAACGAAGATCGCTCAGATATTTTAGCCTATAAGAAAGGTGTATCGGCAAAGGAGCAAATGTTGAAATCAGCCCGTAATAAGTTCTTACCTCGCATAAATGCTTTTGGGGCATATGAATGGAACGATAAAGAATTCTTAGGTACAAGTGCTAATAATTATATGATTGGTGCTTCATTATCCTGGGATCTGTTTAAAGGTTATAAGAATGTCGGGAAGATTAAGAAGGCCAAAGCTGAACTACAACTTCAAAAGCTTGATTTCGATGATTACCTGGAGCAGAATAATCTTAAAGTGAGAGAAGCCAAGCGTTCATTAGTCTTGAGTATTAAAATAATTGAAACGGGTCGTTTGGCAAAAGAACAATCAGAGGAAGCCTTGAGGATTCGCACCAATCGTTTTAAACATGGTTTAGAGAAAATGACTGATTTAATCCAGTCAGAAACCCTATATGCGACTAAAAATTTAGAATATCTGAATGCGATTAACAATTACTATTCAGCTAAGTTTTACTTAGAGTTCCTTTTAGAGAAAGAATTAAAATAAAATCAACAAATCGATAACAACCATCCAATATAGATGATATGAACACACGATACTATTTAAGCATTATTTTAGCAGTGGCATTATTAGCTTCTTGTAGCAGTGAACCTGTTAAGAAGAAAGCATCAGGTTTCGATCTGACTGTAGAAGTGGCACAGGCTAAAAATATAAAGCAAGCAGAATTATTGAGTTTTACAGGAAAACTGGAGGCTGGAACCTATTCGAAACTAAGTACTCGAATTATGGGGCAAGTTGAGAAAATACATGTCAAGTTAGGAGAAACTGTTCGTAAGGGGCAACTTCTATTAGAAATTAGTAATAATGATATTCTTGCAAAGAAAAAGCAAGCTGAAGCGAATGTTTTGGTTTCTGAAACACTTTTGACCGATGCTGAAAAGAATTTAGAGCGTTATCAAGCTTTGTTTGATAAAAAATCAGCTTCAAAAAGGGAGTTGGAAGGCATGCAAATTCAGAAAAATGTTGCTGAGTCCAAATTAGCAGGAGCTAAGGGTATGCTTGTTGAAGTAGAAGAGGCATTAAAATATGCGAATATCAGAGCTCCATATAGTGGTCGAGTAACTAAGCAGTATGTAAAAGTTGGTGATTTAGCCTCTCCAGGAATGCCTTTACTTTCAATCGAGAAAAAAGGAAACTATCAGGTGGTTGCTCGTGTACCAGAATCAGAAATATCACAAATTAAACTTCACGATTATGTAGAAGTTGAATTAACAGCTCAGAATAATCGTCGTCTTCAAGCTAGAGTATCAGAAATTAATCCTTCTGCACTGGATTCAGGAAATCAGTTCGAAATTAAGCTACAACTTGATGCGATTAAAGATTCAAGCTTGAAACTTTATACAGGCATGTTTGCAAAGGTCTATATCCAAATGGGAGAGACGAACAGAATTGTTATTCCTAAATCAGTTTTAGTAGAGAAAGGTCAATTAATTGGTATTTATACGCTAAGTCAGAGCAATACGGCTTTGTTGCGTTGGATTCGTGTAGGTAAATCTTATGGCAATTCGATAGAAGTGCTTTCAGGCTTAAGTTCAGGAGAGAAGTATATTTTATCATACAAAGGTAAAATTTGGGATGGTGCCAAGTTAAAGGTGAAGAACGTAAAGTAAACATGCAGTATTCAAGACTAATCTTCTATATCATATGAAAACAGGATTTGCTGGCGGAATAGCCAAACTCTTTATAAATTCGAAACTAACTCCTCTATTGATGGTCGCCTTTTTGATCATTGGAGCTTATAGTTCGTACCTAACACCTCGAGAAGAGGAACCTCAAATTAACGTACCCATTGCTGATATCTTTTTAGCATATCCTGGTGCAAGTCCAGCTGAGGTTGAATCAAGAATTGTGAAGCCACTAGAGAAAGTGGTAGCTAATATACCAGGCGTAGAATATGTGTATTCTACATCTATGTCGGAACAAGCGATGTTAATTGTACAATTTTATGTGGGAGAGGATGTAGAACGTTCTCTTGTAAAGATGTACAACGAGATCATGAAACATATGGATGAGATGCCTAAAGGGATTTCATTTCCATTGATTAAGACACGTGCCATTGATGATGTTCCAGTTTTAGGATTAACGCTTTGGAGCGAAAAATACGACGACTTCCAGTTGCGAAGAATTGCTCAGGAATTGAATAATGAGGTTGAGAAAGTCAGTGAAGTCTCATCCACGGCGATAAGAGGTGGGCGTTCTCGTCAATTGCAGGTGATTTTGAATCGCGAGTTGATGGCTAATTACCATGTTGATGCTTTGAGTATTGCACAACAAATTAAAGCGGCTAACCAACAAATGGGGTCGGGATCGTTCAATAATAACGATAATCAGTTCCTGGTTAAGACAGGTAACTTTATTGAAAATGCAGAAGAGCTTTCTAATCTGGTTGTTGGAATTAATCAGGCTAGTCCTGTGTATTTAAAACAGGTTGCTGAGGTTGTCGATGGACCAGAGATACCTTCTCAGTACGTTAGTTTTGGTTATGGACAAGTCAATGATAAGCATGCAGCCTTTAAAGGTGAATACCAGGCCGTAACACTTTCTATCGCAAAACGTCGAGGTGCCGATGCCATGAAGATTGCAGATCAGATTCTGAACAAATTGGAATTATTGAAGAAAGATTTGATCCCTTCTGATGTTCATGTTGAAGTGACTCGAAATTATGGCGCAACTGCATCCGATAAGGTAGCAGAGCTTTTATTACACCTTTTGGGTGCTATTATAGCTGTAACCTTTGTAGTAATGCTAGCCATGGGATGGCGTGGTGGATTGGTTGTATTCCTTTCGGTACCTATCACTTTTGCACTAACCATGTTCAGCTACTATTATCTGGACTATACTTTGAATAGAATTACACTATTTGCACTGGTCTTTGTAACGGGAATTGTGGTGGACGATTCCATCATTATTGCCGAGAATATGCATCGTCATTTCAAAATGAAGAAGAAGTCGTTTATGGAAGCGGCTATATATTCTATCGACGAGGTTGGTAACCCAACTATTCTGGCAACATTCACGGTAATTGCAGCAGTTCTTCCTATGGTCTTTGTATCGGGATTAATGGGACCTTATATGAGTCCTATGCCTATAGGTGCATCCATTGCCATGATATTCTCCTTATTAGTTGCTTTAACCATTACGCCATATCTAGCCTATCGATTGTTGAAAGGTGGTGAGGATGAAGAGACAGAAATTGAAAGCAAGTTTAAATTGGAGGATGGTTTTATCTATAAGATCTATAATAAAACGATGCGTCCTATGTTGGAATCTCCAAAGTTGCGTTGGACATTTATTCTTTCGGTAATGGTGCTTTTATTGGCTTCAACCACCTTGGTTTATTTCAAAAAGGTTGCTGTTAAAATGTTGCCTTTTGATAATAAAAATGAATTTCAGGTGATTGTTGATATGCCTGAGGGAACAACCCTCGAGCGTACAGCAATGGTAACTAAAGAGCTTGCGGCTTATGTGGCACAGCAAGCCAATGTGATGGATTATCAATGCTATATTGGAACAGCTGCTCCAATGAATTTCAATGGTTTAGTTCGTCATTACGATTTACGACGTGGAGCTAATATGGCCGATATTCAGGTGAATCTGACTCATAAGAACGATAGAGATGAACAGTCGCATGATATTGCTAAGGCGATACGTCCAGGTTTGCAAGCCATTGGCACGAAGTTTAATGCTAATGTTAAGGTTGTAGAAGTACCACCAGGGCCTCCTGTGATGTCAACTTTGGTCGCTGAGATTTATGGACCTAACGATCAGGAACGAATAGCGATTGCTTCTCAATTAAAAACCTTATTTAGCAAAACACCCGATGTGGTTGATGTGGATTGGTTGATTGAAGATGATCAGAAAGAATACCAGTTTGATGTGAATAAGGAGAAAGCCATGTTGGCAGGTGTCAATACACAGCAGGTTGTTCAGACTATTGCCATGACTCTAAATGGTCAGGATGTATCTCAGTTTTATCAAGAAAATGAGCACAATCAAATAGGCATTAACCTTCGTTTGAAAGAGGAGGAGAGATCAAGTATTAATGATCTGAAAAAGGTGAATATTCTGACCCAAACAGGAGAGATGTTAGCCATTGGCGATATTGTTGAGATTAATGAGATTACCAAAGAGAAGAGCATTTACCGCAAGAACCAGAAGCGTGTCGTTTATGTAACAGCTGATGTTGCAGGTAAACTTGAAAGCCCGGTTTATGGTATTATGGGTATCTCAGAAAATTTGGACGAGATTAAAGTTCCACAAGGTTTCTCTTTAACTGAAGAGTACACACAGCAACCTTTATTTGAGGATGATTATAGTCTGAAATGGGATGGAGAATGGCAAATTACCTATGAGGTATTCCGTGACTTAGGAACAGCTTTTGCTGTTGTTCTACTCGTAATATATATGCTGATAATTGGTTGGTTCCAGAACTTTAAAGTGCCATTTGTGATGATGGTATCCATTCCTTTATCTCTAATCGGTATTCTGGTTGGACACTGGTTAATGGGAGCGTTCTTTACTGCAACATCCATGATTGGATTGATTGCCCTCGCGGGTATTATGGTTCGAAACGCCATACTGCTCATAGACTTTATTAATTTGCGCTTGGCAGAAGGCAGCCCACTTAAAGAAGCTATAATTGAGGCAGGAGCCGTAAGAACAACACCAATTCTGTTGACAGCAGGAACCGTTGTGATTGGAGCCGTTGTGATTTTATTCGATCCAATTTTCCAAGGATTAGCCATTTCACTGATGGGTGGAACCATTGCTTCAACATTCTTGACACTTCTAATCGTTCCATTGATCTATTATATCACAGAAAAGAAAAATTATAAGTAAGCTTATTAGCTTCATCATAAAGCCTCAAACTAGTAATAGTTTGAGGCTTTTGTTTGTTACATATATTGTAAAGAGTGATGTGGTTTGAGACAAAAACCTTCTAAAACCATTTGTAAGTGAGCGTTCACTCACTTACATTTGCGCGATGAGAATTAAAGACATCCAGAAGGAAAAGGCGGTTGTTGATGCTACTATTAAGCTTGTCAATGAAAATGGATTAAATAACACATCCATATCTAAAATTGCAAAGGAGGCAGGTGTTTCTCAGGCAACGCTTTATATCTATTATCAAAATAAGGAGGATCTCGTTGTTTCTATTTTTTACAATGTAAAGGAGAGATTAACGACTTACTATCATAAAGACTTAGGTGATAATTGCACAATAAAAGAGAATCTAAAAACGCTTTGGGTTAATTCAATTAAAGCACGACACTACTTGCCAGAATTGATTTCATACGACCTTCAGTTTACGAATTCTCCTTTCAACGACCTGGTGGACTCAATAAAAATGCAAAAATTCGCTCAGCCCTTAGCCCAATTGGTTGAAAAGGGCATAAGAGAAAAAGTGATTAAAGAAATGTCACTGGATATCTTCATTGCATTTTTTCTTTCACCAGCATCTTTTCTATCAAGTAAAAGAATGTCCTCTAGATTCACTGTAACTGATCAGAGTATACAAGCTACCTTTCAATTGGCTTTCAAAACAATACAATACTAAGAAATTTACGTTTAAAAATAAATAGGTGTTCATTACTGATCACTTAAACAGGATACGATTAGCATGCAAATAAAAAAGAAATCAGATACAGAATTCATTATCATCATGGCATCACTAATGTCACTAGCCTCATTATCTATCGATGCTTTATTGCCAGGCTTGAATGAAATTGGCAACGCAATTGGTATATCAGATGCGAAAAACAATCAGCTGTTAATCACCATGATTTTTCTGGGAACTGGCTTCGGTCAGCTAATTTCCGGTCCATTATCCGATAGTTTAGGTCGAAAGCCAGTTGTTTATATAGGTTACACTGTTTTTGCCTTTGCCAGCTTGCTTTGTATTTATGCTACAAGTATGGAGATGATGATTTTGGGAAGAATTCTACAAGGAGTTGGCTTATCTGCACCAAAAACCATTAGTATGGCTATGGTTAGAGACCGATTTGTTGGAGACAATATGGCTCGAATCATGTCGTTTGTGACGGCTATCTTCATTTTAGCGCCTATTATCGCACCTTCCTTCGGGAAGGTGATGCTAGACAGTTTTGGATGGCAATCCATCTTTACGAGTCAGGTTATATTTGGACTTTTTGTGATTCTTTGGTTATGGCGACGTCAGCCTGAAACCTTGCTCGAAGAGAAGAGAAAGAAAATGAAATTGTCTCTCTTTAGTGAGGGGATAAAGGAGTTTGTGAATCATAAACAAACGCTGGTTTTTACCTTGGTTTCAGGCTTTGTTACCGCAGCATTTATGGTGTATTTAAGTTCCAGTCAACATATCTTTCAAGTACAATACGGTTTGGTTGAAGAGTTTCCTTATATTTTCGCAGGAATAGCCATTGTGATTGGTTTGGCAACCTTCTTAAATGGAACATTTGTTATGCGATTCGGGATGCTAAAATTGGCTTCGACATTTACGCTTGCCCTAACGCTAATTTCCTTGGCTTATGTATTTCTATATTATGGAGAACCAAATCCTAGCCTTTCAATTATTCTTGTATTCTTTGTGATGATGATTTTCTGTGTCGGCTTTATGTTCGGTAATATTAATGCCTTAGCCATGCAACCTATTGGGCACATTGCTGGAATTGGAGCAGCTATATTCGGTTTTGTAGCAACAATTATTGCCGTGCCCCTTGCAACTTTTATTGGCCGATTTATTGAATTTACCGCTATAGCTCTTTTTATTGGTTTTGCTATCTGTGGTGCACTATCATTACTCTTGATTCAATACTTCAAGTGGTCAAATAAACGAATGGCAATAGAACAGGAAAGCAAACTTCAAGTTCAACCTCTTTTAGTTTCGGATAAAAGCACGAAATAGGTTTTAGAACAATCGCGTCCTCAACGTTTTTGTTTGTGTCGTGTATTTCATTGTTAATAATTTATTTAAGCTTGATAATAGAATTGAGGGGTTATTTTTGATCTTCTCGTAAAAGGGCATTTCTTTTAAATATTTTTCGATTTACGAAAGCTTTAGAAAGACCGGGAAGTTCCGAGCTTGGCGAGGAAATCACCCGGCCGCACTTTAGCATGAGGCAAATAAGAAAGGTATTTAAAAAGCAGCCTTGATTTTTTTTGCTTCGTTTTTTGGATCAAGCCAACAATTGGAGCAAAGCGGAAATCATGAATACAAATAAAAGTAGACTTTAATGAATAAATGAAGTCTGGTTTGGGCGAAGCGCCAATTAATTAGGACAGAATTGGTTTTAGAATATCAATCTAGCAATCTTCAAATCTTAAAATGGTTTGGGGATTTTTTTTGCCCATATAATTTGGCTTCAGTATAACAAATTCGCTATATAAAGCTGACATAAATCATAGCAATATAATCCAGGTCTCAGAAGGGTCTTGAAGACAATTGCATTACTTTTGCGGCGAAAACTTAAGGAAAAGGAATGGATAATATAAAGTTCAAACAGATAGTGATTCTTGACTATACAGGCTTGCAGGAATTTGCTCTCGATAAACTTCAAACTATATCGGAACAAAGAATAATTGCCTATAATGATATACCTAAAGACGATGCCGAGATCATAAATCGCATTCAGCATGCCGATTGTGTATTAGTATCGTGGAATACTCGTATTAATGCCAGTGTATTAAGTCAGTGCCATAACTTAAAATATATTGGCATGTGTTGTAGTTTGATCGATTTCGACTCAGCCAATGTCGATGTTCGTTATGCTATTGGAAAGGGCATTACTGTAAAAGGTGTTAGAGACTATGGTGACGAAGGTGTTGGTGAATTTATAATAACAGAACTGATTCAGCTGCTTAAGGGATTAGGTAAGCATCAATGGCGTGAAGAACCTGTTGAACTGACGAATAAAAAAGTCGGTATCATTGGTATAGGTACAACGGGGCGTTTAACCGCTCATCGCTTGCAAGCATTCGGAGCTAAAACCTTCTACTACAGCCGAAACAGAAAACCCGATGCAGAGAATGAAGGAATCGAATATATGCCTTTAAATGAATTACTATACCATTGTGATATTATCTCTTTTCACTTACCGCGTGGAACAAAAATCTTAAATGCCGAACATTTTAAAACCTTAGGGAACGATAAAATATTGATCAACACATCGCTTGGATTGTGTTTCGAAAAAGAAGATTTTACGAAATGGATGAATACAAAAGGGAATTATGCCATTTTCGATAGCGTTGCATTTGGTGAGCATAAAGCCGAATTGATTCAGAATGATAATATCATATATTCTGAAGCCACATCAGGATGGACCAAAGAAGCTAAAGAGCGTTTATCCTATAAAGTACTCGAAAACTTAAAAGAGTATGCAACAAGCGAAGCTAACGCAGATCATTGTTTAAGTATTTAAAATTAGATACAAGCCGGCTAGACAGCTAAAAATAATCCTCAAATCAATTTAGATTTGGGGATTTTTTTATGTAGAGATGTTCTATATAGTTAATCATTTTTATTTTACTTCATTCGGAAATATTGTTTAATTCATGCTTTTTGTAATTTTAAGAAACATTAAAGATTTGTGGTCTAACAAGTCCTTGTTTTAAGTAATAAAATATTGAATAGAACTCACAAAATAGAATTCGTATGAAATACAAAATGATGTTTATAAAATCTCAAGTATTATTCTGGTCGCTAATATGTTTAGGTCATCATGCAATTGCACAAAAAGATCATATGAAACAATGGTCACAGTTTAGAGGACCATTGGCAAGTGGTATTGTTGAATCTACTAAACTACCAGATAAATGGGATGTTTCTACGGGAGAAAATATAAAATGGAAGACAGGAATTCCAGGTTTGGGCCTTTCTTGTCCTGTAATTTGGGATGACAAACTTTTTGTAACCACAGCGGTTAGTGAAATTGGTGCAGATTCTTTAAAAGTTGGATTGTATGGTGATATTGCTAGTTATGATGATGAATCCGTTCACGAATTTAGAGTGATATGTATTGACAAAAAATCAGGTGATATTCTGTGGAATAAATTAGCTCGTAAATCGGTTCCAAAAACCAAGAGACATACGAAAGGGTCACATGCAAATCCAACATGTGCTACAAATGGAAAATATGTTGTAGCTTTTTTTGGTTCAGATGGTATGTACTGTTACAATCTTAAAGGTGATTTGATCTGGGAAAAGGATTTTGGAAAAATGAATTCGGGATATTACAGAGCACCGAAGGTAGAGTGGGGATTTGCAAGTTCACCAATTATTCATGAGAACAAAGTTATTGTACAATGTGATTTTCTTGGTGATTCTTTTATAGCTTCAATTGATATTGAAACAGGTATAGAAGAGTGGAAAGTACCACGAAATGATGTGCCTACATGGAGCACACCAAATGTTTGTAAAGAGGGAGATCGCACGCAAATTGTCGTGAATGGTTACAAGCATATTGGAGGATATGACTTTGAGACAGGTGAGGAGATATGGAAACTAGATGGTGGAGGAGATATTCCAGTTCCGACTCCAATTTTCGCACACGGATTGATTTATATACATAGTGCCCATGGGAAGTTATCACCCATATATGCTATAAATCCAAATGCAAAAGGAGATATTAGTCTTGGCCAAAAAGAGACATCGAATGAGCATGTGGTTTGGAGTATAAAGCGTGGTGGAGCTTACAATCCAACCAATATAGTTTATGGTGATTACTTATATAATATGAGTATGGGAGGTCGATTAAGCTGTTATGATGCTATGACAGGTGATCTTATTTATAGAGAAGTTGTTGCTGGTGCACGTGGCATAACCGCATCAGCCATTGCCTCCAATGGGAAACTTTATTATTCTACAGAAAAGGGCGATGTGTTTATTGTAAAGGCTGGCAAAGAATACAAATTGATTGCTAAAAACAGCATGGATGATGTTATTATGGCAACCCCAGCCATATCAGACGAAAGGCTATATTTTAGAACTCAGAAATATTTAATTGCCGTAGGAAAATAAGAGATTACATCAAAAACAAGCCATTAAAATGGACAGATGATAAATTTTACGAGGAATATTAGAAAGTTTATATATGTCACATACTACATTTAGTCGAAGAGGACTAACAGGCTTTAGCCCAGTACCTCCAAAAGCAACAAAAGAGGGATGTCTTTTTATTATAGGATTCTTTCTAGTTCTTCTGTTTTTATTGTTTTTCGGTTCTGAGATTTTTGGAGAGGATTAAACCCTTGAATTTTGAACAAAGAAAATGCCCCAAACTAATTAAAGTTTGGGGCGTTTGTTATGAAGTATGTAGAGACGCCCAATTTGGGCGACTGAAGGCATGTATTATAGGAATATAATTCCTATTTATGAACCGCCTTAATAAATTCCTCCACCTCAGGAATACCACCTTGGTACAGCAGATAACCATTATACGGCTCTCTTTCGGTTATTTCATCATTAATAGGCGTTAGCATCAGCTTGTGCACCTCTTCAAGATCGTCTGTCTGACCCAATGCCCAACCCAGTTTGATATAAGCCACCTCAGGTAGCATATTACCTCCAGGAACAATGCCTCTAGCCATCATCTCACGGCCAGTTTCATAAACATACATCTGAACATAGCCCCAAATGGTTTGAAGGGTCATAAACATATACACGCCTTTTTCCCTGGCTCTTGCAATAGATGGATACAGCTCTTTATTTACATGACCTAAGCCAGTTCCAATAAAAACGATTCCCTTATAACCACAATCAACCATGGCATCCAAAACGTCTGGTTTCATGCCCGGATAGTAATAAAGCATGGTGACTTTATCACTGAAATAAGGCTTTATCGTTACGTTTCTATCCTTACGTCTGTGCTTAAATTCCTTTTTGATGTAGTCAATCTTATGACGATTGACCATAGCCAGCGGCGTATCGCCAATGGTACGGAAAGTCGATCGGTAAGACGAGTGCATCTTACGCACACGAGTTCCCTTGTGCAACAAGCCATATTCATCAGAAGTAGGGCCAAACATACAGACCATCACCTCAGCAATATCCGAATTCCCTGCCGCATACATGGCATGCATCAGGTTAAGAGCAGCATCAGAACTTGGTCGGTCCGACGAACGTTGCGATCCCACAATAACGATAGGCACAGGTGAGTTCTGCACCATAAAAGTAAGAGCAGCACCCGTGTGATGCATCGTATCGGTACCATGACCAATAACAATACCATCCACACCGTTCTCAATCTCTTTACCAATGGCCTTAGCCAATTGCATATACTGTGGAGGCCCCATATTCTCACTAAATACAGCAAAGACCTTCTCGGTTGTTAAATTACAGATGTCAGCCAATTCGGGCACAGCACCGTATAATTCACCTGGCGAGAAAGCCGGAATAACGGCTCCTGTTCTATAATCCAAACGCGAGGCAATTGTACCTCCCGTACCGAATAGTTTCACGGCAGGCAAACCCTCGGTAAAAGGAAACTCCTTTTCAGGAATCTTATAATTGGCCTTTTTGTAGCCTGTTTCCTTCATATCGGTAATGGTAATAATATCCACACCAATATTGTAGCCCGTAATAATTTTTAGAACAATATGCTGATCGTCGTCATTTTCCGATCGGGGTAGAATGGTTCCCTCAAAACCACCACGCGTCGTCGTGATTTCTGCAGTTCCCCAAACTCTAACATTATATTTTTTGAGTACTTCTAGCGCACCGCCTTTATATCCTTGAAAAATATCTTCCATAATAGTCGACTATTTAATAGCTTTTTCAATTTTAGTTTTCAATTCGCTTAATGCAATATTCCCTGTAGCCTGCTTATGAAGCTGGCCCATAATCCAATCAACGGTTTTCTTTTTATCAGGTTGACCGTTGGTCTCTCTAAATTTTTCATCCAGATAGTTGACAGGCGCTAGTAATTCTTCAATATTTTTTTTCTTGAAATTAATGCTGGTCAAAATCGATGAGAAATCCATATTAGGGTGCTCTATTAGCACAGGAAGCATCAGCTTGGAGATGGCGTAATGCAGTTTATTCTTTTGTATGAATTCAAACATTTTCACAATGCGATTGTACTTAAACTCTTCATGCTTTTTGTATTTCCCTTCTACATATTTCAGCGTATGCGCGAAGAAGGTTCCAACAAATTTAGCAGGGATCTTTAGTTTCTCGATTTTCTCGATAACCGGAACCAAATTGTTCCTTAAAATATAATGATCAGCATCAGTAGGGATGCCCCAATGGCGAAGTTGCTCGTAACGTTTCGAAATATCAACAGGTAAATTCTGGTCCAGACTTTCGATATAAGAAAGTGGCAATGGGATAGGAGCCGAATCCGTATCAGGATACATTCTGTCCGCTCCTGGCAACACTCTCTCGAAGATAGTAGTCCCATCCTTAAAGGACTTGCGAGTTTCCTCAGGAATCGTATCGAATGCCATTACACAACGTTCCTCTATAGTTTCAAGAGCCGTAGGAATATCATCTTTTGGTCCCCAGAAAATGATTTGAGCATCATTATCACCTGCATTCAGCAGTTCTTTAATTTTATCGAAGTCAGCCTTTAAGCTCGAACCATCTATCTCTTCCGAATGAATCATATTTGGCTTTTCGATACAAGCCACAACCTTTAAACGATCTGTAATTTCATTAGCAAAACAATGTTTAGGTTGAGTAAAGTGCGATAGTATGCCTTGGAAACCTTCCAAGTTGACAGCATAAACCTCCATCTCAGAAAAATCCAGCGATGCCATCAGTTTGTTATCAAGCTTCAATTGAGAAGGATCAATCTTCTGACTTTTAATTTTCCAATACTTCTTGTTCTTAGCCTGTTCTTTCAGCAGCTTCTGCACATTAAGCAGAGCCCACTGACGGAAAGCCTCGTTATGCGATAGCTCAGGAATCCATTTATTATGGGCCACACCTTTTATTTCTACACGTGTACCACCCTTGCAGCTCACATTCACATCTTCGCGACCAGCACCCATTCCCGTACGTACTTTCCCCGTACTGCGATTAAGGAAACGGATGTATTCCGCAGCTTCTCTCAATTCATCAGGGGTAAAACATTCAGGGTAGGTTACGGTTTCAATCAGTGGCACACCCAGGCGATCCGTTTTATACAGTCTGTTGTGGCCAATATCCGAAATCTCCCGACAGGAGTCTTCTTCTATACTCAACTGAATCAAACGAACTTTCTTGTTTTTCAACTGAATATGACCTTCAACACCAAGAATGGCTGTTCTTTGGAAACCTGCAGGAATACTACCATCCAAATATTGCTTACGCGTGATATGAACTTCACCTACAATATTCAAATTCGATAGCAAAGAGATTTCAAGCGCATACTCCAAAGCTTCCTTATTTATGATAAAAGGTGGGGTGTCATCAATTTCGTAGGTACAAGCCGAATTGTTGTTCAAACGATAGGTGATCTCTTTCCGGGTTTTAAACTCCATCAAAGCGGTTCCATCATATTCGCCAAGCTCCGATAAGGTAGGACGCATATGGCGGATAACCTCAGCATCAAAATCCTTATGATCGTGCAAGAGACCGGCAGGACAATGACAGAAGAGTTTTTTTTCGGTTTTAAGCTGTTGATGGACTTCCAAACCAGACATAAATCCGATTCTTTTGTAATCCTTTTCTGTCGCTTCTTTTCTGGTGACATACCCTATGGTTTTGCGGGTGTTCTGGTAGTTTTTTACTGGGTTAAATTTAGGCATAGTGGGTTTAATTTTGGAAGCCATAAGGTAGATAAGATAATTAAGTTTAACAAGCCAGTATGGTAGAATTGGCTAGGTTTTAATCGCTTATGTGGCTCACTTGGAGGAGCCAAGTTTGTTGGGAAGAGGGCATAGCCTAATGTTGAAGTCAATCGTGCCTGTTTTCAGCCGCTATGACTAAGGCGTATTTTAAAATCGATTTAAGTAAGAAGCTCGTTTTTATGTCGTGTAATTCTATTCTGCATAAACCTATCGTTTTTTTACCTATTCACATAATATTGTTTAGTTGAATTAATTCGTAATTTTAGTATTCAATAACAAATTTGATCCGTACCGTAGAGACGCACAATTTAGGCATCTCTACTTAATGAAATGAATAAATAAAATGTCAGAGAAATTCCAAAATCAATACCGAATAAAATCAGCTCGTTTGGAAAATTGGGATTACGGCAGCAATGCGGCCTATTTTGTCACTATTTGCACACAGGATCGAGCACATTATTTCGGTGAAATTACCGATGGCATCATGCAATTATCTGAAATAGGATTCTTGGCATATAAATATTGGTTAGAAATATCAGAACATTTCCCATTTGTTGAATTGGATGAATTTGTGGTTATGCCCAATCATGTACATGGGATAATTATAATTAATAAACCCGTATCCGTAGAGACAAGGCATGCCTTGTCTCTATCAACACAATTACCACAACAAAAACACGAAACAATTGGGCAGAAACGTTTTCAAAATCAAGGTAAAGAAACCCTGTCATCCATAATTGGTTCATATAAATCGGTATTAACAAAAAACGCCCGAAAAATACATGCCGATTTTGCATGGCAAGCACGATTTCACGATCATATAATCCGCAATGATCAATCATTCTATAACATCAGCGATTACATCAAAAACAACCCCTCGACCTGGAAGGATGATAAATTCCATGCAATAAGGTAGAGAAGCAAAATCTTGTATCAAAAATCTAAAAAAATAAATTTGATCGTACCGTAGAGACAAGGCATGCCTTGTCTCTACGAATGGTAATTATAAAAATCAAAAAGGAGGATTGCCCTGAGCTCATAGAATATTCATAGCATTTTAAGAGGCATGCACTAAGGCGTGTTTTAAAATGCATTAAAGTAAGAAGTACGTTTATGTAGAGATTTTCTATTTAATATCGCTTTAAAAATTGCTTACATAATAAGTGTGTTTGCTTTAATTTAAATGTTATTTTTGTTAATCAGAATAATGAGGGTGTTGTTATATATCTAATATGAAATGATAATATCACCTTATAGAAAAATAAAAGAGAAATAACATCAATATTGATGTTATACTTACGTTAGCGATAATTGGAATAACACAATAAATTAAACTTTATGAAGAATTTTTTCACTGATATAATTTCTACGATTGATATTTCAACAGAAAATAATACAATTCCTAATATAAATCCGACAGAAATATACAACGAAGGATGGATGACTAGATTATTAGTTTACACATCAATAAAGCAAGGATTGAAAATTAACGATTGTCTTGATTTTACTAATCTTACTCAATGGTCATCTGAAGGGTTGATTTCTAGTCAGTTTGTAAATGCAAATAAGAATAGAGAAGGATATACTCATGCAGATATGACTTTGGGAGATTTTGAAATTGATTATAGTAAAAGAGGTCAAATTACTGTTTGTGACAATGCTAAAATATTTGGTATTATAGAAGCTAAAATGGGAAGTAATTTGAGTCAAGGAACTACACATGCTAAAGATTATAATCAGGCAAGTAGAAACTTGGCTTGTATTTCATATAACACGAAAAAAAGTTGCAAGACTTTTTTTTCAGTATTAGCTCCAAAGAGTATGATTAAGCATCATTCAATTGTAAAGCAGACTGATGGAGTTGAAATGATAACACAGATTAAAAATCGTTACACTTTATCTGACATGATTATAGATAGTGACTTAATAGATAGATGCAACAATTGTGAGATAATTGTATATTCTTATGAAGAGTGGATTGAATTGATTGACTCTCCTGATAAAGAGTATGTTCAAAGATTTTATGATAATTGTAAAAAATGGAATAAAATAAAGTAAATCTCCTGTTAACAAAAGCTAGATTTGATGAGTTGTGATGAGCAGTTTGGAAGTAAATTCAATAAATAAACAACAGCAATGATAAAGCAACTGTTTTAATCGCCCACGAAATTTAGCAAGACCGTTATGCGGTAGCAAAATAAGACTATAATAATTTAAATGAATAAGAGCAACTGAATTAGGCTACTCATATTTTTGTATGATAAATTATAATACTTTATTACATTATTTATTTTATAATTCGAAAAAATAAAAATAACATAAAATGAAAACATTTATTAGTTGGTCTGGGGACAGAAGTAAATATGTAGCAGAAACTTTAAGTAATTGGTTGGAGCAAGTGTTACAGTCTTTAGAGCCTTGGATATCAACAGATATTGACAAAGGTAAACGGTGGAGCGATGAAATAGCATCTAAGCTAAAAGAATCAAAAGTTGCTATTATCTGTTTAACTAAAGATAATTTGGATTCAAAATGGATTCATTTCGAAGCAGGTGCAATAGCCAAAAATTCCGATGCTTATGTTTGTACTTTTCTTTTTGATATTACTGCTGCAAATGTACAGCAACCGCTTTCACAATTTCAAAATACACGTTTTGAAAAGGGTGATATTTTGAAACTGCTTAAGACAATTAACGGAATTGTGAAGAAAACAGGTGGCAAGGGCATGAAAGATGCTAATTTAATATCTGTTTTTGAAATTTTTTGGGAACAATTGGAAACTAAGCTCGCAAATGTCCCCGAAAGTTCTATGGAAGAATCTGATGTAAGGAATGATAGAGAGTTGCTAGAAGAATCTTTACAACTACTCAGAGGAATGAAAAATAGTTTTTCATCTAATTTGTTAACAAAGAAATCAGAAAATGAAATTATTGATTTTTGGCTAGATAAATATGCTGAAGTGGATGGTGTGCACGCGTCTGAAATGGAATTGAATGGGAAGGAATATGAAATTTCAAAATACATGGCTATATATCCTGATATTCGTATGCTTTTGGGTACAGGAGAAATATTGAGAGATAAAGTGAAGGGGCGTATAGCTGAACTACCTCCTTTTTAAATATTTAATATAGAAATTGCTATAGAGCAATCTTAATAGGTAGCTCTTTTTTTTATCTACTCAAATTGTTGAAGTTAGTGAGGAACTTGAAAAGTCGGAAAGTGTAAATTTTAAGTCCTCTTTATGTTATAGATCAAATACTACACGATACAGTCGTGCGGCAGAAATAGAATTTAAAGCAAAACTCCTCAAGATACATAAGCTTGGGGAGTTTTTGTTTTATGTCGGCTTAATGATCCATAATTGGGAAAAAATATTTTGTTAAGAAAATGAATTCTCACTATATTTAATACTGTCAATATCAGCATGTAAGCACAAATCATACAAATGCATATAGAAGGAGTTGAGATATAAACCGAAGCAACCGAAATGCAAGTGGAAGCAATAGGCATGTAAGACGAAGCAAGGCAAATGTAGTTGGAAGCAATAGGGATGTAAGCTGAAGCAATAGAGATGCAAATAGAAGCAAGTAAATTGTAATTAGTATAAACTTTAAAATTCAATTCTAATGGCTACAAGACCAAAAACTTCTGAAGCTGAAACTTTAGAACAGTATCGCATCGCACTAGATAATGCAGAAAAACAAGCCGAAATTGCAACTGTCATGGCCGACTTAGGTTACGGTTCGGAAGTAATCGGAGAAGGTAAAGCTATATTGGTGGCAACTCGCCAAGCCTACGACGGTAATAAAACCGAAGACGATGAAACCACTTCAGCCTATGCCGATTTTGCCAACAAAAAAAACTTGCTAAACGATACCTTCGATATGCATCGCAAAAAAGCAAAGGTCATCTTTCGTAACAATCCATTAATCTCAGATCAATTGGCGATTTCGGGTGCTATGCCACGTACATACATGAAATGGGTCGAAGCGCTTAAGAAATTCTATAGCGTCGCATTAACCAATACTGGCATTCAATCGAAACTAGCCCGTTTAAAAATTTCCCTTGATGATTTAACCGCAGCCAACATCTTGATTACCGATCTGGATATAGCACGTTCCCTTTACCTTCGCGAAAAAGGTGAATCACAAGAGGCAACCCAGACAAAAGATGAAGCCTTTTATAGAATAGACGATTGGATGAGCGAGTTCTACGCTGTTGCAAGAATCGGTTTGGAAGACAAACCACAACTATTAGAGGCCTTAGGCAAAATAGTTAGGAACTAAACAACGAATTAGGAAAACCTGACAGGTTGAACTAGAACATGGAAATATAACCTGTCAGCGTTTAAAATATAAGAATAAGCGATTCTAAATCAGCCCATGCTGGTGCGCAATTTCATATATGAAAATAAAAAAACGCCCCAAACGTATTCTCACGTTTGGGGCGTTGATTTATATAGCTTCTGCCGATTTATAATCGGCGGGTATTGAGTTGGAGCTTTGTAAGCTCCTTATTAAAAAAATAGATTGAATCGTTTTTAAATCATATTTTATCATTAATAATCTGCGTCTATTCTTTTTTATATACAATTACTTACTTAACAGCCATACAAATATCCGATATCAAATCCTTAGGATCGCAATCCATTGGTTTGTTTCTGTAGAATTCCATTAATGTAGAAACGCAAAATCTTGCGTCTCTTATTGTAATGCATTACGTCTCTACGAATGCTAATTATAAAAATAAAAAAGGAGGCATGGCCTTATGTTGTTGTAATTATTGGACTTTAGACTTGCAGATGTGCATGCGTATTTTAGATCGATTGGGCATACATCACATAGGATTGAATCAATTGTAAAAGCTTAAAGAATTTTTATATCTTGTTACACCTACCAGTTCATTGAGCATTTTCTCTAGCTGGGTGCAATTCCACTGAAATTAGCCAGAATGAAAAAGATCAAGACAAAAGAAGAACTTCAGATAGAAATAAATCAATTGGAATCTAGAATTTCTGAATTAGAACGATCGAAGCTACAAAGCAGCATCTTGCTTGAAAATTCACCATTGCAAAAGAATCAATATTGCCATAAAAAGACTCAGGAAATAGGAAAAATAGGCATCTGGGAACTTGATTTATTAAAGAATGAATTGATTTGGACAGATCAGAATTTTCGGAATTTTGGAATTCCAATGGGCACTTCTCTCACGTATGAAATATTTTTGAATTACATACATCCAGAAGATAGGGAATATGTGAACACTCAATGGACAGAGGCTCTGACCGGGAAACCATACGATATAGAGCATCGTATAGTTATAGATGGAAATGTACGATGGCTTATGGAGAAAGCTGATGTCGTATTTGATGCTAATGGAAAGCCGATTTCTGCCATTGGTTTTACACAAGATATTACTGAGCATAAACAGAACGAAGAAAAGCTGAAAACCAGCATGGAACGCGAAAAGGAATTTGCAGATATTGTGCGTAAAGCCCCAATCGCTATGGCATTTGGGTATCCGGATGGAAGATTAGAGAATTGCAATTCGGCTTTTTCAGTACTAACCGGTTATTCCATCTCAGAATTACAGCAAATTAACTGGAATGAAGTGCTTACACCTTCCCAATGGAAATCCTTTGAAGAGAAACAACTCAGTCAACTCAGCCCTTCACAGAAGAGTGTAAAATATAAGAAAGAATATATACACAAGGATGGGCATTTTGTTCCTATTGAATTAACGGTAAGTGCCAAATTCGATTCTGCCGGAAATCTTCTCCACTATATTGGTTTTGCTGTAGATATTACCGAACGCAAAAAGACCGAAAACGAACTGCGTCTTAGCGAGGAGAAATTTCGCAGCTATGTAGAACAGGCTTCCGAGGGAATTTACCTTTTGCAATTTAAAGAACCCATATCGGTTGATATGCCCGTTGAAGAACAAATTAAGAATCTTTACGAAGGTTATATAATTGAAGCAAACGATTCCCAGGCAAAAATGTATGGTTTCGACAAAGCAAACGAACTAAATGGAATGACCCTTGCCGAATTACATGGGAGTACAGATAATCCGGAGAATTTAGAATTCCTAAGATCTTGGATTGAAGCAAATTACCGCATTACTGATGCGGAGTCTAAAGAAGTTGACAAAGATGGAAATAAGCTTTGGTTTACGAATAATGTAATAGGACATGTTGAAGACGGTTATTTGATACATATATGGGGTACACAAATCAATACTACGGAAAAAAAACAAGCAGAAGAAACCCTAAAGGAAAGTGAAGAAAGATTCCGCCGCGCTATTACTTATGCTCCATATCCAATTATGATTCATGCCGATGGAGAAGTGCTGCAATTATCTGAAGAGTGGACTAAGCAGGCGGGATATACCATTGATGATATACCAACTATAAAAAAATGGTCATCAAAAGCATATGGTAAAGATGCTGTTCCGAGTCAAGAGTTTATTGATGATTTATACAAAATTGATAAAACACAATACGATGGTGAATGGCAAGTGAAGATCAAAAATGGCAGTTATCGTCTTTGGGATTTCAGCTCCAGTCCAATAGGGAAATTACCAAATGGTAAAAATATGGTGATCAGTATGGTTTCTGATATCACCGATCGTAAGCTGGCAGAGCAAGCTTTAGGCGAAAGTGAAGAAAAATATAGAGTACAGAAAGAATTTTTAGGCATGTTAATTAACACTATTCCCAGCCCTATCTTTTATAAAGATCTTCAAGGCAGATATATAGGTGTCAATGCTGCCTTTACGAATTTTATGGGGATTAGTGCTGAGAATATAATCGGTAAATCGGTATTTGATATTAGCCCCCAAAATATTGCAGAAGATTATTTTGAGAAGGATAATGAACTGTTCAAGAACCCAGGGACTCAGCACTATGAATCGAAGATTCATAGTAAAGACGGTAAAATTCAGAATGTAATATTTGATAAGGCGTCTTTTACGGATACTTTTGGGACTGTGAAGGGATTAATCGGAATAATAACTGATATTACTGAACGAAAGCAAATTGAAGTCAAAATAAAAGAATCTGAGTCAAATTTGATAGCTTTGATTAATAATACAACAGATTCAATATGGTCACTTGATAGAAATTATAATTATATAATATTCAATACAGCATATGCAGATATATTTTTAGATCGTTATGGTATTGAGTTAAAAAAAGGAATGAATGCTAAAGGTTTTTTGAGACCTGAAGAACTTGATTTCTGGGTGCAACTATTTGATGCTGCATTAAATGGAGAAAATAAAATTTTTGAATTCTCCCATGATTTCAATGGTGTTAAACATTACTTCCAAACATCATTGAATCCAATATTTGAAGACAAAAAAATCACAGGTGTATCAGCAATGAGTATTGATATAACTAATACTAAAAATGTAGAAGAAAAACTTAAAGAAAGTGAAGAGCATTTTAGATTTATTGTAGAGCAATCACCGTTAAGTACGCAGATGTTCACACCTGATGGCATGACGGCACAAGTCAACTCCGCCTACAAGAATTTATGGGGAATAACTCTTGAAGAGTTAAAGGGCTACAATATACTTGAAGATCAACAACTGGTGTCTCTTGGAATCATGCCCTATATCCAACGTGCTTTTTCTGGTGAAGCCACTACGATCCCTGTCATTGAATATGATACCGTGAAATCTTTGGGGACAGGAAAAAAGAGTTGGGTGCAATCCCGCATTTATCCTGTAAAAGACAATGCCGGAAATATTGACAAAATAATTTTAATTCATGAGGATATCACTGAAAGCAAGCAAGCCGAAGAAAAAATACGTATTGCCGAAAAAAATCTACAAAACACATTTGATCTATCACCAAGTATTATTGCTAAAGCCAATTTAGATACTGGCTATTTTATTGAAGCAAATAAGGCAGTAACAAGAATACTGGGTTATTCAATTGAAGAATTTACATCAAGGCCATTTATGGAATTTCTTCATCCAGATAATAGGCAACAATCAGTAGATGAAATTTCTAATCAGATGGACGGTAAAGTGATGACTTCCTTTGAAAATAAATTTTTATGTAAAGATGGTTCATATACATGGATGGCTTGGCATGGCAGCAAAGCAGATGAAAATGGGATAGCAACTGCTATTGGTTCTAACATTAATGTGCGAAAAAACACTGAAATAGAGCTCAAGATAGCACTTGAAAAAGCATTGGAAAGTGATCGGCTTAAGAGTGCATTTCTCGCTAATATGAGCCACGAAATACGTACCCCAATGAATGGAATCATGGGATTTATTGACCTGCTTAATCAACCCAATTTAAGCCATTCTGAAATTAATACATATTCAGACATTATTAACAAAAGTAGTGACCGGCTACTTAATACTATCAACGATATTATTGATCTTTCAAGGGTTGAAGCTGGAGAAGTGCTTATTTCAAATACTGCAATTTCTATACAGAGTGTCATGAATGAAATTTATAATTTCCATTCTCCTGAAGCAGAACTGAAAGGATTGTCATTCTCTTTAGAACCTTCACTATCCCCTAAGCAGATAAATATAATTACGGACAGCGATAAACTCCATGGGATATTAACTAACCTTGTTAAAAATGCCATTAAATACACTGAAAAAGGCTCAATTACTTTTGGCTATTCCTTGAAAAATAATTGTATTGAATTTTTTGTAGATGATACAGGGATAGGTATTCAAAAAGATCGGACGCGAGCAATTTTTAATCGTTTTGAACAGGCAGATATTGGGAACAGAAGGGCCTTTGAAGGTTCAGGCTTAGGACTTGCGATATCAAAGGCTTATGCTGAAATGCTTGGCGGTGAAATTTGGGTGAAATCAGAACTGGGAAAAGGAAGTGTCTTTTATTTTACTTTACCGTACAAGAGCGAAACGACAAAAGAAAATAGCGCGAAAAATGAAATTTTGCCTCCCCTTGAACTAAGCCCAATCAACAGCTTGAAAATATTAATTGTCGAAGACGATGAGGTATCAAGGGAGCTTATTTCTATTACTGTCCAAAAATTCGGGAAAGAAATTATTTTCGCTAGAACAGGTGCCGAAGCGGTGTCATCTTGCCTCGAAAACCCCGACATCGATTTGGTGCTGATGGATATTCAGTTGCCCGAAATGGATGGCTATGAAGCCACCAGAAAAATACGCAAGTTTAACAAAGATCTTACTATAGTTGCACAAACGGCTTATGCTATAGAAGGCGACAAGCAAAAAGCAATTGAGGCTGGGTGTAATGATTATATCTCAAAGCCCATTAATAAAACACTGCTGTTGGAGATAATTAGCAAGCATGTTGGCAACATATAACAATGTATCTAAATAATAGTCAGTTTTTGCTGTAATATCAAGGGGTGCAGTCATTTAAACTTTGTATAAATTTAAATGGAAAGAATAAAAAAAATCTGCCATTACTCATACAATTACTTTTATTCATCTTTCCTTATTTATGCCATAAAACCAATAATAAGGTGTGAAGCAAATAAAGCGCCCCAAACGTATCCACGTTGGGGCGCTTTTTATATCTGTTTTATTCGTATTAAGCACAACAAGATTGTCCACTACTTCTAAACTCCTTAACTGTCATGCCATAAGCCTTTTTAAAGGACTTGGCGAGGTGGCTGCTATCGGTAAAGTTCAGTTGATAGGCGATTTCTTTTAAGGAAAGGTCGGTATGTAAAACCTTAGTTTCCACAATTCGAAGCTTGGACTTGATAATATAGTCTGCTAAACTGAATCCCGCTTGTTTTTTAAAGTATTCTGAGAAATAGGTTTTCGATATACCAAACTTATCTGCAAGGACAGGTACCCGCAGTTTTTCATTGTTAATAATGTGCGTGTTGATGTACCTTAGGATTTCACCAAAACGATTATCAATTTCATTCGCCTGCTCCACATATTTTTTCTCAATGCTTCTCGCCAAAATATTCAGAATGGATGCAATGGCCCCGCTAATGATAGATTCAGAATAACTGTCAGCTGCCAAATGCTCCTGATAGATGGATTTGATATTATTGATGATAAATTGTCTTTCTCTTTCTGATGCGATAATATCACCAGGAACCTTATTGTAGTTGGCCAATATATAGGCTATCCGATCGAACCAGGCTTTGTAATTCGTTAGGTCATCATCTTTAAAAAAATAATGGTCGGTAAATCGAATGAAGTAGAATTTTGAAGGCTCTGCAATTGTGAAAGAGTGACAATCCAAAGGAGGAAGTAGAAAAATATTGCCTTCTTGATATTTGAATTTGTGCTGATTGATACATTGAAGACCAGCACCTTTTTCCACATAGACAATCTCGAAGAAATTATGCTTGTGTGGTCTCTTTTCCCATGATGCTAATTCCTCAATGTGGATTTCAAATAATTTATGAGCCGATTCAGTAATCATTGTATTTATATTGGTGTTTGTGTGCAAATATAGGAAATAAATAAGATTTAAAACTTTTAATACAGTATGTGAGTGATGTTTTTAGGTTTATAACCAATAATAATACAATTTATGCCACTTTTTATACAATGTCTTGAATATATATTTGGCTTAGATTTGTAATATCAATAATTTACAAGTGTATAAGCAATAGTCAATTCTTGATTATTGGAGTTTAATCCAGTTAATAACAAATAATATAGATATATATGAAAGCAATTGGTTACAATCAAACAGGGCCGATTACAGCGCCAGACGCTTTAATCCAATTTGAAGCAGCAATACCTCAATTAGGTTCTCATGATCTTTTGGTCGAAGTTCGAGGTATATCTGTCAATCCGGTTGATACGAAAGTTCGGACATTAATGGCACCAGAAAATGGTACAAAAGTTATAGGTTACGATGCTGCAGGTGTGGTTCGCGAAGTTGGTAGTGACGTCAATAAATTTAAAGTGGGCGATGAAGTCTATTATGCTGGAGATATCACCCGTCCGGGTACAAACGCCGAACTACATACGGTAGATGAACGCATAGTTGGTAAAAAACCAAAATCATTAGGTTTTGCAGAGGCAGCTGGCCTTCCTCTTACATCCATAACGGCTTGGGAACTTTTGTTCGACTCTTTAGCTCTAAAAGAAGGGAATGGAGAAGGAGATAGCCTGTTGGTTGTTGGTGGTGCAGGAGGTGTCGGCTCTATTCTTATTCAATTAGCTAAGAAACTAACTAAGCTAACAGTAATCGCTACAGCATCTCGTCCAGAGACAATTGAATGGGTGACGAAAATGGGAGCGGATCATGTCATCAATCACCGCGAATCATTGGTCGATCAAGTTAAAATTCTAGGAATTGAACCTCGCTATGTGGCCGCACTAAATGGAACAGCTGAGCATTATCCGGCTCTAGTTGAGTTAATCAAACCACGCGGTCATATTGCTTTAATCGATGATCCTGGCAATATGGATGTGTCTTTAATGAAAACCAAAGCGCTGAGCTTTAGTTGGGAATTCATGTTTACACGCTCTATGTTTCAAACCGAAGACATCGAAAAACAGTATGAATTACTGAACCGTGTATCGGAGTTGATTGATGATGGTACACTGGTTTCAACGGTGACCAACAACTTAGGGATTATGAGTGTAGAAACACTTAAAGAAGCCCATACACAGCAGGAAAGTGGTCGCGTGATTGGTAAGAATGTACTTGATGGTTTTGCAAAATAATGACAAATAAATTATATAAATAGGACTAATGATGAGTGATCAAAAATTAACAATCGTAGCGAGAATATTGGCTAAAGCAGAAAAAAGAGAATTGGTAAAAGCTGAATTACTAAAACTAATAGAAATTACAAGAGCAGAAGAAGGTTGTATCAATTACGATTTGCATCAGGATAATGAGAATCCAAATTTATTTCTTTTCCATGAAAATTGGACAAATAGGGACTTGTTGCAAAAACACTTGGCCAATGCTCATCTTGCAGAATACATGACAGCAACCGATGGGGCCGTGGAAGAGTTTATTTTAAATGAAATGACACAAATAGCTTAAGACATAAAAAAGAAGAAAGAATGGATGCAATTGAAATGATTGAAGAACGTAGAAGCGTACGTAAATTCAAAAATGAAAAAGTAGACAGGGAAACGATGAGGGAAATCGTATCACTTAGTCGATGGGCTCCTTCGTGGGGGAATTTTCAGGTAGCTAGATATACTTTGGTTGATGACAAGGACGTAATTGCTAAACTAGCAACGGATGGTGTTGATGGTTTTGTTTACAATGTAAACACACTAAAAGAAGCAAAAGGCGTTGCAGTATTGAGCTTTGTTAAGGGGAAAAGTGGTAAACTGGATAAAGATGAATATGTGACTTCCAAAGCAAATATTTGGGAAGTTTTCGATGCCGGTATCGCCTGTCAAACCTTCTGCCTTGCAGCTCATGCAAAAGGAGTAGGAACCTGTATTATGGGTATTATAAATGATGAATCAATTTCTGGAATAGTAGGTTTACCAGAAGAGGAAACCGTTGCAGCACTTATCGTATATGGTTATGAAGATGGAGAACATGCTCCTGCGACTCCAAGAAAAGAGGTCTCTGATATTATGCGCTTCGTATAAATCAGAAAAACAATTCAAAATGACTTCATAAAACAATCCCCAAACTCTCTCTAGTTTGGGGATTGTTTTATGAAATATCACAGGTTTACTTGCATCTTAAAAATTAAACTGTGAGGTTGGAACGAATTATAAATTTTGTTCTGATTCTCTTAGTTTTTTTAGTCGAGCTAATCTATATTGAACTTGTTAAATTTAGCCGCAAGTTTACTTAGTAATATTACAGCTACTAATCCACCGCAAAAAGACACAATAGCATTAATTGCAAATAGGCTAATATCTACTGTACCTGTTTGCATGATTGCTTGCGGGCTAAATCCTAAGCGACCTATGGATTTAATGAAAAACACACTGCCGAAGACTCCGGCAATGGTATTTCCAATTAGTCCAAAGGAATATTTTTTGAAAAAGAGACTTGTACTATTTGCTCCAGTTATCCCAATGAGAATACTTATTAATGCAATCAGTGTATCGGTCATAATTAGGTGTTTTTAATGTCCGTAATCCATATGATCAACTTTTCCTCCCATTATTTTTTTCTGAATAATCATATAAACAAACAGAAGAATAAAGCCTATTATTCCCCATCCCATAGCAACTGATAATCCGTAATGGGATGTAGCAGTGTTGTATATGGTAAGTGATTCGTTTACATCATTGGTAGAAGGTAATATCACAGGAAACATAGATGCCAATGAGGACGTTATTCCTCCAACAATAAGAAGCGATGAGCAAATGAAGGCATATATATTCTTCTTGTATTTTTTAATGAAAAATATGCCCAATAATCCACTAAGATAGATCATAGGGAAAATGAATAGAAGTGGGTTTTCTGTAAAGTTAGAAAAGGGTTGAGGATTAATAAGATGCCAAATTGATATAGAGAAAATAGTAAGCACTACAAGTGCAATATTTAGCTTAATTACTACCGATTTCAGCTTTTCATTAATGGATGAGTTGGTTTTTAAGATGATCCAATTGGCACCATGAATAGTTAATGTTACAACCGCAATTACGCCAATAACAATTGTGAACCAATCAATTACTCCAGGATGAATTCCCTGCGGACTAAAACTGCTATTCCAAAGAGGTAGGAAGAAGTAATGTCCTTCGTAAGCAGAAATACCATTTTCGACACCTCCCAAATTCACACCTCTTATCACATTGCCTAATGCTACTCCAAAAAATAGCGTTAAAAGTAAGCTCGAAATACCAAAGGCTTTATCCCAAATATCTTTCCACATCTGAAAGTTAAATTGACTTCTCAATTCCAAACCTATTGCCCTAAAAATAATGAACCAAAGCACTAGTATTAAAGGAAGATAAAAGCCACTAAATACAGATGCGTAAAAGGTAGGGAAGGCCATGAAAAGCATTCCTCCGGCTGCCACGAGCCATACTTCATTGGAATCCCAAAAGAGACCGGCCGCTTTGGCAATGACGACTTTATCTTTCTCCTCTTTGGCAAAGAATAAATGAATAATTCCTGTACCAAAATCGTAACCGTCTAATATGAAGAAAACAGCAAAGACAATTGCTATTATTATATACCAAAATAGTTCCATAATTAAGTTGTTTGAGTTTTTGGTCCTTGGTGAATTGTTTTACCAACTAAAATCAGGAATAGTAAGCCCAATAGCATATATAAACCAACAAAACCTAATAAAGTAAATAATGTATTTCCTGATGAAACAGTTGGAGATATTCCATCAACCGTTTTTAATAAGCCATATACCAAATAAGGTTGTCTTCCCAATTCGGCAACATACCAACCCGTGATGTTTGCGATATACGGAAAAGGAAATGCAAACATGATGGCCCAAAGCAATGTATTCATTGTATAGAGTTTTTTTCTCCACAAAAATAAAAGTGCTAAGCCCATTAAACCAATAAAAATAGTTCCTAATCCGACCATTATGTGATAGGAGTAGTAAAGTGCTGGAATATTATCTGGTAATTCTTCTTCTTCGAATTGATCCATTCCTGGGATTTGCCTGTCCCAATCCTGGTAAGTTAAAAAACTTAAGATGTTAGGAACGGCAATTTTGTTGTCTATCTTTTTTTCAACCATATTAGGCTGACCAACAAGCACGATTTCGGCACCGGCTTCTTCAGTTTCAAATATTCCTTCCATGGCTGCAAAAGATGCAGGTTGAAATTTCGCAACATTTTTAGCATTCCAATCGCCCGTTGGGACAGCTACTAGCATGCTCGACACAAAGCCAAAAAGAACACCTGTCTTTAAAAATAACTTGCCGTATTCCACATTCTTATTTCGCAATACATAAAAAGCACCTATAGCAGCAACCACAAACGATGAGGTAACAACGGATGCAAACTGATTGTGTAAGAAGGCTGGTAGTAGCCATGGATTACTGAATAAGGCAGAGAAATTATTCAAGACAAATTTCCCATTTTCCAAAATCTCGTACCCAACTGGATGTTGCATCCATGCATTAGTTGCTAAAATGAAATATCCACTTGCCCAGGAACCTAGAAAGACCAGAAAGCCAGTTAGAAGGTGTAGTTTTTGCCCCATTAATTTTTCACCAAAAATGAAAAGTGCCAAGAAGGAAGATTCGAGAAAGAATGAAAACATACCTTCCATGGCCAGGGTTTGACCAATAATACCTCCTGTAAGTTCAGAAAATTTAGCCCAGTTGGTGCCAAATTGAAATTCCATTGGAATTCCAGTTACAACACCCATGGTAAAATTAATGGCAAATATCTTCATGAAGAACTTTGCTGCATTATTAAACTTTTCAAGTTTAGTTCTTAGAAATTCCCACTTAAAATAGACGATTATCAAAGATAGTCCCATCGTCAATTGTGGAAAGATGTAGTGAAATGTGATAGTAAATGCGAATTGCAGTCTATCATAAAATATCATGTCTTCCATATTCTTATTTTTAAACGTTAAAAATAAGTGTTTTTATTTGTTTTCAATGCAAAGAGAAATGATATTTTTTCAATTTGTGAATTATATCTCTTTTGTAGGCCTAGCTTAGATTATACAGAAAGAGATTATTGAGAATTAGAGAGAAATGCAAATGTTTGAAATATGCTTTGTTAGTTGAATTGTTATGTGGTTTGTATGATGCATAATAAGTGGAATGACAAAATGAACTGAAAACGGAATTGTTTCATAACATGGGATTCAGATGTCAAGGACAAGTCATTTGGTCATTTGTGATCTCAAATTTGATCTTAAATTACAAATCAATAATACTTATTGTCTTCATCTCAATCAGCGCCTTTAATATGAGTAACTACAAACCACAAAAATAAAGGTCCAAAACGCATTTATAGTCGGGCAGCTTTTATTTTATAAGTTTATTTAGGAATTGTAAAGAAAAAACAAGAACCTTCACCATAAATCGAAACAACTCCAATCTCACCTTTGTTAATCACAACGAATTCTTTACAAAGTAATAAGCCGAGACCTGTTCCTTTTTCACCTGAGCTGCCTACCGTTTTGTATTTTTTATCGATTCGGAATAGCTTGTCGATATTTTCTTCAGAAATACCTTCGCCCTGATCCATAATTTCAATTTTGTAATTCGATGCCTCAGATTTAAGAGAAATTGTGATTTTTGAATCAAGCTTTGTGAATTTTATGGCATTATTAAGCAAGTTTCTAATGACAGTACTGATCATTTCTTTATCAGCAAAAGCCATGGCCTTATCAGGTAGGTTGTAATCGATTATAATGCCCTTTTTATGTGCACTTACCATATAAAGGTTGATATTCATTTTAATCAGATCAGTAAGATCACAATCTTGAGCTTGGTATTTAATTTGCCCTGTTTGTGAACGCGACCAAGTGAGAAGATTCTCCAACAAAGCATAGATATGATTCAGGCCTTGGTTGATTTTCTTTATGCCCATTTTTTTCTCATCAGCATCAACCGCATCATAATTCTCGTTAATAAGCTGTGAAATGGACATAAGACTGGTAAAAGGATTCTTCAAATCGTGGGAGATAATCCTAAAGAAAGTATCCTTAGTCGTATTAAGTTCCTTTAGATTTTGCTCTGATTCTCTGAGTTTTTGATTGGCAATACTTATTTTCTCATTCTGAACAAGTAAAAGTTTATTGGTTCTAATCTTTAATAGATATCTGTAATTGAAAATGATGATAGCGATACCCATCAATACTTCGAGCAGTATAAACCACCATTCCATCCAAAAAGGCGGATTGATTTTTATGCCTAACTGTCGAGTTTCTTTGCTCCAAATTCCATCTGAATTCTGAGCCCTAAGCTGAAATAAGTATTTCCCAGGCTCTAAATTTGAGTAGGATGCAAAGTTTCTTTCTCCCGCATCAATCCAATCCTTATCAAGCCCCAGCATTCTATAATTGTATCTGATGTTCTTCGATGAAAAACTGCTTAGAGAAGAAAACTCTAAAGAGATATGTCTTTGCTTGTAATCGAGAATGAGCTTCTTCGTTGAAATAATGCTCTTTTGAATTTTGTAACGATCATTTGCAGCATCGTAGTGCATGCAATAATCATGTATTGAATCATTCTCTAGAGCAACCACAACATCCTTACCAAGTATCTGCAATTTCGTAATAACTGCATTGTAAGCCGGCTCCGTTTTAATCTCTTTCTCTGGGTCGATAATGTTTAAACCATATACGCCACCAAAGTAGAGTAGGCCTGATTCCCCTTTATGGTAAGCTCCTCCATTGAATTCATTGGATTGAAGCCCATCTTGTGTTGTGAAATTCTTAACCGAATAATCTTTAGTATTAAATCGACAGATACCATAATTGGTACTCAGCCATATATTATTGTTTTGATCGGGCAGAATTCCATAAATCACATTATTGGGCAAGCCCTCGCTAACACAGAAGTGTTTAAACACCTTAGTTTTGGGATCAAATCGATTGAGTTGATTATTTGTTCCAATCCACATGATACGATCAGCATCCTCATAAAATGAAAAAACAATATTATCTGAAAGTATATTCTCAGAATTGGGTATGAATTGATATGATGTGAACTGATCTGTTTGTTTATCGAAAATACTCAAGCCACCACCATAATGTCCAAGCCACAAGTGCCCTTTATAATCTTCATAAATTGATGAATAAATAAAATCGTGCCCAATACTATGAGGATCGGAATTTGAGTGAACGTATCTCTTAAAGGTTTTTGTGCTAGGATTAAAGCGATTTAAGCCTTTGCGAGTTCCCACCCACAATATGCCTTCACTATCTTCGAAAATCACACGCACTGAGTTATCCGAAATACTATTGATCTCGTTTATATCATGCTTATAGTTTGTCTTTCGTCCAGTTTTAGGATTCAACATATATAAACCTTCACCGTTTGTACCAACCCATATATGTCCTTTGCTATCTTCAAAAACATCGCGTATAGCGGGTGTGTTTTCAAAAGAATAATGTTTGAAATCTCCTGTCGATCTGTTATAAGCACTCAAGCCGGCATCATTTGTGCCTACCCAAACCGTTTTGTCACGAGCTTCCCATATAGTCCATACAAAATCACTTGCCAGACTATTACTTGATAGTGCATTGTGCTTTAAGAGTTCAAATTTATGAGCTTGTGGGTCGTAAATGCTGATACCTGCACCAAATGTCCCTATCCAAACCGAGCCTGAATTGTCTTCATATAAACAGTTAATCGAGTTTTGAGACAAGCTTTGAGGATCAGCAGAGTTTTGTGTATACTGATTTACTTTATTGGAGTTACCATCAATCTTATACAAACCAGAACCGAATGTACCGTACCATATCTGACCAATTTTGTCTTCTATTATGGGTTTAACTGTATTTGTTGATAGACTATTGGAAGAATCATGGGCATCAATTAAAAGCTTGTACGCCTTTTCACATTTCCTTTTTTTATAAAGTCCATTCTGTGTTCCTATCCAAGTGTTTTCCTTTTTGTCGATATGTATACTTTCAACATGAAGATTCTTTAAATAAGATTCAGAGTTAATTTGATTAGAACTATCTATATAAAAGAGTCCGTTTGAACAGCCAATCAAAAGTTTATCATTATTGTATACGAGGCTATTAACTTCATTTCTTGCAAGTTCTTTAAACTCACTTCTAAGGATTTTATCAGTTTTGTTGCTGTATCGTAGGAGCCCTTTATTTGTTGCAATCCAAAGCGAATCATCATAATTTGAAAGGAAAGCATTTACTCTGCACGATGTATAGATATCTTTTTCGTTTGTCTTATCAATTTTTAAGCTAGTAATATCTATTCGGTTGAACCCCTTATTGGTTCCGACCCACAGTTTTTTGTATTTATCTTCAAATAACTGAGTAATGGTATCGTTGCTTATTCGTCTGTTCGAATCTGATAGGGTGCTAAACTGGGTGAATCTTTCAGTTTCCATATCAAAATGAGTCAAGCCTCCCTGTGATGCAAACCAAAGCTTACCTCTACTATCTTCAATTATCGTCTCAATCCATTTGTATGAAATTGAGTTTTCATCATTGCTCTTACTTCTATAAATGGTAAAATTCTTACCATCGTACCGATTGAGTCCATCTTCGGTTCCAAACCACATAAAGCCTTTGGAGTCTTGAAAAATAGAGTAAACAGAGCTTAATGATAAACCATCGTTAATAGTAAGACGTTTGAATTGGATATGCTGTTGTTGTGCCTGTATGGATTGGGCCAGCAATAGAAAAAGGAATAAAACGATTGATCTTGTTCTAAACATAGATACTTGTTTATTGATTTCGTCCTTTAAATTACTGAAAAATATGCTTTTAATGAATTTGAATAGTAAATCTATTGTTAAAGAATGTAAACGCTATAAATAAAAAAAGCCTTGACATATAAATGTCAAGGCTTGCGCTATCAATAATACAATGCAACTTATTGATATAAGTCTTTTGCGAAACTACCTTCTGATTGTGTTCCTAGTAATAACTCTTCAATTGTCGCAGCAATATCAGCGAATGTTGAACGTGTTCCCAGGTTGATATTTGTTTTAATATTCTTACCATAAACTAATACGGGTATGTATTCACGGGTATGATCTGTTCCTTTATAAGTTGGATCACAACCATGATCAGCAGTTAAAATTAGAATTTCATCCTCTTTCAAACGGCTTTGGATTTCTGGTAATTGTTGGTCAAACTCTTCTAGAGCCGCTTTATAACCTTCAGGATTTCTACGGTGACCATAAGCCATGTCGAAATCAACAAGATTTGTAAAGATCAGACCTTTTGTATCCTCTTCAAGAGCTTTAAGTGTTTTTGCAACACCATCATTATTGTCTTTATTGGTACCACGAGAATCAGATATTCCCTGTCCAGCAAAAATATCGCTGGTTTTACCAATACCAATCACCTCTAGTTTATTTTCCAATAAACGATCAAGAAGTGTTGGACGAGGAGGTGTTACCGAAAAATCGTGACGATGAGACGTACGGGTAAAGTTGCCTTCACCACTTCCTAAGAATGGTCGAGCAATCACACGAGCTACAGGAGCTAGTTCTGTGCAGATCTCTAAAGCAATTTCACAAGCTTTATACAATTCCTCTAAAGGAACGATCTCTTCGTGAGCTGCCACCTGAAAGACAGGGTCGGCAGATGTATAAAGAATCCAGTTGCCCGTTTTCATATGTTCTTCACCATATTCATCAAGAATAGCGGTACCCGAAGCAGGTTTGTTTGCCATGACCTTACGCCCGGTTCTTTCTTCAAAACGACGAATAACTTCATCAGAAAAACCGTTGCTGTAAGTTGGGAAAGGTTCGTCAATTGCGACACCAGCAATTTCCCAATGTCCAGTTGTTGTATCCTTACCTTTAGCCGCTTCAGCAGCTTTTCCATAAGCACCGTTTGCCTTATTAGTTGGTTCAACACCTTGAATGTCGGTCAGGTTACCCAAACCTAATTTTTGCATGTTTGGAAGTTTCATACCACCACAATGGCTGGCAATATTTCCAAATGTATTTGAGCCTACATCGCCAAAATCTGCTGCATCAGGTAAAGCCCCAACACCAGCACTGTCAAGAACTACAATAGTAGCGCGTTCAATTTTAGGAATCATATCTTTAATTTAAATGTATTTAAGATAGCCTTGTGAGTAGGATAATCATAAACTTGTTAAAATTAGCGCAAGGCGTAATAACAACTGTTTATGGTCTCGTAGATATCTGTTTTCGATTACAATATATTTTCTGAATATTCAATCGGAGGGATTTCCTCGTGGTTGCATGTAGTGAGGCAAAGATAAAACAAAAAAGTGAAATTCAAATCTTATCTGTAATGATTTTACATAGTAGAAGAGAAGATTTGGTCCGTTTTTTTTGAATTGAAATATTTAAGAATAATTGAATGCTAGAAGTAAAAATTGTAAATTTCGAATTCTGATTTTGCATCACCTTAAAACAGATGATTCTATGGCATATAATTTTGATAAGATAATTGATAGAAAGAATACGAATTGTGTCAAGCACGATGCTGTTGAAAATTATTTTGGTTCTGATAAACTCTTGCCTCTTTGGGTCGCTGACATGGATTTTGAAACACCCGATTTTATTCAGGAAGCTTTGAAAAATAGGTTGGATCATCCTGTTTATGCTTATTCGTTTTATAGTGATAGCTTCTATTCTTCCTTTATCAATTGGATGAATAAAAGGCATGATTTTCCAGTCGAATCCTCATGGCTAAAGGTAACTCCAGGTGTTTTAACAGGTCTTTCAATCGCTATAATGGCTTTTACCGAGCCTGGAGACAAAATTATTATTCAGCCTCCGGTTTATCATCCTTTCTTCCAATTGGTCAAATCAAGTAATAGGGTGTTGGTTCAAAATGACCTTAAATTAGAAAAGGGTAGCTATCAAATGGATTTTGAAAATTTGAAAGCTAGCATTGATGAGAAAACAAAGATGATTATCATCTCAAACCCACATAATCCAGTTGGTCGTGTATGGACTAAAGCAGAGCTAACAGAATTGGTTGATATTTGTGAAGAACACAATATATTGATTCTAGCAGATGAAATTCACTCTGATATTATATTTGAACCCCATACCTACACGCCAATTTCGACTATTAGCAGCTATGCAAAAAATAATAGTTTGACATTTTTAGCTCCTAGTAAGACATTTAATATCGCTGGTCTTGCCACTTCTATTGTGATTATTCCTAATGAGCAAATGCATAAGGAATATAGTTCACTAACATCACGTTTTCATGTCGAAGGGGCTAATGTTTTGGGTAGTGTTGCCTTTGAGGCTGCCTATACACATGGTGAAGAGTGGTTGGAGCAACTGTTGGTCTATCTCAAGTCCAATGTGCAACTGGTAAAATCATATTTAGCTGAAAATTTTTCTTCGATTCGTGTTGTTGAGCCTGAAGGGACTTATCTTTTGTGGTTAGATTTCTCGGCCTTGAATCTAGAAGATAAGGAATTACATCGAATTCTTTTGGAGGAAGCAGAGATTGCCCTTAATAAGGGAACAACTTTTGGTTCTAAGGGAACGAATTATATGCGTTTAAATTTAGGATCCCCTCAGTCTATCATATTGGAAGGTCTGGAAAGAATGGTCGCCGCACTCAAAATATATGATCGAGTTTAAGGCTGATTTAATGCGTAAGTTGATAGACCATAAGGTATGAGAGGTGTGTTTGTATTTGAAATTAAACATATAACGACTATTAAGCCTCACTTTCTTAATGGTATTCAATGAAATATAAATGCTATTTTTACCGATGTGTTTGTGAAAAATAAGTAAAAGTTGAATAATTTCCTTATCTTGCAGCACCTTTGGGATTTATTAGTGGTAACTTAGTTGTTCTGAGATAAAATTTTAAGAGGTGTATAATTGTAAAAGAACTAAAGAATTAAATGGCCAGATCAAAAGAAACATTCGGTAAAAAAGAGTTAGAAAAAAAGAAACTCAAAAAAAGAAAAGAAAAAGACGCACGCAAAGAAGAAAGAAAAGCTAGCAGTGGCGGTCAGTCTTTCGAAGACATGTTGGTTTATGTTGACGAAAATGGGCAACTTGTATCTACTCCTCCGGATCCAACAAAGAAAGTTGAAATTGATGCAGATAGCATTGTGCTAGGTGCAAGAAATAGTAACGCAGGTTATGTTGAAGATCCTCTTCGCAAAGGAACAGTTACTTTCTTCAATACTAGTAAGGGATACGGTTTTATTAAGGATTCTGAAACAGGAGAAAGTATTTTTGTTCATATCAATGGTTTAGTTGATCAAGTGAACGAAAATGACAAAGTAAACTTCGAAACAGAACGTGGTCCTAAGGGCATGAATGCTGTGAATGTGACTTTGATTAAAAAATAATACAGATACAGTTCTGAACTGTTCTTCAATATTTAAGGATACTTATCGTAAAGATGAGTATCCTTTTTTTTTGCCCGGTTTATGAATGGTGAGGGTGAAATAGGATCAATTACTAAGAATGGGCTTGGTAAATTATTTTTTAATGAAACAAGAATGATCTAAAAACGTATATACTTGATTAGAATCTACAAATATTTGATTGATCGAATCTATGTCTCAGGTTTCTCCCTTTTAGGGAAATCCGATGGATAGAGAATATCATTACGTGAAATATAGGGTGAGTAAATGTCTGGGAGGATAGTAGGTTTAATATAAGAGATTGTATTTTAAACTTTTCGCTAGAGCCGATGGGTTCTTATTTTTTGATTCAATCATAATTGAACGGTTATTCATGATCCCGATAATTATCGGGACGCTTCGCTCGGTTTTTAGATGAAAAAGTAAGCAATTCCGATGGGCACATGAGAGTCTTTAAAATCGAGTCCGTGAATATAAAGATCAAGTCAGCCTAATCCTTGTTTTCGCTTTGATGAATGAATAGTGACATCGCTTACGGCAGATAGGCAAAATCCTCTCAAAACCTATTGATAAAATAAGATCCACGAATTGCAAAATTTGAAATTCTTCCTGTTTCAACAAAGTGAGATTTTTCATTCGTATCCAGAAGATGAATATGATTCGTGGTTCTCAGTCTTAAATGTAGTTGAATAAATCTCAATATGTAGGTATACATCTTCTTAAGATTTGTATCCTTTCTTTGTATTAAGTCTATGAATTGGGTGGGGTAGGAAAAGTAAAGCACAAAAAAAACCACCTCGAGAGGTGGTTTCCTTTATGTATCGTAGTAACTGAATTAGTCAATTACTCTTACGTTTACGGCGTTCATACCTTTACGGCCTTTTTCCATATCGTACTCAACGTTGTCATCTTCACGAATTTCGTCAATAAGACCTGTAGAGTGTACAAAAATGTCTTCACTTGAATCAGCTGGCTGAATGAAACCAAAACCTTTAGTTTCATTAAAGAATTTTACTTTTCCTTGCATTGTAATGTTTTTTAAAATAATAAATATTTGTTAAAAGCTTTCCTTCAGTATAATTCCAAGTAAAGATTCAGTTAAGTATTGTTCTCAAGAGAACGAATGGTAACGAATATTGATGATATTATTTCCTTGTTAATGCTTTATAACGCAACAAATGTATGGTATTAATTTTAGAATCCAAAATAAATTTCACAAGATTTTAAGATACTTATCTTTTAGATTTATTTTTTTTTGTCCTTATTCGAATAAACTTTCTGTTTTAATTTAATTAACTAAATTTTGATAGGGAATGTAAACTGAATCAGACTAATCGTATGACATTTTTCAATAGAATTTGTCCGACTACTGAAGTTGTGTGTTGAGTTTTATAGATCACACCGAAAAGTTGGGTCTTAATTTTAAAAATGCGATTTTAACATTCTAAATAGATGAATGGAAAAGAATATGAATGCAGCACTTTGGGAGATGATTCTGCAAGAAGACATCTTAAATTATTTTGAGATTACGGGCTTAGATAAAGGGAATAGTGACAAATATATTTATGACAAGACTCTGACAATCTATCTTGAGGAGAAGAGAATCATCCCATTCGAGTCCAAGACTCGTATTTATAAAGCAAGTGGTTTCATGGAGCCTCATTTGATAGAGGATTATACCATTCGTAATATGACGGTCACCTTAAGTGTTAAACGTCGTAGATGGGATGTGTTGGTTGATGAGAACAAGCTAAAGGTAACACGCGATTTAAGTATTTTAGCCTATGGTACTCGAATGTCTGATGAGTATGCTGCATTTTTATAAGAGATTAGTGGATTGTAATGCTATTACTATTCAAAGCCTTGAAGCATATTTCGGTGTCAGTGGTAAAAGGTTTCAAAGACAATGCAAAGTGATTTTAAGAATTGGGGCTAAAAGTCTCATGTTTAGGATTACTTTGTTTTTCCAGAAAATATTGCGAAATATCGAGGTTTGGATGAGATTGCTCTATCCAATGGAGAATTATATACGATTCTCACCAATAAGGCTGCTAAAGGCAAGGGTGGCTCCATTGTAGGTATTTTCTCGGTGACAAAATCTGAACGTATCATCAGCTTCATACAAAAACATTTCTCAAAATAACAGCGAGATCATGTCAAGGAAATTTATTTGGATTTGGCTGTATCCATGAATTTGATTGCTGAGAGATGCTTTAGAAAAGCGAAACCTGTAGCAGATCGATTCCACGTGCAACGATTGGGAAGTGATGCGATACAAGAGATTCGTATAAAACACCGCTGGGATGTTATTGATGAAGACAATATGACTTTTCTAAAGGCACGCAAGAACGGGCTAATTCACAAGCCAACACTTCTAGCCAATGGTGATACTAAAAAGCAGCTGCTATCACGAAGTCGGTTTGCTTTGTTTAAGCATCATTCAAAATGGACTGAAAAACAAAGATCTCGTGCTAAAATTCTATTTGATTTATATCCTGATATAGAAAAGCCTACGCTTATTCAATATCACTGTGTGAAATTTATCAATCTAAATATCAAAAACAAATTGGACTACTGAAGTTGGCACAATGGGGAAATACTGTCCAGAAAAGTGGATTTAAATCTTTTGCCACCATAGCAAGAATATTTTATACCCATTAAGGCTCCATTTCAAACGACTTCATAAACCTTCGTTCCGGCGCTTCTGCGGAATCTTCCAATGCCAAAATAAAGGAATTTAGAAGACAATTTAGAGGGTGACGGATATCACATTCTTCCTCTATAGACTTACTAAGATTTATGCTTAAAATCTGACAGACCCGGTTTTTGTACCTGATCCAGTTTTACTTATGAAGAAGAATCAAGCTGCATACGGACCTGGCCCGTAAACTTTTGGGGATTGTTGGCTTTTTATTTAAGAAAGTATAAGGCATAAAAAAACCACCTCGGAAGGTGGTTTTTTATATGTATCGTAGTAATTGAATTAGTCAATTAGTTTTACGTTTACGGCGTTCATGCCTTTACGGCCTTTTTCCATATCGTACTCAACATTGTCATCTTCACGAATTTCGTCAATAAGACCTGTAGAGTGTACAAAAATATCTTCACTTGAATCTGCTGGCTTAATAAAACCAAAACCTTTGGTGTCATTAAAGAATTTTACTGTTCCTTGCATTGTAATGTTTTTTAAAATAATAAATATTTGTGGAAAGCTTTCCTTCAGTATAATTTCAAGTAAAGATTCAGTTAAATTTTGTTCTCGAGAGAACGAATGATAACGAATAATAATGATATTATTTCCTTGTAATGCTTTACAACGCGACAAATGTATGGTATTAATTCTAGAATCCAAAATAAATCTCACTAAATTTCAGAATACTTCTCTTTTATATTTGTATTTTTCTTCTTTATTCGAATAGATTTTCTAGTTTAATTTAATTTGCTAATTCTTGATAGGCAATGTGAACTGAGTCAGGCTAATAGTGGGTGATACCCAGAAGTTGGATATTAATTTTAAAAATAGAATTTTAGCCCAGGGGGACTCGCATGTCTTATGAGTGTGCTGCTTTTTTTTAAAGAAATTAGTAGATACTAACGCCATTAACATTCAGAGTCTAGAGACTTATTATGGGATTAAAGCTCAATTGTTTCGTAGGCAGTACAAAGAATCATTAAGTTGTTTTAGGCAGTGGCGCAAGAAATCTCATGCACAAGAACACCTAGTTTATCCTAAAAATATCGGACCTCATTTAGCTTTAGATGAGACCGCTTTATCCAATGGGGAATTATATACACTTCTAACGAATAAGGATAGTAGAGGTAAGAAAGCTTGTATTGTCGGTATATTCAAAGGCACTCAAGCAAAACAAATTATATCTTTAATCAGAGACAACATCCCTGAAGAACTTCGTAGTATTGTAAAAGGATTCACATTCGATATGGCCGGAAGCATGAATTTTATCGTGAGAAAGTGTTTCCTAAAAGCAGAAGCTACAACTGATCGGCTTCATATTCAACAGTTGGCTAATGATGCTGTTCAAGAACTACGAATAAAATATCGATGGGAAATAATAAATAGTGAGAACGCAGACTATAAAAAAGGAAAAGCGAAAGGCAAGATTTATAAGCTATAAATTCTCACAAATGGCGATACATTACGACAACTGATGGCTCGAAGCAGGCATGCATTGTATAAATCCAAGAATAAATGGACTCAGTCACAAACATTGCGAGCAAAACTACTCTTTGAGAGGTATTCCTAATATCGAGATTGCATATAATTTGTCAGATGGGCTTAGAAAGATATACAATCAGTATTTAGATCTAAATATAGCAAGATTGAAGTTCGCTCGTTGGTTTGATCAAATTGAAAAAGCACGCTTGGATTCATTCAATTCTATTAAAAGAACTTTCGAAGTTCATCACAAACAAATTATAAATTACTTCATCTCAAGAAGCACCAATACTTTTGCGGAATCTTTCAATGTCAAAATAAAGGAATTCAGAAGATAATTTAGAGGGGTGTGGATATCACATTCGTCCTCTATAGATTTACTAAGATGTGTGCTTGAAATTAGACAGACCTAGGTTTTGCACCTGATCCCTTCGTGTGATATTTTTCAATAGAATTTGTCCGACTACTGAAGTTGTGTGTAGCGTTTTACCTATGAAGAGGAATCAAGCTGTGTGCGGACTTGGCCCGAAAGCTTTTGGGGATTGTTGACTTTTTATTTAAGAAAGTATAAGGCATAAAAAAACCACCTCGGAAGGTGGTTTTTTTTATGTATCGTAGTAATTGAATTAGTCAATTAGTTTTACGTTTACGGCGTTCATACCTTTACGGCCTTTTTCCATATCGTACTCAACTTTGTCATCTTCACGAATCTCGTCAATAAGACCTGTAGAATGTACAAAAATATCTTCACTTGAATCTGCTGGCTTAATGAAACCAAAACCTTTGGTATCATTAAAGAATTTTACTGTTCCTTGCATTGTAATGTTTTTTAAAATAATAAATATTTGTGGAAAGCTTTCCTTCAGTATAATTCCAAGTAAAGATTCAGTAAAATTTTGTTCTCGAGAGAACGAATGATAACGAATATTAATGATATTAACTTCTTTTAGTGCTTTACAACGCGACAAATGTATAGTAATAATTTCAGAATCCAAAATAAATCTCATTAAATTTCAGGATATTTATCTTTTAGATTTGAATCTTTTTTTTTGTCTTTATTCGAATAGACTTTTTGCTTTAATTTAATTAGCTAAATATTGGAGGGAATGTAAACTAAATCAGGCTAATCGTATGATATTTTTCAATAGCATTTGTCCGACTGCTGAAGTTGTGTGTAGCGTTTTAGCCTATGAAGAGGAGTCGAGTTGCATACGGACTTGGCCCGGAAGCTTTTGGGAGTTGTTGACTTTTTATTTAAGAAAGTATAAGGCATAAAAAAACCACCTAGAAAAGGTGGTTTCTTTATGTATCGTTGTAACTGAATTAGTCAATTACTCTTACGTTTACGGCGTTCATACCTTTACGGCCTTTTTCCATATCGTACTCAACTTTGTCATCTTCACGGATCTCGTCAATAAGACCTGTAGAATGTACAAAAATGTCTTCACTAGAATCTGCTGGCTTAATAAAACCAAAACCTTTAGTTTCATTAAAGAATTTTACTGTTCCTTGCATTGTAATGTTTTTTAAAATAATAAATATTTGTTGAAAGCTTTCCTTCAGTATAATTCCAAGTAAAGATTCAGTTAAATTTTGTTCTCGAGAGAACGAATGGTAACGAATTTTAATGATATTATCTCCTTGTTAAGGCTTTTCATCCTAACAAATGTATAGTAATAATTTCAGAATCCAAAATAAACGACATTAGTTTTAATCAAATAGTGAGTGTTTATGATAAAACTTTGGTTGATGAATTGCATTTTTCCTATCGGAATATAAATTTGTTTATTGTTATATCCCATTAATAGAGTCTTGTAGGGAGGTGGAGGCTTTTGTGGAGAAAAATTTAATCTGTCATAATAGCTAGGGTTTTTGACGGAAATATATGTTTTTAACTTATTATAATACCCTGCAAAATGTGGATTTATCACATGTTTAAACCACCTTTTAGTCAAGAAAAAGATAGGCCCCAAAGAGTTTTTCTTGATTTGGACTTGTTAGAGGTAAATATCCCTTATACCATTTTCCATTTTTCGTCTCAAAAGGATGTTCTTGACTCATCTTTTTATTAAAACTCACAAAATCGGATTTAGGGTCTGCATATATATTGAAGGTTCCTTTTGATTCTGGATGAATATAGGGGTTTAGCTTTAGAGCAACTGTTCCCATATTGTATCTCAAATTGATTTCCAGACAAGGTTGAATCTTGCTTTTACCTTCAGTATCCAGAAATAGTATACAATCGATACCCAAATATCCATAATATTCTTGTGGAACTTGATTCGCTTTTAGTGCTTCACTGACACTGCCTACAAGCTGCTCTTGTTCGGTATTACTTAATGCCTTCTCGAATATTTCAGGTGTGTAACCAAGATAGTTGGCTTGGTATTGGCCATTTTCATTGGTGTCGAAAAATGCAAAGCCTAGGAACTCCAGATTGCCTTTCCCATCAGCAAAGAATTGAACCGAGAAGTCTAGTTGTTTATTTACAAGTGCCTCAACCATGACATAGCCTTGAGATTTAAGCACACCACCAAGAGCTTGTTCAACTGATTTATTTATAAATGCCTTTCGTAAAATTTGTAAGCCTCGTCCGGATGAACTCCAGGGAGATTTAATTACGATTTGTTGCCATTTCTGTTGTAAAACTTCAACTTCAGATTGTTTGGTACAGACAACAGGGAATAGATCCTTTGAAATATATTTGTCTGAAGGGGCGTTTTTAGTGATGTGTTCAAGACAGGATAGGGCAACTTTACGACTATAAAGATCCTTGTGTTCAGTTTGCCAATAAGCATTGGGTTGATCTAAATAATCTTGATGACACTGACTTTTGAAAGGAGCTAGTTGATGGTGAATACGTGGGCTCCATCCCCAGGGTTGTAATCTTGCTTTCTTTTCTTTTAAAAAAGATCGATCGGTAAGAGCCTGAGGAAACAAGACGAATCTTGGAATGCTAACACCAACTTTTTCAAGTGATTTGAGAAATTGACTGTCGGGATGCTGATGAACCAAAACCACATCTTTGGACTCAGCATAATACATGGGTAACATATCCAGATCCTGTTCAAAGCGAGTGAGAATCCTATTGGGCATAAAACTAACGGTACCATTAGAAATAGCCATTTCACTAGTCGCGTTGAAAATGTATAGATGGGGTGCTTTGTTACTCATAAGAATGTATATTTACCGCAAAAGTAATATTTCTGATTCAAGCTGAAAGCAAAAAATGTAGAAAGGATATCCAAGTCACATACTTTCACTAATTGAATATAAGGCATCATAAAATTATAACCATAGCATATGCAATTCCCAAAATCCTTGATACATGGTAAACTCATAAAACGATACAAACGATTTTTAGCTGATGTTGAATTAGATTCAGGAGAAATTGTTGTGGCACATTGTACCAATTCAGGGAGTATGAAAACCTGCATCGAAAACGGTGCTGATGTCTATTTAACGCATGTTGATGATCCCAAAAGGAAAACAAAATACACCTGGGAAATGATTCATATTAATGGCGATTGGGTAGGGGTTAATACCGGCATTCCAAACCTGTTGGTTTATGAAGCGATACGTGATCAGAAGATTGAAGGTCTTCGTTCTTACACGGAAGTAAGGCGAGAGCTTAAGTTTGAGGATTCTCGTTTCGATGTTTTTGCCAAGAATGAGCATGAAAGCTGTTTCATTGAAGTTAAGAATGTGAGTATGAAAGTGGGCGATCATGCACGTTTCCCTGATTCTGTGACAACGCGTGGTAAGAAACACCTGGAAACCTTAATGAGAGTAAAAGCTGAAGGTATGCGTGCTGTCATGTTTTATGTGATTCAACGTTCAGATGTTTCCATTTTTGGTCCTGCTTGGGATATCGATCCTAATTATGCCGAAGCCTTGAAAAAAGCGGTTGATAGTGGGGTTGAGGTTTTTGCCTATCAGGCTAAGGTAACTCCTGAAGGCATAGACCTAGTTAAGCAATTGCCTATTGATTTGAATACGACTGCAGGTTAATCCCAATTCTCGGGACCAGAAGATCTGGATGGAAAGCTTAAAGGTTGCGCCAGCAAAAATAATCAGTTACTACATTACCATATCCTCTCATCTTCTAATTTCAAAATTAAGATTCTATCTTTGTGGAAATTTGAAAATAAAGAAAGATGAACGAGAAAGCCCTTCAGGAGATAGAAAAATATATACAGTTAAGAACTGAGATTAGTGAGTTGAGCGAAAAGCTAGGCGCAATGCATAAGAATGAAATGGCTTGTAAAAAAGGTTGTTCTTCTTGTTGTATGAATTTTCAGGTGCTGCCTGTAGAATACTTTAGCATATTGGAACAGTTGAAAGCCAATCCACCACAGCAATTTAGAGAACTTGATTCAGAACAAGAGGATTGTAATTTTCTGATTGATCAGATGTGTCAGGTGTATGAGGCTCGCCCTATTATTTGTAGAACTCATGGTTTGCCATTACTATTTATGAATCAGGAAGGTGATGCCTGGGAATTATCTGCTTGTCCCTTAAATTTCAAGAAGTTTGATGATTTTCATACTGAAAACACCTACCCACAAGATACCTATAACAGTAAGTTATTTCTTATCAATAGAGAGTTTATCAAGAATTACAAAGAAGTACAATTTGGAGAGTTTGATTTAATTCCGATTAATAGATTGGTTGCAGACTTAAAGAAATAAGATAAATTGCATTTTCAAATATTCGATTACTCACCCTACTAAATAAGATGCATCATGAAAATACAATTATCTCCCGATCTCGAATTATCTCGAATTATTCAGGGGCATTGGCGACTAGCTGATTGGAATCTTTCGAATCAGGAATTGTTGAAACTAACAGAACAATCAATTGAATTGGGTGTAACGAGTTTTGATCATGCTGATATTTATGGTAACTATTCTTGTGAATCCTTATTTGGGAATGCCTTAAGCTTGAAGCCCTCTTTGCGAGATAAGATCCAAATTATTAGCAAATGTGGGATTAAACTAGAGTCGGATAAGTTTCCTGAGAGGAAATTAAAAACGTACGATTATTCTTACGAGCATATTCTTACATCGGTTGAGAACTCATTGAAGAATTTGAAGACAGATTATCTTGATTTATTGCTATTGCATAGACCGTCACCCTTTTTTAATCCCGAAGAAGTCGCTAAAGCCTTTGCTGATCTAAAACAAAGGGGCCAAGTATTGAATTTTGGTGTCTCTAACTTCAATAGCCAACAATTTGAGATGTTAAATTCATATACGGATGAGAGATTGGTAAGCAATCAAGTAGAAATATCTCCCTATTGTTTGGAGCATTTTGAGAATGGTAATATCGATTTTTTCCTTAAGGAAAGAATTAAACCCATGGCTTGGTCACCCTTAGCTGGAGGTCGTTTGCTGAATCCTCAAACTGAAAAAGGACAGAAGATTTATAAGGTATTGCTTGAAGTTGCTGAGGAATTAGGCCTTGAGCAAATAGATCAGGTCATTTATGCCTGGTTGTTGAAACATCCAGTGAACATGTTACCCATTTTGGGAACGAGCAAAATAGAGCGAGTGAAAAGCGCTGTAGATGCTTTGTCTATTGAAATGAGTCATGAACAATGGTTTCGGATTTATGAATCTACAGGAGTAGAAATGCCTTAGGCTTGAGCTGGCTCAGCTTCAGTTTTTTTACACGAGTTAATCATTCCCCTGTGAATCGATATTTTAACTAACCCAAACATTGAATACCCCAAAAGATCCCCTATGAAATACCTAATCAAAAACAAACTAATATACTTGAGTCTATTAGGGATCATGTCTACATTATGTGCTTGTCAGCCGAAACAAGAATTAAGAGTCTTGCAATTCAATATTTGGCAGGAAGGAACCGTAATTCCTGGAGGATTCGATGCTATTGTTGAAGAAATAGTTAGAACAGATGCTCATCTGGTCGCATTCAGCGAAGTTCGTAACTACAAAAACAGCAGTTTTAATGAAAGAATAATTGCTGAACTGGAACTTCGAGGATTAAAATACTATGGAGGTAAGAGTTATGATAGTGGCTTGATTTCAAGATATCCTATTGAGAGCTATTCTGCACTTTATCCCGTTAAGGATGATCATGGTTCTATTACTAAAGCAAGAATCAATGTAAATGGAGATATCATTGCTTTTTATTCAGCTCATCTCGACTATCTCAATTGCAGTTATTATATGCCAAGAGGCTATTCAGGTAATACCTGGGAAGAATTGCCTGAGCCAACAACCGATGTAGCTGAACTTATAGCTGTAAGTAGGGCTTCGAAACGCGATGATGCTATAAAAGTATTCATTGCTGATGCGAAAGAAGAGATAGGTCAAGGGAGTAAAGTGATTATAGGTGGCGATTTTAATGAACCATCTCACCGAGATTGGATAGTAGAGAACAGCGATCTTTACGATCATAAGGGTGTGGTTATAGAATGGGAGTGTACAAAACTATTGGAAGAAGCTGGTTTTATTGATACTTATCGCGAACAATATCCAGATCCTGTGAAGAATCCAGGCTTTACCTATCCCTCATATAATCCCCAGATAGCTATTGAAAAATTAACATGGGCTCCAAAGTCTGATGAAAGAGAACGTATCGATTTCATTTTTTATAACAAAACATCTGAGCTTGAACTTAAAGAGGTTGTGATAGTAGGCCCTGATGCCTCAATTGTAAAATCTGAGGTTTTTGTAGAAGATAAGGATTTGTTTAGCAAGCCAACGAATGTGTGGCCATCAGATCATAAAGGTTTATTAGCTGTTTTTGAGTTCTAAATGCCTGTTCTCTCTAATTAGTTTATTAAATTGTATGGCTAAAATGTATTAAAATGGGAACAAGAGAGAATTTAAAGACAATTAAGGTTTCAGATCACATTTTACTAAAGCAAGTTGAATTGTCTGACGCTGAAGATATTTTTGAGACAATAGACAGTCAACGATCCTACATGGGTAAATGGTTGCCCTTTGTCGCTGTATCACTTAATATTGAAAACACGGTGTTTTTTATCACTAAAATGCTTGAGGATACCCACAAAAATTATGTCTTTGTGATTCATTACGATGGTGTATTTGCAGGCTTGATAGGCTTTAAAGGAAACGACAAACAAAATAAAAGAACCGAGATTGGTTATTGGCTTTCTGAAAGCTATCAGAAAAAAGGTATCGTTACACAATCGGTGAAGAGTTTGTGCGAGATTGCATTTGATGAATTGGGAATGAATAGAATTCAAATAAGATGTGCGGTGGGTAATTTGCCCAGCAAAAAGATACCTCAAAGCTTAGGCTTCGTTTTGGAAGGCGTTGAAAGGGATGGCGAAAAATTGACAGGTGGCGTATATACTGATCTGGAGGTGTATAGTAAGTTGAAGACTGATTAGGGTCTAATTCCCCTTCTGGAAATAGAAAAAGAGTTGAATCTGAAATTACATAGATATGATACACTTAATCGTTGGAAATACTGGATCGGGTAAAACCACCTATGCTCAGAAGTTGAAAGCGGAAACTCAGGCTGTTATTTTCTCCATAGATAAGTGGAATAAAACTTTGTTTCTTGATGATAAGACCGAGGAGGATGGCTTGGAATGGTTCCTTGAACGTATTGAGCGTGCCGAAAGTATGATTCTTGATTTGGTTCTTCAACTGGAAAGTACTGGAACGAATTCGATTCTTGATTTAGGACTTTCTAAATTCGAGCATAGAGAGAAGTTTAGATTGTTTGCCTCTACTCATGATGTTGAAATCAAACTCCATTTTCTTGATATTCCCAAAGAGACAAGATGGGAGCGCGTTTGTCAACGTAATCAGGAAAAGGGCGAAACTTTTGAGTTTGAAGTGAGTGAAGCTAATTTTGATTTTATGGAATCCTGGTTTGAGAATCCAGTAAATGAAGAACTCGAAAATGCTGAGATTCTAAAGATCTAATTAGAATTTAGACGATATCTCCTTAGAAATTTATTCCTTTAATATTTTAAGAAATAACCTTATTACAAACCTGATCCCCTGAAAATGACTCTTTCTCACATATCTAAAATAAGTTTGCTTAAGAAACTAGGTTTCATGGTAAACCAGAAAGAGGAAGTTTTCCAATTTTTGGCACATCAAGTTGATGAAATTGTTGTTTCGAAAGGTCAAAATATTTTTACAAAAGGAGACAAAGGAGGAGCTGCGTACATTATTGCTAAGGGTTGTATTCAAATTCACGATCAAGAACATATTTTTATTGAATTAGAAAAAGGAAAAAGCTTTGGTGAATATGCACTAGTTGATACTGATACCAGATCAGCATCTGCAACAGCTATAAAAGATACTGTTGTACTTCAATGTACACAGACTCATTTGAGATTGGTAGAGCAGAAATTTCAAGTGAAAATTATTGATACCATCCTGTCTGCCTTGCAAAATATGAAAAAGAGAATGCTGGTTAAAGATCTCTTGGAGGAAGAATTAACCAGGCAGAAAATTCAAATTGAAGAACAAAGGAAAGAGTTAGAGACCTTAAATGCGACTAAGGATAAGTTCTTCTCCATTATCGCTCACGATTTAAAAAATCCATTTGCATCATTAATTGGAGCTTCAGATTTCTTGGTGAACAGTCAAAATGAATTGTCCCAAGAACAAATGGCTAAATTTCTTAATATCATAAACAGTTCGGCCAAGCAAGGCTATCGGCTTTTAGAGAATTTATTAGAATGGTCGAGAATGCAGACGGGGATTATTGCTTGGCAACCTGAGCAGACAGATATGTGGGATTTGGTTAATGAGGTTGTAAATCTTCTCAGGGGGAGTGCTGAGAATAAACAAATATATCTTGAAGCAAGAGTTGATGAAGATTTAACGGCTTTTGTAGATCCAAACATGATTAACACAGTAGTGAGGAATTTAGTCTCTAATGCGATAAAGTTCACCCCTCGTGGTGGAGAAGTCATCGTAGAATCAAAGCAATTGAAAGATGCTATAGAAATCACCGTAAGGGATAATGGTATAGGTATTAAAGCAGATAATATCGCTAAGCTATTTCGAATAGACGAACAATTAGTACAAAATGGAACGGAGAATGAATCGGGAACAGGTTTAGGTCTCATTCTTTGCAAGGAATTCATCGATAAACACAAAGGAGAACTCTATGTGAAAAGTGAGCTAAACAAAGGCAGTTCGTTTATATTCACTCTCCCCATGGCTTAAATCTATATCTCTATAAATATTGAAATACCTGGCAGCTAGTTAGAATTTATATCGCTAACTTGCGGTCCGAAAACTCAACATATACAACACAAATTCTATTCGCATTTTTTTTAATTAAAGTTTTGACTCGTCGAAGCCGGCTTGATTGTACGCGTAATAGATTTAAGGAAACAAGACATGAATTTAAAAAACAAAAGAGTCTGTATTATAGGCTGTGGGAACTTAGGAAAGTCGATTTTGAACGGTTTAGTCGATGATAAGGATTACCCGAATGAAAATATAATTGCCACCAAACGTAGTCTTGATGCGATTAAATCGTACGAAGAAAAGGGCGTGAGAATTACTACTGATAATGTTTGGGCAGTGGACGAGTCGGATGTTATTATCGTAGCAGTTAAGCCTTATAAGGTGATAAGTGTAATGAATGATATTAAGGCTCATTTGAATCCTGAAAAACATACTGTGATTTCACTGGCAACTAACGTTCATATTAACGAACTGGAGGAGGCTTTACCTGAGAATATGCCAGTTTTTAGAGCGATGCCAAATACGGCCGCAGATGTTAAACAATCGATGACAAGTCTTTGTCATAACGAAGCTGGAGCATCTGATCTTGAAAAAGTTCAATTCTTTTTTAATAAAATTGGAACTAGTATTACCATTAATGAAGAATTAATGGATGCTGCTACGGTTTTGGGTTCTTGTGGAACGGCATTTGTCCTTCGTTTTATTCGTGCAATGGTGCAAGGGGGAATTCAAATTGGGTTGGATTCAAAAACAGCCACCGAGATTGTAAATCAAACTGTAAAAGGAGCGGCAAGTTTGTTGATCGAAAGAAAGAATCATCCGGAATTTGAGATTGACAAAGTAACAACGCCAAAGGGTTGTACCATTTTGGGATTAAATGAGATGGAGCACAATGGTTTGAGTTCTTCTTTAATTAAGGGAATTGTAACCTCATATGATAAAATATCCTAGTTGGATGTTTGAAATAAAACAAAGCCTGAATACATCTGTATTCAGGCTTTTATTGTCATGCTCTGACTATAAACAAACTGTAAATTATGAGGGTATAACTAATCCAATTATTATAAACCATTGAGAGCCTCACAAAAAAAGTGAGACCCTCAAGGTAAATTGGTCGGATTTAATTAAATAGTAATTGCTCTTCCTTCATAACAAGCTTGGTAAATCGCTTTGATTTCTTCAAACTTAGGTTTTCTTGGGTTGAAAAGTGTACAAGGATCATCCATTGCATTCTGTGTTAATGTATCCAACTTCGCATCCCAATCTTCTTGACTAACACCGTACTCCTTAATAGAACCAACAACACCTGCTGATGCACGAAGTTTTGATACTTCTTGAGCAAACTCTTCAGCACTTGTTCTTCCTGATAAAGCAGCAAGCTCGCTGTATTTGTCAGTTACTTTAGAGTTGAAACGAATAACATTAGGCATCAAAATTGCGTTACCACAACCATGAGGAATACCGAAAGTACCACCAATTTGGTGAGACATTGAGTGAACAATTCCTAACCATACGTTTGTAAAAGCCATACCTGCCATACAAGAAGCATCGTGCATTGTCTGGCGAGCTTCTAGATTATTTGGTTCTTCAATAACAGTAGGCAGCGTTTTGAATACAAGATCAATAGCCCCTTTTGCCAATGAATCATTATAGTGGTCAGCAATGTTTGAAACGTAAGCTTCAACCCCGTGGCTCAATACATCAAGACCTGTATTTGCAGTTACATGAGCAGGCATAGTTGCACATAAATCACCATCGATAATTGCAACATCAGGAGTTAACTCGTGTGATACAATAGGGTATTTAGTTCCTTTTTCTCTGTCAGTAATTACAGAAAGACCTGTCATTTCGGTACCTGTACCACTAGTTGATGGAATTGCTACAAAGTAAGCTTTGTTACGCAATGGTTTTACTGCAAATGGAGCTGCTAATTCCTCTAGTTTTGAATCTGGATACTCGTAATAGACCCACATCGCTTTGGCTGCGTCGATAGCCGAACAGCCACCTAAACCAACGATTACATCAGGTTGCTCCTGAGTAAAGAAATCAGCACCTTTCAATACTGTTTCGATTGAAGGATCAGCTTCAACACCAGAAAATACAACAGACTCAATGTTTGCTTCTTTCAAGTAGTTTTCAGTTCTTTCTAGAGATCCGTTTGCTTTTACAGACTTACCACCGATTACGATAACTGCTTTTTTTCCTTTTAATCCTTTTAAGTTTTCAAGGCTACCTAGTCCGTGAAAAATCTCCTTTGGTACAACAAATTTTGCCATAATTTTATTTTTAATATTTGGTTTTTATCAGTTTAAAACAAAAGTTCTGTTGAAAACGGGTTTCAATCGTGAACACTTGCTTAATGATTACGCTGACAAAAGTAGGGCAAGACCCTTTCAGTATGCTTACTGAAAAAGTCCATTCGTTTATTAAAAAAGGTCAAACTTGTATTTGAGAAGATTTATTTGAACTTAGATTTGCATTAAAGATGCTAAAGTAGAGGTGTTTTGATCGGTTTATCTTATTTTGAAATATCAGTTGGACTGATTCCAAATTTGTTTTTAAAGGCAATACTAAAGTTAGAAAGGTTGCTATATCCAAAATCGAGATAGATATCCGAAGCCTTTAAATCTTCACTTTCCAGTACTTCCTTCGCTCTTTGCAAACGCTTATCTTGCAACCATTTCCCTGGTGAGGCTTTGAATTCTGCAATAAAACTGCGCTTAAAAGTAGACAGACTCATATTACACAAGAAAGCGATTTCTTCCAATTTCAGGTTAGAATATACATTGCTCTCAATAGTTCTTTTAAAAGGAGAGGTCTCTTTCGATATTAAGGAATACAAATACAATTCAAACTTCTGACCGTATTTGGTAAGCAGATAAAGCATGATCTCGTCGAACTTAAGCGATAGCATTTCAGCATTAAAATCAGAAGCCAGAAGGCTCATTTTAGACAAAGTATCCAAATAAGAAGCGATATAGGCATCGTTCTCGATAATGAAGAAAGGAATTTCATCTTTCAGCTTAAGCTTGTTTTTGCTGTGCTTTGCTAAAAAAGCTTTTAGTCTATCTTCCGAGAAGAAGAGAAGCTTACAGTAATAGATATCATCATTGTCAAGTAGCTCAGTCCACAGCCAATTCCCTTTACGGATAAGTAGAGATTGTTCTTTACTCACCATAACTGATGCATCAGCAAAGTGAACCTGCTTTTTACCCACTTGCAAAAAACTAAACATGTTCATGCTTAAGTTGACCTTGCTTTTAACAACATCGTTGGTCATTTTAAAATCATAAACAAACACATCCTGAATGGGCTCGTCTTTCTTTAGGTATATCTCTGGTATGTTCTCTATCGACATGGCTTTCCTATTTGATAAAATCAAGACATTATTGGTGTTTAAATTTCAAGGACAAAGATGGGAGATAATTTTGAAATATTGCACAAATTGGTAATTGGAGTTAATTGATACGATCAAAAACCAGATGCTGACACTAATGATAATTCGCTTCAAAAGCATACCTTAATTCAAGCTTTGATATGCCATTTTGATTGCCTAATAGAATTCGATTTTGATAGACTTATTTTTCCTAATATTAAAGCCTAAATATAGCATTTTCGAAAACGATTACATTTTTATAGATTCAACTTATGATAAGATTGTTTTTGTGTCTGTATCAAATAAGAATATTTGTAAACCCTTGTGTTTCGTAATCCTTTGCGGAATTTCAGTTTCGATTAAAGTCAAAAAAAATGAAAGAAAAACAATGTTTTTACAACTCAATTATTCCTTTGTAATTAAATTTCACCTAAGACTTGCTTCTATTGGGATAAGCTGCTGTTTGCAATTTTATAATTGTCGAGATTAATCTGCCTTTTTAGCTTTGAAAGCAAAAGAAAATGGAATCTTTGGTTTGCATTTGCTATCTCGATCTTCTATATTTAAGACATGACATAGAGAAATGAATGCAATTCTGATGTCATCTTAAACACAAGTTTTCAATAATTGCTTTGGCCTATTTTTCGATCAAATTATCCCTTTATTTTTGATTGAATATAACGTGAAAATAAAGACTAAAAAGCAGTTATTCAAAAAGATTAAACTACAACACTTTCTAAATGGCTTAAAACATCACTTTTCTTCTATGTGGAGATTGGTGTGATTATTTGTGCGCCCTATTGGCCTCTTTCCTTAAATCGTCTAAAAAATTAGAACAACTGCTATTACGTAACCACTAATCCCGTATTAGCAGTTGGAAAACTATTAACCCATGATTTAACTTTTGAAGTTAAATCATCTAAGCCAAGAGGAATTTTTATGACAAAGTTGAATCTACCCGAAGATGAATGTGACCAACAAAAGAAGTCGATGTATCTGCCCCAATGTGAATCAGATGCCTGCGGTATTGGTTTTATTGCTCATGTAAAAGGAAAAAAGTCCCATCAGATTGTTCTTGATGCACTAACAATGCTGGAAAATATGGAACACCGTGGTGCCATTGGTAGCGATCCTGAAACAGGTGATGGTGCTGGGATTTTAATACAAGTACCAGACAAGTTTTTTAGGAAGGAGCTCAAATTAATAGGGATGGAACTGCCCGCCTTTGGTGAATATGGTGTGGGGATGATTTATTTTCCTGATGATGTCAAAGAGAGAGAAGATTGTCGAAGACTTTTGAATATAAATTTGTCTGAATTGGGGTTTGACTTGATTGGTTACCGCGATGTGCCTGGTATTTCGAATGCTGTAGGGGAAACCGCTCGTAAGACTGAACCCAAAGGAGAGCAAATTTTTGTGAAGCACAAAGATGGACTGACTGGTATGGAATTGGAACGCAAGCTCTTTGTTTTGCGACAGTACAGTGCACATACCATTAATAAGCTGGTCCTAAACGATAGTCAGACTTTTTATTTCACTTCCTTTTCGTATAAAACCATTGTTTACAAGGGGCAGTTTAGAACGCATCAAACCCGACAGTATTATACCGATTTGCTGGATGAAGATCTTGAATCGGCCATTGCACTAATTCATTCCCGTTTCTCTACCAATACCTTTCCTAAGTGGCGATTGGCTCAGCCTTTCCGTTATATTGCTCATAATGGTGAGATCAATACAGTGAGAGGGAATATGAACTGGATGAGATCGAATGAGAAATTTTTGGAATGTACCAAGTTTACTAGCGATGATATGCAAAAGTTGCGCCCTGTGATGGACGAAACTAACTCCGATTCGGGTAATCTCGATTCAATGGTTGAGATGCTGGTGATGGGTGGACGCTCTTTGCCTCATGTATTGATGATGTTGATTCCTGAGGCTTGGCAGGAAACGCGTAAGATGAATGATGAGAAGAAAGCTTTTTATGAGTACCATGCTTCCATTATGGAGCCTTGGGATGGACCCGCTTCCATCTGCTTTACCGATGGGAATATTGTAGGAGCGACTCTGGATCGTAATGGCTTGCGTCCTTCTAGAATGATTTTGACTAATGACGATAGAATAATTGTCTCGTCGGAAGTGGGTGCTTTGCCAATTGCTCCTGAAAAGATTGTGAGAAAATGGCGAGTCCAACCCGGTAAAATGGTTTATGCTGATCTGGAAAAGGGAAGAATTGTATTTGATAAGGAAATAAAATCAGAAATAGCGAAACGAGCGCCATACAGAAGCTGGTTGGATATGAACCAATTGCATATTGATGAGATTCCCGAACAGGAAATGAGCTTTCAATACGATGCCGATACGCTGCTGAGTCGTCAACAAGCTTTTGGTTTTAGTCAGGAAGATGTGAATTATATTATCACCAGTATGGCTGAAGAAGGCAAGGAACCTTTGGGTTCGATGGGGAGCGATGTGCCTTTGGCTATTCTGTCTAATCAAAGCCGACATCTGTCTAATTATTTTAAGCAGCAATTTGCACAAGTTAGCAACCCACCAATCGATCCTATTCGGGAGAAAATTGTAATGTCTTTACGCACCTCGGTGGGGAAGCTCTATAATTTATTGTCAGAGACGCCTTTGCATTGTAAGCAAATTGTTTTCGATCAGCCTGTATTAACCAGTGAGCAGCTTCAGAACTTACGTTCTTACCACGATACGAACTTTCGTATCAAGGTGCTCGATGCTATTTATTCAGCATCGGGAGAGCCAGGTGAATTGGAAAAGGCTTTAGAGCATATGTGTCAGGAAGTCGATAAGGCTATCATCGAAAATGGTCATAATGTGATTCTGATTTCGGATAGAAAGATAGATGCAGACCATGCACCTATTCCATCGCTACTGGCAATGGGAGCTATTCATCATCATTTGGTGGAGAATGGTTTGCGTGTGCGTGTTGGTATCATTGTAGAAGCTGGAGATGTGAGAGAAACGCATCATTTTGCGACATTGATTGGTTATGGAGCCAATGCAATCAATCCGTATATGGCTTTCGATACTATTGTATCTCTGGAAGCTAATAAGTTGTCACCCAAAGGACTTAGCAATGAGCTTGCCTTTGAGAATTATATTGCAGCTATTGGTGGCGGCTTGCTTAAGATTTTCTCGAAGATGGGAATATCAACCCTGCAATCCTATCATGGAGCTCAGATATTTGAAGCCATTGGCTTATCTAATAAGGTGGTCGATACTTGTTTTAAGGGAACCGTTTCCCGATTGGGAGGTATTGGATTTGAAGGCATCTCTCGTGAAGTTTTGGTGCGTCATCAGTTGGCATTCCCTCAGCAGGCAGGTTTAAAACCGCGCTTGGATGAAGGGGGAATTTATCAGTGGAAACAAAAAGGAGAACACCATTTGTTTAACCCAACTACCATTCGCTTATTACAACAAGCGTCTCGAACTAAGTCTCAGGAAGCCTATAATGAATATGCCCAAGAGATAAATGATCAGTCGGAAAAAGCGGTAACCATCAGGAGTTTGTTTGAGTTCAAGAAACGTAAATCGGTTCCTTTGGCAGAGGTAGAACCAGTTGAAAACATATTCAAACGCTTTGCAACGGGTGCCATGTCCTTTGGATCCATATCGCACGAGGCGCACTCGACTTTAGCTATCGCTATGAATCGCATAGGCGGTAAAAGTAACAGTGGTGAAGGGGGAGAAGATGAAATGAGATACGAGCCACTTCCTAATGGCGATAGCATGCGTTCTGCCATTAAGCAGGTCGCTTCCGGTCGATTTGGCGTGACCTCATACTACCTAAGTCAGGCTGATGAGATTCAAATTAAGATGGCTCAAGGAGCCAAGCCAGGCGAAGGAGGCCAATTGCCAGGACATAAGGTGGATGAATGGATTGGTAAGGTCAGACATTGTACACCAGGTGTGGGTTTGATATCACCGCCACCGCATCACGATATTTATAGCATTGAGGATTTGGCTCAGTTGATTTATGACCTGAAAAATGCCAATCGAAAAGCAAGAATTAATGTGAAATTGGTCTCGAAAGCTGGGGTTGGTACCATTGCTGCTGGTGTGGCAAAAGCACATGCCGATGTGGTTTTGATTTCAGGATTCGATGGCGGGACAGGTGCTTCACCTATCAGTTCCGTGCAACATGCAGGCACATCCTGGGAGTTGGGCTTGTCGGAAACCCACCAAACTTTGGTGAAAAACAAATTGCGTGATAGAATAACCGTTCAAGCCGATGGACAGATGAGAACCGGCCGAGATCTGGCTATTGCGACTCTATTGGGTGCCGAAGAATGGGGCGTGGCCACAGCTGCTCTGGTTGCTACGGGTTGCATCATGATGCGAAAATGCCATTCAAATACCTGTCCGGTTGGTGTGGCAACTCAAAACAAAGAACTGCGTAAGCTCTTTACTGGTGATCCGCAGCATGTGGTGAATTATTTCACCTTCCTGGCCGAAGATTTACGTCAGATTATGGCTGAATTAGGTTTCCGAACCATTAACGAAATGGTCGGTCAGGCCGATGCCCTTAGATTGAGAGAAGATATTGAACACTGGAAGATTAAGAGCCTCGACTTAAGTCCTATCCTCTATAAAGAGATGGCGGACAAAGGGGTTGGTTTGTATAAAAAGATCGAACAAGATCATGGTATCGATAAGTTTTTCGATTGGAAATTGATTGAATTGGCAGAAGCTGCTCTTGAAAGAGGGAAGAAAGTTTCGGGCGAGTTTAATTTGGTGAACACCGATAGAGCAGTAGGAACCTTACTATCTAACGAGATATCTAAGAAATACAAATCTGCAGGATTGCCTGAAGATACCATCAACCTGAAATTTAGAGGATCGGCTGGACAAAGTTATGCAGCCTTTTCGGCTAAGGGTATCACTTTCGAATTAGAGGGTGAGGCCAACGATTATTTCGGGAAAGGTCTTTCGGGTAGTAAGCTAATTGTTTATCCCGATAGAAAATCGACATACGAAGCGGCTGATAATATGATTATTGGTAATGTAGCCTTTTATGGCGCGACATCAGGCGAAGCCTATATTAATGGTGTGGCTGGTGAGCGCTTTTGTGTGAGAAACTCAGGTGTAACAGCTGTGGTAGAAGGTGTCGGACGACATGCTTGTGAGTATATGACTGGAGGAAAGGTCGTCATTCTAGGCGGTGTGGGTTCTAATTTTGGAGCTGGTATGTCGGGAGGTGTCGCTTATGTGTACGATATAGAAGGCACTTTCGAGAAGTATAAAAATTACGAGTTGGACGATTACGAAAGTATCGATTTGGAAGATGAAGAATTATTACGCGCTTACATCAGCAAGCATCAAAAATACACAAAAAGTAAACGCGCTAAGGAAATTCTGGATGATTGGGATAATGCCATGCTGAAGTTCATTAAGGTTTTCCCAAAGGAATACAAACTCGCTCTTGAGAATCAGAAAAAGAAAACTGAAGCCTTAGAAAAAGCGATTTTGGTATAACAGATCTGAGTTTCACTAAGATTTGTTACTGAGAGTTTTATCTCCCGTTTCCTGAGCGGAGTCGAAGGAAGGGAGGAATATGAGACCCTCAATATTATCCAGAATTATCAAAAATTAAAGAATTGAAAGATGGGAAAACCAACAGGATTTTTAGAATATAAAAGAGAATTGCCGGCCTATAATCCGGTGGCGGTTCGAATCAAAGACCACAAAGAATTTATTCAATCAATAAGTAAAATTAAAGTCGAAAAACAAGCTTCACGTTGTATGGATTGCGGTGTACCTTTTTGCCACTCTGGCTGCCCACTGGGAAATAATATTCCTGATTTTAACGATATGGTCTATAAAGATAATTGGAAGGCCGCCTATAAGATTTTGGCATCGACCAATAATTTCCCGGAATTTACGGGACGAATTTGCCCTGCACCCTGCGAAGCATCTTGCGTTTTAGCGATCAATAAAGAGGCTACGGCCATTGAGTTAATTGAAAAGAATATTATTGAGCGAGCCTATAAAGAAGGCTGGGTAAAGCCCAATATCCCCTTAATGCGAAGCAATAAAAAGGTGGCCGTGATTGGTTCTGGTCCAGCTGGTTTGGCAGCTGCTTCACAACTTAATTCAGCAGGCCACGAGGTGACTGTATTCGAAAGAAACGACCGAATTGGTGGCTTGTTACGTTATGGTATCCCTGATTTTAAGCTGGAAAAAGAGCTTATCGATCGCCGATTGGATGTGATGCGAGCTGCAGGTATTCAATTTAAAACCAAGGCTTATGTCGGTAAAAACATTGCTGTAGAAAGTGTTTTGAACGATTACGATGCCGTATTGCTTTCGGGCGGATCTACTGTGCCCAGAGATGTAGATGTTAAAGGGCGGGAGCTGAAAGGAGTTCATTTTGCGATGGATTTTTTGCGTCAGCAAAATGAGCGGAATGCTGGCGATACCATAAAAAAAGAAGATACGATTCTAGCATCTGACAAGCATGTTTTGGTGATAGGTGGTGGCGATACAGGTTCAGATTGTGTAGGAACATCAATACGACAAGGAGCCCAATCTGTGCTTCAAATTGAATTGCTGATTCAGCCACCCAATGGTTTTAATCCAGCAACTCCCTGGCCACAATATCCTGCTATATTGCGAACAAGTAGTTCGCAAGAGGAAGGTTGTGAACGAGAATGGTCGGTGTTGACCAAAGAATTTATTGGCGATGAAAAAGGGCAGTTGAAAGCCGTAAAGCTAGTCGATATTGAATGGGAGAATGCTGGCTTTAAAGAAATTGCAGGCAGTGAACGCGAATTGCCTTGCGATCTGGCCTTTTTAGCCGTCGGTTTTCTCCATCCACAGCTCGACGGACTGATTAACCAGTTGGGTATCGACTTGGACGAAAGAAAAAATGTAAAAACAATAAAATATCAAACGACTAAAGCAGGTGTTTTTGCCGCTGGCGATATGCGCCGAGGGCAATCACTGGTGGTTCATGCCATTAGCGAAGGGCGTGAGGCGGCACGTAAGGTCGATATTTACTTGAGCGGTAGTTCTGTTCTCGAATCAAAAAAACATTCTCTAATCTCCGTGGTAGATTGATTTAGAGTAGGCCCCTTTCCTTGTTTCTTGGGAGAGGGGTTCTTTTTTTATTGTCATTGCGAGAGTGAGGAACGAACTCGTGGCAATCTCATAATAAATGAATTGACTCATGCTATTTCATAACTCATTTTATTTCTCCTCCTTGGTTAAGGAGGAGTGCCTGATCCCGATATACGGGAGAAGGCGAGGTGGTTTGTTGTCAATGCAGAATATACCTTTGTTCAACTATAGCGAGATTACTTCACTCGCTTAGGCTCTTTCGTTACCGAGCTTGCGAGATCACCGAAGGTCATGACAGCTTGTTTTTTTTTACTCCAGTATCAGAAAATCCAATTCCTTACAAGTCAAAGTAGGCACAAATTCAGTGACCACATAATCAGCCAAATTGCCTTTCTTAAAAGGATCTTGTTCTAAAACTTGATCCAATGCCTCTCTACTTTCCATATTGGAGAGAATAACAGCACCCAAACGAGGCACCCGTCTTCCTGAGGCTATAAAGTTGCCTTGGGCATATTGCCGTTTTAGATAGTTCATATGAGCTGTTAAATATTGCTCAACGATGTCTAGACTGACTATATAATTGATGTGTACGATAAACATTAGAATTGGGGTTTTTAGTTGCTTTCATATAAAATTACAAAATAATCCGCTGACAGGCATGCTTTAATTATAGGAAAGCAGGAGAGTATTGTCATTACCTTCGGTGATCTCATCATAAATTTGCTTCGTTTTTTTTAAGAGAAGTCACCATTAAATAAATTCTGATTATCAATACTTTGAAAACAAGCTAGCATAAATTTATATTTAATAATTCTTTGATAAATAGATGTTTTTTACATAACTTCAATAGTGATTTGTTAGTTGATGGCTAATAATGAACCCCTTGCATATAAAAAATGCAATGAAAAATAAATTTAATGTGAAGAGCGATTTGTGCTGAAGGTTTTATAAATATTTAAAATTCAGATTCATGTCAGATCAACAAGATTTATTAGATCTCTTACCAGAGATAAAGGCTGTAACTAAGCAGCAAATTAAACAATGTGATATGCCTATTGGCATTTACTTACAAGAAGCCGAGAGTTTGCATACGCGCGCTTCAAACGATTTAGCCTTTCTTACTGCCGTAGGTATGACTGCTGAGCTTTTAGCTAAGCTGCTGCCACGTACAGGTGCTTTGCGTACGGCTCAAAGTAATTGGGAAGAGTTGAATACGGTTCGTGAAGATGCCAAGGAAGCCTGGAAGGCAGAATGGCCTGTATTTATCGAATTCCGTAACGATTTAATCGATCATATGGATTTTGCTTATCGTAACGATGAAGCATTAATAAGAAAGATGAATGCGATTAAGGAAGGTGACTCACAGGGCGATGCTATACAGGATATGGCTAACCTTTCGGTATTGGGTAAGGCGAATTTAGTCCCACTAGAAGCCATCAATTTCGATGAAACACTATTGGATAGTGCTGCCGAAGCTGCTGATAGAATAGGTCGTTTACTGGGTGCTGTTAATGGTCATATGTATGTGGATGACGAAACTAAGGTGATTCGCGACCAAGCTTACACCTTATTAAAACAAGTGATGGATGAAATACGAAACTATGGTCGTTTCGTATTCCGTAAAAATACGGATCATGTTAAATCCTATTCGAGCAAACACAATAGGGATAAATACAATTCCTATAAAAGAAGACAAGAATTAGAGGCTCAGGAAGAAGCCTAGTTCAAATAAAAAAAGAGAAGCTCATCACTTCTCTTTTTTTGTGTGCTCTGTTTCGTATGCTTTTAATGCTTCAGTTGGGGAATTTACTATCTCAGTTGCCCAACTGAAGGGTTCCCCATCTAACTGACAGGCTCCGGCATCTAACTGGAGGGGGCAAATCTGCAACTGAGTACCTCCTTTATCTAACTGAAGGGTGCCCAGCCCAACTGAACAAGTCAATTCCCCAACTGAGCTACTGAATTTTCTAACGGAAGCCTACCCATGCCGAACGGAGATAGTCAATTTGCGAACGGGAGGGGTGCTTTCTCGTACGGAACTGTCTGTTCCTAAAATAGCTTGACAGATTATTACTCTTTTTTTGATATTAGTAATGTTTTTTCAATTCAATATTTTTCACATCATCTTTTCCAAAATATTTCAACATTACAGTTTCAACAAATTTTGGAAACCTATTATAATAGTTTAGTTTATCAAGATAATCTAGATCTTCACATTTTAATGAATTTCCATGAAAAATCACACTACGCTATTGTGTGTTGTACTTTTTTATTTCTTTAAATCTTTCAAATCTTTCAAATCTTTCAAATCTTCGATTTGAGTTTTTTAGAAATAAAAAAATCCGCATAGTCATGCGGATTTTTCAATTGATGTGGGATCTATATATATTGCATGGTTATGTATATCGCTCCTATATGTAATTTTTAAGAAAAACTTAAAAATTTACGTCAAATCCCGGATCAATAGAGGTGACAAAACCAATAGTATGCAAAACCATTACGGATTATGACCCTAATGGTTTTGCGTTTTTTCAATTATTTGGGTTAGACATCACCTGGCAAAGCGATATCGGCACCCGCATAAGGAGAATGATGTTCGTGAACCAATTTCCATTCACCCTTTATTTTAACAAATAATAAAGTAATTAGATTATGGATTCTATAACCTGTTGGTCCGTCTTTAAAATCCAGAATAAAATCTGAGACAAAGGTTAAATTAGCAACATTCCCATAATATACAGCAATATTCAAAGTTCCAGGGGCAAAGCCAAACCATTTAACTCCATCTTCTTCTAAATCTTCACCAAACAATTTACGTTCATTATGTTCATTGCCCGAACTATCGAAAGATTCTCCATTATTGAATTCAGTAAACTTTTTGCCATAGGCATGAAAAGAGATAAGTTCATCCATATATGGGCCATCATATCCATGTCCGGCTCCGAGTCTTATACTTTCTGCAATGGCCCCAAAAGTTGCGTAGACCTCATTTTGTGTTGGGTCAAATTCAGTTACAGGTTTTTCGGATGTATAATCGAGAGAAGCCACTCCTGGTTCTGCAACATTCACAGGAGAATGATGTTCGTGAACCATTTTCCATTCACCATCTGTTTTAACAAATAATAAAGTAATTAGATTATTGACTGGATGTAAAGTTCCGCCTATCCACAGTTCAAAATCTGAGATAAAGGTTAAATTAGCTACATTTCCATAATATACAGCAACTTTCAAAGTTCCAGGGACAGCGGCAAATTTCTGAACCACGTCTACTTCAGTACCAAATAACGTACGTTCATAAACTTCATTTTCCTCAGCATGGTAAGATCCCCCATCCCTGAATTCAGTAAAATAGTATCCCTCATAGTCATGAAAAGAGATAAGTTGGTCCATAAATACATTTGGATCCGATTCTGTACCATATCCAAGTCCGGCTCCTAGTGTAATATTTGTTGCAATGGCCCCAAAAGTTGCTAAGACCTCTGCTTCTTCTTTTGGATATGCCCGGTGAATTTCAGATGAACCGTGGGATTCAGATGCACTCTTGGTTAAAGATGAGCTTTTAGAAGCCAATTCTAATCCTTCAACACTGTCTTCATTATCCGAACACCCATATAAAAGGAATAGGGATGTAATCATAACTGCTAATACTTGTTTTGTTTTCATAAGTAATATTTTTAATTGGTTAATACGAATGTTACAGATATTGTCGAATTTATGTTCTTGCCTTTTTGAATTAAAGTATTGTGACAATATGTAACAGAGTTAGTTATCATAGGGATCTGACGATATAAATAATAAACTTTCCAATTGTAATAATGTATCAAATGATGGCAATTCTAAATCATTGATAGTCATTTCGGAGTATTTTGAAATAAAAGAAATGAAAACGGTATAGTTGTAACGTTGTAGTTTTTGTGCTTTGTTAAGCCTTCATAAGTCCCATTAACTGGTTCTATCCGCCAATAAGATAATGTTCCTCGATATATATATTCTCCAATAGAATCAATATCTTTTTGTCCATCCATTATAATTTGCAATTTATAGCAATAATCCACTACTTCTTTTTGAGATTCTATTGTCTCTTTACTATTACCACTATAATTCCTTCACGTATTTTTTCATACAATCCTCAAGTTACCAGCTCTTTGTGGATAATGTTAAGAGCTTTTGACGAACGGAAAATCTAATTTTATTATGAGGTAATCAGAATCTTACATTTAGGTTAAATGGTTTATAGAGTCGGGATTAAGGTTGGGTGGTAAGCAGTTTCTGAGTTTTCTGAGCCCGTTCTAGGGACAGGCAATTTCAGCTAGTAATCCTGACCCTGGAGTCACGCACACGTATAATTGTTGACGAGCGATGGTGTGCTTGGTAGAGACTTACCGAGAAAGATTTTAGCCAAAGCCAAATTGGTAAGCGTTTTAATATGCATCACGCCTCAGTGCATCGCGTCTTAAAAAGAGTTGAAACTTATTGAAGACTTGAATGCTTTGAAGAATGGAATTGTGAAGTTGAAATAACGTATATCTCTACGTCGAATTTTATCTGACAGCGTCGAAGACCTGTCAGCATTGAAATAAGTAATGAACTGTTAGTTTCGCTTGCATTTAGATATTTGAACTTGTTAGTTTGCTTGAAGCTGATAGCCATAGTTATTTCGTAAAATAAACGCTGACAGGACCTGAAAAAGGACTCTGTCAGGTTTTGATAATCGATTAAGCAATTGCAAGGATATAAATAATGCTTTGGGTTTAATCCAAACCCTTTTTTCTGTTGATATGATTTTTAAGCCCCTTCAGGGGTTTGGGGTTTCATGATGTTGTTTTTGTTAGATACAGATCGTTCAGATGGTGCGCGATTAGCTTCGGTAGTATCGTGTTACTTTACCTTATGAATCAAATTCCACACGATAAAATCGTGCGGTAGCGAGTGTAGCAAACTTATCAGGTTTTTCGGGAACAAAAAGAGGGCAAGCCTCATCGTTCACGCTTCCAGGGAATAATAAATAAGGAGAAAAGAATCAATACATCGTATTCATAACTTTTAAATGTATATTTTTGCGGCTGCTTTGAAAAAAACAAGGGCATGGGTGTGCCATTAAAAACACCTAAGAATCTATTGAGAGTAAATTTACAAAGGAAGCATCTATGAAGCGTATTAATGAATACAAGAAATTGTTCAATGTTGATCAGGACACAACACTTAGAAGTCTAAAATCAACATACAGAAACTTGGTTAAAGAATGGCATACCGATAAATTCCCTGAAGGACATGAAATGTACGAAGAGGCTGAATTAAAAAGCCGTCAGATTATCGATGCTTACCATTTCTTAGTGGGTATTGCTCCAGAGACTAAAGCTGCAAACCAGGAGGAGTATGATAATGTTACAACTCAAATTGGTATTGCTGACTTAAAGCACAAAGGTTTATTACTTGAGGTTATCTTTTTAGATGGATCTGCTTACGAATACTATGGTGTGAATAAGGCTGTTTTCCAAAAGATGATTAACTCTGATAAGCAAGCTCGTTTTGCAAAGAGAAGCATCTATAACTCATACACATACCGCAAATCGAAGAAAGCAACAGTTTCTGCAGAAGCTGAAGTCGCTTAATTCGTCAAGAATATCATAATTAGAGCATCACTTTATTGGAGTGATGCTCTTTTTTTATGGCTTTTTTTCTATCCCGAGTTCTATCTTTTATTCTGCTATTTGACTATTCTGAATGAATGATATTTGTGATAATTGTCAATAAGGTTTGAGTTTCAGAGTACAATTCCTTTATGTCAGAATTTACTTGAATGTCATATTCATTAAATTCATGGAGTGTCCCTTTTAACCTATTATTAGCTCCAATAATTCGTTGTTTGATATTATTATTGAGATCGATATTTTTAGGGGAGACTAAGCCCATAACTAATAATGTATATAGAATAAGCCCTATTAGTAAACAGCAGGGAATAATGAATATAGCTAAAATAGCTATTGCCCAGTTTTTCGTCTCATCAAAATATTCCCCTGAATCATTGTGATAGGCTTCATGACAATGTCTTTCTCCATCAATAGGATAGAATGTGGTGTCGACTATATACATAAAAAGCTTCCAATGTAATGCTGGCTCCTTGCTATAGTCATCATGGTAATTGTAATAGCCTATTCTTGCAGATATCGTATTGTCGGGATTTCCACCGGCTATCGTATTACCCAGTTGATCAAGGGATACAAAAAAATTACTCGAATAACTCATAGTTTTATTTGTTAGGATTATTATGAGAGAACCAATTAAGCAGATAAGTGTCGTGATAATTACAGTAATGACTTTGTATAGTACAATACCCAATTTAGTTCTTTTTATAATAATGAGCTAGCATGAATTACTTGTTTTGATAAAACACCCAATTTGGCTTTTAAAATTTAATGATGGGTGTATCCCTAATTTGTTTATGGATTTAATAAAGCATCTTTGAAAATTAAACATCTACACTCTTATCTTCTTTGGCTTTAGAAATAAAGCCTTATCTTCTTCATCGGAAACATTAAAAGCACAGCATGGAGAAGTCATTACTATTTATACCTGATATATCTGGATTTACCGAGTTTGTTCAATCGACAGAGGTGGAGCACAGCCAGCATGTGATTGCGGAATTGCTTGAGATCTTATTAGAAGCAAATGCCAATGAATATCAGTTGGCTGAGGTGGAGGGAGATGCCCTTTTCTTTTATCAGGAAGAGGAATTACCATCGCTTGAAAGCCTATTGGCAAAGGCAGAGAAGATGTTTACGGCTTTTTATTCTCATCTGAAATTGCTTGAAAAAAATAGAATTTGTCCTTGTAATGCCTGTGCTACAGCGCCGAATCTGAATCTTAAGATTATTGCTCACTGCGGCGAACTGCAATATATGACGGTTCAGAACAAGAGGAAACCCTTTGGGACCGAAGTGATTGAAGCGCATCGCTTGATGAAAAATTCGATTGATAGTGACAATTACATTCTTCTTAGTAAAAACTTGAGTGAAGCGATTCATTTAGGAGAGAATTACCAATCGAAGTTATACGATTTTAAGAAGGGGCAGGATGCTTATGACGGGCATGATGTGAACTATCTGTTCTCCCTTATTGATTCGAATAGCTTGAAATTGGAAGCTTTCTCGCCAGGAAAGAAAATACAGTTTGATAGTCCGCCATCCCTAATTCTTGAAAAAGAATTTCCTGTTTCAGCAGAACAGCTTCTCGAATATATTACCAATTATTCCTATCGTCACTATTGGGCTGAAGGGGTTGATAAACTGCATTATAATGAGCATGAAGTGACGAAGTTGGGAACAGAGCATGTCTGTGTGGTTAATGGGAAGCATCTGAATTTTGTTACCGTAAGTAAGGAGGTTGAAGAAGGTAAATTGATTTATGGTGAATTAACAACGAGTCCATCTCCAGTTGATGAACTTTATCAGTTCTATATTTTTACGCCTGTCGATGAGAATTCATGTCAACTAGAGTTGGAAATCTTCTTAAAGGCAAAATCTCCAATAAAAAAACTCATGATTGCCCTTCTTTTGAAACCTATTTTTAAGAAATCCATATCTAAAAATTTAGACTCATTGCATGACTTTGTCGAAAAAAGAAAGCTTTAATTCAGATTTTTACATTAAAGTTAAGTCTAAATAAGAAGGCCTGCTTTTACAGCTATTCTGTGTTCTTATTTAGAATTTGCGAAATCCTTTGCACAGCTGTTCCTTTGAGCTTGATTTGGTAATGATGAAAAAATGTTTCTATATTTGTCACAACAAAAAACAAAAAAAAGCATGGCTACAAAAATGATAATTCGACGACGACGCAGATCTTTATTTCAACAATAAGGGAGCATTGTTTGTGGATTATTTTCCAGGCTTTCCTTTATATCGGAAGGCTTTTTTTATGCCCAATTTGTAAAATTATCGAGTACCAAAAGAATAAAAATAGAGAACAATGAATCAATTTTTAAACATACGACGAAGACGCAGATCACTTTCGAAGAAAGCGGTAGGAGTCCTATTGTCGTGTAGTCTGAATTGACCACGATATATTTAGAAGGCTTACCGTTTAAACGGTAAGCCTTTTTTTTGAGCATTTTTTTTGACACTTAATTTATAACAGAACCTCATATGCCAACAACGATCTACACAGTAAGCCGACGCCACTTGCGTTCGAACTGCTACCCTGAAGGGGCGGATGAGTCTGATATGCTATTAACTCAAATAGGATATATAAGCTTGCCGTTGATTACGGTGGGCTTTTTTTGTACCCTATGAACGTTAAAAGGCGCAGATATAGAGAGAATTAAATAAAGAAATTAGAAGATACAACAAGATAAAAGTTAAACAAGATGAACACATTTTTTAACAGAGAAGATCGGCTAAGGCTCCGACAAGACAAGCTAACAAACGGCTTAAAAGAGAGCTTTGATATTGACATTAACAACAAATGGTTAAGCCTGACAGGCGTAGCTTTATTCTGGGAAACCTAGCGATTTAGAAAGAAATGGAATTAACTGTAGATATAAAACAAGAAATAGCTGTTATCGAATCGGGCGTGATACATACCAAGTATGCGACTGACATTTGCGAAATGATTGAAACAGCTGCTAAAATAAGAGGAACAGGGATAGCCAAGAGAAATCCCTTATACATTGCTCAAAAACTTCAGGAAGGAAAATCGGTTATTGCCTTTGCAGGGAATAAGGTTATCGGTTTTTGTTATATCGAAACCTGGGAACATGAGTTATATGTAGCCAATTCGGGTCTTATTGTCCATCCGGACTACCGTTATGTTGGTTTGGCCAAGCAAATAAAAGAGAAAGCTTTCCACTTATCGAGAAAGCGTTTCCCCGAAGCAAAAATCTTCGGATTAACCACCAGCTTGGCGGTCATGAAAATCAACTCAGACCTGGCTTACAAGCCCGTTACTTTTTCGGAACTCACCACAGATCAATCTTTCTGGCAAGGATGTGCGTCATGCATTAATTACGACATCCTACAAAGAACCAATCACAAAATGTGTTTGTGTACAGGCATGTTGTGCGATCCGAAAAACCCTCAGAAATCATTTTAGTAGAATCAGAAGCAAAAACAGAATCATGATAACAAAAGATAAAAAAGTCGTTTTAGCCTACAGTGGCGGATTAGATACAACATACTGTGCTCTTCACTTATCGAAGGATTTGGGCATGAAAGTTTATACAGTATTGGGAAATACAGGCGGATTTAGTGACGAAGAACTTGCCGCAATCGAGAATAAAACTCAAAAACTAGGTGTGATAGAACATTCCAGTATTGATTTGACTGAAGAGTATTACGCAAAATGTATCAAATACCTGATAATGGGTAATGTTCTAAAGAATAACTGCTACCCTTTATCAGTTAGCTCGGAGAGAGCTTTTCAGGCCATGGCTATTGCCCAATATGCCCACGAAATTGGTGCCGATTATATTGCTCATGGTAGTACTGGAGCAGGAAACGATCAAATCAGATTCGATTTAATCTTCCAAATAATGGCACCTAAAGCCAAGATTATTACCCCAACTAGAGATCTGGAGTTGAGTAGAGAAGATGAAATTCAGTACCTGAAAGAAGCAGGTATTGATGATGCTTTCGAGAAGATGGCTTATTCTATTAATGCAGGAATTTGGGGAACTAGCATAGGTGGGAAAGAGACCTTAGTATCGGATCAAACCATTCCTGAGGAAGCTTATCCATCTCAAGTAACACAAACTGAGCCTTCAGAGCTTAGTATTGGATTTGAAATGGGAGAACTGGTATCGGTAAACGGACAAAAGTTTGAAAATCCACTTGATGCCATTAAAACCATTGAAAAAATAGGATCGGCCTACGGAATAGGTAGAGACATGCACATTGGGGATACCATTTTGGGAACAAAAGGTAGAGTTGCCTTCGAAGCAGCTGCGCCTGTTTTGATTCTGAAAGCTCACGAAATGCTTGAAAAGCATTGTCTAAGTAAATGGCAAATGCATTGGAAGGATCAGTTAGGTGATTTCTACGGCATGCTTCTACACGAAGCTCAATACCTGGAGCCATTGATGAGAAATATAGAATGTTTCCTTGAAGATTCTCAGAAAACAGTTACAGGAGAAGTGAAGTTGATGCTTTATCCTAAATATTATCAGATGGTGGGCGTGATTACACCCAATGACTTGATGAGTGATGCTTTCGGACAATACGGAGAGAAAAATAAAGGTTGGACAGCCGATGATGTGAAAGGTTTTACCACAATCCTAGCGAACTCGATGAAGATTTATCACACTATAAATGCGAAATAGAATGATAAAGATAGGAATTATAGGAGGAGCGGGTTATACCGCAGGAGAGTTGTTGAGACTCTTGCTTTGGCATCCAGAGGCACAGATCGTTTTTGTACAGTCGAGCAGTCATAATGCACAGCCCATCAGTAAAGTGCATCAGGATTTACTAGGTGAATGTTCATTGAATTTTTCAGATGCCAATTTTAATGCTGTCGATGTGATTTTTCTTTGCTCAGGTCATGGTAAAAGCAAAAGATTTTTTGAAAAAAACAACTTGCCAGAGGATTTAAAGGTCATCGATTTGAGTATGGATTTTAGATTGGAAAGCGATGAGCATGAATTTGTCTACGGTTTGCCTGAGATGAATAAAGCGAGCATTTCTGAAGCTAAGTACATTGCAAATCCGGGTTGTTTTGCAACGGCCATTGAGTTAGCTCTATTGCCACTGGCAAAGCATCAAGCACTGAAAGATGAAGTACATGTAACAGCCATTACAGGATCGACAGGAGCAGGTCAGGCACCAACAGGAACATCGCATTTTTCGTGGAAGAATAATAATGTATCACTATACAAAGCTTTCGAACACCAGCATTTAGCTGAAATAAACGAGAGTCTGAAGAATTTGCAAACGGATTTTAATAAAGCACTGAATTTTATCCCTGTGAGAGGGAATTTCTCTCGAGGTATTTTAGCATCGGTTTATACCACTTGTGAGTGGAGCCTTATCGAAGCCATGGTTCATTATCAGAACTATTATCTGGATCATCCATTTGTGGTGATTAGTGATGAAAACACAGATGTGAAGCAGGCCGTAAATACCAATAAATGCATTTTGCACTTGGAGAAACATGGCGATAAGCTACTTATTGTTTCGAGTATAGACAACCTCTTGAAAGGAGCATCAGGACAGGCTGTTCAGAATATGAATATCATGTTTGGATTAGCTGAAGATGCAGGCTTAAGATTAAAGCCAGTTGCCTTTTAAAGGTTCAAAAGCTTAAAGGATAAAGTAAAAAGGATAAAACCAGCTTTGCTGGTCCCGATTTTCGGTGTAAAAGGGCTTCGGCTCCAAAAAAATAGGACGCATGCAATTATTCAATACATATACAAAATACGATATCAATTTGGTTTCAGGTGAGGGCATTATGCTAGCCGATGCTGAGGGAAAAGAATATAAAGATTTTTACGGCGGTCATGGTGTGATTTCTATAGGACACTCACATCCGCATTACTTATTTCGTCTTGAAAATCAGATGAGATGCTTAGGTTTTTATTCCAATGTGGTTGAAAATAAACTACAGGACCAACTGGCTGAGAAGTTGGGTGAGCTTTCGGGTTACGATGATTACAATCTATTCCTGTGTAATTCAGGGGCAGAGGCCAATGAAAATGCCTTAAAATTAGCAGCCTTTCACACAGGGAAATCAAAGGTGATTGCCATAAAAGGTGCTTTTCATGGAAGAACAGGAGGCGCACTAGCAGTAACAGATAATACGAAGCTGGCTTCATGTTATAATGCCAAGCACAATGTGGCTTTCATAGAGATGAACGATACGGAAGCCTTAAAAGCTGAGCTTGAAAATGGTGATGTCGCAGCTTTTATTATTGAAGGGATTCAAGGGGTAAATGGTGTCGTGATGCCAGAAACCGATTTCCTAAAAGAGGCAGAAAGCTTGTGTCAAAAACATGAAGCTCTTCTAATTCTCGATGAGATTCAATCTGGTTATGGCAGAACAGGGATGTTTTTTGCACATCAGCACGCCAATATCAAAGCCGATATCATTACAACTGCTAAGGGGATGGGGAATGGATTTCCTCTTGCTGGAGTTTTAATTAACCCAAAACTAGAGGCTAAAGCAGGTTTGTTGGGAACAACATTTGGTGGGAATCATTTAGCCTGCGCTGCTGGAATCGCTGTTTTGGAGGTGATGAAAGAAGAGAAATTGATAGAAAATGCTGCAAGAGTTGGTGAATACCTTGAAGACGAACTGAAAAAGATTCTTGGAGAACAATCTATAAGAGCAAAAGGTTTGATGATAGGTATTGATTTAGAAAATAAGGCTGAAGTTAAATCAGCTCTACTTTTTGATAAGGCCTACTTTACAGGAGCTTCAGGCGAAAAGACCTTACGATTATTACCACCCTTGACATTGACAATGGCCGATGCCAAGGTATTTATAAGCGATTTTTCATCACTAATTGAAAAGCAATAGTTATGAAGAATTTGACACTAGTGAAAATTGGAGGCAATCTGATAGATGATGAAAGTAAGCTGTCAGAATGCCTTAAAGCTTTTGCAAAAATAGAAGGTGCTAAGCTTTTGGTTCATGGAGGAGGTAAACTTGCCTCTGATTTGGCTAAGCAATTGGGCATTAGTTCGCCAATGATTGATGGACGAAGAATTACCAATGCGGAGACTTTAAAAGTTGTCAGTATGGTGTATGCAGGATTAATCAACAAAAAGATTGTTGCTGGTCTTCAAGCTATGAATCAGCAAGCGATTGGTTTATGTGGTGCTGACGATAACTTGATATTAGCTGAAAAACGACAGCATGCAAGCATCGACTACGGCTATGTTGGTGACGTTCTTGAGGTGAATACTGAGGCATTGTCTGATTACATTGAAAAGAATAAGGTTTTAGTCTTATCTGCCATTACGCATGATGGAAAAGGACAGCTATTGAATACCAATGCTGATACAGTTGCAACAGAATTAGCCATCGCATTAAGTGAAAAATATCAGGTTAAACTAATCTATTCATTCGAGAAGCAGGGGGTTTTAATTAATCCTGAGGATGATATGAGTTTTCTGAAGAGTCTTGACTCTAGAATGTATGAGGAAATGAAAGAAAGAGGGAGCATTAATAAAGGGATGTTGCCAAAAACAGAGAATGCTTTTAGAGCTTTTGATAAGGGTGTACATGTTATTATTGGTGACCTTCTGAGAATATCAAAAGATAAATATTGCGGAACCGAATTGATAGAATTCTAATGATGAATTTAGATACATATAAAGCACTAGCAATTGAAACCCTTAAGGGATTAATTGGCATACAATCATATAGTGAAGAAGAAGATCAGGCAACTGATTTAATGGAGAGTGTTCTTAAAAGTCATGAATATCAAACCCATAGGAAAGGGAGTAATGTTTGGGCTTTCGGAAAACACAATTCTGAAGGTAAGCCACTCTTGCTTCTGAATTCTCATTTGGATACCGTAAATGCTTCGGCATCCTGGACTAAGGATCCTTTTCATCCACTTGTAGAAGATGGTAAATTGTACGGATTAGGATCGAATGACGCTGGAGGATGTTTGTGTTCTCTTATGGCAACCTTTTTTGCACTTGATGAAAAAGAACAGCCATACAATCTTGTGTTTGCAGCTTCTGCCGAAGAGGAAATATCGGGTAAGGGTGGGTTTGAATTGATTCAAAAGGAGATTGGAAAGATTGACATCGGCATTGTTGGTGAACCAACACTTATGCAGATGGCAATTGCTGAAAAAGGTCTGATGGTACTTGATGTTGAAGCTAAAGGAAAAGCAGGACATGCCGCCAGAGGTGAAGGTGTGAATGCCATTGAGAAAGCCATGAAAGATTTGCAATGGTTTCAGACTTACAAATTCGATAAGGAATCAGATATACTGGGTCCTGTAAAGATGACTGTGACTCAGATTGATGCTGGATCTCAGCACAATGTGGTGCCAGATTCTTGCAGATTTGTGGTGGATATAAGAAGTAATGAACATTATAACAATATGGAGCTTTTTACTTTTATCAATGGCCAAACTGAAAGTGATGTGAAAGCCAGATCCTTTAGAATGAATTCTTCAGGTATCGACTTGAAACACCCGCTGGTTCAGGCTGGAATCAAAATGGGAAGAAGCTATTATGGTTCTCCTACGACATCGGATCAGGCCATTATGAAGGGCTTTCCAACTTTAAAGTTTGGACCCGGAAATTCAGCTCGATCTCATACGGCAAACGAATACATCAATCTATTAGAAATTGAAGAAGGGGTTGAGATTTATTACCAGCTATTGAATGGTTTGGAAATACAAGGTTAAAGGATAAAGTGATAAAAGGATAAAGGAGCTTATAGCTGGCAGCAGTTAGTTATAAGCCTAAAAAAATATAGATATGAAACTTTGGGATAAAGGCACGAAGATTAATCAGAATGTAGAAAATTTTACGATTGGGAAAGATCGTGAGCTTGATTTACAGCTAGCTCCTTTTGATGTATTGGGTTCGTTAGCTCATTGCAAAATGTTGACCAGTATTAATCTATTGGAGCCAGAAGAGCTTGCTCTTGTTGAGAAGGAACTACAAAAGATATTTGTTGATATTCAAAATGGAAATTTTTCAATTGATGACGGTGTTGAAGATGTTCACTCACAGGTTGAATTTCTACTAACAGAAGCTTTAGGCGATGTGGGTAAGAAGATTCACTCTGGAAGATCAAGGAATGATCAGGTTCTATTGGATTTAAAGCTATTCACACGTCATGAAATAGAAAGAGTGGTGAATGAAGCCAAAGCACTATTCGATCAGCTAATTGAAAATTCTGAGAAGTATAAGGATGTCATTATTCCAGGCTACACGCACTTGCAAGTGGCCATGCCATCATCTTTTGGCTTATGGTTTGGTGCATACGCAGAGGCTTTGAGCGATGATTTGGCTTTGTTACAATCAGCCTTTAAAGTAGTAGATCAAAACCCTCTTGGTTCAGGTGCTGGTTATGGCTCCTCATTTCCACTCGATCGTCAGATGACAACAGATTTGTTAGGCTTTGAAAGCCTGAATTACAATGTGGTTTACGCACAAATGGGAAGAGGGAAAATGGAGTTTGCAGTTGTTTCTGCACTTTCTAATATGGCCTACACCATTGGGAAATTGGCCATGGATGCTTGCTTGTACAATTCACAAAACTTTGGTTTTATCAGTTTTGCTGACGAGTTTACCACGGGTAGTAGCATTATGCCGCATAAAAAGAACCCGGATGTTTTTGAGTTAGTAAGAGCAAAAGCAAACTCTTTGCAAGTACTACCGACTCAGATTCAAGCAGTCAGTTCGAATCTGCCTTCAGGTTACCATAGAGATTATCAGCTAACAAAAGAATTCTTCATGCCAGCTTTCGATCAATTAATATCCTGTCTGGAAATGACTAAAACCATGCTTTCGAATGTAAAAGTCAATGAGAATTTACTAGAGGACGAAAAATACCAGTATCTGTTTACTGTTGAGATGGTAAATGAATTGGTCCTCAAGGGCGTTCCTTTCCGTGATGCCTACAAAGAAGTTGGGGCATTGGTAGAATCGGGACAGTTTAAGTACGATGGTGATTTAAAGCATCAGCACGAGGGCAGTATTGGAAATCTCTGCAATGAGCAAATCAAATTGAAACTAGAAAAAACGATTCAGACGTTTAATTTCGAAAAGATCGATCAAGCCTATAAAAGTTTATTGGGGAGAAGTTAGTACCTTATAAGGCAGTAGAATAAAGAATAATAAACAACCATTATATAATTACAATTTATGTTGAAACAAGCAAAGTTAATACTGGAAGATGGTAGCGAGTATCATGGAACTTCTTTTGGTTATGAAGGGTCTGTGGCAGGAGAAATGGTCTTCAATACGGCTATGACAGGTTATCCTGAAAGTTTGAGTGATCCATCGTACCGAGGTCAGATTTTGGTGACAACCTTTCCTTTGATTGGAAATTATGGGGTTCCCGGAGACAGAAAAGAAGATGATTTGTTTCGTCATTTTGAATCAGAAAAGATCCAGCTTTCAGGTTTTGTTGTATCGGATTACACGGAGGACTTTAGCCACTGGAATGCAAGTTTAAGTTTATCTGATTGGATGAAAGAACATCAAATTCCAGGTATTTATGGGGTGGATACACGAGCACTAACCAAGAAGCTTCGTAATAATGGAAGTATGAAGGCAAAGATTGTTGTTAATGATGAGGATGTATCTTTTATCGATCCTAATTTTCGACATCTGGTTTCTGAAGTCAGCACTACAGAGATTAAGACTTACGGAAATGGTAAACACAAAGTTCTACTGTTGGATTGCGGTTGTAAGAATAATATCATTCGTTGCCTTTTGAAGCGTGATACGACAGTTACTCGTGTTCCTTACGATTTTGACTTTACGAATGAAGATTACGATGGCTTGTTTATTTCTAATGGACCAGGTGATCCGAAACAGAATGTTAAGGCTATTGAACACGTGAAAACAGCTTTAGATCAGGATAAGCCAATAATGGGAATTTGTTTGGGAACACAGCTGATGGCTTTAGCAGCAGGAGCTGATACTTATAAGTTAAAGTATGGACATCGTTCTCACAATCAGCCTGTCCTTTTAAAAGGGACAAAGCGATGTTATATTACCTCTCAAAATCATGGTTATGCGATCGATACGACAACATTACCATCGGATTGGGAGGTTTTGTTTGAAAATGCTAATGATAATACCTGTGAGGGAATCAAGCACAAAACCAAGCCTTTCTTTTCTTCTCAGTTTCACCCTGAAGCCTCAAGTGGACCAACTGATACCGAATTCTTATTCGATGATTTCATTGCAATGATGGAAGAGTACAAAGGGTAAAGTACTTAAAGTAGAAAGGTTAAAGTGAAAAAAGGGATATCAGAATTAACATTAACTCAGAAAAACATGACTCATAACATAAAGAAGGTATTGGTATTAGGTTCCGGAGCGCTTAAGATTGGTGAAGCAGGTGAATTTGATTACTCGGGATCTCAGGCTCTAAAAGCTATGAAAGAGGAAGGTATCAAAACGGTACTTATTAATCCCAATATTGCAACAGTTCAAACCTCGAAAGGTATCGCAGATGAAATCTATTTTCTACCTATAACGCCTTATTTTGTCGAGCAGGTGATACTAAAAGAGAAGCCAGATGGTATTCTTTTGGCATTTGGTGGACAAACAGCATTGAATTGCGGTATTGAGCTATTCAATGCAGGAACCCTTGAAAAATATAACTTGAAGGTTCTTGGAACACCTATCGAGACCATCATCAAAACAGAAGATAGAGAGGTTTTTGCAAATGAACTTCGCTCGATTGATGTAAAAACGCCAAAGAGTATGGCGGTAGGGTCAATTGATGGGGCTTTGGATGCAGCAGGAAAGTTGGGCTTCCCAATCATTATTCGTGCAGCCTTTACTTTGGGTGGTCAAGGCTCAGGATTTTGTAATAATATGGATGAGCTAAGAACCTTAGCAGAAAACGCTTTGTCTTATTCATCTCAAATTTTAGTTGAAGAGTCCTTGAAGGGATGGAAAGAAGTGGAATACGAGGTGGTTCGTGATGCTTACGACAACTGTATTACGGTATGTAATATGGAAAATTTCGATCCTCTTGGAATTCATACAGGAGAAAGTATCGTTATTGCACCATCACAAACACTAACCAACTCAGAATATCACAAGCTAAGATCGCTTGCCCTTAAGATTATTCGTCACTTTGGTGTGGTTGGAGAATGTAATGTTCAGTATGCTTTGGATCCAAACTCTGAGGATTACCGAGTGATTGAGGTGAATGCTCGTTTATCTCGTTCTTCTGCACTGGCTTCTAAGGCAACTGGTTATCCTTTAGCCTTTGTAGCAGCAAAGCTTGGTTTAGGTTATGCACTCCAGGATTTAAAGAATGCAGTAACCAAAACAACGACAGCTTGTTTTGAACCTGCTCTCGACTATGTGGTTTGTAAAATACCACGTTGGGACTTGAATAAGTTCGAAGGTGTCACCAAGGAGATTGGCTCGAGTATGAAGTCGGTTGGAGAAGTGATGGCCATTGGTCGAAACTTTGAGGAAGCCATTCAGAAAGGTCTGAGAATGATTGGACAGGGTATGCACGGATTTGTGGGCAACCAAAATTCCAAGTTCGAGGATGTTGATAAGGAATTGGCTAACCCTACAGATATGAGAATATTTGCTGTCGCTCAGGCTTTTGAAAAAGGATACTCAGTCAACCAGATTCATGACTTGACAGCAATTGATAAATGGTTCCTAAGTAAGCTAGAGAATATCAGTAAGTTAAAATGGGATCTTAAAAAGTACAATGATTTAAACTCTCTGAATACAGATCTATTTCGTAAAGCTAAAGTGTATGGTTTCTCCGATTTTCAAATTGCTCGTTTTGTTTTAAAGCCAGTTGATGGGAATATGGAATCTGAACTTCTACAAGTTAGAAATTGCCGTAAGAAACTTGGAATTACCCCGGTTGTGAAGCAAATAGATACGCTTGCAGCTGAATATCCAGCACAAACAAACTACTTATATTTGACTTATAGTGGTAGTGAAGATGACTTGGTTTATGAGAATGACAATAAGTCGGTTATAGTTCTTGGGTCAGGTGCATATCGTATTGGTTCCAGTGTGGAATTCGACTGGTGTAGCGTAAATGCTTTGAGTGGTGTGAAGAAAGAAGGTTACCGTTCAGTCATGATCAACTACAACCCTGAAACGGTGAGTACTGATTACGATGTGTGTGATCGTTTATACTTCGATGAACTGTCATTCGAAAGGGTTTTGGATATTATCGAGCTAGAACAGCCTAAGGGTGTTATTGTATCTGTAGGTGGTCAAATACCTAATAACCTTGCGATGCGCTTACACGATGCAGATGTTAAGGTTCTAGGTACATCTCCTGAAAGTATTGATAGAGCGGAGAACAGAAAGACCTTCTCTGCGATGTTAGATGATTTGGGTGTAGATCAGCCACGTTGGGCGGAATTGAGTAGTATTGAGGCCATTCATACCTTTATTGATGAGGTTGACTTCCCGGTTCTGATTCGTCCAAGTTATGTGCTATCGGGAGCCGCTATGAATGTGGTATCCAATAAGAACGAATTGGAGCATTTCCTAAATCTGGCAACACAGGTTTCGAAACAATACCCTGTGGTTGTGAGTGAATTCATTCAGCAAGCTAAAGAGATCGAGTTCGATGGTGTAGCAAAAGATGGTGTCGTTCTGATTGATGCGATCTCTGAACATGTCGAATTCGCAGGGGTACACTCAGGTGATGCCACCTTAGTATTCCCACCACAGAAGCTGTATTTTGAAACCATTCGTAGAATCCGTAAGATAGCGGCCGAGATTGCCAAATCTTTAAATATTACAGGACCATTTAATATGCAGTTGTTGGCAAAGGATAACGATATTAAAGTGATCGAATGTAATGTGAGAGCCAGTCGAAGTTTCCCATTTGTTTCGAAAGTAATGGACTTTAATTTTGTGGAATTGGCAACTAAGGCCATGCTTAATGGAACGATTCCTACGCAAATGCCATCTATGTTCGAATTGGAAAATATTGGTGTGAAAGCCTCACAATTCTCCTTCTCTAGATTGTCAAAAGCTGACCCGGTTTTAGGTGTAGATATGGCTTCGACGGGTGAAGTTGGTTGTATCGGGCCTGATTACTATGATGCGATACTAAAATCAATGTTATCAGTAGGTTATCGAATCCCGAAGAAGGGCGTTTTGATTAGTAGTGGACCTATTCGCTCAAAAGTTGAACTTCTTCAGAGTACTCAGATGCTTCAAGAGAAAGGCTACAAACTATATGGGACACGTGGGACTGCAAAATTCCTTTCTGAGAATGGAGTTGAGATAGAAGCTGTCGCTTGGCCAGATGAAAAGGGTGAAAAAACAGCCTTGGATTTGATTCGAAGTAAAGAGGTTGATTTCGTGATCAACATTCCGAAGAACTTAAGCGAAAACGAGCTTTTCAACGATTATCAAATAAGACGTGCAGCCATCGATCTAAATGTGCCTTTAGTAACGAATGCTAGATTGGCAAGTGCCTTTATCTACTCATTCTGTAAAAAATCACTGGAGACTTTAGATATTAATACTTATAGCCACTATTTATCCTAAGCTTCTAACAGCTTAACCAAATTAATCCTGACATGTTTTCGAACTGTCAGGATTTTTTGTTGTATCGAATTTAAATTGCTTGGAACATCTCTCTTAGTTTTGAAAAAAGCTATTTTTGTTATTCAATTCATTATTACTCTGCATATGTCATCAAGCTTTAATTATTCTAATGCACCAGGGCAATTTACGATTTCATCATTCGAAAGTGAAATGCGTTCTACAGTGCCGTACTTCGTTTATTTGCCTCCCAATTGGAATCCGAATGGGAATTATAGCTTGCTTTTGTTTTTACATGGTCAAGGAGGAGATGAAACAACTTTTCAAAAGTATGTAAAGGCTGATCAGCTTAATGAATGGATTTTATCAGGTGAGCTTAATGATATTGTGATTGCAGGTATTCGAGGGGATAATGATAGAGATAAAATTCAATGGTTTACGCCTGAGAACGAATCTTTACTCATCCCAGAACTAAATGGTGAGTTTATTCAGTTCTGTAGAGATCATTTTAAGGCTGGTGGAGAGAAAGAAGGTGTTTCGCTTGAAGGCCATTCCAGAGGAGGAGGTGGAGCTTTACATTATCTGTTTAAATACCCCAATAGCTTTAAGTCTGTTATTTCAATGGGCTATGTGAGTGATTACACGCTAGCTGAAAATAAAGAGTTGGCACTAAAGAATAAAGCTGCGCTAATTGAATCAGGTGTTCAACTCTATATGGAAATCGGAACTGAAGATCGATTTGTTAGAAATCAGAATAGAAAGGCTAGTTTTGCCATGCATGATTATTTGGATGAAATAAAACTACCCCACAGTTTTGAGTATCTGCATGGAGTAGAGCATGGCTTTGACAGCTTTTGGCATCACTATTCTGATGAAGAAACACAGAATGGCTTGCGACACCTTAAAAGGCATTGTGAGGGCTTATAGATATTTTGTTTTATTCTCCTAAAATGATCTTACGAACAACAGCTTCCATATCAATTGTATCATCAGTAAATTTGTATCCAATTTGGAAAAGTAAGCCATCGTGCCATGCATAATACACTTTAGAACCCGTTGAGGTGTGTTCAATTGTACTTTTAATTGGGTCATATGAATAATAAGGATACATGGTAGACCAGTGTGGGAACAAGTTTTTAAAGAATAATGGCAAATCATCTGTTAATTCTAAATCCCTATAAATTACAACTTCTTCAGGACTATCAGCTCCATCTACATTAAAATCAATTCGCCACTGATCAATTGGATCATCACTTGAATTAGGATCGTCTATGAAAGGATTATCAGTCAGTTGGGTAGCTGAGATGATGAAAAAATCCTGATTGTCAGCCTTATACTCAGCAGTGTTTTCGAAGAACGATATTTGAATTTCAAAGATAAGGGTATTAAAAGCGTTCCAAAAGGTAACAATATTGGCTTTTTGGATTCCTGTTGTGAATGGAAAATCACTCAAGAGTGGTAAATGAATCGCATCTCTCATTTCCTTAGGAATACTGGAAAAGCATTCAATAATTGAGCTTGGTTCATAATAACTCACACCTTCAGATTTTGGTTCCTCCAGAATTTTAAAATCATAGTTGTAAGTTCTTGAATCACCTTTTACTTTTATTAAATCTTCAACTAAAGCTTCATTTTCATCTACATATCCAGAATGCTTAGATTCTTTTTGACATGAGAATAATAATAAACTTAGGCTAATTATCGATAAGGGTAGAATAGCTCTCATAAACAAGATGTTGTTGATTATATTATACAAAAATAGTGTTCTTATCCGAAAAATCAGAATTAAATTGAACAAATAATAAGATTAATTGAATTCATGTTTGTTTTATATCCTTGATAAAAGTATCGAAATTGTACACGAAACCTATTAAAAATTAGATTTATGCAATTATACTAGTTTTGATTAGCGAGTTCCCAAGCTGTTAAGAATACGAGTTGTGCAACCCGTTTAATATTTTTATAATTCAATTTATCAGCCGTATCATTTGTTGTATGATAATCATCGTGTAGCCCATTGAAATACATAATGGAGGGGATACCTTTTTCTACAAAGGAAGCTTGATCTGAAGCACCATAGAGTGGGTTGTGAGGCTGATCGTATTCATAATCTAGAATTAAATTTGGATGCAAGCTGTTTAAACTGTCACTTAATTGTTTAAGCTTTGGATTTAAGTCCGAGGTTCCCAATAAATAAACGTAATTAGAAAGTTCATGATTGGTATCAATTCGTCCCAACATATCCATATTTAAGTTTGCTTTGATCGATTTTAAAGGGACGGGCGAGTTGTTAATAAAGAACCGTGAGCCAAGCAGGCCTTTTTCTTCACCTGTAAAGGCCACAAATAGAATACTACGTTTAGGTAGCTTGTTCTTTTTGCAGGCATCCTTAAAACCTTTTGCTATCTCAATTAGTGCCGAAGTTCCAGAAGCATTATCATTGGCTCCGTGAAAGACTAAGCCTTTATGAGCACCTAAATGATCGTAATGAGCAGAGATAACAATGTATTCATTAGGTTTTTCTGTGCCCTCTATTAAAGATATAACATTTTCTGTTTTTATTATTTCATCATTCTTTATTAACTGCAATTGCAGATGGGTTTTTATAGGTGTTGTTTGATTTTGATTCGTGACGATATTTTTTAGCTGTTTTAGTTTTAAGCTTGTTATCGCTTTTGCAAGTCGAGTAGAAATAGGAATAATTTGTTGGGTTCTTATATAGTCGTATAAATCTAATTCTTTACTAGATCTTATTGTATCAGCTATATTAATAGGTTCCTTTAAACGAAAACGTTTATTTCTCATGCTCTTACTTGTATGTATAAATCGATCAAACAAGCAGTTGTTTATTGGATCGCAAAATAAGATTAGGCTTGGTTTGGAATGTTTCCATATTTGAAATGCTTCAGAAAAAGCTTTGTGGAAGTTTGTTGTAAGAAATAAAACCGCTTTGTTGGTGAAATCAATTTCGGAATAGTTTTCGATGGGAGAATTGCCGATGAAAACGATATCCAAATCTTTGAAAGTTGAATCTTGCACAGGGGCGGCCACAAAATCCTTATAATTGCGAAAAGTTCTCTTGTTAACTTTTATTGTTCCTGAAGGTAATCTCAGTTTGGAAAGATTAAGGGATTGAAAGTAGGATAGGCTATCCTGACTTTTATCAATCGCCTTTAATCCTGCATGTTTAAATTGGGAATAGATATAGACTGCTGCATTTTTTTGTCCTTTTGTTCCCGTTTCACGTCCCTGCATTTTATAAGAGCAAAGAGCTTCGACATTTTTTTCAATATCTTTCTCAGAAATACGATGTGCGAAGTCAATATTAGAATAGTTTTGTGAAAAACCAAGCAATTGAAAGCTTAAGCTTATTAATAAACAGAAAATTGCTCTTTTCATAAAAGAAATTTTAAATCTAGAAATTCATAGAATTGTTTAGTTAAAAGTAATGATTTTATATTAAGATAAATACCTTTTAGGTATTGAATGAAATTGAAAGCGAATAATATTTAAATAGGATGGTAAGAATACATTTTCACGAAAGTTTTTATCAAGACATACGTCTTGGTAAAAAAATACAAACAGCTCGAATAGATGAACCACATTACCCTTTAGGTCAGGCAATGGCTGACTTCTCTGATGGTTCGAGTATGCCAATTGAGATTACAGGAATAACATTTAAGACAATTAATCGTATGAGTGTAAATGAAATTCAAAAAGATGGGTTTCAATCCAAAACTGAACTCTGGAATGCTTTAATTGGTTTTTATCCTCATTTGAATGAAGAAGACCTTTTAATGTTGGTCGAATTTAGATGCATTCTGAATAAATACTAAAAGACTTGTGTGTAAAAGCGAATGTACTTAGAAATCTGCACTTTATAAAATATGAGAGAAAAACATTTTTTCATTCATCAATGAAAAATCGACGTTCACGTAAATTAATTTAAGCTTCATCATTAATTTTTGAATAAAAAGATTTATAATTGTGAAAGAAAAGTTTGAAATTAAAACAATGTTTAAAGAGAAGAAGGAGAATTGAATGAGATTCTCAGCGAGGGAACTATTATAAACTTTAGTTCTTGTTGATTCAGTTTAAACAAAATCTATTTTTTACCTTTAATACTATTTAGTTATGAAAAACGTAGCCGCATACTCACATATTGTAGAAAAAGAAATTCAGCAGCACAAAATTGAAGCACGTAAGATTCTAGATAAGATTGAACAAAAATTCAATAAAGGAAGTTTAGTTGCTGCTCATCACTTCAATCAAGTAAGCTCTGAGTTAATTAGATTGGTAAAGCATGAATTGGAAGCTGCAGGTTTTAAACCTGAGTTTATTGGGAATAGACCTAACGGACATATTGTGTTAAGGGTTAGCTTAATTCAATCTGCAATGATGTGTAATTAGAATTTGTATAGAAAGAAAAAACGATATATTATAAAAGGGGATAAACTGAATTGTTTATCCCCTTTTTTCATGTCATTTGTCTCGTCCTAATATAGCCTTACACAAAAAGGAACACTATGGAATAAGCACCTGAAAGTAAGTTAAGCCCTACTTCTAACTTTTCTAAGGCATCTTTTTAACTCATAATATCAAGCATACCAATGATTGGAATATTACAATTTATCTAAAATTGAAAGAAGAAATCCCTTTCATGCTGATCGAGTTTATATTTATTATTAATGAGTAGTGAAAGATTTGAATGTAAAAGCTAATGTGCTTAAAAATTTGCACTTTATAAAATATGGAAAAAAAGAGCATTGTCGTTAATCATTAAAAAAGTGACATTAGTGTAAGAAGAGGCGAGTTTAGTCATTGGTTTATTAATAAAAGGTTTATATTTGTGATCGAGAAGTTTTATAAAAAACTTTTCTGTTTGAAATTAAAACAATGTTTAAAGAGAAGAAGGAGAATTGAATGTGATTCTCAATGAGGGAACTATTAAAAATTTTAGTTCATGTTGATTCAGTTTAAACAAAATCTATTTTTTCACCTTTAATTCTATTAAGTTATGAAAAACGTAGCCGCATACTCGCATATTGTAGAAAAAGAAATTCAGCTGCATAAAATTGAAGCACGTAAGATTCTAGATAAGTTTGGACAAAAATTTAATCAAGTAAGTTTAGTTGTTGCTCAATCATTTCAATCAAGTAAGTTCAGAGCTAATTAGATTTGTAAAGCATGAATTGCAATCTGCAGGTTTTAAACCTGAGTTTATTGGGAATAGACTAACAGACATATTGTGTTAAGGGTTAGCTTAATTTAATCTGCAATGATGTGTAATTAGAATTTGTATAGAAAGAAAAAACGATATATTATAAAAGGGGATAAACTGAATTGTTTATCCCCTTTTTTCATGTCATTTGTCTCGTCCTAATATAGCCTTACACAAAAAAAGGAACACTATGGAATAAGCACCTGAAAGTAAGTTAAGCCCCAACTTCTAACTTTTCTAAGGCATCTTCTTAACTCATAATATCAAGTATACCGATGATTGGAATATTACCATTTATCTACATTTGAAAGAAGAAATCCCTTTCATGCTGATCGAGTTTGGATTTATTATTAATGAGTAGTGAAAGATTTGTATGTAAAAGCTAATGTGTTTAAGAATTTGCACTTTATGAAATATGTGAAAAAAGAGTATTGTCGTTAATCAGCGAAAAAATGATATTAGTGTAATAAAAAGCGAGTTTCGTCATTGATTTATGAATAAAAGGTTTATATTTGTGATAGCGAAGTTAAAAAAAAACTTTTCTGTTTGAAATTAAAAGTATTGTTTAAAGAGTGGACGGAGAATTGAATGTGATTCTCAATGAGGGAACTATTAAAAATTTTAGTTCATGTTGATTCAGTTTAAACAAAATCTATTTTTTCACCTTTAATTCTATTTAGTTATGAAAAACGTAACCGCATATTCGCATATTGTAGAAAAAGAGATTCAGCAGCATAAAATTGAAGTAAGTAAGATTCTAGATAAGTTTGAACAAAAATTCAATAAAGGGAATTTAGTTGTCGCTCATCACTTTAATCACGTAAGCTCTGAGTTAATTAGATTGGTAAAGAGTGAATTGGAAGTTGCTGGATTTAAACCTGAGTTTATTGGGAATAGACCTAACGGACATATTGTATTAAGGGTTAGCTTAATTCAATCTTCAAAGATGATTAATTAGAACTTGTATAGAAAGAAGAAACGATATATTATAAAAGGGGATAAACTAAACAGTTTATCCCCTTTTTCATGTCTTAATTTGGCTTATTTTTTGCGAAACATTAGATACAAACCAATAATCGCCGATACAGCACCACCAATAATGCTTCCAGTTGCATTATTATCTTTTTGTCCCAGGGCACGTGTAAATTGTGACTCTAAGCTGTTGAGTTCAGTAAAGCCATATGTAATAAGTATGATACCTAAAACAACAAGAATTGCTGCACTAATTTTCTTGACATTCATAATAGAGCTTGTTTATTTTGTGCCCAAAATACGTATAACTCCTGAATAGTTAATCTCTTTTTCATTTTTAAGAAAATCAATTAAACAATCGGCAGTAATCACATAGGAATTTTGTCCTTCATCGGTATGATCGAATGTATAGGCACTTGCTACATAAGAATTGAGTCCAACTTTATAGGTTTTACTTTCATCCAATTCTCTTCCATCATAGTCTTCAAGTTGAATACCTTGTTCCATGTAGCGATACTGTATACCAGCTACTTTCAAATCACCACTTCCTGTTCCATTAATTAGAGAGCGAATCTCATCACAAGTCATTTCATAAATGATGACCTCATTATTAAAAGGATCCAGTTCGTAAACGTGTTTAATTTTTATATCTCCAAGAGGTAACCACGATCTAATTCCTCCTTTATTTTGAAAGGCAATGTCAGTCTCCAATTTCCAATTAATTGCATCTGTCATTAGTGCACCTATCTCATCTTTATTATTGAATTCTGCTAAATTTTGGGCGATGACTTTGTTTAGAGCAGGATTATCGTTGTATTCGCTAACTAATGAAGCAATTTCCGAATCTGTTTTAGTTAAGTTTTCTACTTCTATGAGTTTAGCAGATTTTGAAAGCACAAGCCCATCTTCAATTTTTATATCTACACGACCAATATATCTGCCTTTAGAACCAGCTTGACAGATTAAAGCATTATTTTCTTCATAAGGATTTTTGATAACTTTATGTGAGTGTCCACCAATTATAAGATCAATTTCATTGTATTCAATGGCTAATTTTCTATCAGAATTTTCACCTAAATGTGATAAAACAACAAATAGGTTGTCATTCTTTTTTAGGTAAGTGTAATTTTTAGCCTCACTTATATAATAAGGAAATTCTATTCCTTCAACTTTATCAGGATGTGTTGATGGTATATAACGGCCATTAATCTCTGTCCCTGTCTCAATAAGACCTAATATTTTAATTTCAAATCCCCCATTGCTTGTAAGTGTTGTGTAAGCATTAGGTTGATTTAATGTTGCATTTCCAGCATCTATATTGGCACAAACGAAAGGGAAATTAGCTTGCTCTATTCGATTATTCAAAGTTTCTTGTCCATAATCAAACTCATGATTACCAATTACTGCAGCATCGAATTTTAACTTATTCATTAAATCGATCATTGGGTAACCTGGTTTATTGTGTCGGTCTACATAAGGATTTCCACTAAATAAGTCACCCGCAGAAAATAAAAAAACATTATCGTTGGTTTCTCTAAGTTCATTGATATAAGCTGCAATTTTTGGGAAATTATCGATTTCTGCATGAACATCGTTTATGTGAAGAATGATGATATCTTCACTCTTATTCTCGACTACAATAGTATTGGATGAGTCCTTACTACATGCTCCAAGAAGCAGTATGAGTGAGAGGAAGAATAAGGGTTTAATTGTTTTGATCATTTTGCTTTGTTTTTAATAAAAAGTTCAATCCCATCCCATAAACATCCATCAGCATCCATTGAGTTTCCACGTTCATCTTCAAGCCGAATCTGATGATTCATTAAAAGTTTATGGCTTTCTTTTGAATACTTCAAGACTGCATCCGATAGGCGTGCACCTTTGAATATACTTACTGCTGTATGGTTGATGAAAACCTCCATTGATGCTTTATATGCGTTTCAGAAATATAGAGATACAAAGTTAAACCCTTTTTTAGATAAAAGAGAACATGAGTATAAACAACAGTTCTAATAAGTAAGCATTTTCCCTCCTGATTCCTGAGCGCGTTGCATTGAGCGAAGTCGAAATGGAGCCGAAGGATAGGAGGGAGCATTCCGATTATTCGGTATGCTTGATGGGCTGGTGTTAAGCAGTTTTAAAGGCATATCCTAAGGTGTTTTTTTTAATGGATCTAAGTGAGAAGCGCATATTTACTACTAGCAGGATTATGAAGAGTGCTTCTATTTTATGAAGAATATTTATTTTGCTTGACTTTTGAATATTGATTAGTCGAATTTATCTTTAATTTTGCGAACTTAAATTTTTAGTGTTGTTAGCTCTCCAATAAGCTAGGATAACAATACTTTTTCAAAATATATATAAGAAATAACAGCCTACATTATTAGGAACTTTGGCAAGCATTAAAGTATGAAATTGAACATATTCGATATTTCTCTGTTAATATTATAATTCAGTATTTCATTTTATAAACGAATACAACGAAACATTTACAAACAATGGACATAAAAAATAATCAAAAGATAGAGTCGACTGATAAACAGAAGCAATCAGACGAGCTTTCAGTTACAGAGTTCAAACCTAAGACAAATGAAATGCTGAATGAAGCGAAACCTGCTAGACGAAACAGGAGACAAGCTACTGAAGAAGAATTAAATAATCCGTTGCATGGAGTGAAATTAGTTGTGGTATTAGAACGTTTGGTAGAGCATTATGGTTGGGAATATCTCGGAGAGCGTGTCAATATTCGCTGTTTCAAATACAACCCTACAATGAAATCAAGCCTTGGATTTTTGAGACGAACGACTTGGGCTCGAGAGCATGTTGAGGACATTTATTTAGAAATGTTGAAAAGGAAACGATTTGGCAACATCACATAAACCCAATTTCGCTAAAAGCCTTCTTGGTTCACAAACCATAAAAGGGGTTTAGCTTAAGCGTTGTGTGGCATTGAAAAACATGAGCAGTATCAAAATTGAATTGATTTGAAATGAAAAAGCCTTTCCTTTAATATTTATCTGCCTAATATGCGTTTCAGAAATAGAGATACAATGTTTAGCCCATTTTAGGTAAAGAGAACATAGTTGAATATTGTATTTAAAATATAATTATGAGAAGACGTTTATCTTCGAAGTATCTCTTTATTTATGGCTTTAACCAAGGCTGGGCCTTCGTATATAAAACCTGTGTAGAGTTGAATAAGAGAAGCTCCGGCATCCAGTTTTTCTAAGGCATCCTCTTTGCTCATTATACCACCAACACCAATTATGGGAATACGACCATTCGATTTCTTATGAATGTATCTAATTACCTCAGTGGAACGATCACGAAGGGGTTGACCACTCATGCCTCCAGCACCTACTTTTTTAATCTGCTCATCAGTATAGCTTAAACCATCTCTCGAAATGGTCGTGTTTGATGAAACAATGCCATCAATCTTTGTTTCTTTTACGATTTCAATGATATCATCGAGCTGAGACTGATTAAGATCTGGTGCTATTTTAAGAAGAATAGGTTTAATTTTTCCTTTGGAACAATTTATGTCCATCAAGTCACTCAAGAGCTTTTTTAGAGGTTCTTTTTCTTGCAGTTCTCTTAAATTTGGTGTGTTTGGCGAGCTCACATTTACTACAAAGTAGTCAACAAGAGGGTAGAGGGCATCAAAACATTTGATATAATCACTTGTTGCATCTTCATTTTGGGTGAGTTTATTTTTGCCAATGTTCCCACCAATGAGAATTTGAGTTCTTTTTTTGCGTAAACGCTGAACAACTTCTTCTACGCCTTCGTTATTAAATCCCATGCGATTTACTAAAGCCTTGTCATTTACAAAGCGAAAAAGGCGTGGGAGAGGGTTTCCTGCTTGTGCTTTGGGTGTAACCGTACCAATTTCTATAAAACCAAAGCCCATACTTCCCAAAAAATCGAAAGCTTCAGCATTTTTATCTAAACCAGCAGCTAAACCAATAGGATTTTGAAATGTCAAGCCAAATAAATTTCTCACTAGTCTAGGATCTTTGACGCTAAACTGTGCTGAAACTATTGATCGGATAAGCGCTGATCTTTGAAATAGTTTAAAGCATTTAAAAGTAAACTTATGAACAGATTCTGGATCAAACTGAAGAAGAATCGGGCGTATGGCTAATTTATATAAACTCATCTATCTTAATTTTTATACAAAGATAATAGGAATTCTATAATAAAAGAGGAGTGAGTCTGATTTGTGAGTGGGGGTATAAAAAAAGAGATTAACCATATGGCAATCTCTTTTTTCGTGATCCCTCTGGGGTTCGAACCCAGGACCCCATCATTAAAAGTGATGTGCTCTACCAGCTGAGCTAAGGAATCGTGCTAATTTTATTTGAAAGACTTTCGCTTGTCTTATTGTGATCCCTCTG
>NZ_JBTCHQ010000014.1:0-110835 GCF_054254355.1 Ancylomarina sp. YFZ004
TTAATTTTTGAACCACTGGGTACAATAAAATGCTTAGGAGCAAACTTATCTAATTTCGTTTGTTTCTCCCAAGGCAAATGATTTTGCAAAACTTCCTCAAGATCAATCTTAGCCAAATCTTCAGGTTTCCGTATACGGGATAGATAGGGACTTAACCATTCCATATTGCTTTTCAGAAGATTATCGGTGCTCACATCTAGCCACTCATCATCTGCTTGCCACTTTCGTAAGCTCAAAATTCGATTCTGCCATTGCATAAACTCAGGGCTAAAATTCAAAAGGCTGGCTCCCTCCTTCTCAATGGCCTTAGAAATAGCACTTACAACTTGCTCCTCATCGGGCTGGCGAAGTGGTTTCGATTGCAAAACGATACGACCAATTCTCAGCTCCTTAGTCGCTATCAATCCTCCCTTGCGTGTGTCCCAAACAATATTTTCGCGCTCTTTTACCAATGGAGCTAAGTCTTGCGGATTAAGAGCCGAAGCCATAAAGATCTTTCCTCCACGCTCCCTATCATCAACATGGGCAATAGCCAACCAGGGCTCATAAGCCAAATCGTCCTGATGACTCGTCATAGCTTGCTTCCCATTAGCCATCATAAAACGCGCATTGGTTCCGGGACTTGCATGTGCAATTCGTTCAGGATAAGCCTGAACCAAAATCACACCCGTTTCATAAGGATCAACAAGGCCATTGTCCGCTTTTATATTGAAGAGTTGCCTGTACGAAGAGGCCACTTTCTCAATTCGATTGAGAGTTCTAAGCGTTCTATCACCCTTACGATGACGACGCAAAGCCTCTATTCTCAAATTAATATCGATGCCTGTTTCACGAGGCAAAGGGTCTCGCTCTTCCAAAAGTGCAGCCAAATCGGTAGCCAGTGCTAACAAGTCTTCCTCCTTAGCCTTGAGTAGCATATGGGCAATACGAGGGTGACAGGGTAGTTTCTGGATCTGACGCCCATGTTCGGTAATTTTATAATCCTCCAGTGCTTCAAGCTCATGAAGACTTTCACTAGCCTGTGCAATTGCCCCTGCAGGTGGCGGACTCAACCATGTGAGTTCCTGAATATCCTCTACTCCCCAAGCGGCCATTTCCAAAACTAGAGAGCTTAAGTCGGCTTCCAATATTTCGGGTATACGGTGTTTCTTTAGTCGGTTATGAGATGCCAAGGACCACATGCGATAACAAACCCCTGGTCCCAATCGTCCTGCACGCCCTGCTCTCTGATCAGCAGAGTCTTTAGATATCTCGATGGTTTCCAATCGTGATAAACCTGTTTTGGAATCGAATCGAGATACCCGACTAAAACCACAATCCACAACAGTGTGAATGCCTTCAATGGTCAAACTGGTTTCGGCAATGGCAGTTGCAAGTACAATTTTTCTTCGCCCTTGCCTATCGGGCATGATGGCTGCCTGCTGCTGATTACCTGCCAGCATACCAAATAAGGGATAGATCATGATATCAGAAAACTGTGCCTTGAGCAAGGCTTCACATTTCCGGATTTCTCCCTCACCTGGTAAAAAGACCAGCGTATCGCCAGATTGTTCCTTCACTGCCCTAACAACCGTATTAGCAGTTATTTCAGGAAGTAATCTCACATCACTAGCATCGGTATAAATCAGATCAACAGGATACTGTCGCCCCTGACTTTCAATCACCTTTGCTTTTAACCGATCACTCAATTCGGTGCTATTGATAGTAGCTGACATCAGCATAATGCGTAAATCAGGGCGTAAGATATCCTGAGCTTCTCTACACAAAGCAAGAGCCAGATCGGCATGCAGACTTCTCTCATGAATCTCATCGAAAATAACCATACCCACCCCCTCAAGGGCATTATCGGACTGTAACATTCGGGTTAGAATCCCTTCTGTCAGAACCTCAACACGTGTGGCCTTTGAAACGCGCTTTTCGAAACGAATGCGGTAACCAATACTCTGTCCCACTTCCTCTCCCAGAAGAGAAGCCATACGTATCGCGATACTTTTAGCTGCCAAACGTCGTGGTTCCAACATCAGAATCTTCTGTCCTTTCAGCCAGGTTTCTTCCATTAAGGCTAGTGGCAACAAAGTACTTTTCCCTGCTCCTGGAGGGGCTGAAATAATGAGTGTATTCTGATTTGCCAGAAGTTCTCTGGTTTCAGTAATAATTTCTTTTACAGGTAAATCTATTTTGAAAGGGTCGAAAGTCAAGTTGAAAAGCTTTAATAATGTCAATATGCTCGTGAGCTGCAAATTTAGTAAAAAGGTATCAACAAAGAATACAGCACGAATGGATACCTGATTATAGACTCAAAAGAATTAAGACAGGCAGTAATAAATTGATGTCTTTGAAAAAAGTATAAATTTTCATTTTATCATCACCTCCACTACTCGTATTAGGTTTAAATAACAATAAGGGGGATTACGAATTCAGTTCATAAAAATAATTACTTTTGCGGCGCAATTGGTGCAAATTTGCTCAATAGGGAATCCGGTGTAAATCCGGAACTGTGCCCGTAGCTGTAATTCTCGTTAAGTCATTAACACATGCCACTGTTTCAAACTCAAATGGAATGGGAAGGCGTTAATTGATAGAGATAAGTCAGAAGACCTGCCATTGCCATATAATCACTTTGCTCCGGGAAAAGGGTAATTGATGTGTAACATTTCACAAAATAAGAATTTGAATTTAATAGGTGTCTATAATTAGGCATCCTGTTTTATAGATGTTTTTTATTTGAGAAGGGCCCATCTTACACACCATCTTTCATTCTCACGAGCATATTTTTTAAATCAAAAAAACAAAAATGATGAAAAAATTATGCGCAACACTATTGCTTCTACTAGCAATAAATGCCTACAGTTTCGCTTATTCTAAAAAACACGATCACAAAGCCATAGTCAAAGGCTATGTGGCAGATGAATCTTCAAAAGATCCTCTCCCATTTGTTAGTGTAACAATTCCTAAATTCAGTCAGGGAACACTAACCGATAATACAGGTAACTTTACTTTAGATAAACTAACTCCCGGTGTACATACCTTATGTTTTTCCTGTATCGGCTATCAATCAATAAACAAGCAGATTGAAATAGATTGCAGCAGTACTTTAGAATTAAACATACTTTTAAGTGAAGATGTTATTGGTTTGGACCAGATAGTTGTGAGTGCTGATAGAAGTAAGGTGAGCCGTAAAAACTCACCTGTTGTGGTGAATATGCTCTCGGCAAAAAGTTTAGAGCAGGTAAGTTCATGCTCTTTAGCTGAAGGAGTTGCCTTTGCTCCAGGCATTCGTGTTGAAAACAATTGCAACAATTGTGGGTTCAACCAAGTTAGAATGAACGGTATGGAGGGAAACTATTCTCAAATTCTAATAAATAGTCGTCAGGTTATAAGTGGCTTAGCAGGCGTTTATGGCTTGGAACATATTCCGACTTCCATGATTCAACGCATAGAGATTGTTCGAGGTGGTGGTTCTGCTCTTTTTGGGAGTAATGCCATTGCGGGTACCATTAATGTCATAACCAAAGACCCGATTAGTAATAATTTTAGCGTGAACATCCAAAACGGGATTATTGGAGTCGGACTCAATGACCAAGCGAACGATTTCAATCTAAATTTTAATTCGTCAATCGTTTCTGATGATCGAAAAACAGGTCTATTCTTATTCGGAATTAATCGAGATCGTAAGGCTTGGGATGCCAATGGCGATGGTTTTTCAAACTTAGTTGAGATTAGAAGTAAAGGTGCTGGCATGCAGGCTTACCATCGCTTCTCTGATCGCAGTAAACTTTCTGCCGAGTATCATTTTATGAATGAATACCGCCGTGGTGGCGACCATTTAGATCGTCAGCCCTTTAATTCAGAAATAGCTGAGCAGGTTGAACACGATATTCATTCTGCTGGTCTTACCTGGGATTTATATCTCGATCAAGCAAGAAAACATAAGTTTTCAAGTTTTGTATCAGCTCAATTAACAGATAGAAGCACCTACTATGGCACTCAGCAATTCGAAGACAAGGATGGAAATGCATTAGGAACACCACTTCCAGATTATTCTGCCTTTGGAAAGACAGACGATATCGCAAGCATATTCGGCTTTCAATATTCAGGTGATTTGGATAAGCTAATTTTTGCTCCGGCTAAGATTGTTGCAGGAATCGAGAACAATTACAATACGCTTAAGGATAATAAGCTTGGTTATTTCGATGATAAAGAGGCAAAAATGATTCCCAACACACTTATCTCCGATCAAAAACTGAATACAATAGGGAGTTATTTACAGAGTAAGTGGGATCTGGGTTTTATGAACCTGCTTCTTGGTGCACGAATGGATGCCTATAAAATCACCAATGATGCTGATAATTCGGAGTACACTAATTTAGTGATATGTCCAAGAATTAACTTCCAGTTTAAAATATCTGAGCAAATCAATATTCGAACTAGTTATGCCAAAGGCTACCGAGCGCCACAAATTTTCGACGAAGATTTACATATCGAAGCCTCAACTGCGAGAACCATCACACATCAAATGGCTAAAGATCTCAAAGAAGAAACATCCGACAGTTTTCTTTTATCAGCAGATTGGAATTTCAAGATGAAAAGCTGGAGGTCTTATATTCTTGTTGAAGGTTTTTACAATCAATTGAATAAGCCATTTCGTAATGATTACATACAAAACCCAAACAATGCTGATGATCTGATTGCTCTCCGAATTAATGCACCTGGTGCTGACATAAAAGGTGTCAATCTAGAATTTAAGTTAGTCCCTTCTGCACTTATCAATTATCAAATGGGACTAACCTTTCAGAATGGAAAATATGACAAAGCTATTAATCAGGGAGAAAACACTTACACTGATAAGATGCTAAGAAGTCCCAACAGCTACGGATATTTCATGCTAAACACCAAACTTAATCATCATACAAATCTTAGTTTTAATGGAACTTACACAGGTCCAATGCACTTAGTTCACTTGGGTGGTGGTGTTAACGAAAATAATATTGAAATCAATGAGTCACTTATCAAGACAAATGATTTCTTCGATCTGGGATTCAAAATCACCTACCATTTTGATTTTGGAGATCATATGAAGTTGGAACTGAATGCAGGAGCTAAAAACGTATTTAATTCATTCCAAAAGGATGCTGATTATGGTAATTCTCGTGATGCGACTTATGTGTACGGACCTATTTCACCACGAAGCATATTCTTCGGAATCAAAATTGGAAACTTTTAAAACTCTGCAGCTAAAAAACATTAAAAAACAGGACTATTCCCCATCTCATCTTGCTTTGAGATGGGGAATTTCGTTTAATCACTCATTACACTTTATAAATAAGAGCAAAAAGTCTTTTTATTAGACTCATCACTTTGTGAAACAATTGCTTTAGCCTACTTTCGCACGATTATAAAAAAAAGGTATTTAAGACAAAATAGAAAAGATGATGATGAGATGGATGTTGTTTATAGCTGTAATCGTATTAAGCAGTTGCAGTAAAGTGCCAGAAAGAAATTTTGAATTCAATTATAAAGTGAGCCTGCAAGCCAATTCTGGCAAAAACATGAAAGTTTGGATTCCTATACCTCAATCGAATGAAGTGCAAACGATTAGTAAGCTCTCTGTTGATACGGATATCCCTTATGAAATTAAAACTGAGGAACAGCATGGTAATACTTACTTTTATGCTGATTTAAAAGATGGATTAGCTCAAACTGCTGATATAAACATTCATTTTACTGTGAAACGAATGCAAAGAGCAAATGCTAAGTTTAAAGATACAGATCCAAACCTATACCTAAAAGCAAATAGATTGGTTCCTATTGGAGAACGCTTCGATTCAATTGTAAATGCAAATCACTTTTCTACTGATAATATGAAATCAGTTTACGATTTTGTTTTGAATGAGATGTATTATGGCAAACCAAAAGCTCAGAATCCTTCTGATCATTATTATGCCAGCTTACCAACAAGTATTAAAGAAGGCATAAGTAAAGACAGTGTTGTGTCTCTTTATCTAAATACGACAAAAATTGCAGGTGAGTTTACTTTTGGGAATGGTAATTCAAACTATGCTTGTGATATTTCGGTCGGTAATTGTACTGACTTCCATTCATATTTTATGTCTTTAACTCGTAGTATGAAAGTGCCTTCACGTTTTCATATCGGCTTTTCAATTCCTGAAGGACAAGAAGGAAAAATTGGTGGGTACCACTGTTGGGCTGATTTCAATCAAAACAATGAGTGGTTTCCAGTAGATATTTCTGAAGCGGATAAAGCACCTGAAAAAGCGGAATTCTATTATGGAAATTTAGATGCCAATCGTGTTGAAATGACTCAAGGTCGTGACTTAATATTGGAAGCTTATTCTAAAGGTCCAGTCAACTTCTTTGTCTACCCTATTGTAGAATGTGATGGAAAAGCTACCGCATACACTAAATCATTTTCCTTTAAAGAAATCTAAAGGGAATAACTAAGATGAATTTGAAAAGGCTGGGGAAACTCAGCCTTTTTTATTTAATGACTGTTACGTATACTTTTACTGATTCAACCATCTCTTAAATTCGGCACATTTGTCCTGACTGACAATAGCATCCATAGCTTCTTCGCAAGTTGGCTTGAGATTCAACTTTATTCTAGTTTTTGAGTAATAGACCATATCTATTATGCATGAATAACTAACGATAAATTTTCGGTTGATACGAAAAAAGGTATTGGGATCTAACTTCTTTTCAAGGTTGGCCAAAGTGCCATCGAACAAGTAACGCGTTCCATCTTTACTAAAAAGATAACAGGCTTTACCATCAGCCATAAAATAGGATACTTGCTCTAAATCCATAGAAAGAATACGCTCACCTCGACTTACCATGAAACGCTCTTGATATTTATTCCCTCCTATAATAGATTGCAAAGAATTTTGCAAAGATTCAATATCCAGTGATTTAGGCTTGGCAAACATGTCGTCATATTTATCTAATGCCTGCTCTAGATCATCTTCATCTATAGGCTTCAATAAATAATCAATACTGCATTGCTTAAAAGCCTGAATGGCATACTGATCGTAAGCCGTTGTAAATATAACAGGCGTTTTGAGTTTTATTTGCTCAAATATTGAAAAACTATTGCCATCACCCAAATGCACATCCATAAAGATAAGATCAACCTGATTCTCAGAAAACCAAACTACAGCCTGACTAACATTCTCAAGTTTTACTTTAACATCTATTCCTCCTGGACGCAAACTCAATAAATTCTTTTCCAACTCCCGAGCAGCAAGGCGCTCATCCTCTACAATAGCAACATTAATCATAGCTCATATATTTAGCCTACAAATTTAAAAAGAAATGGGGCTTTCTATAATAGAAAGCCCCATTTTGATTCAGATATATTTATTAACCTCTTACATTTAGTCCAACAAGTTAGGATTATTAATAATCGCATCTTGAGGAAAAGGCAGTGTATAACGAGGATCGCCTTGAATTAAAGTTGATGTTTCGCCATTAAAAATATGTGTGATTTCTGGCTGTGTTGTTCTTCTTAAATCGAACCAACGGTGACCTTCGAAAGCAAACTCACGTAAACGTTCAGTCATAATTTCATCAATCAACTCAGCCTTCTTCATTGCAGCTACACGAGCAACCTCTGTTGTATAAAAATCAGGTTTTAATCTTTTTGCTTTTAGATTATTCAAGTAAGTTCTCGCCTGATCTAAATCATCTAATCTGGCAGCAGATTCTGCAACAGTCAGATATAACTCCGAAGTTCTAAAAGTACATTTTGAATCAGTCTCCCATCCTTTTTCAATGGTATACTCACCTGCAGTATTTTCTTTTTCTTTAAAGTAAAGATCAAAACGTAAGTCACTTTCTTTCACATAAGTCGCTTTTAGCTTTTCTGAAGCTAGAGAAGACTTACCTACATCATCCGTAAACACCTTTTCTAATGCTAAAATACTCTCAACCGAATTGTACTTATGAGGCGCTAATGAATTATCGGCAACTAAATCCTGTAAATCTGATTTCAGTTTTAAAGCTTCCAAAGCCATTTCTCTTGATTTCTCAGTATCTCCCATGTATAAATACACTCTTGATTTGAAAGCAAAAGCCGCCACTCGGCTAAAACGATAATTTAAACCTTCTTCGTAAGTATCTATATTGATGCGCTTATCAGCTTCTGCAATATCAGATAAAACTTGAGTATAAACCTCTTCAACAGTATTTGGAAAATAAACAGCTTCTGTATCAATCACTAATGAAAGAGGTACACCTTTATCCGTTTTAGATGTAGCAACATTGTATGGTTTCCCATATTGATTCACTAAAGAGAAATGCATATACGCTCTCAGCAAATAAGCCTCTGCGACAATCTGATTAACTTCTTCATCAGTTCCTTCGGTAGCATCTACACCTGCATCAATAATATGATTGGTGTACATGATTATCTTATAGAACGCTTTCCATGAGAATGGTAAGGTATTTGTTTTGTAATTGACATCATTCCACAAGAAAATATCCTGTACGGGTGATAAATCATATTTTGATTCGTCCAACTTCAATTCATCAGAACGAAATGTTGTTTTAGCTTTATCAGAAGGAATACCATTATAAGCACTTGTCAACAAATCACGAAAATCATCTACTGTTGTAGGTATCAGTCGATCATTGGGTTTTACATCCAAATAATTATCACAGGCAGAAAAACTAAATGCTGCCAGCAAAAGAGCTATGTATATATTTATTTTTTTCATTTTTTACCGTTTAAAAAGTTAAGTTAACACCTAATGTAAAGGACTTTTGCTGAGGCTGAGCATAGATATTACCATATGACTCAGGATCAAAGTAACCATCATATCCATTTGAAACAACAAAAGGATTACGTGCTTCGAAGCTAAATCGAACATTCGATAATTTTACTCGCTTCAACATCTCTTTAGATAAAGTATAACCTAAACGGATGCTACTAATTCTTAAATAATTAACTTCTTTCAACCAAGTATCCAAATGATTATAAGTTCCAGCATTATCAATATTACCATACCATTGCTGCTCCATCCAATACTGACCATCAGCAGAGGTAGGGCCTAATAAGTTTGGTAAGCCTTTATTATTACCATTGATAACATCTAATAATACTTTAGACGTATTTCGACCTCTATCATATTCAGTCATGCTGTATGATGGAGTCGCTAAACGATGCATTCCCAAATTAAAGTTTGCAGATACGGTTAAATCAATATTCTTATATTTAAATTTATTAATAATACCACCAGAATATTTTGGATCTGCATCTCCTGCGTATTCAAATAAGTCTCTTACATCTTGAACTGATTTGTTAGATGCAGCTTTATAGTTTGGATAAAAATCAGCCCATTCGTCAAATAGACCAAAGTATTCAGTTCCTGAAACAGTATTGCCTTTTTTCTTAAATTGAGGATAGCCATTTTCATCTAAACCTGCTGTTTTGATCACCCAAACAGAGTTTGCAGAATAACCTTCTCTTGATGGTAACAATTGATTTGCAGGAATCTTTTCTTTCAATACTTTATTCTCATTATGCGAGATATTGAAATTTGTGTTCCACTCGAAATTATCAGTTTTGATATTACGAGTCGCAATACTCAATTCCCATCCTTTATTAGTCATTTCAGCCCAATTCACAGACATAGCACTAAAACCTGTTTCGTGAGCCAAAGATTGAGAACTAATAAGATCAGTACCTTTACGTTGATAGTAATCAAAACTCATACGAATTGCATGACGTAAAACCGATAAATCAGCTCCAATATTCCATGTCGATGTTTTTTCCCATCTCAACTTATCGTTTGGTAAACCTGCAATATCAATTCCATTTTCAGATGTGTTTGGAAGATTCGAAACAACTGTAGGTGAACCAACAATATAAGGAGAACTATTCTTATCGATATTTCCTTGCAAACCATATGAAGCACGAAGCTTTAGTTTGCTCAACCAATTTGTATTAGCTAAAAATGATTCTTCGCTTACATTCCATGATCCACTAACCGCATAAAGAGGTAAGTACTTGTATTTAGGATCAACACCGAATAAATCTGAACCATCGTAACGAACGCTACCAAAAAATGTATAACGTCTATCGTAAGTATAAGAACCTGTTGCAAAAAATGAAGCGTAACGGTTCATTCTATATGCTTTCTTGAAAAGTGGGAATGCCTTAGCATCAGTCTCATCTCTAAATACAATAGGCTTTGAAGTCATACTTGCAGCATTCCAGCCATAAGCAGCAGAGAAGACCTGAGTATATTCTGTTTGTCTCAATTCATTACCTACCATTACTTCAATCTCATGCTTATCATTTAGCAGAGTTTTGAATTCAAGCATGTTTTTGAAATTATATGAGTTACTTTCAGCATCCCAGTTTTTAAGAATACCACCCTCTGGAATAAAAAACTTACTGTTTTGCTCATAAGCACTCAACTGACGTGTTTTTCTTACATAAAAGGTTTCCTGATCGGCTTCCTTTGTCGTATTAGTCTTGTCAATCTGGATACCATATTGAGAACGGAAATTGAAGTTTGAATTGATTTTCCAATCTAAATCAAAAATAGCATTTAAGCCTTTACCATCAAGAATATGACTCGTTCCTTCTCTTTCTTCCAAAATATTAAAAGGAATGTTTACAATATTCCAGATTCCTTCTTCATCATTATTATACACATACTCGCCATTATCATCACGAAGTTTCAAATATGGATTAGCTAAACGAATATAGTTAGATGGGTTTGTCAATAAACTTGATCCCGTTAAATAGCTTTTATTCTTACGTTTGTTTGCAAACAAACTTACACCAAACTTCAAGTTATCTCTCAAGTTGAAATCTGTTTTTAGAGTTACATTGTAACGCTCTAGAGAGGTACCAATTGTTGTTCCTTTTTCGGTGTGAGAACCAAATGAGAAATAATAATTAGCCAATTCATTTCCACCAGAGATACTTAAACTCTGATCTTGATTTACAGCTGATTGATACAATTCATCTTCCAGATTAGCATCCACAGATCTTAATGCATTAATGGCAGATAATGACTCAGCACTAATACCCGAGATTCCATTATCCTGGTAGTTATACCAATCGCTATTTGCATGAAGAATTTCAGAAACGCCACCTTTATTGTCATTAAAGATATAATCTTTACGAGCAGCCAAAGCCATTTCTAAATCAACCTTTTCATTGGCATTCATCAGGTTCAGCTTGTTAAAATCTGGTCGAGAAATAAAAGAGGTATTGCTTGAGATATTAACTCTCATTTTTCCTTGCTTACCTTTTTTAGTTGTAATTACAATGACACCATTGGCAGCACGTGCACCATAAATAGCTGTGGCAGCAGCATCTTTTAAAACGGTAATATCAGCAATATCCTGAGGATTTAATCCGCCAATAGAAGAATTGTATAACTGATCAATATTATCCGAATCATTAAAATCAGGTACTTCATTTCCTTCTAAAGGAATTCCATCCAATACCCAAAGAGGATCTTGTGTTCCATTAAGAGAAGCAGTACCACGTATACGAATTTTAGCAGGGGCACCTGGTCCACCAGCTACAGCTACAGATGTAACACCGGCTAACTGTCCAGCAAGCATTTGGTCCACATTAGCAATACCACCTTGGCGAATGTTATCAGCATTAATTTTCACAACCGCAGATGTCAACTTGCGCTTTTCAATTTTCTGATAACCTGTCACAACAATCTCACCTAACTGACTATTAGCGTCACTTAGCTTGATTTTCACATAATCTTTTCCTGCGATATCAACAACCTGAGTTTCGAAACCCAAAAAGCTACAAGAAATAGTTTTTAATGCTGTAGGTACTTCAAGCACAAAATTACCATCAAGATCTGTAATCGTTCCCATTGTGATATTCTCAATCACTCCTTTTACTCCCGTTTCGGTCCCAATTGTCGATCTGTCAATAAACACCGAAGCACCGATCAGCACATCGCCGTCGGTTGCTGAGAGTACTCTCCCCTTTATTTGCTTCGTCTCTTGTGCCATAACTATGGCAGGTAAACAGATCAAAAGCCAGGTTAGCAGTCTTTTCATAGTTTAATTTTTAAAGGTTAAAAATAGTGGTTTTTGTAAGTAAAAAAGACAGGTAGGGCGAATGACTTCACCCTACCTATCATGTAGTTTAATATTATTTCATATTTAATGCTTCTTCAATCCTCATGATCAGATCATTATAATGGTAACGAGTTGCCTCATCTTTTATCGTCAATCGCTTCTTTAACAGGCTTCTAATTTTCATAAGTTCACCTCTTTTCATCGAAACAGCATCTGAAACACGATTCATTGTAGAATAAAACACGTTACGACGGAAGTTCTTTGAATTATCTGACTCAATTTCATCTTCAAACATCTTGTCATTACTCACCGAATAGTCACACAATACAGGCATGTGTTTATGTAAAGAACATGAACAAGCCGACTGTAAAGTTTTCTTCGTTGTTTTTGCCATGGACTTATTCTGGGTAATAATTAAGGCATCGATAAAATTCTTTTGACTCTGACGATCAAACACATTCAACTTATAGCCTTTAATCGTCTTCTTAAAAATACCCTGATGCAAATCATTCATCATATTTGCAACTGTATAAGCCTTATCCCCATTCTTCGCTTCGTTTTCAAGCATTCTCAACAGGCGCTCTTTTTGCAAAAGCGAATAGAAAATTCGAGCATGCAGATCACGGAATAAAGTTGTTGGTGCATATTCAATATCCCCAATAGGTGATTCCTTAATAGGATATGTTTTATTGTAGATATCAGCTTTAGTCAACCATTCAGGAATATCAATCACGTCATCAAGTAAATATTTAATGGCATCTTTTTGCTTGGCTTTCTCAACATGTGTGTAAGCTGATTTTTGCTCACCATATACAGGCATATCAAGATAAACACCACCCACATTTGTAACCACATGATTGGCATAAGTAAACCATTGTCCAATAATACCCATCATCATCTTCCCGGCTTTCTCATAATCCTGACCTTCTTCATAAGTCCAGCTTTCAACCTGAGGAACAATGCGTTTAAGATTTTTCAAGCCATAACGACTAGCATGCATGGAGTTATCACCTAAATCTTCACTTTGTGCAGATGGGTCAATTGTATTCTTACCACCTTGCTGAGGACCATAATGGTATAAAGGATCAGTTTCGTGCTTGCGAATCATAGCCTTTTGATCATTCAATTCATCCCAAGGGTTATTCTTATTATTCCATTTGTATGCCCAACCTATTGCGAAAATATCGTAGATTCCAATTTGAGGTGTGATATTCTCAACACCATCTCCAGGTTGCGCAACGTAATTAAAACGAGCATAATCCATAATCGAAGGTGCTGTACCTCCCATTTTAGTCGTATATGTTTTTGATCGAAGAGAATCAACTGGGTATGCATAAGATGCTCCCATATTGTGCATTAAACCTAAGGTATGCCCTACTTCGTGTGATGAAACAAAACGAATCGCATGTGCCATATGTTCGTCTTCGAACTTATTTGCGCGCGCTCTAGGATCGATGATTCCAGTTTGAACTCGAATCCACGATTGTAGAGCAGTCATCACATTGTGCCACCAAATAATATCAGCTTCAATAATCTCACCCGATCGAGGATCAACAACAGAAGGGCCCATTGCATTTGCCTGACTTGATGCCGCGTAGGTTACCATAGAATAACGCACATCGTCACCATCAAAATCGGGATCATTTACTGGAGCATCTTTAGCAATGATGGCATTTTTAAAACCAGCTTGCTCAAAAGCGATTTGCCAATCATTGATACCATCCTTAATAGCTTGACGCCATTGTGCAGGTGTAGCAGGATCCACATAATATACAATCTGCTTCTGTGGCTCAACTAACTCACCAGCTAAATACTTCTTAATATCTTCTTTTTTAGGCTCAAGTCTCCATCTATTAACCAACTCGCGATTTTCAAGTGCTTGCTGATCGTCATTAAAATAGAAATGTTTTGTAGAAAAGAAACCTACTCTTTTATCTGCAAATCTTGGTTTCATCGGCTTCTCATCCAATAAAACGATATTCGTTGTCACTTCAATTGAAACCGTAATTCCTTCTGCTTTTGTTGTCAATAAAGATTTTACAATAGCATTTTCAGGGAAAGATTTCACTTCATCTATTTTCGACAGCTTACTCACAGCCGATCCTGGCATACCTATGATTCCAAATAAATCGTTCAAACTCTTTTCTGAACCATCAAAAACCTTATTTACCTTAAATACATATGAAGTAGAATCTTTACTTAGACAAGCTAAATCGAAACACTCTCGGATTGATGGCATGTAGTTATCCTCAACTGATTTGGATATAGCGTCACCCTCTTTACTAGAATATGATGCCTTAGATGTTTTGACCCAAACCTTCTCAAGAATCGTATCAAGTTCGAATTTGATTAATAAATTTTGATAGTTTATCCCTTTATTAAATCCTAACTCATTAATTTCGGTTGGGACTTTTGAAATCTTATTCACTAACAAGAAATCGCGCCCCATTAGATTCTTATCTAATTCGAAGTAATAATCTTTCTTTACTCTATGAATATCGATCACACCACTTTTACTGATTGCTTCAGTAGTGATAACTTCATCGTAATTCTTTAATTCGGTTTTTTTCTTTTCAGCATCCTTGACATCCTTATTTCCGGTTTTCTTCTTCTTTTTCTTTAAGAATTTAAAAATACCTGTTTCAGACTGGTGTTGATTTAAATTAATAGCCTGTGTATGCTCTAGCATTCCTCCAAGAATACAAGCCGTCATCAGTGCTACTAAAAAACTCTTTTTAAATGTGTGTGTTAAGTTCATTCCGTATTTTTGTTCTTTTGCAAAGGATGATACTAATAGTTATTTGCAATTAACTATTGGATATTAATCACTCAGCAGGATCTAACCATTTACTAACCAAAAAAATATTTCCGATCCCTTAAGGAGAATCTGAAACAAATATGATTTTTTTATAAGAAGCAATAAAAAGGAAGGGAGTGAATCAGGGAAAATGAAGAGTGAAATCTAAGAAAGAGGGATTGAATCAAAAATCGCATCATCTTAATTCCATATATTTCCATACAAACAGTATTCACTGGAAAAACTAAACAAGCGATCTGCAAGCGCTGTTGAGCTAATCAATATCTTAACAAAGCGATATCAATTTTGTGAAAAGGCAGGAATGATTTAATACTTAAACGGAGTCATATTATAATAAAGGTAATCTGACAACAAACTTTTCTCCTTCTACACCATACTCAGCTTTTTCATCACCTAGAAATGAATACAAGGCATTTAAAGTTTTCAGGCCTGTTCCAGAATACGATGCAAAGTCAGAACGTAATTGATAATTATTTTCAACCAGTAATCTATCATTCTCTATTCTCATTGATATAAGCAAAGGTTTTTCTGTAGTCACAATATTGTGCTTAATCGCATTTTCAACAAGAGATTGCAAACTAACTGAAGGCAGTTTGTAAGTCATGTAATTCTCGGGGATATCATATTCCAAACTCAAATTATCCCCAAATCGAATCTTCTGAAGAAAAATATAGTGCTTCATGAAATCAAGCTCCTGTTTTAAATCGACCAAACTTGAGTTATTTCGATCCAAAAGATAACGATAGACTTTCGACAGTTTGAGTATAAACTTACGCGCCAATCTAGGCTCGGTTTCAACCAAGGCATATAAAGAATTCAACGAATTGAATAAAAAATGTGGGTTAATCTGATTTTTAATGTTTTTAAGTTGAGCTTTCACTTTCTCTTCTTCTTCCTGATGAGCACGCTTTCTTAACTCAACCGTTTCGCTAATATCAAATCGGAAACTAGAAAAGCCAATTACCTTTTCTTCTTCATCAAAAATGGCATTAAACACTTGCTGATAATGTCTGTTATTTCTTTTATATTCAGTCAAAAAGTGCTCACCTCTCAGAGCTCGATCAAAATGTTTCTTCATTAAATCTCCAAAATCATGATGATAGGTATTTATGGCACTCATTCCAACTTCAATCTCCATCCCCTCATTATCAGAAGCATCCTTTTGATACACCGAATTGAAACTTGTATAGCGACATTTCCGATCAACCGAAAAAATTCTAATTTGATCGGTACTCTCCATAATTGATGAGAGTTTATTTAAAATATTGCGATGTTTCGTTTCAGCTTTTTGTCGCCCTTCAAACTCAGACAGCCATCTATGTTGCGAATAATAAAGAAATATCATTAATAGGAAGGCCAAGACAATACCAATTAGTGCTGTTGAATTCCTGACTTCTTGAACGGCCTCTTCTACATTAAATAAAGGTACACTTACCGTAATTACCCAGTTGATGTCAGTCTCTCCTATTTTTACCGGCTGATAGACTCTAATGACCAAAACCTGAAGAAAATTAGAATGTACCTCATTGTGATTTTTATTTCCGCTAGACATAACTTCACGAATAACATCAGCATCAGCATCATAAAGACTATCGATACTTTTTCCAATATGGCTTTGTTCTGGATGTGAAATACAATATCCTTGCTCAGAAATAATACTTACATAAGCTCTACCCAAAGCTTCATTGTCGTAAAAATGTTGCTGAAAGCGATACAAGTCGAGATCAGCACCTAATACACCAATAATATTATTATTACGTATTACTGGTACTAGAATTGAGCTTATTAAACGATTATTTGGCCCCCGATATGGAGCAGATATGGTCTCTATTTTACTATCTAATAGTTGACCAGCCATAAGCAAATGCTTTTTATCAATACCTGATTGAAAAGAAGAAGAAGAATTCTCATGATAATAATATCCCTTCCGTAAGTCCATTAAAATATCAATAGGAATGTACCAAACTGCATTAATTTCATTTCTTAGTTTAAGTTTTGCAATAAAAACTTTATTCATTATAGCTGCACCTTCAGTATTCATGTCAATTGTCTCTTCAATTGATTCAGCTAATAGTCGAGTACGTAAAATGCTTTCATCTAATTCCTTTTTTACAATCAGAAAACTATTCTGAGCTTTAGACATAGCCAAATCAACGCTCATATTACGAGCGGTTTGTGACATTTTCTCACCTATTAAATAAGCAACAATCACAAAACTCACAATGATGACAATACCAACTTGAACGATAGATTTATTACGCAATTTCATAGGTCTTCTTTACATGGAAATATTTTGCAAAGCTATAAATTATTCAAAAATAAAGGCACGCACAATATTTCATTTATATGAATACAGCAGATAGTCTTTTGTTTGTAACAAGTTTGTCCTTTTCTTTGTGTTCTAAATATCTGCCAAAAGCAAGAAGGAAAAATGATAGATTTCAAGATAGATGAAGATAAGTGCATCACTTGTGGCTTATGTGCACAAGATTGCCCTGTTGGGATTATCGATATGAATCCACAGCCTAGCATTCGCAAATCAAGAGAAAAGCTATGTTTAAAATGCCAACACTGTTTGGCAATTTGTCCGACAGCAGCCCTATCTATTTTAGGAAAAAAACCAGAGGATAGTCTATCTTCAGAAGGAGAGCGTCCTACTTATGAAGCCATGACTCGTTTAATTAAAACACGTCGATCTGTTCGAAAATACGTACCGGAAGATTTAGATCAAGAGCTCATTCAAGAACTTTTGGAAACTACGGCTTATGCACCAACGGGACACAATTACAACTCGGTACATTTCACCCTTATCGATAAAAGAGGAGACTTAGAATTATTTAGAGATAAGGTGTATGCGGCTATCAAGAAAGCAGGAGAAGCTAAAACGCTTTTACCTCAGTTTCAGTTCTTATATGCGATTCAAAAAGTATGGGAAAATAATGGCGTTGATATTATTTTCAGAAATGCGCCCCATCTTTTAATTGCTTCAGCTCCTAAGAAAAACTCATCCCCTCTACCCGACTGCCTAATTGCTTTAAGTTATTTTGAACTTTTAGCAAACAGCCATAATATTGGGACTTTATGGAATGGCATGCTGACTTGGGTATTGAATGATATTGACCCTAGCATAGCTGAATTAATTGGCATCCCTGAGGATTACACTGTCGGTTATGGATTGATTTTTGGAAAATCAGCCGTTAAGTATCCACGTGCTATACAATCAGAAGGTCTTAGCCTTAATAGAGTGAAAATGGATAAGAACTAAAACGTCTTTACTTATTAACTCACTCAGGCATTCAATATATATCAAAGCTTTTCTTATTTTTGCAATAAATAAAACACAAATACATCATGATTAAGAATATTCCCAATATAAAACACACCGAATCAGGCAACTTTTTCCTTTTAGCAGGACCCTGCGCCATAGAAGGTGAAGAAATTGCAATGCAAATTGCAGAACGTATTGTAGAAATCACAAACAAACTTGAGATTCCTTTAATTTTTAAAGGCTCGTACCGCAAAGCCAACCGTTCTCGTTTGGATTCTTTTGCTGGTATTGGGGATGAAAAAGCATTGAAAATTCTGAAAAAGGTTAGCGACACTTTTGGTGTACCAACCGTAACAGATATTCACTCTGCAGAAGAAGCTGCCATGGCTGCTGAATATGTTGATGTTTTACAGATTCCTGCTTTCCTTTGTCGTCAGACTGATTTATTAGTTGCGGCTGCTAAAACTGGAAAAGTAGTGAATATCAAGAAAGGTCAGTTCTTAGCTGCTGAATCGATGAAATTTGCAGTTACTAAAGTTAGAGAATCAGGGAACGACAAAGTGATATTAACCGATCGTGGCAACATGTTTGGTTATCAGGATATGATTGTGGATTACCGTGGAATTCCAACCATGCAAGAAAATAATTGCCCTGTTGTATTAGATATCACACATTCACTACAACAGCCTAATCAAACTTCTGGTGTAACGGGTGGACGTCCTGATTTGATTGAAACAATTGCCAAAGCTGGTATTGCAGTTGGTGTTGATGGTATATTCATTGAAACTCATCCAGATCCAGCCAATGCGAAATCTGATGGAGCCAATATGTTACACTTAGATCATCTTGAAGATTTATTGACAAAACTGGTTGCTATCCGTAAGGTTGTAAATCAGTTCTAATAATTGAATTTTCTTTTTTAGATATATAGAAATCCCTTGTAGGCATAAAGCTTACAAGGGATTTCCCATTTTAACCATTTACTCTATATGATTCAAAGTAGAAGTTTCAAGTCTTCAGTCATTTCATACTATCGACAATTAGACCTTTCGACTTTAATACGGCTGACGTTTCACATAAGAAGTGTGCAATAATTTATGAGATTTATGACTCAGCGGTTTCTCAAGAAACTCTTTATAAATCTTTACAATTTCAGGATTCTCATGTGATTTCCGAACTGCCAGAGATAAGTCTTCAGAGTAGATAGCATCCATTCTCTTCTGACGAATTTCATCATCAACAGGAAATGGCTGACCACCACCACCAAGGCAACCACCCGGACAGGCCATAATTTCTATGAAATGATAGAATCGATCTCCTCTGTCAATAGCTTCCATTAGTTGATGTGCATTTTCCAATCCATTGGTTATGGCACATTTCAATTCAACACCTTCAAGGAATGACCATTCCGGACGAACATCTACAATTGGTACAACTGCCTCCTTCACACCTGCTAGTCCTCTAACAGGTTTAATCTCCAGATTCTCGAATGGCACCTCACGACCTGTTACTATTTCGTAAGCTGTTCGTAAGGCGGCTTCCATAACACCACCTGAAGCACCAAATATCACACCAGCTCCGGAGCCAATTCCCATAATAGAATCGAAGTTCTCTTCATTTAACTGATCAAATTCGATACCAGCCTGTTTAATCATCACAGCTAATTCCCGAGTTGTCAGAACAAAATCAACATCCTTATAACCACTATCTTTCATTTCTGGTCGATTAGCTTCGAATTTCTTAGCCGTACATGGCATAATAGATACAGAAACGATATTGGCTGGATCCACATCTATATTCTTAGCATAATAGGTTTTAGCCAAAGCGCCAAACATTTGCTGTGGCGATTTACAAGTCGATAAATTTGGTAAATATTGAGGATATTTGTGTTCGATATATTTCACCCAACCTGGCGAACAAGAAGTAGCCATAGGTAAAGCAACATCAGGGTTATCATCAACCAATGCTCCTTTAAGCCTAGTCAATAACTCTGTGCCTTCCTCCATAATAGTTAGGTCAGCCGTAAAATTAGTATCCAATATTGAATCGAAACCCAAACGTCGAAGAGCTGATACCATACGAGAGGTTACTCTGGTGCCTGGCTCAAAGCCCAATTCTTCACCAAGACCAACCCGAACAGCTGGTGCTGTTTGAACGACAACATGCTTTTCAGGATCTGCTATAGCATCCCATACTTGTTCCACATACGATTTTTCATGCAAAGCCCCTGTTGGACAATGTACAATACACTGACCGCAATTGGTACAAACCACCTCATTTAATGAGTGATTAAAGAATGTTGAAATTTTCATATCAGCACCCTTATGCGCCACTGCAATTGCTCCAACACTCTGAATCGCGGCACAAGTTCGTACACAACGTTGGCAACGAATACACTTACTATCATCTTTTTCAATAGATGGTGAAAAAGAATCAACAGTGTAGCATTTATCTGGAACTAAATCGATAAAATCTTGATTGGTAATTTGTAAATCAGCAGCTATAGTTTGAAGTTCACAATGCCCATTTCGGTAACATTTGGTACACTCTTCATTGTGTTCGGCCAACAAAAGCTCAATAATATGCTTTCGGCTGTTTCTCACTTTTAAACTATTGGTATTAATCTCCATCCCTTCGTTTACAGGTGTAGCACAAGATGCAACCAAGCGATCAACGCCAGCTTGTTCCACTACGCAAACTCTACAATTACCGGCGACACATAGGTCTTTGTGATAGCATAATGTAGGTATATGTATATGTAATCTTTGAGCTGCTTCAAGTATGGTTTTTCCTTCCTCTACACTAACAGCGATTCCATTAATTGATAAATTGATCATATTTGCCATTTTCATTCTCTTTAGGAATTAAGGCTTCTTATATTTTTGCCTTAAAAAAATTGAACATTAGACTCATTTATTTAAAATCCATTAATAAATCATCTCCTCACGGAAATTCTCTACAATAGAGGAAAAAGAATTTGCGACTGATTGCCCCAAACCACACTTAGCAGTCAAACGCATGGTGTCTGTTAGTTTTAGAAGCTTATCAAGATAAGCTGCTGGTTTTTCACCACGCTTTACAGCCTTGATGCCTTTAAGTAATTGCTGACAACCTACACGGCAAGGTGTACATTGACCACAGGATTCTTCTTCGAAAAAAACGAGATAATTATCCAAGACATTATACATCGAACGAGAGCTATTGAAAATCATCATAGAACCTCCTGTAGGTAGGGATACGCCCTTTAATTTACCCTGATAACCAATATGAGACTTAGCAAAACGCTTACGCGGAACAAGAAAACCCGAAGCACCACCTACTTGAACGGCCTTTGTATCGCCATCACCAAAATCATCAACAAAATCTTGTACACACATTCCCAATTCCAATTCATAAATCCCTGGTATGGGCGTATCTCCTGAAACTGAAAACACTTTGGAACCCCATGAATCTTTAACTCCAAGTTCACGGAATTTCTTGGCTCCATATTTCATTATCGTATATGAATGAGCCAAAGTTTCAACATTATTAATAACTGTAGGCTTATTTAGGTAACCACACTGAGTTGGATAAGGCGGTTTATTTCTTGGTTCGCCTCGCTTACCTTCCATCGATTCGAAAAGAGCTGATTCTTCACCACAGATATAAGCACCGCTTCCTAAGAAAATATCAACCACGAAATCAAGATTCAGATCTTCCATTATTTGATGAAATATCTTTAATTCTTCTCTAAGTTGAGGAACAAGAAATTTATATTCACCACGTAAATAGATATAGCCTTCTTTAGCACCAATTATCTTAGCACACATTGCCATTCCACCCAATACTTTATGTGGCACTCGAGTTAAAATCTCTCTATCTTTAAAAGTACCTGGCTCACCTTCATCGGCATTACAAATAACATACTTGATTGGCTCTGTCTCTTCAGCTGTAAGCTTCCATTTAAGTCCTGTTGGGAAACCAGCACCTCCACGTCCCTTTAGACCTGAATTTACCATCTCGTTTATAATCTCCTCATGAGAACGATCGAATGATTTCTTTAAAATCTCTTTACAATCATCTTCATGTTTGAAGATTAAATCTATTCTATTGAGTTGTTTTGTTTTAGTCGTCATAACTCTTGATTTTTACAATTTGAAAATAAGATCTACTCCTTATCGGCTTCAGCCTTATAAGAACTAAGTATATCGACTACCATATTTGGAGTCAACTCAGTATAGATATCATCGTTTACCAACATTGCAGGCGCTTTATGGCACCATCCTAGACAATTGGTTTCTAGTATTGTAAAGAGTTTGTCTGGAGTAGTTTCTCCCAACTTAACTTTCAAGAAATCTTCCAATGCCAAAAGAATTTGGTTCTTCCCTTTCATGGCACAGGTTATAGTTTTACAAACACGTATAACGTATTTACCTCTTGGTACAATATCGAGGAATGTGTAGAAACTAGCCGTTCCATAGACATCAGCGGCGGGGATTTTAGTTTCTTCTGCTATTTTTAGAATAGCACTCTCTGATAAAAAACGATCTTTTTCAACAACAGCTTGTAAAATAGGAAGCAATTTCTCCCTTTTTATTCCATGATCTTTTACAAGATCTTTTAAGAGTTCAGCCTTATCATTCATAGTTTCATGTTTAGTTTGATAAAACAAATGATTCTTAATTCTATACACACCTTTATCCAGAGCTAGTAGCACAAGCTCCTTCACAAAAACATATTAGAGTTAAGGTTCATTCATCATCTTATTATTGTGAGATAGATTAGTTTATATGCTAATTATTCTAGTACAATTTCAGATTCAAACTTTAATGAGTTCGGCTATTCCAACTCATATCCAACAGGTCTTCCTATCAATTTTCAGCTTTAAGATACAAAATATTAGAGAAATTTTTCTTTAATCAGTCCGTTTTACTAAATTCTTTCCATTTATGCTTATTATTTTCCAAACTAATAATCAATGACTAGCCTAATAATATTGATATTTCAAGAGAATAGTAAAACATATAAAAAATAAAAAAATACAATCAATTTCTATTTAGACTCATTAAAATGAAGCAGTTGAGACATAAAAAAAAGCCTCCGGAATTAACCGAAGGCTTTAAACTATATTGAATTCTAATTAGAAGTAATTAGGGCTTCATTTTATATAATAATAAGATTATACGTATCTCTTAGGCTGTACATCACCTCTCAATACCATATAACCATTCATTGCAAGAGCTTTCATTTCATCTTCACCAGGATAAACAATAACTGGAGCAATAAATGTAACCATTTCTTTCACATAGCTAACTAAATCACCATTGTGAGCGATACCACCGGTTAAGATAATACCATCAACTTGACCTTTTAAAGAAGCAGCACAAGCACCAATAGATTTACCTACTTGGTAAGCCATTGCATCTTGAATCAATTTAGCTTTTGCATCACCATCTTTGGCTTTCAACTCAATCTCGTAAGCATCATTAGTTCCCATATGAGCAACTAATCCACCTTCACCTTTGATCATTTTCTTAACTTCATCCAAAGTAACATCACCGCTAAAGCAAAGCTTAGCTAATGCACCAGCTGGAAGAGTTCCTGAACGCTCAGGAGAGAAAGGTCCTTCACCATCTAAGGCGTTGTTCACATCGATTACACGACCTTTAAGGTGAGCACCAACAGAGATACCACCACCTAAGTGAGCAACAATGATATTTAAGTCTTCGTAATTTTTGTCTACTGATAAAGCAAATGATCTACTTACAGCTTTTTGATTCAAAGCGTGGAAAATAGACATACGCTCAAATTCTGGATGACCAGAAACACGAGCAACATCAATCATCTCGTCCACAACAACTGGATCAGCAATATAAGCTTTTGCATTTGGTAATGACTGAGCAATATTATCAGCAATCAGTCCACCAAGATTACTTGCATGCTCTCCAAGAACACCAACACGTAAATCAGCTTTTAGTTTCTCGTCAACCAAGTAAACTCCAGACTCGATAGGCTTAACCAAACCACCACGTCCAACAACAGCTTCAATTAGGTCAATAAGAATTTCTGCGTCAATCAATTCCTTTAGGATAATATCCTTACGGAATTCAAATTGCTCTGAAATGCTATTGAATTTAGCTAACTCTTCATTAGAGTGCTTAATATTTTTTAGAAATACTGATTTATCGCCTTGATACACGGCAATCTTTGTAGAGGTAGATCCCGGATTGATGGCTAAAATTCTGCGATTTTCCATTAGAAATAGTAGTTTATTGTTTATTTAGTATTTGACTGCAAAAATACCAATCTCTCAAGGATTACAAGACAAAATTTAAAATCTTTTTCATGCTTTACATCACATAAACATTAAGGTAAGCAAGTCCAGTTAATCAAAGGCTTAAGCGGTATTTCAATTCATTTAAGACAGCTTCCTCCAAATTCTTTTTTGCAGACATTATTGCTTCATTAAGAGCTTGACCTTCTTTTTGTATTGGAATGACATGGTCAAATGGAGAATTTGTTAGCTTTTCAGAACTACCACAAAGTGCAATAACACGCTTCCCCATTTGCTTCGCTTTTAGAGCCAGAACATAGGGAGCTTTACCGAAAGATGATTGAGAATCGATTCTTCCTTCACCAGTAATCAGTACATCACATTTCTCTAGGGCCTCATCCATATTTAAACAATCAAAAACCAATTCACTTCCCGATCGCAATTTAGCTCCACACAGGGCATGAAGTCCAGCAGCAATACCACCAGCTGCACCAGCATGCTTCATGGTTGAAATATCAATATGGGATTGTTTCTCTATTAATTGAGCAAAATGTTGATGATTTTGATGCAATTGAATGATTTCATCGTCTGAGGCCCCTTTTTGTTTTCCAAAAACATGAGCGGCACCAAATTCGCCAAGTAAAGGGTTATCAACATCGCAAGCAATTTGAAAATCGACAAGAAGAAGTCGGGAATCGAAGTTTTGAGAATTGATCTCTATAATAGCCTTCAAGCTTCCTCCACCTCCACATAATTCATTCCCTTCTTTATCCAGGAAACGAAAGCCTAGAGCTCTTAGAGCGCCAAAGCCCATATCAAGTGTACCACTGCCACCTATAGCAAGAATAATCTTGGTACAATTCAGATCAAGAGCTGAACGAATTAAATCACCAACACCAAATGTATGAGTCTGTAAGGGTTTATATTCAGAAGATTTAAGCAAAGACAGCCCTGCAACATGAGTCAATTCGATAATTGCAGTACCATTCTCTGTAAGAAATATGGGGGCCTTGATCTTTCTATTTAAAAGATCGGTAGTAGAAAAGGTATGTGCTGCCCCAAAGTAGTAATTCGACAAAACAGTCAATGTTCCATCGCCTCCATCGGCAATTGGTAGGGATCTACAATTAAAATTAGGATTGAGTTTTGATAGATTGTTTTGGATAATTTGAGCAACTTCCAAAGCAGAAAGACTGCCTTTGAATGCATTAGGAGCAATCAGAATATTCATCATCAATAGTGCTTAATAATTAAATTCTGATAATCTCGAATCCTTAGCTACGATCAATAAAATCAGAAACATCTTCAAAAACAAGCAGACTTGGCTGAGCTTCAAAATAATTAAACAAATCAGCTTCAGGCCATTGCTTAACAGAGCGCATCACTCGACTCATTAATTTATTCAACTCCTTTGGAAAACCTGAACCTTTCCACGAAGAAGTATTTGTTATAATCACCCAAGTTGATCCATCTGGGTTTTGCTTCATCAAGGCTGAACTACCAGCCAAGGTGCCAGTTCGCCACCACGTTCCGTTTGAACGAGTACCTTTCCAGCCAATTGGACTAAATCCTCTACGGCTAGGCTTGGTCATATATTCAATGCTTTCCTTAGACAGAATATCAGCTTGCTTGTCTTTTCCATCAATGGCAACATAGAACTTCAATAATTCTGCAGCAGAAGCAATCCACGCACCAGCACCACCAAGTTCTTCAATATTATTTCCACCATTGCTACGATGAACTCTTCCTCCAGAACCATCAAAGGCTGGAACAAGTATGGCATTCGATTGTTCGTAGTAATTGACTTCATTAGGCAACTTATCCTCACGTAAGTTTTTACCTAAATGCATATCAAAAATACCTGCAGGTTGTAAAATATGTTCCTGTACGTATGCCTCGTAATCTTGACCAGATGATGCCTCTATAAGCTTTTCAAGAATCACATAACCAAGGTTAGAATAGCTACCACGGCTACCCGGCGTAAAATGCAAACGTCTTGAGAGTGCAAATTCGATAATGGTTTCAGCATTCGCAGGAGCTGGAACATTCATTTTTTTTGCAATTGTCAAAGGCAAAAACATTTGATCACCATATCGACTCGTAAAGCCAGCCGTATGTCTTAACAAATGTTCTACAGTTATTCTCTTCGATCGCTTATCGCGAATATTTAAGTAGTTTTCAGAATTAAGAATACCATCCTCACCAAAGACTCTATCGCTTAATTGTAGCTTACCCGCTTCCTTCAGTTTCATAATTGCCGTAGCAGTAATCAACTTAGAAACACTGGCAATACGAAACAAATGATCAGGTTCAACCTTCACTTTATTTTCCACATCAGCATAACCATATCCTTTAGCAAAAACCAGTTTCTGATCTTTTACCAAAGCAACAGAAGCACCCTTAATTCGCCAATATTCAAGGAACCTATTAATTCTATAATCAGCTCTTTTAGTTGCTTTAGATGATGATAGTTCGTTTGAAATACGGTGCGAAACTGGATCTAGTTTGCTATCGTAAGGTATATGTAATTCTTCTCGTTTAGACGAGCTGGTGTGCGTATCAAATAATACAACTACCAGGGTTAATATCAATATTATGATTTGTTTTATAGTCATTCTCCACATTTTATCTTACAAAGATCTCATAACAAGAATCTTTAAGGATACTTATCTCTCTGTTCACTATTCGTCACAAAAATGACTATTTTTTCTCAATAAGCAGCCATGAAGATAAAGCATTCCCTTTTAATAATAGACATAAAAAAGCAAGTATTTGCCTATTAATAGTAAATACAAGCGTTTATTCTAAATATCAAAAAATATTGTATACGCGTCTAAAACAAGTCATATTTCTACCATCCTAAGCTTTAGTTATTTATAATATTCCATTTTCCATAGCTCTACATGTGAATCCCAAATAATCACAGATGAATATAAATTCTAATTATTAAGCTCAGACGTATAAGAAATCTACAAAGTAATAAATAATCTTTTTTAACACTTTCGCACCTTGGCTTTCAGTATTCAAACTCACAAGTTTTACCTATATTTGCAACGACCTTACCTTGAAACTCAATATTTAAACTTTAAGCAATAAAAGTTATTCAACCAACGTTAACTGAATTGATTCAGTTATCTAGGCTTTTATGCACAAAAAATTGAGTCCGAAATTACAACTGAAGGAATAAATGACTAAAGGCAAGAACACAGCTATTAAAGCTAAGAGAAAGAATCCTCCAAAAAGAAAATCAACACCTGTAAAAAAAGGAAAACAGAAGAGAACATTCAAAACTCGACTCTTTCGATTTTTCTTCTTCTGCCTGCTTATAGCTGGCTCTCTGTTTGGTTTATTCTTGGCAAGCATCTATTACAGTGCATGGGGAAAACTACCCGATTACCATACTTTAAAGAATGTACAGAATGCCGATGCTTCAGAAGTTTATTCTGAGGATGGCAAAATTATGGGTCGCATCTATGCTGAGAATCGTACAAATATAGATTTTAGTGCTATTCCTATTAATGTAATCAATGCACTGGTTGCCACTGAAGATTCACGTTTTTACAGTCATGAAGGCATTGACGAAATCAGTTTGGTTCGCGTACTTGTGAAAACGCTGATACTTGGTAATAAGAGTTCAGGAGGTGGCAGTACACTTAGCCAGCAACTGGCCAAAAATCTTTATCCAAGAAGAAATTTTGGTAAATTATCAATGCCTGTCAATAAGATTAAGGAAGCCATTACTGCTTCGCGTTTAGAAAAGATATATTCCAAAAAGAAAATCCTTCAACTCTATCTCAATACCGTTCCTTTTGGAGAACAGGTTTTTGGTATTGAAAGTGCTTCGCGACAATATTTCAGCAAGCCTGCCTATCAACTTAAACTTGACGAAAGCGCCGTCCTTATTGGAATGCTTAAAGCGCCATCCTATTACAACCCCAGACGTTTCCCTGAGCGATCGAAGCAACGTAGGAATGTGGTTATTGGACAAATGTCTAAGAACAACTTTATTTCTGAGAATAAAGCGGAGCAATTAAAGCGACTACCCCTTAAAATCAAGTATCAAAGACAAAGTACGCATTCAGGACTTGCACCCTATTTAAGAGAACGCATTCGTATAGAGGCTGATAACATTCTTAAAAAATACACGAAAGCTGATGGTTCTTATTACGATATCTATCGAGATGGTTTAAGAATTATAAGCACTGTAGATTACAACATGCAAAAATATGCAGAAGATGCTGTTAAGTCGCATATGAAAAATTTGCAGAACATATTCTACAAGCATTGGGGAAGGCAAAACCCTTGGGACAATAATAAGGCAATTCTGACTTCTGCAATTGAACGTTCACCTTTTTATAAATCCTTAAGTAAAAAAGGTAAAAAGAAAAAGGAGATTGATGCACTTCTCAAGAAGAAAAGAGAAATGAAGATTTTCACATGGAATGGTGAAAAAGATGTAAAGATGAGTCCTCTTGATTCAATAAAACATTACATCAAGCTTCTGAACACTGGCTTTGTAGCTATGGAAAGTAACACCGGTAAAATAAAAGCTTGGGTTGGTGGTATTAATTTCAAACATTTCCAGTACGATCATGTTACAGGTAGACGTCAGGTGGGTTCAATATTCAAACCTATCGTTTATGCTGCTGCTCTAGAGGCTAATATGTCTCCATTTGATTATTACCCTAATGAACGCAAGGTTTATCCTAAATATCAGGACTGGTCGCCAAGAAATGCTGATGACAATTACGAAGGAAGTTATAGCATGGAAGGTGCTTTGGCTGAATCTGTCAATACGATTGCAGTGGATATCATTATGGAAACAGGCATTGAGTCAACCATAGAGCTAGCTGAAGAAATGGGAATATCTTCACCCTTACCCAATGTACCATCATTAGCTTTGGGAACCGCAAATATTTCGCTTTTAGAAATGATACAGGTTTATGCAAATCTTGCCAATAGAGGAAAGAGAGTAGATCCCTATTATATTTCACGAATAGAAACTAACAAGGGTGAGGTTATTGTCGATTTAAACCCAATGGGTGCCGAATTTGAGACGAGCTTATCTCCTGAAAATGCAGATATCATTAATCATATGTTGACTGCAGTAGTCGATAGTGGTACGGCAAAAAGTTTGAGAACGGTATATGGCTTAAAAGGTGAATTTGCTGGTAAAACAGGAACAACTCAATCGCAAGCTGATGGTTGGTATATTGGTTACAATCAAAATCTAGTTGCCGGTGCTTGGGTAGGTGCTGACGATATGCGAGTGCATTTCCGATCTCTAAGTTTAGGACAAGGTGCTACAATGGCTTTACCAATTTATGGTAAATTCATGCACCAACTCAACAATAACAGTAAATACCACGACTATTGTAAAGCGACTTTCTTCAAACCAGATAATACAAGCTTAGCTAAATTAGACATGCCTCACTATATGCCTCCGAGAGCTGGTTTCTTCGAAAGACTTCTGGGGCTAGACAACAAAAAGGATGATAAAGTAAAATTAGAGGAACGTCGCGCTAAACGAAAGAAAAATAAAAAATCAATCTACGATAAAATTAAATCTATTTTCGGTAAAAAGAATAGAGACAAATAAAAAGACAAAAAGCGTAAAATCACTTATCACAGTTGATTTTACGCTTTTCTTCTATTCTAAATTAGAGACTTTAGAATCTTTTCTTCCACCAAAACTTCAATCGCTCCAAAACCTTTACTTCAAGTGCATTATTTTGTGGTATATATAAACGTTGATTAGCTATTTCTTCTGGAAGATACTCCTGATTAACAAAGTTCCCTGGGTAATCATGAGAGTATTTGTACTCTTTCTTATAACCCAAATCTTTCATCAACTTGGTTGGTGCATTACGCAAATGTAGAGGCACAGATAAATTTCCAGTTTCTCTAACCAAAGCTTGAGCCTTACCAATTGCCAGATAAGACGCATTACTTTTAGCAGATGTCGCTAAATAAATCGCTACTTCTGAAAGAATAATTCGAGATTCAGGCATTCCAACTAAATTTACCGATTGGAAACCTGCATTGGCTAGAAGCAAAGCATTGGGATTTGCTAAACCGATATCTTCACTTGCAGATATAACCAAGCGTCTAGCAATAAATTTAGGATCTTCTCCCCCTTCAATCATTCGGGCTAACCAATATGCGGCAGCATCAGGATCACTACCTCGAATCGATTTAATTAAGGCTGATGCAATATCGTAATGTTGTTCACCATCCTTATCGTACATAGATGGATTCTCCTGCAGTTCCCTAAGCACCAACTCATTGGTCAAAACAATTTTATCAGTCACCTGGGAATTAACCACCAACTCTAAAATATTCAGAAGTTTACGTGCATCACCCCCCGAAAATTTAATTAGAGCGTCCTTTTCTTTTACGGTGACATCCTTTTCTTTTAAATAAAGGTCTTTCGTTAAAGCATGTTCGATCAGATATTCTAAATCAGATTTCTCCTGAGCTTTTAACACATAAACCTGACAACGTGAAAGCAAGGGTGAAATCACCTCAAAAGAAGGATTCTCGGTTGTTGCTCCAATCAGCGTTACAGTCCCATTCTCAACAGCACCTAAAAGAGAATCTTGCTGTGATTTACTGAAACGATGGATTTCATCGATAAATAAAATTGGATTGGGTGTGGTGAAAAATTTCTGCTTTTCAGCTTTTGCTATAACCTCTCTCACATCTTTCACACCAGAATTAATCGCCGATAAATTATAAAAAGGGCGATTGAGTTGATTGGCTATAATTTTAGCCAAGGTTGTTTTACCAACCCCAGGAGGTCCCCAAAGAATAAAGGAAGAAATATTCCCAGATTCGATCATCTTTCGAAGAACAGCTTTCTCTCCCACCAAATGTTTTTGTCCCAAATAATTATCAAGACTGGTAGGTCGTAATCGTTCTGCTAAAGGTTGGTTTGATGTCATGAGACAAGCTTAAGGGTTAAAGGTTAAAAAGTATAATCAAAATGAAAGTGTGAAATATAAAGGTTAAAGGATAAAGGTAAAAGGTTATGCTTCGGCTGCGCTCAGTGCCCAGAAACTAAAAAGTTTACTTCTCTTTATTACAATAACGTTTAATAACATTGTAAGCATCAAGTAGACCCAGTTCTCCAGCCTTACTTAAATCGCCATATGCCGAAGTTTTATCATTATTGTATAAATAGACCAAACCTCGGTTAAAATAGGCTTCTCTTAAACTACTATCTAATTCGATAGCCTTATTATAATCAGAGATTGCTTTATCAAATTGTTTCGATTTTGCATAAGTATTACCTCGGTTAAAATAGGCGAAAACAAAATCAGAGTTTAGTTCTATAGCTTTATTGTAATCAGTAATAGCCGAACTATAATCAACGATAATTTCATGATTTTTGTTCTTATTATCATCATTCAAACGCAGGTTCGTATCATCATTAACACCAATAGATTGGATGTAATCAGTCATATCGACAATAGCATTGGCTCTATTAAAGTAGGCAAAGGCAAAATTCTTATTTTTATTGATACATGCATTAAACGAAGCAACAGCATTATTATATTTCTTATTGCTTAGCTCATAAGATCCTTTAAAGAAATAGGCTTCGCTATTGCCTGATTTTATTTCAAGCTCTGCATGTTTGATTTGCTGATCTACCAAGTTCTTTGAAGATGGATAATGCTTATTACTAAATGTGAAAGCAGGAGAATAATTGTGCTTTTGATTGTAATTCATCAATTCCTGATCGTAATACTGCATTTTTCCTGCACGAAGACTATCAATGGATAGATGACTGATATGAAAATCTTTTGCAAGCTTAATTGCCACAAATTTATCTTGAACACGTCCCTTAATAATTTCTTCAATAATTTTCTCACGTGAATTCAAGTCGATTAAACGTTGAAAATTCTCAGTGGTATCTACAAAGGCAGCCATAGCCCCTTCATTTTTCATTCGCTTATACTTATCAATGATAATCAGTCCTTGGTTTCTATCTTCAATGGAACCATCAAGATCATTAATATCACGTTTAGATGACGATCGGGCCAGATAGGCTTTTGCAAAATCTGGATAAATATCAATTGCAGTTGTATAATCAGCAATAGCTCCCAGGTTATCACCAATATCAGCCTTCACGAGACCTCTATTGAAATAAATCAGCATATTATCAGGATTCATATCCAACACCATATTAAAATCGTCAATCGCTGAATTAAAATCACCAACCTCAGACTTTAGAAGTGCTCTATTATAATAACCGTAAGCATTATTCGGATCCAGTTCAATCACTTTATCGTAATCAGCCAAAGCTCCCTTCAAGTTCTTTGTGGCATAATTTGAGATCCCTCTGCCCATTATCAAACGTGCATCATCAGGATTAATCTTCAAAGCACGCTCATAATCCTCAACCGACTCTTTATATTGCTTATTCTTATATTTTAAATAAGCTCTATGACCGAAAGCATCTGCAGAAAAATTATTAAGTTGAACAGCTTTATTACAATCTGAAATAGCACCATCAATATCCTCCAATTGCTCTCTAACAACTGCACGATTTAAATAAGCACCAATCATATCCTTTTTCAGTTCTAAGGCTTTTGTATAGTTTTTCTCAGCCTCATCATAACGTTTTAAAGCAGCCAATGTAATGCCTCTATTGGCAAATATGTCTGAATTACTGGGATTCAAATCTTCAGCCATATCAAAATCTTTAAGAGCCTGCTTGTAGCGACTCAAATGATTATTAGCAACGCCTCGATAAAGGTAGGCTAAAGTATAATTCGGATTAATTGAAATTGCCTTGGTATAATCAATCTCAGCGCCTTCAAAATCCTCAAGGTAATATTTTGCTAATGCTCTAAACAGATAAGGTTCTGGCAAGTATGGCTTAACTCTAATTATCTCATTAAATTTTATAATAGCCTCTGTGTAATCATCAAAATAGATGGCATTTCGTCCTTTTGATAATAAATTTTCAGTGTTAAGTTGTGCACTGGCTATTTTCAAACAAAAAATAAAACTTAATAATATTAGAAGTCGATATAAACGCATAGAAACATTGATTTCAAGTGTAGAATTACAAACTTAAAAAAACTAGCTTGTAATCAGATCAATTTAACAGATTTTAAATCAATAAAATCATTCATTCTATAGGCTTTAGTTCTCAATTTCATATCCCATTAAACAGATGCATTCCATTTTTATTATTTTACTAAATGTCTTAACTTGAACTTAGAAGCACATACTCAATTCGCTACAATCTTAAAATCATTGACTTGAATACGATGTGTTTTGTGTATAATACAATACATTCTATGTGATTAATACCGACCAAACCCTATTGCTATGAGAAATACCCTGCATCAATACATGAAAAATCGCTATCAGCATAAAGAAACAGAATCATCCGAATATAAATTTTCAGGACCTGTGATAACTATTTCAAGAGAGTGTGGATGTCATGCAATCAATATAGCTAATGCTCTGGTTAAAAATCTTACTAAAATTACGGGTGAGGAATGGACCGTACTAACTAAAGAAATACTTGTAGAAGCGGCTGAAAAACTAAATCTACATCCAAAGAAGATTGAATATGTTTTCGAGTCAAAAGAAAAATCGACCTGGGATGAGGTTTTTGCATCAATGTCTAACAAGTATTATAAAAGCGATAAGCAAATTAAAAAAACCATTGCCGAGGTGGTACAAGCTATGGCCAAACGTGGCAACTGTGTTATTATAGGGCGTGGAGGTGTAATTCTGACTCAAGACATCGAAAAATCTTTGCATTTAAAACTGCAAGCTCCTATTGAATGGCGCGCGACTCAATTACAGAAAAATCATGGTGGTAGCCTTGAAGAAATGAAAATATATGCTCGAACGGTTGATGAAAAAAGAGAGATTCTTCGTAATTTCTTCAATAAAGAGCCGTTGGAATTGAGTCATTTTGACCTCGTATTCAACACAATGAAATTGGATGATGAAATGATGGTTAATACTACAATTGAAATCTTAAAAGCAAAAAAAATCATTTAAGTGTATCTTTACGAGGCGATATCATGAGTATGATTAATATCATACTAGAGAATGTCTCAACCCATCTTATCGAGTCAAATCATAATTATATCTAAAAACTTAAGCAAAGCCCTTATTTCAATTGGCTAGGTTTAAGTTTTTGTTATTTTTGCGGTTCTAAATCTGTCTATATTCTCTAGCTAAATAGAAAATAAAAAAAATGGGTTTAGAAGTGAAAATAAAAAACCATTAACACTTAAAACAACAATACTATGAATTTTAGAATTCTTGCTGCAGCCCTACTTATTGGAGGAACTGTATTTTCTTCATCAGCTGAAGTGAAAAAAGACAAAAAAAAGGACAAAGAAGAAGGTTATATTTTTACTGAGGTAAAACGTATGCCTGAAACTTCTGTAAAAGATCAGCACCGTTCAGGTACCTGTTGGGCTTTTGCTGGACTTTCATTTATGGAGTCAGAAATGCTTCGTATGGGTAAGCCTGAAGCAGATTTATCAGAAATGTTTGTTGTTTATAACTGCTACTCTGATAAAGCTATTAAAGACGTTCGTTTGAGCGGAAAATTCAATTTTGGTGGTGGTGGTGCATTCCACGATGTAACTTACGTGTGGAAAAAATATGGTATCGTTCCTGAGTCAGTATACGCTGGAATTGAATACGGAGAGCCAGGTCATACTCATGGTGAAATGGATATTATCCTTAGCAACTATGTGGATGCTGTAATCAAAAATAAAAACAGAAAATTAACACCAACATGGCATAAAGGTTTTGATGGCGTTTTGGATGCTTACTTAGGGAAATTACCTGAGACATTTAAGTACGAAGGGAAAGAATACACTCCTAAGTCATTTGCAAAAGACTATACAGGTCTTAACGCTGATGATTATATCGAGATTTCTTCTTACACTCACCACCCATTCTACGAAAAATTCATTATCGAAGTTGGTGACAACTGGTTATGGGACGAGGTTTATAACTTACCTGTTGACGAGATGATGGAAGTTATGGAAAGTGCTATCATGAATGGTTATACTATTGGTTGGGCTTCTGACGTAAGCGAAAAAGGATTTGCATACCGCAAAGGTGTTGCTATTGTTCCTGAAGCGGATACTAAGAACATGAGCGATTCTGAAATTTCTAAATGGCAGGATATGTCAGACAAGAAAAAGAATGCTAAACTATTTAGCTTCGAAGGTCCTGGTAAAGAAAAAGTGATTACTCAAGAAATGCGTCAAGAAGCTTTCGATAACTACACAACGACTGATGATCACGGTATGCACCTTGTTGGTATTTCTAAAGACCAAAAAGGCAACAAGTACTTTATCGTAAAGAACTCATGGGGTACTGATAATAATCCATATGAAGGTCATTTTTATGCTTCATTCCCATTTGTATCATATAAGACTATGTCTTTCATGATTCACAAGGATGCAGTTCCTGCAAAATTGAGAAAAAAATTAGGTTTGTAATCTACAAGCTCAATCATATTTTAAAAAGCTCGACTATGACGGTCGAGCTTTTTTTTATGCATTTCATCACCACTATTATAAACTTGGTCTGATTTTTGATTATTTCCGAAATTGAAAAATTTAATATAAATTCGTCTATCTGTAAAGTTGTAAATGTTACAGACGAATTTATTAGTAAGAAACTCATTAGATTATTAATACAAAAATTACACATTATGAAAAAATTATTATTATTGGTAGCAGCAATCTGCTTCTTTTCATCGGCATTGTTTGCACAGCTAGCCTCTCCTATTAGTCTTGGTATTCACGGTGGCATTGTTAGCACTAAAGTTGACACGGACTTAAGTGGTATTAAAGAAAAATCAGAAAATGGAATGATGTTGGGTGCTTTTGCAAGAATCAACATCAACAAATGGTATATTCAACCAGAATTAAATTACGTAAAGCGAAAATCAAGTATTTCACAAGAAGTACCAGTATTGGGTACTGTGACAGCGGATATTGAAACAAAAAGTCTTGACATACCCATACTACTAGGTTACAAATTGGTAAAATTACCTCTATTTAAACTGAGAGCTTTCGCTGGTCCTGTAGCGTCATTTAATATCGATGACAAGATTAAATCTACTTTTGATGATGCTATAGATGCGGATTTTAAAGGTGCAGTTTGGAATGCTAAAGTTGGTGCTGGTATCGACGTTTGGAAATTAACTTTAGATGTTGATTACGAATTTGGTTTAACTGATGTTTCTTCTGAGTTCTTAAAGAAAAACAAAATGATGAATGTAACTTTAGGTTTCCGTTTGTTCTAAAATCATTTTCGACATATAAAAAAACCACCAATGATTTGGTGGTTTTTTTATGCTTTAATGTAAAGGTCTAATTCTAGAATTCACTTAATATCCCTCCAGTCATTCTAACTAAAGTGGTTTTAGATTGAATCAGATTGAAGATAGCACTTAATCTTGCTAATGAGGCATTCTGATATGAAATTTGCACATCACGGTAGTTAAAGGAATTAATGCTTCCTGATTCGTATTTCTCTTTAGAAAGTTGCATATTGATCTCTGTTGCCAATTTATTCTCCTCAGCTAAATCTAACAACTCTTTACGTAACTGATACAATTCAAAATTCTGAGCTAAAGTATTCGTTAAACTATGTTTGAGGTCATCTGTCTGTATCTTCGAAATTTCCTCTTCAATCTTAGATATCTGCACGGCTCTGCGATTAGCATTCCCGTTAAAAATTAAATAATTCAAGCTCAAGTTAGCATAAAGGTTATGAGACTTTGTATCAATTTTAGGAGATACATCATGCTTCTGTATAAACTTATTGCCTTGTACTCCCGCTCCCAATGAAACTCGAGGATAATAATTTGATCGTGCCATCTCAATATCGCGCTTCTGAATAGCCTCTTGCATATAACGGTTTTTCAGATTGTTATTATTAGCAAACATCTTGTCAAGCAAATCAGCCAATCGATAATCCGTAACATTGGTCATAAAAGCATCCGTAAAAATATACTGGGTGCTTTCCTCAACACCTAAAAGAAAATTCAAGTCACGAACCGTATTATTGTAATTCACCTGTTGAGTCAGATAATTGGATTTATCCTCAAGAAATGCATTCTTTGCTAAAAGCAACTCATAACTCCCTTTGGTTCCCAGTTCACTGGCAATTTTCTCATTCCCATATCTATCTTCAGAAAGCTCCTTGATTCTTTTGCTCACTTCCAAGCGCTCCTGTTCCATCAAGGTTTTATAATAAGCTAGAATAATCAACTGAATTTGACTCTCAACAGCAACTATGGTATTTCCCTTAGAAAGAGAAGCAAGATCATTAAATTTATCCTTACGAATTCTAACAGCAAAACCATCGAACAAAGTCCAGCTTAAATCAATGGATGGCGTAAGTATGTTCTGTCTGAAGTCATCGCTTTCGTTATAATCCTTTTTATTACTAGAACGAAAATTGAACTCAAGCTTTGGGTATTGTCCTGCATTTCCCCATGTATTATTCAAATCAGCAATCTTTTCTGATTGGCGTACAATCTGAATATTGTAATTCTTCTCTAAGCCTATCTCAATTGCTTGAGCAAGATTTAAATCTTTCTGTGCAGATAAAGAGCCTGCACAAAATAACATGAGTACGAGTATTATATATCTATTCATTATTTTTATTTTTCTAAATGTCCAAAAAAGTCATAAAAGTCAAAGAGTCGAAATATAAAAGATCGAATGTGCATACACGTACCTTTATCCTTATTTACTTTAACCTTTCCCCTTATCTTCCTCTTTAATCAAGAGTTACTTTTGCTTCTTTAATAGCTGGTTCTACATCAATAGGCTCAATTGTCTCCCCTGTCCACACTTCCTTAACCTTACATCTGATATCATTCAAAACAAGAATAATGATTGGGAAAAGTGTTAGAATAAAGAAAGTTCCAACCAATACACCGTAAGCTAAAGCAATAGCCATTGGGATTAGGAATTGAGCTTGAAATGAATTCTCAAGAATCAATGGATATAAACCAACCGATGTGGTAATGGTTGTCAAAACAATGGCTCTAAAACGTGCTTTACCTGCACCAAGTACAGCAGCTTCGGGATTCATACCTTCCTTTAAATTTGTATTGTATTTGGAGAGGAAGACGACGGCATCGTTAATAATCACACCAGAAAGAGCAACCATTCCCCATACACTAAGCATGGATACTTGAACACCTTCTATACCATGTCCCCAAGCAGAACCGATAATCCCTAAAGGAACCATCAAAATCACAATCAGTCCTTGAGTGAAAGATCTAAAATGCAACATCACAATAAACATAATAGCTACAAAAGCAATAGAGAAATAAGTTTTCATCTCGGCAATATCTTCAGAAGAACGTTTAGCTTGCCCCTGAAACTCAGGCCGAACACTAGGAAACTTCTCTTTAAGTAAAGGAAGAATATTATTTGTTACTTCTTCCAAAATTGGAGGTACAGGTTCATTGGGATCTAATAAATCTGCTTCCACACGAATCTCACGAGCACCATTATAACGCTGTATACTAACCGGACCTCGTAATATTTCATAGTCGATCAGTTCCGATAAAGGATACTCTCCTCCCGGTGTTCTGATTCTCATGCTCTCCATTTGTCCGATAAACACACGATCGCTTTTAGGGTAACGTACCCAAACCTTGATCTCATCTTTACCTTCTTGAAGACGCTGTGCCTGTCCACCAAAGAATCCTTGACGAACCTGAGATGTGATACTACGCAAATTCATTCCCAAATAATAGGCTTTATCTTTAAGACTCAATCGAACTTCACGACTTCCCAATGGGTTATTGTCATTGATATTATACAGAGAAGTCATTTTTCTTAACTCATCCTGAAAATAGATATTGGCAGCATTCAGTTCTTCAAGATCACTGCCCAGAAGACTAACCGAAACGGCTGCACCCCATCTGTTAAAAGAACCAATAGTAAACTTCTCAGCAGAATTAACGTCACCTATCTTTTTCTTAACTCGATTTGAAATACCAAAGCTGGAAATAGGAGAACCTTCCATATCTCGAAGTGTAACGGTAATATTACCCGCATGTGGGCCAGATTCCTGACCACTAAAAGCAGACCCTGCCGTTAAATTTGTATATTTTATGAAATCATTGTCCTCATTAAATTCTTTCTTCAGTTCCTTATTCACATCCCAAACAACCGCTTCAAAATTTTTCAGAGCTTTAATTGTAATATCCTTATTGGTCCCTGGTTTATAAGCCACATTGATATTAAAAGTATCGAAACTTACATTGGGGAAGAAGGTACTTTTTATAAAACCACCCCCAAATAAACCCATGGTTATGAAGATAAAGGCTACAGGAAGAAATACAATGATCCAACGCCATTTCAGGGCTTTTTTCAAAAAGCTCATATAAAGACGATCGCGCATATAAATAATGCCCTTTTCAATTTTATTTCGGAAGCGGTTAAAAGCAGTATGGCTTTTTCTCACATTCAGTACCTTTTCGTTCCCCACATGACTTGGCAAAACAAAAAGACTTTCGAATAAAGAAATCCCAAGACAAAAGACCACAACAAAAGCCATCTCGTAAAGAAATTGCATATTACCTGTAACAAGTAAGAGTGGTGTAAAGGCTATCATAGTTGTTGTTACCGATGTTAAAACGGCTGGTACAACCTCCATGGTTCCATCAATAGCTGCTCGACGAGGACTCTTCCCCCTTTCAAAATGCGTATATATATTTTCTCCAATCACAATTCCATCATCTACGAGAATACCGATGATTAAAATCATACCAAAAAGTGAAATCATATTGATAGTCACCCCCATTAGGTTGGCAAAAATAAACATACCTAAAAATGAGGCAGGAATTCCCCAAGCCACCCATAAGGATAGACGAAAACTCAAGAATAAAGCTAAAGCAAGAACGACAAGAGCTAGGCCATAGCCACCATTCTTATACAATAGGTTTAGTCGTGATTGCAACATGTTAACATAGTCGAAAGTGATCTCTAACTTGGCGTCAGTATGATCCGCATTAAATTCCTTAGCATATTGATTACAGAAGATTGAAATTTCCTCCAAATCCTCATTATTCAACTTATTTACTCGGATTGATACAGCAGGATTATAGTTGACATAGGACGAACGTGGTACATCTTCGAATTGAAAGTGAATATCACAAACATCTCTCAATCTGATGTAGGATCCATCAGGATTTGCACGTAGAATGATCTCACCAATCTTATCCGGATCAACCGAACGGTTACGAGAGCGAATCAAAATTTCTTCTTTGGCATTTTTAATGACACCACCAGAAATATCGATATTATTGCTAGCAATAGCCGTTGAAATTTCAGAAAAAGTTAACTGATGACGACGCAGATTATCCTCCTTAACCTCAACAGAAAGTTCTAAACGAGGTAAACCCGATATTGAGATCTGAGACATTTTTTTCGAACGCATCAAATCATCATAGATCAAATCAGAATAACGCTTGAGTGTTATTAAATCTACATCGCCTGTTACAGCCATCCTCACAGCTGGAGTCGTGGATCTTAGTTTAGCAATAACGGCTTTTTCCGCTCCTGAGGGAAATGAAGGAATCCCATCAACAGCGTTCTTAACATCGGCTAGGGTTTCATCAAGCTTTAAATCACCTGTTGTGGTGATGGTCACCCGGGCAAAACCTTCGGATGATACAGAATTCATTTCTTTAATACCCACAATGCCTCTAATGGCATCTTCAATTCGTGAGGTTATCCCCTCTTCTACCTCTTTGGGAGAAGCTCCGGGATAAACCATGGAAACAGTAATTGTTTTAGATTCCGTTTCAGGAAAAAACGACTTCTTCATATTAAACAGGGAGAAAATACCTGCTATCAGAAAAAGATAGATAATCATCTTCCCATAAAAAGGATACCTGACAAAATGAGATATAATATGCTTCATAAAATTAGATTTGAGAATTTAGACTTAAGATTATTTCAGAATCTGGACCTTCATATTTTCGGCAGCTTTTACAGGAACTGTTGTCACCAAAAGTTCACCTTTAGCAAGACCATTAAAAATCAAAGTATTTTCGTTTCTCTTAAGCACATTAATCTGCTTCTCTTTTAACATATTTCCCTCAACAACAAAGACTCTATTAGATCGAAACACAGCATTTCGAGGAATTTCCATAACCTGATCAATCAGCTTACCTTTAAACTTAGCAGTCAAATATTGACCTTGATAAAGTTCGCTATTATTCGTTTTAAGTCCCACAAAAACGGCAATTGATTGAGTTCCTTCATCAACAAATTCAGATTTACGCAAGAGCTTCCCTGAAGCCACTTTCTCTCCATTCGATGCTAAAACATCAACCTGATCGCCAATTCGTAACCATTTGATATCCTCTGGTTCAATAGGCACTTGTAATTCCAACTTGCTAGACTCAATAAGACTCGCAAGCTTTGATCCCATACCGGCAACGGCACCAATCTGAGTATTTACTTGAACATAGGAACCCGAGAATGGCGCATATATACGATACTTCGAAATTTTAACTTCACTAGATTTAATAGCATAATAATCGCCCAAGATATTTCGACTGGCCAGGAATACCTTTTCCTTTCCAGTAGTCATTTCGGGTAACTCTGGCATCGCCTTTTCCAAATCGATGGCATTAAAGAAATCCATCCATGCAGTAAATCTATCCGTATAATCAATACGAATATCAGGCAAGCTTTGAGCTAGTTTATTCAGAAACTTACTTTTCTGAGCTTGAAGATCCATTTGAGCATCCTTATCGTATATCTGAATTAGCAAATCACCTTTCTTAAATCGCTGCCCCACTTTCAATGGCACGCCGACCTCAACAATTCGTCCTGGAACCTCTGAACTCAAATTTACTTCCATGTTCGACAATAAACGTCCTTTCTCTACGATAGGTGATGCAATAGCCTGATAATTGACTTGTTCGACTTTCACGAAAGGCACTTTCTTTCGGTTTAAATCTTTTTGTGGTTGCTTTTTAAGGCTCTTTAAACCCAGCATACCAGCGTAAGCGAAGGCTAATATTAGAGCAACTGAGACGACAATAACGACTTTTCGATTCATCTATTGATAGTGTTTTATAATTTCAATTATTTAAAGTACTAAAGTAATTCTATTTTAGTTTAAATCGCATCTACATATCTTAAGGACTTGTTAAAATTTCAAGAGTCAGCAAAGACTTATGTAGTGTCTTAATGTCCTAAATTAGATATAAAGAGATTGATTTCAAATATTTATTGATAACAATAACTACTTAGAACAACAGACATATAACTGATAATTATCCCTTGTGCTAAAAACTCCATTTTAATCGCATAAAAAAAGCTTGCCCACTATCTCCATATTCAGTAAAATCATCACCGAAAAAATGCTGGCCAACAAGTAAAAGATCCAGATTAGTCACGAGTGAATAGCCTAAACTGGGATTCAAAACAAAGGAGCCATCCGAAGGATTAGAAATGACCGATAAGGAAGTCGTAAACAGAGGGGTAAGCGGATAGGAAATCTGGCCAAACAGAGCATGTTTTCCTCGACTCAATCCCCGTGGAGAAGATTCTACTGGTGCCAATAAGCCCGTATGAAAAATTGGATCGTTATTACCCGTACTGTTGTATAAAAATCCTGCATGCAGCATCAGACTATTAGAGAAACTGTAGTCGCCCGAAACAGAGGCAAGAAAAGCTTTATTCCCTCTATTTTCTCTAGGAATGAACCAGGTGAATTCACCTCGAAAACCTCCCCCATAAATATCACCAGCCCATCCAGCTCCAAATATCAGATCTTCTTCAACCCATCCTCCTAATAATTGGAAGTCGTAATTCCACTTATTAAAACGAAAACGAGTTGCCAATGCCCTTTCATCACTATCCTCCCCGATTTGATAAACTAACTCAAGAGAAGAGGTCTCACTGGTATAATATTGCACTTTTAGGGCGTCTGTTCCGGGGCGTTCCTCATAATCAAAATTCAAAAAGGAATAGGTATTGAAGACATCATTGGGGTTCCAAACCAGATTCATTCCCCAGTTAATTCTCTGCCGTCCAAAACGGATCTGCCAATCTCCAATAGAATAGTCCAGATAAACACGGTCGATCATAGAATGTAACACAGCACCATCACTATCTATCGCAAGAGTAGAGAGATTCCAGAAACCATTATCCTGATCAATGAACTGGCTATAGCCTGGGATGTCGCGAACCAACTTGCCCGTGAAAAATCGATTCCTCATCTCTGCCACAAAAACACAAGAGGACGAGGGATACCATTTAAAGTTAAGTCGATTGTGCAAGAGGTTCTGATTCGTCCAGCTTTGCGTTGGTTCAGCATAGTAGATCATTTGCATATCCTTCAGATAACCGTCCATAGACCAGTTCTTATCCTGTCCCAGGAGGAAGTCGGAAAAGAAAAGCATAACAATTATGATCAGATATTTACGCATAAGGTAAAATGGATTTTATATGCTATTCGGGGCAATTCGTTCATCGCTCACCACGCAACCATCCTCAATGGTGATTACTCTCCTGGCTTTCCTCACTACTCGGGAATCATGTGTCGAAAAGATAAAAGTAATCCCCTCTTCCCTATTCAGTTTCTCCATGATATTGAGCAAATTCTCCGTCGATTTTGAATCCAGGTTTGCAGTGGGTTCATCAGCCAGCACAAATTGAGGTCGGGAAGCCAAAGCTCTGGCCACCGCTACACGCTGTTGCTGTCCACCAGAAAGCTGGGCTGGTCGATCATTCACACGATCTCCCAAACCAACTTCATTCAGAAGCTGTTGAGCCCGCTCTCGCCTTTCAGTCTTACTTTGACCTTGCAGTTGAAGGATAAACTCTACATTTTCGATAGCCGTAAGTACTGGAATCAGGTTATAGGACTGAAATACAAAACCAATGTTTTTTAAACGAAAATCGATTAGCTGACGAGAGGATAGGCTTGCAATATTCTTCTTGTCGATAATAACCTCTCCTTCAGAAGGCACATCAATTCCTCCCAAGATATTCAATAGGGTGGTTTTCCCCGAACCAGAGGGGCCTACTATGGCGGCAAACTCACCCTTTTCAAAACTTAAAGCGATACCATTCACTGCATACACAGGAACTTTGGTTTCAGTGTACACTTTCCGAATATCTTTTACTTCGATAACTGCCATTATTATTTCAATTAGAAATTGATAATTACAAATTAGTTACTATTCCATCCTCAAAGCCTTTGCCGGCTGATAACGCAGAACTTTCCATGCCGGATAAACGGCAGCACCAATTCCCATCCCGACAACCATGAAACCAATAATAAAATAGAATTTCGACTCCAGTTCGGGGTATACTTGTGATGCGTAGCCAACCGATTCGAATCCTTCGGCAAAAAAGCCTAAATCGATGCCTGCATGGTTAAAATATTCAATCAAAACAAAGCTGACACCTACCCCGGAAATTCCTCCTACCAGGCAAAGGAATATGCTTTCGAGAATGATCATTCGAAACACCCTACCCCGATTCATGCCTATAGCCATAAGCATACCCAATTCACGGATTCGCTCCATCACAACCATCAGCATGGTGTTCACAATGGCAAAACCAAGAGCCGCCAAAATGATACTCATGAAAATGATGAAATACTCCGCCATAAAATCGGTTACCATAGCCAGGTCGGGCTGTATCTTTCGCCAAGTCAAAAACTGAAGCTCCTGACTTTTTTTTTGCAATTTCTCACTAAACGTTTGGGCTGAATCTATCTGCTTTAGCCATAAGGCCAGTTCGTTCACATGCTCATCCTTATATTCAGATATTCGGACCAAATCTGATCGTTTAACAAATACCTGTCTCTGATCGAAGGCTGAATTGTTGGTTTTATAAATCCCTGCAATACGGAAAGCTCCACGCGCAAGCTCTCCTTCTCGTGGCTGGAAAGTAAGAACTATTTTCGACCGAAGTCGAACTTTTAATTTTCGGGCAAGTTTCTCTCCGATAAGAATCGGATTCCGTCTCCCCTCCAAATAGGAGCCCTCCACCAGGCTTTCATGAATTCGGGTCACCCTTTGTTCCTCATCCGGCTGGATACCCAAAATCATTATCCCTGCTCCCGACTGAGCAGAACTGGCCATGCCGGGCATTCTCAAACGGCTACAAACAGCTTCCACTTCGGAAGATATCATTAATTCCTTCTGAAATTCCGCAGCATCTGGCACGACATATTGCATCTCGTAGTTCTCAGTAAACTTTGGATGATGAACCTGAATGTGTGAAATCTCATTTTCAATGATGTTTTGTACCCTTTGATTTATCATGCCGTACATCATTGCCATTGAAAAGATACCACCTACCAATCCAAGGCTAACCGAAACAATTACCACAAAGCTTCGCAGTTTGTTCCGCCAAATATTTCGCCAGGCAATAATTAAAAGCATAATCTGTATATCAATTTAATGGTTCAATTTTAATTACTAATACGGGATATCATCTACTTTTCAGAGCATCAACTGGTTCCAGTTTTATCACCTTAAAAAATGGGTACAGTCCCGTTATTAGGGTTATTATTAATACCACGATAGCCTGATTAAGATAAAAAGAACTCTCCCAGGCAAAGGGCATAATCGGTTCCATACCAAAACTCTCAATACTGGCAGCCGCATCTCCGGTAAGGCGAATGGGATTTAAATAATAATAGTAGATAAAAGGCATACTTAAACCTGATCCTAATATAATCCCTATTACACCCAGCATCAAGGTCTCAAATAAAACGACCAAAGCCAACTTAAACTTTTGCATGCCAACAGCTACCATCACACCAAACTCACGAATCCGCTCAATGGTCATCATCATGATGGTTCCCATAATACCAAAAGCAATAATCATGTATAGTATGCCCAACATGATCTGTCCACTTGCATTATCCGATTCAATAATTTGGACGAGTTCGGGCATCATTTCTTCCCAGCTCATCACCTCATAAGATTGCGACAGAGTTTTTCTTATTGCATCCCTGGTTTGGAGTATGGTTTTAGGTCTATGCCTGTCCAAAAGCACAACATAAGACGTCAATCGTTTCTCCGTTCCAAAAAAAGCCTGACAATCTTCCAAATTCATATACACCAGCTGTTTGTTCAATTCGGGAGATGGAAAATGCAAAATCCCTTTCACTGCATATTTTCCGGCTGCACTTACGCCATGGTAGCCTTTACTAATCAGTACTAGCGTATCGCCAAGTCCTAGTTTCAGATAGGAAGCCAATTTCTCAGCCAGCATCACTTTACCGTCTCCTGTTTCCAGATAATTCCCATCCACAATTTTTTCGGAGAGTCCTGTAAATTCATCCTCCTTTTCTGGAATAATGCCTGTTAAAAGGGTGCCTTTGGTCACATTCTCAGAGGAAGCCAGAGCAAAAGACTCCAAGCGTGGAACCAGTCCTTTTACATTCTTTAGTTCGCTTATCTCTCCCTCGGGAAATTTACTGGCATCTAAACTTTCGTCAATGGTTTTCTTATCCCAGTATTCGGTCCCATGTATCTGAATGTAACCCGTATAGCTGCCCACAACATTATCTACCATATTGGCATAGGATCCCTTTTGCATGGATCGCATCACGAGGGCAAAAAACATGGCAAACAGAATAGAGCTTATCGTGATGATAGTCCTTCTCTTGTTACGCCACAAGTTGCGCCAGGCCATTATGATATAAGTTATTCCCATATGATAACTGACAAATAAATTATGTGATTAATTTGAATTACCGAACCCGTTTCATATTCTGTTGACTAAAAAAACTCTCTTTTATATCAATGTTAAATTTCACATTTCTGAACTCGAAAATAGTTTTGTTACCCTCCTTGTCCACAGGAACCATTTCCATTCGCGTAGGAATTTCCCTATCATCCATTTTGCGAATATCGAACAGGTTCTCTACATTAATCAGGTATGAATCTTCATCGTAATATTCTGTTTTAAGGCGATGATAATCTTTCGTACTAATCCACATCACCAGCTTGCCCCATACTACAGGTGCCTCTTCTTTAGGATACATTGAAATTTTGTAACACGTGTAGCCCCGAATATCTTCCTTTCCGGATAGTACATGGCTATAGTCCTTCAAAATTGAAGACTCCTTCAACAAATCGTCATTGGTAAAGTCGGAGCCCATCCAGGATTGCATCATCATCGAAGGTGGTATTTTAATCAAGCGTTCGATGGAAGGGACCCAATTCCACATGTCTTTTTCCCTTTTCAGAAAAACCTGCCCCTTCTCCCTCGCCGGAGACGTAATATAGATCATTGAATACTCAGTGCCTTTAGACCAGGATTTCATGATTACCGTTCTCGACCAGGTGGGTCGAACAATTGTCATGCTATATTCGCCCTGACTGCTAAGTCCACGCATTTTTTCATCTGCAATCTTCACAATTTCCTTTGCCGTAACACTATCTTTCTGAGCCAAGCCCGGAAAGGTCAACAAACAAAACAAAACCGCTATTAATATGACAAACAAACTATGCTTAAAGACTATAGTGAATTTCATATATCAAAATATTAGGAAGTGCAAAGAACGGGAGAAACTGAGATGGAGTAGACTAAAAGAACTCCCCATTGGGTTTCATTCCTTAAGTAATTTACGAACTATGATTCAAATCAGACAAACTTTATAATTAATATTTTCATAAATACTTAATTTAGTACGCTTTATCCTGAGACTGTCGTCTTATCTTAGCAGTTGGAATCCCCCGATTCTCCTACCCGCTTAAAACAAAATATTCGGAATTATAGCAACGGAGAAGAAACTTATTAAGCTATGGCTTTTCAGATGCAGATAAGGGAACTGGACATGAATGAGGAAATTGATTTTATGAATGCTATCGTGATCAGAACAGGATTAGCAAGAAGGCAGCTTTCAAAGCCTTCGATTTGTGGCTAGTTACCTACACAATAAATTTAATTAAGCGAATTCTGGTCGATAGAACATGATAGAGAAATAATCTACAACGGAGTCCGAAGCTGTGACATCGCCTGAATTCCCTTGGCGAAGGACCTTCACCTTTACATCCTTATGTAACAATTGTAAATATTCTACGAGAGTCATGATAGGTCCAAAACCACAAACTGAAATACGGTGCCGTGTAACTTCATTAAAAATCTGCTCTGCATTCAGTTTCAGAATGGCTTGAACAACCAAGTGATCGAGTTTAAATCCCAGATCGGGAGAGACGTAATGAGAAAAATCAGAAGAAGCCAAAACTAACAACCTACGTTTAAGAAACTTATTAGCTTCAGCTATAGAAAGAGCTAAGTTCCGGGCACATTCTAAAGTTTGATGATTCATACATATGGGTAGAATTTTGAAACCTTCACGCAAAAGTAATTGGAGGAAAGGGAGCTGAACCTCTGCGGAATGCTCCGCTTGATGGGCCACTGTATTCATAGGTAATTTCAACATCTTGCCAAATTCAACATCCACTTCAACTTTTCCTAGTGGGGTTTCCCAGGCATCACTTCCCGCCACACTCACTTCCTCTTCCAAATAAGCAGAATGATTGGGATTGAGAATAATAATCGTATCAAATTGAATTTGAGAATATCGGATCAATTCATATAAGTGAATCGCTTCATAGCCAGAATACATATAACCAGCATGAGGCACAATTCCTCCCAATATATGATTCTTACCCAGAGAATAATCAATCAGCTTAGCTTCTTTGCTTAAAATATGCTGAACCAGTCCCTTTATTCTTTCTGGCTGCTTTGGATAGAAAGTACCTGCAACTGATGCTCTCCTTACTTTCATAATATCTTAGATTTTCATTTTCGTAATCTCAACAAATAACGATTTGCTTCTTGCATGCACTACAATGCCCCTTTTCCAAGCCAATCACCTCAACCATATAGTTAAAACGACGCACTAAATCCTGTCCGCAATGATGGCAAGAGGTATCATTTCCAAACCGGGTGTTCACATTACCCAAATACACATAATTCAGATGATCTTTAGCAATATCGTAGAAACGATACAACAATTCTATTGGTGTGGGATCTATAATCAATTGGTAGGCAGGGAAAAAACGGGAAAGGTGCAAAACAGTGTTTGGTCCCAGTTCACCTGCTATCCAAACTACGAGTTCTTCAAACTCTTTGTCTTTACTATTCAAACCAGGAATCACCAAATGCGTTATTTCCAGATGCTTGCCACTCTTTTGTACCGTCTTCAAGTTTTCCAATACAGGATCTAATTGTGAATGCGTGTATTTTTTATAAAAGCCTCTCCTAAAAGCCTTCAAATCAATATTAAAAGCATCCATATATTCTAACAACTCATCAAGTGGCTCAGGATTAATGTAGCCATTGGTCACCATAACATTCTTCAAATCGTTCAGCTTCATCTTGCGAGCCAATGCAATCATAGATTCAAAAAAAACGGTTGGTTCATTATAAGTATAAGCAACACCAATGCAAGGCTTGCTTTCTCGTGCGATCTCCAGAATTTCTTCATCTGAAAAGGGTCTCATATACGGGTAATCGCCTGGAATAGCTTGCGAAATCTCATGATTCTGACAAAACTTACACCTCATGTTACAGCCTTTTGTACCAAGAGACAAAATTGAGCTAGCTGGAAAGAAATGATAAAGAGGCTTTTTCTCAATGGGATCCATATGAATGGCTGAATACCTGCCATCGACATCCGTAAAAAGGATGCCATCCCGATTCATACGGACATGACAGACACCACGAAGACCTTCAGATATTTCACAGTAATGAGGACAAAGGGTACAACGTACCCTCTGATTACTCAGGGTTTCATAATATTGGGCTCTTTCCATAACTAAAGGTATACTTGCGTATACGAAAGGGAATGAGGCTGGGTTTCAACAAATGAGCTTGATTTGTGATTTAAGACTAGTAATTATAACATTTTATCATCCATAAAGGTTTTTAGTCGATTATGGATAAAATATTCCCATCCGCCCTGACAGCTTTCTCGAGTAAATTCAGGTATGGATTGAGGAAAACTATTGATAAGGATATGACTAACACGTAAGCTTGATCCTCCCTCTGTTATAAAGGTTTCAAAACTAACGCAGGACTCACCTTCGTAGCCTTCATATTTCCAGGAATATACAATCTTTTCCAAAGGAATGACTTCGGTAATTTTCCACAAATGCATAAAATTTCTTTCTCCAGACTTCACATTAAATTGAGTCTCAAAACCAACTTCAGCTTTAAATGATTCGATATTCTCAAAAAACCAATGCTTCATTTGTTCCAACTCACTTATGGCTTTCCAAAGCTGACTGACAGACACATGAAAGCTTTGCTCAACAACAACTTTACCATTATCGATATTCATAATTTACTCGATTTCCATTTATAGAAGATAAAAAAAACTCCCTGGAATCAGGCCGGGGAGTTTGTAAACGTTTATTTTTTCAGAAGATCACGAATTTCACCTAACAAAACTTCCTCTTTAGATGGTGCGGGAGGCGCAGCTGGGGTTTCTTCTTCTTTCTTTTCCATTTTTGCTTTCATTTGGTTATATCCTTTAACAAGCATAAAAATAGCAAAGGCCACAATTAAGAATGTAATAATTGTATTAATGAACAAACCATAACTTATGGCAATTTCTTTTACGCCATCACCTGCACCTGCAATAGATTCAGGAACGGCAGTTTGCATTATATATTTCAAATCAGCAAAATCGACACCTCCCATGAGCTTTCCAACGGGTGGCATAATAATATCATTGACTAATGATTTAATAATTGCACCGAAATATAGAGCCATAATTAAACCTACAGCCATGTCGAGTACATTCCCTTTTGTAATAAATTTCTTAAATTCATTCATGATTTAATTGTTTGGTTATTAAACACAAACAAAAAGTTACGTATCTTTTTAATAACTAACAAGATATTAAACAAAAACGCAACTCTTTTTATTCATGAAATCTTGCTATTATACTTAAGTTTTCCTAATAAACTGGACTTATAAAAAGCTAAACCTGGATATCTTTTATAACAACTTCATATTAGCCTTTTTTGCCCATCTCATGATCAATGAATTTGATCCTTTTCCTACTTTATCAATGATCTTACTCTTGATTTCCTATTTCACTGGATAAAAAGTTCGACCTTAACTCAACTAATCCTTCTTTAAAGCCCATTCCACAGCCTTTACAGCATGTAATGTTGTCGTATCAAAGGTTGGAATATTCACATCCGAATCCGAGATTAAAAGTGGAATCTCTGTACAGCCTAAGATCACACCTTCAGCCCCTCTATCCTCCAGATTCTTAATGATAGTTTGATAAACCTGTCTCGATTCATCCTTGATTTTACCTTGAACCAATTCGCCATAGATAATCTGATGCACCTGTGCTCTTTCTGCATCATTAGGAATAATAACTTCTATACCAAACTGATTAGAAAGCACCTCCTTATAAAAATCTTTTTCCATGGTAAACTTGGTGCCTAGTAAGGCTACTTTCTTAATGCCTCTACTAACAATCTCCATACCTGTAGCTTCAGCAATATGAAGAAAAGGAATTGAGATATTTGCCTTGATGGCCGGACTACATAAATGCATAGTATTGGTACACAAAACAATGATATCAGCTCCAGCTTTTTCTAGTCGTTTAGCGGAGTCAAGCATAATCTCATCTAACTCTTCCCATCTATCCTCGTGTTGAAGCTTCACAATCTGATCAAAATCGACAGTATCCATCAAACTTTTACAAGAGTGAAAACCACCCAGAACTGCTTTCACTTTCTTATTAATCAGTTCGTAATAAACGATTGAAGATTCCCAACTCATGCCTCCTATTAATCCAATTCTTTTCATGTTTATTAGCTTAGTTTATAGCTGCCATTTATTAAGTCAGATTCTTCGACTTATTCAGCAATATATAAATTTACTAGTTTTCTGCCAGTCATCCCTGATCTCGAGCATATTTTTAAAGTGTAAGTTTATCCGTTCATCCTGTTCAGATATATGATAATCGATTTTCTCTTTTTTATATGATCTTCGATTATGAAAATACCCTCACATGCCTCTATCTTTGATCTTAAAGATTAAAATATAATAACCTACATATTTAAATAAAATGAACATGAAGTTTAAACAATTTAAGGGGGGTATCATCATGACCCTTTTGGCTGCGACCATGTGTTTGCAAGCTACAGCACAGGTAAATTACAAGACTCGTGAAGAGATTCCAGCGCAGTACAAATGGAACTTCTCTGATATTTATGAGAACTGGGACGTTTGGGAAGCTGATTTCAAGTCAATGTCTAAGGATATTGAAGTGATGCAATCCCTAAAGGGAAAGCTTGGTGAGAATGCTGATAATTTAGTAACACTTCTTACTGCTCAAGAAACGATGATGAAGAAAGCTTATAAAGTTTATCAGTTCGTTTCATTCCAATCTACTGTTGATGGGAAAAATATGGAACTACAAGCTAAACTGCAGCAAGTGGGTATGTTCTTTGCAAATATGGGAATGACAACAACTTGGATTTCTCCTGAGATGATCAAGATTCCTGAGGCTACAATGAAACAATGGATTGCTTCAACACCAGCTTTACAACCTCATGCATTTGACTTAATGGATATGTACCGCATGCAGAAGCACGTATTGGATGAAGAAATGGGGCGTTTGGTTTCTTTCTTTTCTCAATCATCAGGTACTGCAGGTGATGTTTTTACAGCTCTTTCAACAACTGACATTGAATTTCAAGAAATTGAATTATCTGACGGTAAAACAGTAAAAGTGACTCCTGGTATGTATTCTCATATTACTAGCACAAACAAGAATCAGGAAGATCGTAAGAAAGCCTATGAAGCTCTTTACGATGTTTATTACAAAAACAAGAACACTTATGCTTCTATTTATAAAGGTATCATTCAATCAGAATGGGCAAATGCTCGTGCTGCAAAATATGAGTCTTGTTTAGATGCTTCATTGGAAGGTAACAACATTCCTAAGGATGTTTACTTAAACCTAATCAACACGGTTAGAGAAAACACGGCTCCTGTACAAAAATACACGAAGCTTCGTAAGAAGATTTTAGGTCTTGAAAAATACTACGGTTTTGATGGTTCAATGAGTTTGGTTGATTTCGAGAAAACTTACCCATACGAAGAGGCAGTTGAGGTCGTGACTAAATCAGTTCTTCCTTTAGGAAAAGATTATCAAGCTAAATTGAAAAATGCGACTGCAAGCGGCTGGTTAGATGTATATGAAAACCCTGGTAAGCGTGGTGGTGCATTTTCTGCTGGTGTTTATGGTGTTCACCCATATATGCTATTAAACTACGATGAGACTCTAGAGTATGTATTTACTTTGGCTCACGAGCTAGGTCATACCATGCACACAACCTTGTCTAACGAAACTCAGCCTTTCGCTACTCATGGTTATACAATTTTTGTAGCTGAGGTTGCTTCTACTTTCAACGAGCGTTTGCTTTTAGATCATATGATGAAAATCACTAAAGATCCTAAGGAGCGTATTGCTTTGTTGAATCAAGCAATTCAAGGTATCATTGGTACTTTCTATGCACAGTCGATGTTTGCAGATTTCGAATATCAAGCTCATACAATGGTTGAGCAAGACAAGCCAGTAAATGCTGATATTTTTGCTAAGCTTTGGGGTGATATTGCACAAAAGTATTACGGTGATGTTTCTGAGAAAACAAAATACTCAAACTACCCATGGACTCGTATTCCTCACTTCTACAATTCACCTTACTACGTTTACCAGTATGCAACTTGTTTTGCATCATCGGCTAAATTGTACACAGATGTAACTGAAGGTAGCAAGAAAGATAAGAAAGCGGCTTTAAAGCGCTACACAACTCTATTGCAATCAGGTGGGAACGATTTCCCAATGGAGCAGTTGAAAAAAGCAGGTGTTGACTTGTCGAAACCAGAAGCGATTTTAGCTGTAATTAACCAACTAGATCAATTGGTTGATCAACTGGCTGTTGAAATTGAAAAGCTAGAGAAATAGTATTTCTCAACTCGAAATAGCTCAAGGCAGTTCCTTTTTGGAACTGCCTTTTTTTTATGCAGCTAGAAATATCTTCGTTCTAATGTACTTAAACCTTCACATACACTCCTTCTTCATTCTTACAAATCACTCTTGATTGACGTTTCCCTTTTAGTCCAAAGACTGGTCTTAAAAAATTAACTCTTCTTATGACCAAATCATAAAGTACAAAGCAAGCAGCAAAAGTAAAAAGAACAATCAATACAAACTTAACTGGCATAGGCAGATGAAGCGGTAAAATGAGCGATGATCCTAAGAATAAAAAGAACATGTGTAGTATGTATATTGGATAAGCTCCCTCACTTAAATACCTCAATAATTCACTGGGTTGATTTAGATATCGATAAGCATAGCCCATAACCGCGAAGATCCAAACATTCGATTCAACAGCCATTAAATAATTAGGCGATTTGAGTTCAAAAGCATACAAACGAACTGCATAAAGACTGAGAGCAATAAGTAAATACAAGCCTCTCCATTTGAGTAGGTTTTGCCAAAATGCAGATCCAGCTAAAACGAAACAAAAGCCGAATAGAAAAGCTAAGCCTCCTAAGAAAAAACCATGCCAGGTCATGGCATACATTTCAAAGGTTTCTGGTTTTACCAATAACACTTCAATTACAAAAGGAAGCAAGACAAGTAACAATCCGATAGGCTTCTCTATTAATTTCATGAAGCCTTTCATCAATCGTCCATCCACATGCTTTTTCAGATAAAAGAACAAAGGTGATAAAGCAAGAACATAGATAAAGATATTAGCAAGAAACCAAAGATGACTAGGATTTAGAGAATAGCTTAGATCTTGCTTGTAATAGTTTTGCCAAATCAGAAAATGTAAAGGGACAATCAGAAGTACTCCAAAGATGAAAGGAAGCAAAATTCGCTTGCTACGTTCTGTCAACAATTCTTTCCAATTCCTCTTTTTTATGGCAAAACAAACGCCCATTCCTGAAACAAAAAACAGCAAAGGAATTCTCCAAATATTCAATATCGACATGGGTATCCACAAAGATTCCCAAGAGTCAGAACTTTGTATAAAACCTATGAATATACCCCAAGGTTGAAACACAATGGCTATATGGTATATTAACAGCAAACCAATGGTAATAACTCTCAACCAATCTATATCGTATCTTCTTTGTAAATGTGCCATGATGTTTTTTTTGCGCTTAACTTTCTTCTTTTAACTTCTATTTAAATCAAGGCCATGCGACCATTATTAATAAGAGTCGCCTTGGCCTGACAGATTTTATTGCAACATCGTCGCAATTTTAGGACGAGTGGCTTCGATATACTTATAGTCAAGTTTGAATCCAAACGGTCCAAGTTGTTTACTTATGAAATCGTAGATTCCCTTTACGGCATCAAAAGGTGCTTGCACCGATTCCAATGCGGTTGATCCTGCCTTATTCTTAATCGTTTTATCCGCTCCTTTGTTTATCAAAGCTTCTACAATCTCACTTCTGCAGAAAAAAGCTGCTGAATGCAATGCTGTTGATCCTTCATTATTTGTACAATTTAAATCAGCACCTGCCTCAATTAAAGCAAGAGCAACCTCTGTCTTTCCAAATACAGTTGCAGATATCAATGGACTAGATCCACCAACAGCTTCCTTCACATTCAAATCTGATCCTGCTTTTATATGTTGACGAATCACCTCAACATTCCCCATAAAAGCAGCTGCATGAATATCCATTTTTGGTGCTTCCACTTTTGCTTCCTTATCTGCTTTTTTACTATTCCCTTTTACAGAATCAGCTGATTTGCTTTGACAAGATATAGACATTACTAGACTCATTAGGAATAGGTAGCTTATAAGTTTTTTACTCGTATTAATCATTTGTGTTTTCATCATGAATTGTTTTAAGATGTGACTTACTTTCTATATTGTAAAGGTCTATCAAAGCCTGACGCAGGACTAATCATACATGATGCGAATGATATCAAGTTTGATTTAGCCATTGAATTTATGACGCAGGAGTATCAATTATGACGCAAAGCTTGAATCATGAATGAAAAATCCCAAAAATATTCCTCTTTAATTTTGCCAATTCAAAGCATGTAAATTCATCATTATAAATTCGAGTTTAATGCCTACAGAATTGCATCCTTAGTCAATATTCGTATCTTTTGTAAAAATTTGATCTAACATACAAAGTCCATAAACGAATGCCAGATTCAAGCCCCATAGAAAATGATTTTTTGAAGAAAGTCACCGAAATTATTGAGGAGAATCTATCAAACGAAAAGTTTGGTGTATCGGAACTTGCCAGTGAAGTGGCTATGAGTCGTTCTAACCTACTCCGAAAAATAAAGAAACTCACCGATCTTTCCGTCAGTCAATTTATCCGACAAATTCGTTTGCAACAGGCCATGGAAATGCTGAGAAATGAATCTTCAAGCATTTCAGAAGTCTCCTACCAAGTAGGTTTTAGTAGTGTCTCTTATTTTATTAAATGTTTTCGTGATTTTTACGGCTACCCTCCCGGCGAAACTGGAAAACAAAGAGAACTGGAAAATAGTTCCCTGCAAGATGAACCAAGCCCTAATAATAAGAATAGAAATATCCTTGTGGTAGCTCTTTCCGTATTGTTACTTGTCTCGATTCTCTATGTCATATATAAACCAAGTCAGACCATAAAGCCTACTCTCGAGAAATCAATCGCTGTTTTACCCTTCAAGAACGATAGTAACGATTCAACCAATGTCTATATTATTAATGGCTTAATGGAATCAATTCTTACCAAACTTCAAAAAATTGAAGATGTAAGAGTCATTAGCCGAACCTCGGTTGAGAGGTACAGAAACAATACTAAAACAATTAAGGAAATTGCCAAGGAATTAAATGTAAGTTACTTTGTAGAAGGCAGCGGTCAAAAGATTGATGATCAAATTTCACTTCATATTCAATTGATAGATGCTTCAAGTGATAAACATTTGTGGGCTGAACAATATAACAGAGAAGCCAAAGATATCTTTAAACTGCAACAGGAAGTTGCAAAAAATATTGCAGGAAAAATTCAGGCTATTATTACTCCGGAAGAAGTAGAGAGGATAAATAAAGTGCCTACTAATAATCTTGTTGCCTATGATTACTTTTTAAAGGGCCTTGATTTATTCTTTAAAGGGAAAAAAGAGAATTTTGAGGAATCCATTGGCTATTTTGAAAAAGCAATTGAGCACGATCCAAAATTTGCACGTGCTTACGCTGATATTGCTATGGCCTACTATTATTTGGATCTTTTTCAGGCTGAAAAAAAACATGCTCTTGTCATAAATGAGAATGCAGATAAAGCTTTACTCCTTGATCCGAAATTGCCACAATCTTTGCTTGCAAAGGCTCTATATTATATGAACAAGGGCAAATACGAAATGGCAGTTCCTTATCTTGAAAAAGCCTTGCAATACAATCCTAATTCGGCTCTGGTCATTAATTTTCTATCCGATTATTATACCAATTATATGCCCAATACAGAAAAGTATCTGGAGTATGCTTTAAAAGGAATTCGTTTGGATATTGCAGCACAGGATTCGGTAACGGCCAGTTTTATATATTTGCATGTCAGCAATGCCTTCGTACAAACCGGTTTTGTGGATAAAGCTGAATTATACATTAACAATTCATTGGAATATAATCATAAGAATTTATTTTCAGAATATGTGAAAGCTTACATTCTGTATGCAAAAAATGGAGATATTCAGAAAACCCGAGACCTTTTAATTACAGCTCTCCAGAAAGACACAACCCGTTTGGATATTTTACAAGAGGTTGGGAAAATTCATTATTACATGCGCGATTACGATGGAGCCTACAAATACTACAAACATTTTATTGCTGCCAAGGAAAAATACAATTTGAGTATTTATCCTCATGAGGATATTAAAATCGGGTTGGTATTAGCAAAATTAGGTCTGGCTGAGGAATCCGAAAAACATTTTAACGATTATTTTAACTACGCCACTAAAGATAAATCTATTTACAAAAATTTAAGCTTAGCGATGTACTATTCTCAAAAAGGAGATGCAAAAAAAGCCATTAAACATCTGGAACTGTTTTCGATGGAAGACAATTATCAATATTGGATTCTACTATTTTTAAAGATCGATCCCTTAATAGATAATATGAAAGACGAACCAGAATTTAAGCTGATCCTGAATAAAATTGAATCAAAATTCTGGAAACGTCACAAGCAACTTAAGAAATCCCTTGATAAAAAGGGATTACTCGGTCAACACAATTAAATTCTTATTTTTTTGAAAAGGATTTTGCCAATTGAAAAGCAAACCAAGCCATAGGCAAATAAGCTCCAATCAGATCAACGAAGGCATACCATAAAGGTGTAGGCAGCAAAGCCACGTTAATTGTTCCCCCCAAAAGGAAGAAGCAGGCAATTCCCATAGCAAACTTAAGCTTGTGATTGACTGCTATTAAAGTGGCTAAAAAAGCACCCACGAAAGTTCCACAGGCATGAGCTAGAAATGGAAAAATAAAATGCTTGGCCTCGAACAAATGCATAGCCTCTTTCAGGCCTTCCATTGTTGAAGTATCTGCACCAGCTGGTGGTGGAATTACGGAACCACTAATCATTACAAGTCCCATGTTCACGGCACTCCCTACAATAAATCCAGCTATTACAGCAAGTATATTTCTAACAATCGTATTCATATGCTTCGTATTAATAAATTTGGAGTGTTTAATTCCCCATTAAGTTACATGTTCCACCTTTTTAATTGAGATAGGTTGTCAGTCACATATTAGAAATCAAGCATTTAAATAGCCTATTTCACTTATTAATATTCACTTATCTGCTTCACAACAAATCGTCTGCATGCCTCACCATCTATAAGTTCATAAGCGATTTGTCTAATGCCACGACTTGGATTGGCATTGGAATCGCCATCCTTATATATCGGGAAACGCTGTACCAATGAACGTTCAACAAGTGCAAACTCATCATGTCCCATATAGCCTTGCTTAATTTTAACATTTTCAACAACGGGTTCAAAATAAATTCGACTCATAAACTTTTTATTATTCACAGAATAAGCGATAACATCCCCATAGCTTCCACTCCCCTCTGAACAGGTATAAATTACAAGCTCCGGCGAACCGTCTGAATTTAAATCTTCAATTTCGGCATCAATCACTCGCCCATCAATCGCCACATTTTCAACTCTATTATCTATTTCCAATCCCAAGGGTGCAATGCTAAGCATATGGCAGGAATCATTTTTTACAGATGAAATTCTAAATCCGATGCCTTGCAATTCCAGAAATTTTGAAAACAAGGTTTTATCGATCTGGCTACTATCCAGCTCACCATCTATTTTGGTATACTCTCCTGCCAGGCTTGCTCCACCCGAGCAATAAAAAGATAGAACACCACTATCCTCAACATTTCTAGTATTCAGGCTTATGGTTTTGTTCTGAATAGCGAGCAGCACCTCTTTCCCGTCAACACGAGTTTGATAAATACTATCGTTTTGCTTGTGAAAAATAGCATCAAACGTACAGGTGGGCTTTTTTTTATCAGCTCGTGAACGAACCGATAAGCTAATCTTATTTTCTCCAGCTTGCCTTATCGAAACAGCAAGCCAATCGTAACCTTCATTTCTATTGGCATAAGCATCAGAAACGTAGTTCCCGTAAATATTTATGCTTAATGCCTTAACAGGCTGTTTTTCGAGCTTGTCTTTTCCAGTCTTTTGAACTGAATTTTTACATCCACTAAGAACGACTAATCCTATAGCAGTCGTCAGAAAAATTGTTTTTAATTTTATCATGATCCTGTCTGTGTTACTGTTGAAATCAAAAGATAAGCCGAGACTTATTTCCCTCAAATTTAGGCATTATTATGACTTGTTCTCAATGATAAATCCGTAATTAAGGCTTTTACAAGATTCAATTCTTTCCATTCAATATGCTCCAAACGTATGTGATGCTCTTTTTCTTTAGCCAGAAAACGGATATCAATACCATCCATTTTTAATTCTTCCATATCAGCTATAGCAACACATTTAAGGGTTTTCGATTTTGGTATCAAATACTTAAATTCCTTCTCATTACATTCGATAAAAAATCTAGTTTTCCTACGAACATCATAAGCCCATATACAATATATAATCCCCTGAATAATAAAAAGTACAGATCTCCAATCCCCGGGGAATTCAAATTCAAAACCACCGATGATAGCAATGACAAAATCGCCAATGCCAAATAGTAAGAAGAATATAGCTGCACCTAATAAAAAGCGAAAGCTAATTTTATTGAATTTGAATAATTGAATTCTTTCCATTCTATAGATTTTTAATATTTTAAACCAATGTTGTCCTAAATAATTTTATTAATTGGGCTGTCTGCCCAAACCCGACTTCATTTTTTGGCTTGATCCAAAAAACGAAGCAAAAAAAATCAAGGCTACTTTTTAAATACCTTTCTTATTTGCCTCATGCTTAAGTGCGGCCGGGTGATTTCCTCGGCAGGCTCGGAACTTCCCAGTCTTTCTAAAGCTTTCGTAAAACGAAAACTATTTAAAAGAAATGCCCTTTTTCGAGAAGATCAAAAAGAACCCCTCAATTCTATTATCGAGCTTAAATCTATTATTAACAATAAAATACACGATACAAACAAAAACGTTTAGGACGCGATTGATTTTAAACAGTTTATTTTAGTCTAAAAACCAGGATATATGCGTGCATCCAGAACAGACGAAACAGGTGGCTGTTTTATTAGCCCAATCCAAATCAAAGAAACTGGCTACCGCTGTGTTCAACTGCGCTTCTCGTCTCCAAAATAACTGACTACTACATATAGGGCAAACCAAGTCATGCCCTGCCACATTAATTGTTTCTGGTTCTTTCTTATCAAATAAACCCATAATTAAAATTCTATATTTGAATATTAAAAACTATAACTGTTCAATTAACGCCTTGATTTTTCTTTTACGATATCTTTCACTATTTCTTTTATTTCGCTAACCAATAAAACTAACAAGCGCCATTCCTAGAAATATAAAAGGGAATAAATATTTTTCGACTTCACTTGTAGTTGAACTTGTATCATTAATAAAATTAAAAAAATGGTCGAGTGTGAAAAATAGCCACACTAGAACTCCTAAAATTCCCGTTAATAGATAATGTTTGGAATTGTAATTCCCAGAACGAAAAAAGGAATTCGAACCCCGATCTTCTTCTATAAGTTTCTCAAGTTCCCATTTTTTCTGATATTTTTCAATATTTTCGAAATCGAAATTTCTATTCTTCAACTCCTCTTCTGCAAGCGAACTTGCATCTTCACCCAAGTTCTTTTTTCCTGAAAAAATCAGATATAATTCCTTATCTGATTTCTTCTGATATTTTTTTCTCAAATCGTATTCCATTACTTTATCTTATATCTATCTCTCTAATCAAAGAGAGTTAAGTCTCTATAATCTTTTTTGATTTTGGATGAATAAATGAATAATATACTATTCATATAAATAGCTTATTTATCATTTGCTTTTTCTAATTCAGAATGTTTAAATTGATATTTCCACCTGAAGTTGTTTGCCCTCATTATAAGCCTTTTTATCTAATGAAATTCCAAAAACCATTCCGATAAGCATTCCTAATGGTAAACCTAAACCTATATAGGCCATACTCCCTAAGCTGAATCCGAATACAACACCCATGGGAATACCAAAAGCAGGCATTCCAATAGACATCCACAAAGTCATATAATGGTTTTTCGTTACCAGCTTAAGTTCTTTTTCTAATAATTGAAGTATCTCAGATTGCTTCTTCCTCAGAAGTTTCAACAAATCTTTATTCGAACCAGTAAATATATTAAGCGCCTCAATAGCTTGATTTATGGTATTTATTAACTCTAAGTGTATTTCCTTGGTTCTCAATTCCTGAATTAGATTTTCAAAAATATCATAATAAGCAGGCAACTTTTTGTCTTGCTCAATATTTGCCCCCCGTATAAGTTCTTTAATTTCCATATTCATCAATAATTGATTCAATTCATAGTTTAAGGACAAGCTACCCTGCTTGGAATTTGCTCACCCCTCACACACACGGTCCTATAGGATAGTGGCATCGTTGGCAATAGTTTTTTTCTTATTTATGATAACAATAAGCGAGATTCCTGAAATTAATATTCCGACAACACTTATTAAAAATAACAGTCCAAATTTCATAACATCAAAGAAGGTGTTTGTGTTTGTCTTTATCTTGTATGCTAATTTATCAATTTGACTGCTAGTTACATTGGAAATAAGTGTTACAGATTGCTTATTATCAATCTCAAAATAACCTATGCTTTTATATACATTGTCATTTATCGTAAAGCGTATCGTTGTCTTTAGATTTTCGACAGAGTCATTCGTATCTTCACTTATTTCAATAAGCATTGGATTTGTTTCCTGTATTGAAATGATATAATCGATATCATTTTCAATATCAGATTTAGTAGATAATTCAAACAAATCATATATTCCCTCTTCAAGTACAATTTGCTGTTCTGAAGGCGTTGAAAATTCAACAAATCTTTCTTGAAACTCATTCTTCGACATTAAAAATTTTGTAACAGAAAATGCACCTAATAAAATTGAAAAAATAAGAATCGTAAGTAAAATAGTTTTTTTTGTCATGTTTTCTCTTTTAATTAATGTTCATTGTCAACGATCTTGCTAGGCTCTTAGGCTATCGGGATCACAATCGCCCATGCGATATTTAGCTTTTATTGAACACTTAGTTGTTAGCAACTTGTATACCTAGCTCTCTAATTCTTTATATTTTTTTGTCCCAAATAAGAAGAATAATCCAATTGGAAAAAAGAATAAACATAGAATTGCAATTAGAATAAATTGTCGCTTTGTTGGGTTCATATTGAATTGCATTTTACTCAAGTTTCGTCCAGCAATCCAACTCAACATTAATATTGCCACTGAAGTAGGCATATATGAAATCATTGCATCCAATGCGTTTGCAAACCCTTCGGTACTGCCTAAATAATAAGCAAATTGCGCGAAGATGAGTGATAATCCCCAGAGCATTGATAAGGCAAAAATCAGTTTTGAATTATTCTTTTGTTCTTTCATAATATTCTTTTGTATTTATCTTGTTGAACTTGTTGTTAACGATAGCTATCGGGATCAAGTGACTCACCACCGCCCATGAAATTGAACTTTTGTTAGGCAAAGTACTTTATTCCAATATCCAATTTAAATATTCATCAAGTACGGTTGAAAAGTCTTTTGCAAATTGATGACCAAGGTCTGCATTTATGGTTATTTTACCGTAGCCATCTAAACTATCCACCTTCTTTATTAAGTTTTTCTGGTCATTTAATGCCCAATCGTTTTCACCTGTTATGATAGCGATTTTTTTGTTTTCATTAATGAATGTATTGATTAAATTTTCGCTTATCATTGCTATCACTGGGCAGTTTAAAACTAATCCATTAACTGGTACAAATTGATTGAAGGCATAATCAACAGCTTGTCTGCCGCCTGCTGACATACCTAAATAAATAATTTTGTTTTTATTGACAGGGTATTTTTTTAATATCTGTTCATATATTTCTTTGAATTCCTTGTTTGTCCTTTCATCATTCAACTTCCATTGATATGCAGTTTTACTCATGTGTATGTATGACTGCAAGTAAACGGTTACAAACTTATCTTGCATTACCTTAGATGTCCACACTGATTTTGCTTGTTGAAGATTTCTGTTATTTCCGTGAAAAACAAATAATAAGGGATACTCTTTATCTTCTGAGTAATCTGCAGGCAGAATAACTTCATATTCCACATGAGCTAAATTATTCAAACTGTCTCCAATTTGCCTATCAATTTTTAAGAGTCTGTTAAATTCAGGATTATTTTCAAATTGTTTGAATTGCAAATCATTTATTCCAAAAAAATATCTTTTATTTAATCCATAATCCCAATTTTCCAATATCATGGAATCTTGTTTTGTTTTTGAGTATAAAAAGCTGAGTGTTAGAGTTGCATTTTCATCGTATTCGGGAAACATACTCCTTGCATATTCAAAAACAAGAATTGAAGAATCTGAATTATTTTCATAATAATATTTACTTCCTAATGAATCAAGTTTTTCAAAAGAATTGTATCCATTTAGTTGACTAAAAGCTGATATATTTAAAATGCACAGAATAAATGTTGCGAAAAATAATTTAGATTTCATTTTCGTTATTTTAGATTATTGAATTTAGCCACGTTCTCCTAGTATTTTGCCTAACGGGCTGCGCTAGGTGCGCGTAGGCAATTTTCAAAGAATTTCCCTTTCAGACCGCGCGAAAGCAAGCCGCATAAATTTGTTTATATTTTTTTGCAAACCAATTTAAAAGGCTTGCTGGTGTTTATTAATTGAATTTTACTTTCAAACTGCTAATCAGCGCCCATGAAATTTAGCTTTTGTTGTGCCGTCGTGCTTTATTTACTTTTCCTAAATTTCTTTCTATATTCCTTATCCATTTTTTCTGTGGAATATTGTATTATTAATCTGCCACACTGGTCTTTCCATTTCATTAAAAATTCCTCGATATCTGAAGGATATTTTTTCCAAAGTCCACGTAATAAAGTCCCAATACCTTTTTGAACATATTCAGAGTTATCAAGCATTAGAGGTTCTATCAATTCTATAGCTTCAATTGGCTTTAGATTCTTCGTTAATTTATCCAATTCAATAAGTGCAACAGGAATAGCTCTTCGTTTCCATTCAGATCTAGAATTAATCCATGCTTTTAAATCCTTATATTCTATAACCTTGTCATAGAGCAAACCTGATAAAACAATCATACAGAGAACATCTGTTGTTGCCCAATCATTAATTCCATAATCAAACCAGTTGCTCACTCGGTAAAATGTTTCCTTTGAAAAATCCGTTCTACTTGATTTTACGAAATTTATAGCAACATGCTTTTCGTCAAATCTCCCATTTTTCATTAACTCATCGCCTAAATCCAGGTAACTTTCAATGGTCATTTCTTCTTTCCATTGCTCAAACCAAATTTCAATTTGGCTTTTAAACAACTTATCATCTATTCCATAACCATCATATCCTTTCTTGAAATATTTCTGATATTTATTAATTATCTCTGGGTTGGAATTAACTTCACAAAAGCTCCTTATCTCCTTGAATTTATTTACTATCATGGCATTTTTATTTCGATGATTTAGTTGTTTGCTGAAACGTTTCCGTGCATGCGGCACAACGGACTTGCTAAGTTTCGTGGGCAATTTCAAAGAGTAATCTTATCAATGCGCTAAAGAAGCAAGCCGAGTGAAATTGTTTATATTTTGAACAAACCAATTTTAATTGGCTTGCTGGTGTTTATTAATTGCGATAAACTTTCAAACTGCTCATCACCGCCCATGTAATTTAGCTTTTGTTAGCTGCTGCATTTTATTTTTTTGATCGTTCATTTTTCACTTTAATCAATGTGTAACCAGCACCTGAAAGTCCAATTAAAATAGGAGCAATCGAACTTAAGTTCTTCACTTCAAACATTATTAATATTATTGGAATAACTATTAAAGTAATAAGTGAAATTAATCCTAGTATTAAACCTACATTTCCTTGATAAATATTCGATGCGACTTCTATCATGTAGGTTGTTGAGTCAATATTTTTTGAATTTTTAGTTTCTTCATTATACCATCGAATTTCATTATTTAGTCTGTCTCGAAAATTTTTATACTCTTTATTGTTGAAGAGTTCGAGCTTCCATATTCGATATTTATTATTGCTTACATCAACAAGTTTTAGCCAATACCAGTTCAGATCTTCTTGAAAGACGTACTCTTTTATTTGGGAATAATGCAATTTAAAATTTGACTTAATAGGCAATCCAATCATTGAACTTCGATAAACATGGATTTCTCTTTTATTGATGCGAATAGTTGTTTTGCTAAATGCTAGAATTCGAGAAACTAATACAGGAACAAGTAAAATATAAATTACAATCGCAATTCCTGATATTGGCCCATTGGATAGTTCATATGTTTCTTGAATTTTAAATGCTACGAAAGCGTTTAGAATCATTGTTGAAATGAAAACAGATATCACTAAGATCCAAGAAGCTTCCAAAAATCTATACTCTTTTATGTCCATATTTATATGTTGCAGCTAACAAGTGTGTAAGTCGCATAGCGACTTATATCACTTATCTGTCTGTTTTTATAAATTATTATTATTATTCCAATCCTTACATTCAATTTTCAACCTAAAAATTGCTTTTTGATTTGCAAAATAAAAAGCATTTTTCAGAAAGCTCTAATCAAGACTTAAAGGCCATCTAAATTATAAAAAACAAGAATTAAACAATATCCTATATTAAAGTAAAACTATAAGCAGGTGCAAAACAGAAAGACTCTACATAATAACTCTATAATAATATTATATAATTTTCATTAATATTAATGAGAGGTATTCATGGCGTATAATCATCCGGTAATGAATTAGCTGGTGAACGCTGCCCCATTGGCCCTTTCAATTCAAAAGAAAGCTCTCTTGAAGTACCATTGGCGCGAACTTCGAATTCTTTGCCTAATGACAATAAGGTAGAGGTGTAAATATAGTAGACTCCATCCAATTCATTTAAGTTAATTGGTTCTTCATCTTGATTTTCAAAATAAGTCACTCGAAGCGTATCTGTGCCAAATTTGTAGTGCTTCAAGTTTTTCTCTTCACTTGTAAGAACAAAGTGCCGTTTCGTAGAATCAAGTTTGGCTTTTATGTCATATCCATTTTCTTTGAATTTGTTCTGATACATACTCGTAAGGAAATGACGTAATGAACCAAAATAATGTTTGCGCCTATTACGTTTTATTACTAGTTTCTTTTGTGGATTCTCTATGTCAGCTGGTTTATAATAATAGAAGCCTTTAAGTTTGAATACCCCAATTCCAGATCCAGATTTTAGCTTAAGTTTTTTTCCCGAAGACATCTGTTTTTTACACACGTGAAAATCTTGAATAATGAGCTTAATATTGTAACCTAAGTATTTATTTTCCAGCAAAAGAGGCGTTTTACAATAGGCGTGAAAATCATGACCATCACGTCTAAAACTTAAGACTGAATCGTTAAGAACTTTAACTTGTTGCTTGTTAGAATTCCACATAAAATATTTGTAAAATAAACGAAGATTCCTACGACGCATATTTTTTGCGCAAACACTAAGTTCACTCAGATTAAGAGGTCTGTTGATTAGCTCAACATGAAAGTTCCCAGCAGATTTGATATCTAAAACAACAAGCTTGTAACTGAGATGCATGATAACGAGCTGAAAGGGAACATAAGGCGATTCGAGTTTAAATTCTCCATTCTTATTGGTTGTGGTACCAATTGTTGTTCCTGATATAAAGATCGCAGCATTTATTATCGGTTGTTTACTTATACTATCAATCACTTTACCTGTAATGGTATGTTTGATACTTTCTGCAAACATTAAGTTATGTGTTCCAAACAATAGAAACAGGAAAACAAATAGTGTCTTAATCATAGCTATTATCTTAATTCAACATTTCAAAATCTCTTTCTAATCAGTTTATTGTTGAAGCTACATAAACTTATGAAAAATAGAATTACAAATAATATGTTCTCCCAAAATAGAAAGCTTCTACATAATTAATACTCTCAGAGAATTCCACATAAACTTATTTTTGGGGACATTAATAAAATTATCATTCCGGCATAGTTCCTTGAACAAAGCCTTTTGAGCATTATAGCATTGACAATCTGACAAAAGAGTTGTAAATTGAGGATTGAATTCAGAACTCCCTACTTTCTTTTTTGCAACTTATATTGTGATACCTAGTCACTTTGTAAGCAGCTAAATCTCTCAACGATAACTAGAGAAGAATTTCCACTCTAATCCATCGAACAAAAAAAACATCATAAGAATAAGCTCAGCCAACTTAATGGTTAGAGAATAAATTATGCTTTTTTTATCCCTCTCACGTATACCAACAAGTGGTAGACATCATTTCACTATTAATTTAAAATCACACATTTATGAAAGCTTTTAGTATTTTATTGTTGTGTTTATTTCTAGCAAGCACTTCTTATTCGCAAAAGGAAAGCGGAACCGTTTACTCTGATCATGAAGCAATAACAAAAACCCGGGAACTATGGAAAACCTTTGAGGCCGGAGATGCAGATGCCTTTCTAAGTTATTTGTCGGATACAATTAAAGTATTCGTAAATGGGAAAATGGTTAATTCTTCAAAAGAAAGAACCATGAGCTATATCAAACATTACAAGGATAATTACGAAAATATAAAAGTTATAGATCATAAACCCGCCTACCCCGATGCGATAGATTATAAGGAAGCCGGCGTATGGGTACAAGATTGGGTAAAACTAACAGGCTTACATACTAAAAGTGGCATTATGCTCGATTTACCTGTACATCATCTGTATAGTTTCAATACTGATGGTAAGATTACTTCGCTTCATTATTACTTCAACAACGATGTGTTTGAACAAATTGGGGATAGTAAAAAAATCACGGAAAATGGGAAAGTGTATATCAACCACCCTCTTATTGCTAAGGTTAGAAAACTTATGAATGCCTTTAGAGCAAAGGACATTGAGAAATGGGCAACTTTCTTCTCGGAAAAAGCTCGTTTCGGTAACTCGACAATGAAATTTGGTAAAACCAAGAATTTGGAAGATCAAATCAAAGAACTAAAAGAGAGTCGTTTCTTCAAACCAGAAACTAAGTTTAAAATCAAAGAGATCGGTTATCCCGATTGCTTATATTATGCCAAGGGTGATGGCTACGTGGTATATTCCTGGTGGCTATATACCGAGTGGAGTAAAGACAAGAAAATTGAAGTTCCATTAATGGTGAGTACAACATTCGATAAGGATGGATTAATTGTAAAAGATTACGTGTGGTATAGTAATAATCACTTTGATGAATAGAGAGTTTTGAGCTTAAACTTGGCTATCCATAATAATTTATTAACAAAAAACACCTCATCCGTAACTGGAAGAGGTGTTTATTTGTTATCTAACATTTTTTTATCAATTTATTTCGTTTATTTACTTGCCTTTAATCGTTTCAGTCGACGCTCATTTCTTTTCTTTTGACGTCTTTCCTTAGCCAATTGTGCTTTGCTTTTAAGTTTCAATTTCTCCTTGGGGATATCAACTAAAGTCGCCTCATCAACTGGCCCTGATTGGGAATATAATCGTCTTTCCTTCTCGGCATGATCAGGAGCTAGGATGGAAGTATTGACAGGACGATTTGAATAATAATCTTGAGCAGCAGTTTCATCATTTTGAGCAGCATCTCTTGGAGCCACCGCACCAAAGCGATCGTATTGATCTAAACTATAAGCTATTGAATACAGTCTACCTGCATCCCCATCAGTGTCAGATGATACAGTTGAAGAGTTATTAGTTCGAGTTCCCACATTATTATTAGAGAAACTTCGTCCATCATCCAGATAAAGTGGCTTATGTTTTCGCTTATTCGTATTACCTCCAATGAAGATTCGCACACCAATATTCACATTTAGCATAGATAATGATAGCTTCTCATTTCTGTAAGGTATTAGATTGGCTGCTTCTGAATCAAGCATACCATCTTCTCTTATTGCTTCAGAAACATCACGTATTTGATAATTCATATCTTTATTTAAACTGGTCAGATATTCCGAGCTGAAATAAAAATTAATTCCTTGAAAAATATTAGTCGTCATATTAGCACCCAAACGAGTCGTGAGCGCTGTACTTTTATAAGCCTCCAAGGTCGTAATGGTTATATTCGTTTCTGGGTACATCATAGATGTTTGTGGTGAGTTCACAATAGATAAACCCGATCGACCATAAAACTCGAGAGTGAATCGACCAAATTTAAGATTGTACTGAGGGCCTATTTCAAAAGAAGTTGTACTTAATTCATGTCGTTTCGAATTTTGCTCAAGTCCCAAAGCCTGTCGATGATCGAATTTACTATAATTGGCACTAAGGCCTAATGAGATTTTTTTTGAGAAATTTTTATGTAATAGAATTCCACTATTAAAACCATCTTTCAGAAAATTGTTTAAATCACCTTGAGGGAAACTCATTCCATTGAAAAAATCGAGCGTGTAAACCTTGCGCTTTTCCAAGCTCATATTGGGCTTTATATCTCGATTAACATTTAGGTCTTGCCCAAAGGCAAATGAAATAATCGAGACTAATACTAGAGTTATAAACACCCTTCTCATAGTTCCAGATTTAGAATAAATTCAGTCAATAAATAGCTTTATAAAACTGGGGGATACTGACATACGCCTTAATATACTAAAAAGTAGGCAAGCAAAAAAAAATAAATCCTTATCAGAAATCAACTTTTATACATATAAAAACCTGTATCTCAGCAATTATGCTTCAAGCAAGCACTTTATATCATTCATATATAAAAAAAATAAGTTGACAGTCAAAAACAACCAAGGATTTATTAACTGAAAACCTGACTCACAAGAAGTTGCATCACAAGAAAAGTTATGTACATTCAATAACCAGTCTTATGTTTTAAAAGACATTATACGATTTCTTATTTGCTATTCCGTCCACCACAGTTTCTTGCAATATCATCTACAATGACGTTTGTAGGACTTTTGCTCAAATTCTTAGAGTATGAACCTGGAAAAATCCCATCACCCTGCTTGCCATTACTATTCCTGCCTATATCTGTAGTTAGTTCTAAGTATATGGGTTTACTCAGACTTTCACTATAAGCAGTTGGAAGTCTGCCCTCAGCATGCTTTCCTCCACTGTTTCTTGCAATATCAACAGCTTGTGAGATAAGGATTTGTTTACCAATGTTTGACTTCAAACAAATACGATCTGTTTTTACAAACTTGAAAGCAAGCTCTAGGTCATTAATAGAAGAGTTGAGAGAAGTCTGAGAACTTATCTCAGGAGGAAGCGTAGATTCAGAGTTTTGCTTTTGTGCAAAAGATGTTTGAAAAATAAGACACAAGGCGGAAATTAAGACGATTATTTTCATAAAAAAAAGTTTGGGTTAAACACGATTATAATCAACAAGTATAAAGAGTGGGGATTGTTGATAATATCACTTAATATAGTGAATTATTACTAAGAAAAGAACGATTGATTCTTATAATTTCATCATTTAAAGCTCAATGAGTACTGGATTGAAAAACTAAGATCAATAAGCATATCTATAATGAGAACAATTGGATGAATTAAAGAATGAATAATCTGTGAAATGGTATAATAACTTCCTATCTATTATGGTATTTTGAAAAATCTTTTCGACTTTTGCAGAATATTAAATGAAGCTTAAAAATGGATCAAGAAAAATACAACCAATTACGCGAACAGCTTGTTGAATCTGCTCAGTGGCCTGCACTCTATATGTTCAAATTTATTATCCCAAATAAGGATGAAAAACTGGAGACTTTAAAAGCCATTTTTCCAGAAGGAACCCAATTCGCTTATAAAACGTCAAAGGATATGCGTTTTATCAGTATTACCGTGAAAATCACGATGCAAGATGCTGATGCAGTGATTGCTATTTATGAGCAAACGAAGCATATTGAAGGCTTATTAGCTCTATAAGAGGTTAATTTGGAGATTTGATAATATGAGGATGAGTTGATGGGTAATATACATCTACTACATCCTTTTTTTTTCACTAACAATTGAAGTTATAGGGTCACATTAACTTTATATTCCTTATTAATTTGAAAGAAAATCTGCCATTGTATTAGGTGTCGTGTCCAAGTTTAACTTCTTTGTTAATTGAAGAATTAAAGGCATTTCTAAGCCAGCTGTTTCAAGTAAATTTTCATCTTCTAATAAGTCTTGTGGGTGGCCCGTTGCCAAAATCCGTCCTTCTTTCATCACCACAAGTTTATCAGCCCATTCGTAAGCAAAGTTAATGTCATGAGTAGAGATGATGATTGTTTTATTCTGCTCATGCAAATGATCCAGCACCTGAATGGTGTTTTTTTTCTGCTGATTATCCAACCAGGCAAAAGGTTCATCTAAAAGCAAGACATCGGGCTTACAAGCTAATACGCCTGCAATAGCCACTCTTTTTTTCTGCCCATAACTAAGCTGATGTGGTGGTTTTTTTCTTAACTCATGTGTTTGAGTCATCGTCATCACCTCATCCATACATTCTTGCAATGCTTCCCCCTTCATACCCGCATTAATAGCTCCAAAAGAAATATCCTTCTCTACCGTAGAAGCAAATAATTGAACCTCAGGATCCTGAAACACATAGCCCACCTTTCTAAAGAGCATGTTCCTATCCTTACGCTTACATTTTTGCTCTTCTCCATCGATAATATAACGACCAGTTTGCGCATAATGAATACCACAAAGACATAGAAATAAGGAGGATTTACCCGATCCATTTTCACCAACGACTGCCACTCTTTGTCCCTTCTCAATATGCAAGTTCACTTGATCGAGAGCCAAAGTCTGGTTTGGATATTCGAAACTGATATGTTCTAGTTCTAGATAAGGCATTTTGATATGATGATGAGTTAATATGAAAATGAGTTGATTAGATGATGTGATATTTTGAATAAATTATATGCGCTCTATAAATTTATTTGACCCAAAGCAATCAAGCTAATCATTAATAAGAAAGGTATAATACTTCGTTTCAGTTTGAAAGAACCATGAGCTTCAATAAATCTCATTTCGCCTCTATAACCTCTATTCAATAAGGCTTGTTGTGAAAAATCAGCATGAATAAGAGATTTTATCAAGACTGATGATACTAACATGCCTGAGGATCGAATAGATGATGAGAATGATTGGTAAGCCATTCGTTTCTTCTGTGACAGATAGCATTGTCGGGAGAACATAAGTAGAATGGTTATAAAACGAAAGGATAAAACAAAGAGTTCTATCAGTAAATCTGGTAATTTCATTTTTCTCAACAGATACTCAATCTCATCTATGGGACTCGTCAGAATCAAAAAATAGAAAGCAAACATGGCTCCCATGGCTTTTCCTACAATATAGATTCCCATATCCAAACTGACCTGAGAAAAACCAATATGATAATTCCCAAATTGAGTGATATAAATCGCGTCGAAACTCTCCTGGCTAATAATACAAATAATACTCGCAACGGCTACCAACATAAAGCTCATTGGAAGAGCAGCAATTTGTAATAAGGCTTTTACAGATAAACCATGGTAAAGAAAGAAAGCCGAAATGCAAGCAATAACAAGAAAGGGTGCCAGAATATTTTGCGTTAACAAGCTACCCAAAAGAAAAGCTACAAAGAAAGTGAACTTTTCGAAAGGATGCCAAGTGAGTTTGGCTTGTAATAGGTTGTATTTTTCGCTTATAAACACGCTCAATATTGAATTAAGAATTATGATTTTAGATTGATTAATTGAATTCGAAAATCATCATTTGACAGCTTTCTTTTTGCCTTTATAGTAACCAATAACGTAGGCTACGACTCCTGTACCGATAGCGGCTTGCAAAGAAAACAAAAGGCTTTCAATTTCACCACTTGGTGGCTCCCAAATATTCGAAAACCAAGGTTTATAATTCGGTTGAGATTCTGTGATATAATCTTCAGCTAAACCATCAGCTCCCATAAACTCAGCATTTGGGAAAAAGTATAAGGTTAACACCACAATTAATATTATGGCGCCTATCAAAAGCAGGTTACTCGTTTTATTTGTCATCATATCTAATTTATATCATCATCACATTTCGACTCCGCTCAATGCAAAGCGCTCAGGGTGCTGTTTTTTTTTATATTGTGTTTATATGTTTTAAGCCAACATTATCTCATCAACATATCACCACATTAAATCATTACCGCATCAACTTCTCTTCTTATACTGACTTAAGAAATCAAATCGCATAGGCACATGATCTGATAATAAATTCAGAACCACTACGGTTAATAAACCTTCGATAATAGCGATTGGGATTTGAGTCAAACCAAAAATACTAACAAACTTATAGAATGCTGTAGTCACTCCATTTACCACATCAGGGTGTGCAAAAGCCAATTGTGCAGATGTACAAATATAGGTTGCCATATTCCCAACAAAAACTGCTAAAAACACAGCCACTTTCTTATTAACGCCCAACTTATTACTCAGAGAAAAAATTAACCAAGTAAAAACAGGTCCAATAAAAGCCATTGAAAAAGCGTTCGCTCCAAGCGTTGTAATACCACCATGCGCCAACAACAAAACCTGAAACAAAAGGACCAAGACACCAATGACCGACATCACCCAAGGTCCAAAAAGCAAGGCTCCTAATCCAACTCCTGTTGGGTGAGAACATGAACCACTTACCGATGGTAACTTGAGTGCTGATAAAACAAATGCAAATGCAGTTGCCAAGGCTAAAAGCAATTTCAATTCAGGCTTTTCAACTACTAACTGTTTAATTTTTCTGAATCCTATAATAAAGATGGGCAAGTAAACCAATGACCAAAACATGGACCAAAAAGCAGGTAAAAAGCCTTCCATAATGTGCATACTAAATGCAGGAACAGGTGACAGTATCGCTAGTATTATAAAAAGTTTCTTCATTTTCGTTTCCTTTTTCTAAACGCTGACTGGTACGAGTACTCTGTCAGGATTCGAATAGTTAAATTATATCCCCTTTGATATTCATCAGGAGCAATTCGATCTCATAATCTTCAATTTCCTTTCCCAGCACTTCGCAACATTTACTTTTTAGGTGCTTATAGAAAACCTCATCCTCATTAAAAGGGAAAATCCTCTCTAAATCGCGTGCCATATTCACCTCTTTTATTTGGTCGATATACGAATCATCATAATCTACTTCTCGGGCAATTCGTATGAGGAATTCCTTATTAAAAACAACCTTCTTGCTATGTGTATCCAAATGGCCTTCGGCTAGTTTCACAGCCTTCCCCATCATAATACCCATTGTCACTTTTTCAACCCCACTCCCATTTATAGCATGAATGGTATCACCTATAAAGTTTCCGTATTGGATATAAGCCTGCTGTGGCATTTCAGGGAACTTCTGCTTCAGATATCGCTCAGATCGACCTCCCGAGTTGATAAAAACCTGTGAACTACCGTTCTCAACAGCAAACCTCACATGTTTTTTAATGGTTTGCACATAGGCTTCAGCTGAAAAAGGTTTCAGTATACCTGTTGTTCCAATGATTGAAATTCCACCTTCAATTCCTAAACGTGAGTTGAAGGTTTTTTTCGCAAGATTAGCACCCATAGGCACAAAGATTGAAACATCAAGACCTCTATCAATATGCTTTGCCTCTAAAACCCTTGTGAGCTCTCTCTGCATTATTTGACGAGGTATCGGGTTTACGGCAGGATCACCAATTGGCATTTCTAAACCTGCCTTGGTCACTGTTCCCACACCGTCACCTTTTAGAAAACGAATCTCACCAGAATCGTTAAAGCTTATCTTACAGCCTATCTCTGTGCCATCAGTCACATCAGGATCGTCACCTGAGTTTTTGATGACCGTACAAATACCATAATCCTCTGTAAATTCGGTACAATGTATCGGCATCATTGCTTCCCTATTATTAGGCAAGTCAACGCGTTCCCATTCTATTCCTTCTTGAGTAATTAAAGCTTTCAGTGCAGCTTTTGCCGATATTGATGCACAGGTTCCTGTAGTATAGCCATGAGCCAACTCCAGGCGTTTAATACCAAAAGCCTCATCTAAATAAGATTGAAACTCAGATCGGGTTTTAATAATCTTATCGTATTCTGGAAGATCTGGTCGTTTCACTACAAATAGAGGAATCTCATGCTTAATTGCCAAGTCCATCTTTTTATCGAGTAAACCCGAATAACCACTCTCCTTAGTCATAATGGCTTGTACACTCTCATCCTTAATCAATTCTTCTTCCAAAAGCAGGTTTTCGAAACGAGAAGAAACAATCAATCTCTCTTCTTTCACTTCTGCTTTATTCGCAATATGAATTGATTCTGGAAAGTTGAGAATGCGAAACCATATATCACAATCAGGTAAGGCCTTTTTTATCTTTGGTAGATTTTTAACACCTACCAAGGAAAGCACTCGCTCAATTCCCATCTTCCTAATCGACTCAATACAAGCATCCATCGATGGCAAATAATGAATAAATTCGTGATCTAACCTTTCAATAAATTCACGTTCGATACGAACGATAGCTATGTCAAGTTCAGAAGCCACACGATGCAAGTTGATATGCAAATCAGCTGCAAAAGGATGAGCTGCGTCTACGATCAATTTTATCTCCTGATTACGGCAGAATTCAATCATTTCTTCCTCATTCATTCCTCCCGACAAACATTCACCCATCTCCGAAATAAGAGGATGACTATTGGTCTTGGTTGAATAGAAAAATGGTTGCTTCAGATCGCTCAACCAATTGGCTGTTTTGCGTCCCTCTGTCGTCCCTCCAAATATTAAAATCTGCCTTTTCATTCAAGTATAATTAGCAATGAATAATTTGTGATGAGCGATTAGGATTTTGATAAGGGGATTAGAAATCCCCAAGCCCTTACCTGCTGATTTCAAATCAACAGGAGCTGCATTAAATTTGCGAACAAACGTCAATTATAATATCAACACATCCCCAAATATTCACATCAGACAATTAGCTTTTCTCTCTAAAAATATGTCTGAACGTCGGATCGTATAATTTCGATCGGTTCTTTCTATTATCAATGGCTTCACCAACAACAATCATAGTGGTTAGGGTCAGCTCATTCTCCTTCACAATATTAGCCAGATCCTTCAATTTTCCTCTCCAGATTTTTTCTTCCTGCCAAGTCAGTTTGTAACAAACAGCAATTGGAGTTTCAGGAGGGTAAGCCGCCAATAAATCAGCTTGAACCTGATCAACCAAAGTTGCACTTAGGAACAGACAAATAGTTGATTGAAACTTAGCCAACTCCGTCAATTTTTCTCTCTCTGGCATGGCAGTACGCCCTTCGCCACGAGTTAGAATAATGGTTTGAATACGATCCGGAATCGTAAACTGTGATTTTAAACGAGCTGCTGCCGCTTGAAATGAAGAAATACCAGGAACAATTTCATAAGACATATGATTGTGATCGAAGAAATTCATCTGCTCTTGAATGGCACCATAAATACAAGGATCACCTGTATGCAAACGCACCACTGAATGTCCCATTTTGTAATGCTCATGCATGATATCGAATTGCTCTTCAAGCGTCATAGATGCAGAGTTGCGAACCACACAGCCTTCTTTAGCGTATTCAGTCAATCGACGTGGAACCAAACTTCCAGCATAAAGAATCAAGTCTGCATTTTGCAATAGTTTCTTTCCTTTAACCGATACCAATTCCGGATCACCAGGACCAGCACCAACAATGGTTACAAAACCTGCTTTTCTTTCCTGACGAACATCCATAGCCAAGGCTAAAGTGAAATGCTTACCGAAAGAATCAACATGCTTTGATTTCCCAAGCAACAATGCCTTAGCTCCCGATGACAATAGTGCAGATGCTTCACTCACATTATTAGCCCCTGTTGCTGCATGTGCTGCTTCTGAGAATAATAGATCAGCATCAATTTCATTCAAATCTTCTGCTCCATAGTAGTTGAAAGTCAAAGCATGCTTTTCACTCATCGCTTTGTAAGCTGTTTCATCTTTTTTGAGGTCAACCGTATTGATTGCCACCAATGAATGCTTAGAGTAAGCTTGTTCTTCAAGCAAACTCAAAACTTGCGCTTCGTACTCATCAGCATTGATGCTCTTTTGAGCACCCGTTCCCAAATGCAGGCATTTTGGACGGAAGAATAAAACAGGAAGTGTTGTTTCATAAAGCTTTGGTGTCAAAGCAATAATCAAGTCAAAATCCTTAGGATTGATTGCTGAGAACTCATAAAAGACCTCTACAAAATCAGGAAGCGTTCTTTCCAATTGCTCGCTACCTTCATCTTTTATATCAAGTAATAAAGCCGTCTTTTTGCCATTCACAAAAGCAGCAATAAAGTCATTTTCAGTGGTATTGAAATACTCATTTGTCCACTTGTATTTTCTACCGATGATATCCAAAGCCCAAAGGTTCAGCGTATCGCTAGCAGTAGTAATCAAAGCTGTTCCTCCTGAGATATTGGCAATGGTTTTAGCCAAATGGTTGGCGCCACCTTTATGTCCTGACAATACCGACTGTACATATTGACCTTTCACATCCATATTAATGATTGCTGGATCGATCTGCTTATTCTGAATAAATGGTGCTATTGATCGTACACATATTCCTAACGCTCCAATAAACACAAAGGCATTGTAGTGATTGAAATCTTTCTCAAGGAAACAGTTTATCGATTCAATTTTAGTTGTTCCTTCGTATGCTCCAACCGAAAAGATCTCAACATGATCCAGTTCTTTACGAAGCGTATCAGCAACTTCTAGCGACTGCTTATTATTTATGATTATGGCTATTTTATCCATGGCTCAATTATTTACATCTACAACATCAATTGCAGATAGATATTTTATTGAACCCCTTCGGGGCTCTTTTTATATTTTCGATTGTATCTACAAGTTCAATTGCAGATAGATATTTTGGTGAACTCCTTCGGGACTCTTTTATATACTTTCGATTGACCACGGACTTCATCCGCGGTTATTCATATTTAAGCCCTTCGGGCTATCATTTGCATTTTCTGATACGAAATTAAATCATTATCGAATCGTCGCATTTGCACATCATCGAATCAACTTTTGTTGCCTTTAATATTTCAATTGGATTAAAATCATCCAACTGAATGCGACTTGTTTTTTCCAATTGCATCCCTAACTCAAGGGCCGATTCTTTAAATGTTGCGATGGTTTCATCACTAACAGCATTGAATACGATGCAACCATTGGGCTTTAAATAAGCATGTAGTTTTTCCATCATCGCCTGAAGTTTGCCTCCATGTCCACCAATGAAAATACGATCAGGTGCAGTTAATACGTCTAAATTCTGTTCGAAGAAATCACCATTGTGAATATCGATTCCCGGAACATGAAAAGTTTTCATATTGTTGCGAATGATAGCATCTGATTCACTTCTCTTCTCAAAGGCAATTACCTTTAGTTTTGGAAAAGCTTGTTTCGCTTCTATCGAAACCGATCCTGTGCAATAGCCCACATCCCAAAGGACAGAGGCTGAATCCAATTGCAGACTCGACAAACTAGCCAATCGAATCAGACTCTTGGTCATCATCTTTGGACGCCCATCCAGAGTTTGAAAAACCTCATCGGGAATACCAAACTGGCGAATAATTGGCTCTTTCTGAACTAATATCATACAATTAGGATGAACAAAATCAACCTCTAAAAGTTCTGCTATGCTTAACTTCTGACATTTCTGATTGGGACCACCTAGCTTTTCACCTAAATAGCAATCGTAATTATCAAAACCGTAGTCAAGCAGATATTGAGCAATGGTATTTGGTGTTCTTTGTCTATCCGTTAAAACCCCAATCATCTGTTCACCTCTGATCAATGGCAAATCAATCTCAGGCCAATCGCGTCCTGTTAAAGTCGCAATGTGCATTTTACCATATTCCAACTGATAATGATGAGCTAAAAGTTGAAGGCTATTGTGAGCTGGATAGACCAAGAGTTCTGCAGCAGGAAATTCACGTTTAATCGTGTTCCCAATTCCATAGAAAAGAGGATCTCCCGAAGCAATGACAACAATGGTTTCGTCAATTTGTCTGTATTGATCAAACACATTAGTCAAGGGCACTGTAATATTAATCCACTCGGAATTTTCAGGCAAATAATCCTGAATCAACTCCTTGTGACGAATTCCACCCGAAAAGAAACGAGACTCAGCAATATGCTGAATCGCTTCTCTATTCAGGTTGGGATGCGGCATATCTGTAATGCCTATGACCACAAATTTAGACATCGCGACCAACTTTTAATTCTTTAGCATCATCTAAGCTTAATACCGAGTTTACAATAGTTGCAGCTAATGTTGAGCCACCTTTTCGTCCTTCGATAATGACAGCTGGTAGCTTCGCAAAACTCTTCACTCTATGTTTTGATTCTTCTACATTCACAAAACCTACTGGCGATGCAACAATTCCCATTGGGGAGAAATTCTTCGAACGCATCAAGGCAGTTAGTTCGATTAGGGCAGTTGGTGCATTACCAAAAACATATAAAGCATCTGGATGATCTTCAACCGCTAAACGTATACCCGCTTGAGTACGGGTGATTTTATGCTTTTCTGCCAACTCAGCCACACGAGGGTCGTGTAAATAACATTTCACTTCTATGCCCATTCGCTCGCAGGCAGCCTTACGAATACCAGACGTAATCATGGTAACATCAGTGATAATCACACCCCCATGTTTCAACTTCTCATGCCAAACATTCAATGCGTCATTGCGCACTTTCAATAGATCTACCATTTGGAAATCTGCCGAGGTATGAATCAAATGCATTAGAGCCCATTTTGTCTCCAAGGGTATATCTTTACCCTTTAACTCTTCAGCAATAGTTGCAAAGCTTTTTTGCATAATTAGCGGTCCAGGCTTACCTTTTTCGCTGTATTTATTGTAATAACCACGTGGGGTTATAAATTTCTTATTTTTAGAGATATAAGATTGAGAGTTTCCAATCACAACCAAGCAGAACATATCCACTTTTTCAAGATCTACTTCGGCTAGCGTACTAAGCTCAATATTCTCTTCAGCTCGTCCAACCTGACGAACAATGGCAACGGGTGTTTCCGGGCTACGCTCCTCAAGGAAAATTTCCTGAAGACGATAAATTTGCCAGTAACGCCCCTTACTTTTAGGGTTATATAATACGGTAACAAAATCGCCAAAAGCAGCGGCTTTAATACGCCTTTCGATCAACTCCCAAGGGGTTAACAAATCCGATAAAGAAAGAATAACAGTATCGTGACCAATTGGAGCTCCCAATTTTGCGGCAGCAGCTTGGAAAGCAGAAATACCTGGAATCAATTCAATATCAACATTTGATTCACGCTTTTCAGCCATCTCATAAATCAGTGGCGCCATGCCGTAGATGCCCGCATCACCTGAACTAATCACAGCTACTTTCTTGCCTTGTTCAGCATGCTCAAAAGCAATCTCTGCTCGTTGAGTTTCTTGTTTCATTCCTGTATCCAAACATTCTGTTCCTTCTTGAAGGAAAGTTTGAATAAACTGGAAATAGTACTTGTATCCAATAACAACATCTGCCTCTTTAATGGCATCAATAGCTGGATTTAAAAACATGTTTGGATCACCAGGACCCAAGCCAACGATATATATTTTTCCTTGCATAATTTCTTCTATCTGATACTTGTGTTTATTGTAAACATGATCTACAATACGAAATCACTGTATCTATTTTTCATACAATCGAACACCCCTCTGTCCTTCGGACATCTCCCCTGAAAGGGAGAATAGGTTACAATTGAATTTATAACTTTTAACTCTAGTGCATTTTAGGCACTTGTAAGTACTTTAAACTCTCTCTAACTTTTAAGCCTTCTTCAGAATAATGATCGTGAAATAAGGGATTCTTCTGTCACGAAGCACTTCTGCATCGTCGGTGATAAACTCCTTATCGGTTCCCAGATATTCTCCATAGAATAATTCTGGCTTATGCTCTAAAATAAAGTCTGCAATCCAGGTTTTTACTTTTGACACTTTCATCAATACGATGGTATCATTCTCTTCAAGTTGTTTTAGCAAACCTTCTTTGCTGTCTACATTCGGATCGACTAAAACCTTATCGCTTAAAGTACAAATGGGTAAACCTGATTTTGAACCTGCCAAAATAAAAGCGGGTACACCCGGAATCATTTCATATGATATATTGTTATTTTTCAGATGTTTTAAGAGATAAGCAAATGTGCTGAAGAACGAAATATCGCCCTCACTCACCACCGAAACATGCAAATCCTGCTCTATATCTGCCTGAATTTTCTGAAACAATTCAAAATAGGCTCCCTCCGCCTCTGATCTGTCGTAAGACATTTTCAAGGGTATCGGATATAGTTGCAAATCATTTAAACCTAATTGTTTTAAAATAGGGAGCGAAAAACTAGAATTACCTTTTTTCTCAGATACACTAGCAGGATAATAAATCTTATCAGAATGCTGAAGTGTTTTAAGAGCCTTTATTGTAATCAATTCGGGATCGCCTGGTCCTAAGGAAACCCCATATACTTTACCTGTCATATTCTAATGTTTATGATCGTGTGAATGTCCGTGATGATGTGCATGGCTGTGATCGTGTCCATGGTGATGGTGGTGATGTGAACAAGCAGAAGGATCTCTACTTTCAATCAAATCCACCTTGCCTTCTTCAACCGCTTTCAATCTCAACATCAGAATATCGATCAGCAGATCACTCTCGCCAATTTTAGGACATAGAATGAACTCCTTTTCAGGATGCTTCAATTTGAATTCTTCTATGCTTCTAATTGCATTATCCAGATAAACTCCTGGGAAGAAAATATAGGGTAAAGCGATAATACGCTTATATGATAATTGATCTAAAACAGCCAAAGCTTTATCTACCGAAGGGAAAGTCATACGTGAAGTAAAAGCATTGATCATGAATGGCATTTTCAACTCTTCCTGAGCCAAACGAGAGAGCTTGAGCATATCACCATTTGAATCGGCCATAGAAGCACCAATACCAATTGGGAAGAAAGCGGTATCGCTCATATCTTCATCAGAGATACTCTTCTTGATTAGATCCAAAGAAAGATCCACCATTTCCTGACATACGCCAATGTAATTAGCCAATTTGATTGTCACCTCATGTTTTTCCTGAAGCTCGTGAAGCTTATTCGGAATATCAGCAGCAATATGAACACCATTGAATAAGAAAACAGGCACCGCAATAATTTCCTCTACACCCTTAGCCTTCAACTTGCTTACACCTTGTTCGAAATTAGGTTCAGAAAGTTCCAGAAAACCATATTCAACTTCATAATCAGTTATTGTGCTTGCAAATTTCTCTGCAAATGCTTTAAAAGCTAACTCTCCAACTTGAACACGAGTACCGTGTCCGCACAGTAATATTCCCTTCTTCATATTTAAGATTTATGAATTTTAATTGATGATTGAGTATTCCTCTTTTGCTTGTGCTTCTTCAGCTACAGCCATCAGTTTATCTGATATAGAAACGACCTCGCCAACAACCATAATGGCTGGTGGGCGAAAATCTAAAGCTTCCATCTTTGCAATGATATTATGCAATTCACCTTTCACAACTTCCTGCTCTGGACAAGTTCCCCAACGAATTAAGGCAACCGGAGTTTCTTTTGAACGTCCATGTTTCATCAAATTGTTAATGATAGTCGGCGCATTGGTTATGCCCATATAAAAGACAAGCGTATCGATACCTGTAGAAATTTTATCCCACTGCAAATCTCTTTCGCGACTTACTGGAGGATGACCGGTGAAGAATGCCACTGAAGAAGAAACATTACGAGCCGTTACAGGAATACCAGCATAAGCTGGTGCAGCAATACCTGAAGTGATACCAGGAATCTCTTCAAATTGAATTCCATTCTCAAGCAATTTAATCGCTTCTTCACTCCCTCTACCAAATACGTAAGGATCACCACCTTTTAATCGAACAACCGTCTTACCCATTTTGGCATAATCCACAATCATCTGATTGATATCTTCCTGTGGGCAAGTGTGATTCTTATGCTTTTTCCCAACATAAATACTCTCACAACTGTCCTTACAATAGTCCAGAAGTTCAATATTAACCAAGTAGTCGTAGAATACGACATCGGCAATTTTTAAAGCCTCAGCGGCCTTAACGGTAATTAAACCTTTATCTCCAGGTCCTGCTCCGGTTATATATACTTTTCCGTTCATTATATCTTTCTTAAATATAGTATCTCAATTTATCGATGCGAATCGATTTATAGGTTCCAAGTTTTTGTATCAACCTTATCTAATAATGCTTCTACCTTTTCAAGTAAATTATCCTTCATAAAGGCCTTCTTTTCCTTTTCGCCAAGTCCAAGAGTATCCTTTACCATCTGATTTCTCAGACGCCCCAACTCCAGAACTTCTTCTTGCAAAGAGTTATCGAATTTTTGATCGAGATATGTACGTATTTTTTTAGCCAGATAAGGATTTTGACCATTGGATGAAACAGCCAGTTGAATATCGCCACATTGAGTAGCAGCTGCCGGATAAAAATTGGAATATTCAGATGAATTGGCTGAATTAAATAGAATAGCTTGTGATTCAGCATCTGCACCTATTCGAGAATTTGTTTCTGAACAATCAGTTGCAGCTATTACAAGAAAAAAGCCATTGACATCATTGGCTTGATACGTGCTATTAAGATAATGGTAGGCACCTGCCTCACGCATTTCTTGCAGAATAGCAGTAATATTTGGAGCAATTAGTGTGACATTTGCTTCAGCCTTAATCAAAGATTTAAGCTTACGTTCTGCCACTTTTCCGCCGCCCACAATTAAACAATTCCGGCCCTTTAGATTTAAACTTACTGAATACCAGCTCATCGCACTTTAGTTTACATTAACACTCTGATTTTTAACAAATCAATTTCCAGGTAAGCAACTAAATATGATGGGGTATGTTTGTTTAATTGAAGATAAATATATCTACAAACAACTCCCTTCCCCAAGAGTCTTAAGTTTGATTACCGTTTTGGCAGGTTTCCTGACTTGTTTCGTAGATCAATAGATCGGTTTTATTCCTTCCCATTCCGAGTGTTGGAACAGTGGATTTAGTAAAAACCATAAAAAACTTACAGTAGCGGGGGCTGTATCGGACTTTAACCGAATTCCCTTTTAAAGCTCAATCGACGATTAAGCTTTCACCAAAACTGCGTCAAATGTAAGCGTTTTTTATTCTCTCCAAAACAATTTAAAGACGATTTGTTCTTTTTTAGATTTGTTATAAAACATCAATATCCTGAACAGGTGTTAAATATCAACATCATAAGCTTTCTGATTAGGTCATCACAGCTTCTAATTCAGACTAATTATTCTTTTTTTATTCCTAAACCATCAAGAAAATCTGTATCTATGTATCTTTAATCAATTTTTAAGTTTTAATAATCACATGGCTTCTTTACAAGTATTCTCCATAACCCTATTAGCAATCTATGTTATTCTCATTGTCGGATCATCTATATTTTCTAAGAAAAGTGATTCTATTGAAGGCTATTTCCTAGCCAACAGATCCCTCTCTTTCTTAGCCTTAGCCATCACGTTTATTGCTTCGTGGTGGGGAGCTGGTTCAGCTATTGAAACGGCTGATCACTCCTATCAGAATGGAGTTTCTGCCTTCTGGATTTATGGAATGCCTGTTTTATTCTCTACGGGTTTACTCTTTGTATTTGCGAGGGCCATCCGAAAAGTGGGCAGCATCACGCAACCCCAATTATTGGAAGAACGATATGGAAAAGCTCCAGCACTAATGCTTTCGGTACTGATTTTCTTATTCATGACGATTACAGCTGCCTCACAAATTGTAGGAATTGGTATATTCTTCGAAAAATTTCTACACTTAGATTATAAGATGTCAGCCATTATTGGAACAGGTATTGTCTTACTCTATTCCTTTTTTGGAGGATTCAAAGCTGTTGTCCGTACTGATATCATACAATTTGTCTTTCTCTTATCGGCCTCAATATTGGTCTTTGCCTACGCCTATTATTATTCAGGAGGAATTCCTGCAATTAAGAATATTGCTGATACAAAAGGCTTAAGCAACTATTTCTCTTTTACCCATCAGATATCAAGTAATATGGTTTATATCATCACATTTGGTAGTGCGTGGATGATACAGGCCAATGTCTGGCAACGAATTTCAGCAGCTCGATCTCCCCACGATGCTCGTAAGATGATAGGCTTAAGCTTTCTAGTCTATATCCCTCTTTACCTAATGGTGACTTTTACGGGGATGCTAGCTTTAGGCTTATTTGAAGAGATGCCTCAAGGTGGTGTTATTTCAGGCATTATCAATGATTATATGCCTCCATTCCTTGGTGCATTAATCTTTGTGGGTATTTGTTCGGCCATTATGTCTACCATGGATTCTTTGATCAACACGGGAGCTATGGTTCTTTGTGTAGATATATACAAAAACAAGTTTAAGCCTGATGCCAAACAAAAACAACTTCTGATCGTTGGAAAGCTAGGAACAATTGTTGTCACGCTTATTGCCTTGGTTATTGGTCTCGAAATAAAATCAATTCTTAAGGTTTCATGGCTTGCTGCCGATCTTTTATCAACGGGTGCTTTCGTCCCTTTAATGCTAGGCTTTATTTGGAAAAGGGGGACTACGATTGGAGCGATGTCGTCTATGATTTTTGGCACCATTTTCTCGCTTTACAACTTAACGGTTGCTCTGGGTGCCAAACTGCCTCTTCCCTGGGAAATTGGAACAGCCAAACATGTTTTAATTGGCATGCTTGGATCAGCCTTAGTTTATTTAATTGCCAGCTTAGTCAGCAAAGCTGAAACAAATAAATCGGCATCATTTATTGCTAAGGTTGGTTTCAATAAATCATAAAACGTTTCTACACTCCCAAAGATATATAATAGATTCATCGGCATGATAGGCTACAATTCCACAAGTAGTATCAAGTTACAGTAAAGTAGCAGCGTGCTAAAACCCCTTGCTACTGGACGATTACATCGTGTGGTTTTTATTTCTAACAAAGGAACGCGATACTACTGAAACGAAGTGGAGCTCGGCGAAGCTAATTAGTATAAGTCCGACATAAGCATCGCACTTATTAAGACTCTCTTTATCCTTGAATCTTTTTTCTCCGGTTTGGTCCTTATTTGCTCCGCTTTGGTATTTCTGAGGTACCCTCCCTACCTGGGAAGTGCGGCTTGGTACTTCTGAGTTCCGGTTTGGCATCTTTTCACTCCGACTTGGTTCTTTTGAGGTACTCCCCCCTACTTCGGAGGCACCCCCACCCTGTTAAATAGATTCCATTTTTAAAGACACACAACCCAGCACCTCCCATTCCCCTTATGAACAACAACTTACAGAAACATGGTTGCTTTTCACAAGTGGTATCAAGCATAATAATTATAGGTTTATCAGTTACAACTGGAATATTTTGAAGTATTTTTTAAGTAGATAAATTTCATTTCAACTCCCCCTGAAATCTTAAAACACTATTTACAATAACACTAATCTTATGTTGTTTTTAATTAATCTTAATACAAATCAATATTGATATTTAGCTAATCAGTTAAATATTTTTTAAGTTAAGGCTTCTTAAGCCTAAATATAACCCAAATCGCATGGTCCATTTACCCAAAAATGTTCCCCTACTTGTCTTAATTTTGATACTTAATTCGTTTCAACTCTTTAGCCAAACAGATACAAGTAAAGTTGAAAATCTCTTTGATATGTCGTTCGAAGAATTGCTAAACCAAAATGTTGTAACGGCTTCAAAATACGAACAGTCTTTATCAGAAGCTCCTTCTTCAATTACGATCGTTACTTCAGATGATATAAGGGATTATGGTTATAATACATTGGATGAAGCATTAAATAGCCAAAAAGGATTTTATATTTCAAACGATCGTAATTATAGTTATATCGGAACCCGTGGATTTGGAAGGTCGGGCGATTATAACAATCGTAGTAAATTGTTGATAAATGGGCATACATTAAATGAAAATGTGTTTGGTTCAGCATCGTTTGGCTCGGCCTTATCATTTAACATGGATTTAATTGACCGTATTGAAATCGTACGAGGACCAGGTTCATCGATGTATGGTTCCGGTGCAATGTTAAGTGTTATAAATATAATCACCAAAAAGGGTCATGACATTGATGGCCTTGATATTAAAACTACATTAGGCAGTTATAATAAAAAAGAAGCTTCTGCCCTCTGGGGAAAAACATTGGAGAATGGCATTGATATAGTTATCTCGGGAATTGCTGGTCAAACAGATGGTCCCGATTTATATTTCGAAGATTTAGATACTCCCGAAACAAATCACGGAATTTCGAACGGTCTTGATTGGGAAAAGTTGTATGGTTTATACTCAGAAATTTCTAAAGGAAATCTGACAATTAAGGCTTCATTATCAAATCGCAGGAAAGGGATTCCGACCGGCGCATGGGAAACAGACCTCATAAACACCTCAAAATCTCTGGACTTAAGATATTACTTCGATCTTCAATACAAAAAAGAATTTAATAAAAAACTTTCCTTTCTACTTCGCTCATATTATGACAGTGACAATTATAAGGGGAAATACTCTTATGAATCTTACAAAAGCTATGATAAATCGAATAGTAACTGGCTAGGTACTGAGGCACAATTTATTTATAATATTAACAAGAAAAATAAATTTTCAGGAGGTGTCGGATATAAATATAATTCTGAAGCCAGTTACAAGGAGTGGGATTTGGATGAAACATATATGGATAAGAACAAACCATATTCTGAATTTTCGATTTATGTACAGGATGAATATAAAGTGTTACCAAATTTACGGTTAACAGCAGGTCTTCGGTTTGATTACCATTCATTTGGCACCAATTCTTTCTCACCAAGACTAGCTGCAATATACAATATCACAAAAAAATCAACCTTAAAACTATTATACTGTGAAGCGTACAGAACGCCCAGCTTTTATGAAACACAGTATGAAGAGAATGGGTATTTAAAAGCCAATAGTAATATAGACCCGGAAAGAATTCGAACAACAGAAGTGGTTTGGGAATATAATCCTCTAAATAATCTTTTTATATCAACGGCATTATATCAATACAAAATGAGAAAGCTAATTGATCAGACTCTTGATGAGGAAGATGGCTTAGTTTATTTTCAAAATATTGGGAGAGTTTCTGGTAAAGGTTTAGAGTTTGAAATTAAATACAAACCTCAAAATAAAACGACTCTATTTGTAAATGGCGCATTACAAAAGTCTATTGATTCGAATTCAAAAACTAAACTAACGAATTCGCCAAAATTACTTTTAAAAGCAGGAGTTATTCAATCAGTTACTGATTTGTTTACGATTTCTCCTGAATGTTTTTTTGAATCAAAAAGGAAAACGATTTACAAAACTTCAACAGATCCGTTTTTTCTGGCAAATCTCAATATAAGGTCCAAAATGTTATTTAATCATGTAATGGTCAATTTTAAAATAAGGAACATATTTGATACAGAATATGCTTATCCGGGTGGATACGAACACGCTCAACATTCTATAATTCAAAATGGAAGAAATTTCAGTTTTGGATTAAAGGTGCATTTGTAATAACAGGGTTAAATAAAAATAAATTGAAAATCCAGAAAATCATAATCCTTTTATTAATATTCATTTTCCCCGGGAAGATGATGGCGCAGGTCGACCAAGACCTTCTTAGAGCTGCGTATATGGAACGTATTACCCGTTTTGTAGAATGGCCTTCGGAATGTTTATCTGATGAGAATACAATTATAACAGTTGGTGTTGTGAACAATCCAGCATTTGCGAATACGATTAAAGAAATATTCAAATCGCAGAAAATAAAAAATAGAACTGTTAAGGTTCTAAGTTTACTTGAAGGAGACGATATTTCTTCATGTCAAATCTGTTTTATAGATAAAATTGATTCAGCAAGCCTGAAATCAACTATACCCTTGGCAAATAAATATGGTATTCTTCTTTTTTCACAAAACAAGATGTGTGCAAAGGCAGGAGTTCATATTAATTTTTTCATAGATAAAGGAAAGCTAAAATTTGAGATAAATAAGAGCTCTGTAGACTCAGCTGGATTTAAAATCAGCCATTTGTTAATGAAAAGTGCCCGCATTTTATAATTTGATGATATGATTCCAATCAAAAGACTAACGATAAAGCAAAAAATAATATTTATAATTCTGAGTATTACCATTATAAGTATTGGTTTAATCTCTACTCTGGGAATTCTAAGCTCTTATCGACATCTAAATGAAGACATAACTGACAATCAACAATTAAATGCTGAGTTAATTGCAGAAAACTGTGTTACAACTCTTTTGTTTAATGATGCAGAAGGAGCAAATAGAGTACTGAAAACTTTAAATAAAATTCCTAACATAAATTTTGCCAGAATATACGATAAGGATAGTCTTATTTTTGCTAGTTATTTGAGCAAAAACGAAAATTACGAAGAGCATAATCTTCTGATCAAGAACATTACTGAAACGAAAAACGATCATATAATTATAAATGAACCAATACTTTACAACAATAAACAATATGGTACGCTGTGCCTGGAGGTATCAACTGAAGCTATTCATGAAAAAATATTCAATTATATCGCAAGTGCAATTCTAAATTTAATTATCGTAATCATTATTGCTATTATTCTGGCCGCTAAGTTTCAGAATATAGTTTCGAAACCAATACTTAACCTAGCTCAGTTTGCAGAGAAAATATCTGAATCATCAAACTACCACCTAAGAATTGAAAAAACAACAAACGATGAGACAGGTATTCTATATGATCGATTTAATGGTATGCTTACCAGTATAGAAGAGTATCAATTGGAACGCGATAAGGCGGAAAAAGAACTCGTAATTGAACGGGAAAATTTAAAAAAGAGAACAATTGAATTAGAGCAGGCAAAAATTAAAGCTGAAGAGAGCGATCGTTTAAAGTCATCTTTTTTGGCAAACTTGTCTCATGAAATACGCACTCCGATGAATGCAATAATTGGATATGCAGATTTACTTAAGTTTCCTGAATATTCTTTTGCCCAAAGAGCAGAGTTCGTTGATATTATCAACTCAAGTGGCAAGCAACTATTATCTATAATCTCGGATATTATTGAGATCTCCAAAATTGAAGTCAATTTAGTCGTACTAAGGGAAGAACCTATTGATATTGATGCTTTTAGCTTGAATGTTTTTAAAGAATTGAGTATTAGTAAGCAAATAAATAAGGATGTCGATTTTAAGTTGAATAATTCATCGCCTAAACTGTTAGTTAAAATCATTGCTGATGAAACGAAATTAAAGCAAATACTTACAAACTTGCTTACAAACGCTTTTAAATTCACAGAAGAGGGATTTGTCGAATTCGGATATAAACAAGTTAACAATTCATACCTGGAGTTTTTTGTTAAAGATTCCGGTTTAGGAATTGATGAAAAGTATCACAATATTATATTTGATAGGTTCCGACAGGCAGATAATGAATTGCAATTTATGCATAGTGGTTCGGGCTTAGGTCTTGCAATTTCAAAAGCATATATTGAAATGATGGGTGGGGCTATACAGCTTCAATCGGAACCAGGCAAAGGATCATTATTCACCTTTACAATACCATATAAAGAAGCTGAAAAAGAAAAGACTATTGTTTCTGAAAATCCTACTCAAAACATAAATCAGTATGCGAGTGATACTATTCTGGTAGCTGAAGATGATGATGTAAATTTCAATCTTATCCAAGAGATGCTTTCTAAAAAACCCGTGAAAATTATTCGCGCGAATAATGGTAAAGAAGCTGTAGATATATGTAAAAATAATCCAAGTATTAGCCTAATATTGATGGATATTAAAATGCCCGTAATAGATGGTCACGAAGCTACCCGGCATATAAAAACATTTTTGCCTGATTTACCTATTATAGCAGTTACCGCATTTGCTCTTGCTGGCGATAAAGAGCACGCCTTGGAAGCTGGCTGTGATGCATATATTACGAAACAATGAAAAAGGATGAATTACTTCAAATAATCCAAAAAGTAAAATCTGTTAATTTTCAACTAAAAATGGACTGATTTAGCTTTAAGACTAAGCCACAGTTCTAGTTATACTCAGTTTGGTTCTGACACAGGGCTTATTTGTAAATTGAATATTATAAAATGGTAGCTTAATCTTTTGTCCATGTAAATGTAGCGACTCCAATTAGACTGCAAAAATGAAACGTATAAAACTAACAATGGGCTATCAGAATAAATCCGATAGCCCATTATTTTTCTGAATCGATTCTAAACCGAATAATTCATTTATATCTTATACTAGCAAGCTCTATTCATCTTATCAAGCATTGTTTTAAGAATAACATCGTCTGTTATTTGCATTCCTTCAGTTGCTAATAAACCAATATTACGAATTGTGGCTTCGACATCTTCGTCAACGATACCGTCCATATTCTTTAAACATTGATTGTTTATTGCTAATAAAGATGATTGAATTCCAGCGCTTACACTTGCCGAAATTTTCTGAGCACAACTGCTGTTTGCACCATCACAAATCATACCTGTAACGGATCCAGTCATATTTTTCAATGTTGAGTTCAAATGATTCAATTCACCCCCCATCATATAGGTTATACCACAAGCAGCACCTGATGTTGACAGTAATACACCACAAAGTGCTGACAATTGCCCTACAAAAGTTTTCATATGAATTGAGATTAATAATCCCAATCCCAATGCTCTTAGCATAGTATCGTCAGCAACCTTTAATTTCTCTGCAGCAACCATAATCGGTAAAGTCAAACTCATACCTTGATTACCACTACCACAATTAGACATGACAGGTAATGAACAACCAGCCATTCTAGCATCAGAACCAGCAGCGGCCATCATAACCGACTTATTGATAATATCTTCAGAAAGAACACCTTTTTCAATATTCAACAACATCGACTTCCCAACTTGCAATCCGTAACTACCTTTAAGACCTTCCTCTGCAATTTTTCTATTCAACTCAATACCATGATGAAGGAATTGAAGCTCAGAAATTTCCACATCTTTTATAAAATTATAGATTGATTCAATACTCCAATCTTCTTGTCCATCAGAAACTTCTACTGATGTATTTACTTCCTTGGTAAAAATAACTTCTCCGTTACGTTCTACCAATACGATATTTTCATGTCTATCTTGAATAACAACACGACTCATATCATCGCCATTATAACTAATACATTCAACATGAAGCTTAGGTACATCATGTACCATATGAATTTGAACCTTCGCATCACTAACAAAATTCTTTGCTTCTTCAGCTACAGTACTACTAATGTGAGTGAAAATCTCTAATCCATTTTTAGACTCACCTCCTAAAGCTCCTAAAGCAGCTGAAATTGGCATACCTACAAGAGTGGAGCCTGGTATTCCTACTCCCATCACATTTTTAAAAACATTTCCGCTAACCTTCATTTCTATTCTTTCAGGTTTAGCATTCAATATTTCACTAGCCTTAGCAGCTGCCAAAGCAATAGAAGCAGGTTCTGTACAGCCAGCAGCTGGCACAAACTCCTTCTTTAATTTGTTTAAGTAAACGTCCTTCATTGTTGTTGTTTATTAAAAGCAAATAGTCGCTTTTAAATTAGGTTAAGTATTAATTATTCTCACCTTGGTGAAAAAATTCAAAAGTAGATCCCAATAGGGATGTAAAACAATGCAATTTAGATTTCGAGCTTTTAAAAGTGCACATCTAAATCTAACCGGTCTGAGGTTTAAGCGATGCTACCTTTAAATAAGGAAACTCAATAAAAAAAAACGAATGCCCCTAAAACATTCATTCTTTTTTCCAAATTCATCTGTGATATTAAAAGAGAGGATCGACCGATTAAAACCGATCGATCCACAACTAACACAAACTAACAATCAAAATTATTCTGCAGGGTTCATAATAACCTCTACAGTATTCGTTTTCTTGAAAAGTTTCTTTGCAAACTTTTTAACAGCAGCAGCATCGATACCTTCAATCAATTTCTTATAATCTTCCTTTGAAGTAAATTCAGAACCTAACATTTGGTTCTTTTTTAAAGCACTCATCCAGAAAGAATTTTGTAATTCCGCTTCTTCTCTACTTTTAATGAAATTATTCTTAATCTCAGTTAGATCTGCAGCACTACACGTCTCTTTTTGAATTTTGATGATTTCTGCATTTACAATCTCAACCAGACGATCACATTTCTCTGGATCACAATCAAAGTTAATTCCTAAAGAAAACTCAGGAGTAGGTAATTTTGATGACGAAGGACGAACCCCTACACCATATGAACCACCTTCTTCTTCACGAATGGTTGTCATGTAACGCTTTGAAAGAAGTTGAGATACCACATTCAACATCAATCTATTCTTAAGTGTGTAATCAAAATCACCGCTTAGAGAGTATGAAACCGTTGTTTTAGGCACTGCCATCTTACGATCAAAAATCTTGCTGGTTTTTCCTTTTGCAGGACCAACTTTATGATCTACGAAAGATTCTTTTCGCTTAGTAGAGCTAATGTTACCAACATACTTTTGGATCATTGGCAAATGTACCTCTTCATTAATGTTACCCACAAAGATGAACGTAAAATCACTAGCATCAGAGAAACGCTCTTTATAAATTTCGCTTGCTCTATTGAAATCAATATTATTTACAAACTCGTCTCCAAACAATAGAGTACGAGATGAATAATTTGTACTTGCTAATGAAATCGTATCCTGTAGAGCTTTCTTATTATCAACACCAATATTTGCAAGGTAGTTTTTAATTCGAGCCATTTGTGCATTAAAAGGCGCTTCTTCAAAACGTGGTGCTTCGAAATTCAAATAAAGCAATTGCATTAATGTCTCAAAATCCTGAGGAGAAGCTGATCCTGAAAAGCCTTCAGTCAGCTCACCAAGGCTTGCACTTAAACCAACAATTTTACCCGTTAACTTCTTTTTTAATTGAGTTGCATCGAATTCTCCAACACCAGACATGCCAACAATTCCAGTAGCCATATCTGCTGAAGCTAAATCCTTTTCTGCAATTAATGAAGATCCACCAAAACTAAATGATGACATTGAAATATTATCCTTGCTGTATTCTGTTGGAAGAACAACAACTCTTGCACCATTTTCAAGAACATAGCCTTTTGCATCAGTTCCATCAACTTCAAATGTGCTTGTGATTTTAGCAGTAGCTAATTTCTTAGCAACAAGAGGCTGATCACCAGCTTCATCTTTATAAGCTTCAACATCAGAAGACTTCACTTTAGCTGCAACAGCTAATAACTCTTCTTTAGTTGGGAAATATTGTGTCGCATTTTCAGGGCCTTTCAAAATCAATGCTGAATTATTCTCATCTGAATATTTGTTAACCATTGCATTCACTTCTTCAAGCGTAATTGCAGGGATTGTTTTAGCCGCATAAGCCATCTCCCACTCTATAGACGGGAAAGGCTTTGACTTTAAGAACAAGTCACCCAATTGCTTTGCCCAAGAATCGTTACCTATTTTAGCACGATTCGCATAGTACGATTCGTATGATCTTTGAATTTGAACTTTAACACGATCCAATTCTGATTGATTAAAACCATGACGCTTCACACGTTCTAATTCTGTAAGGACTTCAGCAAAAGCCTCAAGTTCTTTACCAATTTTAGGAGATACATAAATATAATTAAGCCCCTTGGTTCTAGCCATTTCAAAATCGCCAAGCTCCATCCCAACAGCAGAGCATTCTAATTTCTTCGTTTTTTCAGAAATACGAGATTTAAGCATCTGAGAGAACATCGAATTAGCCATATCGCGTCTTTGAGTCTCTTCAGTGATCACTGGATCTAAATCATAACGAAATCCCCACATAATGCTCAGACTTCTTGCTTCCTTATCTTTAGCTGCTACGTAGGCCAATTCTTTTGAATCTTCAACTTGGCAGTATGTACGCTCAGCAGCATTCTTAGGCATAGGGATTTTTGAGAATAAAGCTTTTACTTTAGCTTCCATCTTCTCAGCATCAATATCTCCAACTATAACGACAGCTTGTAGATCCGGACGATACCATTTCTCGTAATAATCACGTAATGTTGAGTGCTCAAAATTGTCAATAACATCTAAAGATCCAATCACATCACGATCAGCATATTTTGAATTATTATACATCACAGGAGAAGTTTGATCTCCCAAACGCTTACGAACATTTCTTCTTGTACGCCACTCTTCGTGAATGACACCACGCTCCGACTGAATTTCTTTACCTTCTAATAATAGTCCGCCAGACCAATCATGTAGTACCAATAAAGCTGAATCCAATAAATTCTCGCTTGCAACAGGAATATTACTCAAGTTATAAACCGTTTCGTCTTGAGCTGTGTATGCATTGATATCACGACCAAATAGAATACCGTTTTTCTCTAAGTAATCGAGCATGTTTTTACCAGGGAAGTTCTTTAGGCCATTGAAAGCCATGTGCTCCAAAAAATGAGCCAAACCATTCTGTGCATCGTCCTCAAGAATAGCACCTACATTCTGAACGAAGTAGAAACTAGCTCTATCCTTAGGTTCCTCGTTATGCATAATGTAGTAGGTCATGCCATTCTCCAGCTTACCCGTCTTTACCGCCTCATTGGTAGGTACAGTAGTTGTATACTGAGCAAAAGAGTTCAATCCTAGAATGCTAAAACACACTAGAAGTGAAAATTTTAATTTTGAAGTCATATTTAAAATATTTAATCCAGTGGGTCCAATAGGTAAGCCTGCTTTCTTTAGTGGTGTACAAAACATTTTTAATCTATTTCAACTGAATTTGATTTAAAAGGAAAACATACTAGATGTTTAACTGGTTTCTTTCGACTTTGACATTCTTCAACTATTTGTAAAATCTTTCCGACAAGAAAGGACAGAATCCAAGAGCTCGCTTTCAATTTCTTTAAAAACAGATCCGACCAAAGATGATTTTAAAGAAGATTGTGCCTCTAAGACACCAAACGATTCCAGACGGACCCTGCCCCTCTACCGACTAACTAAAAAAATAATTAAAAAACTATTTGCATATAATACAGTACAAAGACGCTGCAAATATATTGCTTTTTTTACACTAGAGAACTAGAGTGTAACGCTTGTCCCGTTCTTAAAATTCTTTATACCATCATCAAGAAACTTAACAAATGCTTCCACATCTAAATCGTAAGCTCTTGGTGTATGTAAAGTTTTACCTTCATTATCTAAAAGCACATAATAAGGTTGAGCGTTTACGTTATAATGCTCTATTTGATAATTAGCATTAATCTTACCCAATGTCTTTTTTGTCTTACCATCGTAGTTAGATACAACCCACTCTTCTTTTGGTAATTTTTTCTTATCGTCAACATACATGGCTACGATGATATAATCGTCTCTTAAGCGTCTCAACACTTCAGGATTAGACCATACGTTTGACTCCATCTCACGACAATTTACACAACCGTGACCCGTAAAATCGATAAACAATGGTTTATTCTGAGCTTTGGCTGCTGCTTTGGCCTCATCCATATCGAAATAACCTTGTAAACCATGTGGCAAGTGAAGGAAATCACTATATTTTGCATTGATCTTAGCTTGATGAGTTCCACCAGAACCACCGCTATTACGAACCATTGCCTGAATATCAAAATCTAAACTTGATTGTGGAGGTGTAAATCCTGATAATGCTTTAAGTGGAGCACCGAACATTCCTGGAATCATATAAACTACAAAAGAGAATGATGCGATAGCTAACATTAATCTAGGAACACTTACATGTTTCACTGGACTATCGTGTGAGAACATTAATTTCCCTAACAAATAGAATCCCATTAATGTGAAGATGACAATCCAAATAGCTAAGTAAACTTCTCTATCTAAGATTCCCCAATGGTAAGTCTGATCTGCAATACTTAAGAATTTCAATCCTAAAGCTAATTCCAAGAATCCCAATACAACTTTCACAGAGTTCAACCATCCACCTGACTTAGGCATATTGTTCAACCATCCCGGGAAAATTGCAAACAATGTAAATGGAAGTGCAAATGCTAATGAGAATCCTAACATACCAATAATTGGCATCAAAACTTCACCACCTGCTGAAGCCACAAGAATAGATCCTACAATTGGTCCAGTACATGAGAATGAAACTAACACAAGTGTGAAAGCCATAAAGAATGAACCCATAAACCCACCTTTATCTTCATTTGCAACAGACTTGTTTACCATCCAACTTGGCATTGTAATTTCGAACATTCCAAAAAATGAAAATGCAAATACAACAAAGATGATGAAGAACAGTACGTTTGGAATCCAGTGTGTACTCAAGAAGTTAGCAAAATCTGGTCCCATCACTACGGCTAGGATAGTACCGATAATCGTATAGATTGCAATAATTGAGAAACCATAGAAGAAAGCATTCATTCTTCCCTTAGCTTTATTACCCCCACCAGAGTGCATAAAATAACTCACTGTCATAGGAATCATTGGGAATACACAAGGTGTAACAATTGCAATCAAACCACCAATGAAAGCCGCAATGAAAATTGCCCAAAGACCTTTCTTTGATTTTTGCTCCTTATCTACCGGAGCTGCCTCTTTTGTATCAGCCTTAAGCTCTTCCTTAACAACAGCTGCAGTCTCTTTATCGCTTAATGATAAATTGAAATCTTCTTCCCCCATTACACAACGTCCAGAAACATCAGTACATGCCTGATACTCGAACGAACCCGCAACTTTTAAATTAGCTGTTAAAACTTTAATTGTTTGGCGAAATTCAGCTTTCTTTTCAAAATAGCTTACTTCACCTTCCCATACTTCGTCGTAGTTTTTATGGGCATTTATTGATTTTACTTTACCAACTAATTCGTAAGAATCATTTTCGGTAAAGTTGAAAGTCGCTACAATAGGGCCTAAATCAGGATCAAAGTCATTTGAATACACATGCCATGTATCCTCAAGGTCTCCTTTAATTAATACTTCAAGAGTTTCTCCTACCTTCACATCTTTCTTCGAAAATTCGACCTTCCACTTGGCTGGCTGAACAATCTGACTAAATGCACTTAAAGTAATCATGCTGCTCAAAATAAAAACGAGAGCAAATTTAAAATTCAATTTCATTGGTCTTAGTTTTTGTTAGTTGTTGTGTGTGGCAAATTAATATACCACTAATTCAATATTGCTTTTTATCTCCTGAGAGATATTGTGTTTTTTGATTATTTTCAATTTTCTTACACTCATAAGACCCGCAATCAGGTAAAATGGGTGAATCAGATTTCATTTTTTTTTGTCAAAAAATATTAAACTCAGCAAGATAGCGATCATAGACTAAACAATCACCCCAATTGTTTTGTTAACAAAAGATCGCATAAGCAGCTTAATTTGCATAAACTTACACGCTCACATTTAATCTAGATTAGATGAAAATAGAAATTCATTCTTTCTTGAAAAAAAATAACATTTTTGTGTTTTTTTTTCATCTGTCTCCATCTAGAGCTTAACCTGATGTAAAATTGATAAATTCAGATTAAAACCAAGCCTATTTTTCTCGTTTTTTGTTAGAACAGTCGTTCTTTTAACAAGGAGTTAACAATTGCAGCTCGAGGCAATTCATAATTCACTGGATTATATTCAAACAAACAAGTCCGTTTCAAAATGGAGCTGTCCTTCAATAATACATTAATTACGAAATAGAACAGAGACTGTACTTATATGAAGCTTCCTCCTGATCAGGTATCCTATATCACTGAAATAGTCGAAACAAAGCTTGGAACCTGACAGTTGAATTCATGGTTTAATATCTCAATCCATTTTAACACTTTAAATTGGAAGTTATCATTTTGATGAATATCAGGTAATTTATTTACTTGACACAGCGAAAAAAGATAGGATCAAAAAAACCACCTCTAAGTAGAGGTGGTTCAATATCATATAAGATAATTACATAGGTAGTGGATTCTATGCATCTTTTTTTAATCACGGGAAACATTAAAAAAACGCTCAACTATGTGTTCATTACCAGCCTTATCTTTTAAATGAAATTTAAAATTATAATCTCCAACTATGGCATTCTCGCCAACTTTTACGTCTAAATTAAGTTCATATGATTTAGCTCCTAAAATAGTCGGAAAAGCTTTTCCCTCAGCATCCAATTGCTGATGCGTTGAAAAAGCATCAGAATATTTATCGGCAGTGATACCTCCCTTACTTATTACAATTCTATAGGATGCTAATTCCTGATCATCTTGAAGTTGTGCATTTATATGAATTTTATCTCCACGTCGTACTTCAAAGTGAGTATTGGGACTTAGTAAATTAATTTTTGGAGATACCTTATCAGTCTGTTCTTGAGAAATATATGAAAATCCTACTAAAGGAAGAAAAGTTAACAAACAGATAAACAGTTTTGAATTAAATCTTATTTTATTAATCCTACTTTTTGGGGAAGTAAAATATGCCATAGGTTTATATTTAGGGATTACTTATTTCAATGTAGCTGAAATAAAGATAGTAAACTGACTTGAAGAATAAAAAAAACAATAGATGTACACTTCATCTGTTAAAGGACACTTTTAACATGTAAAATGATCAGAAAACTTGATCAAGATCAAAACTTTAATACAGAACAATTTCGTTAATAAATGTTAATTTCAGTAGTCCATAAAGGGATAAAACACACATTACTACCTTTATTGATTAATAAAAATTAAAGATCAGATATCTTTAATTTTTTCTTGGACAATCCCCGAAACCTACTGTCTGTCACACTCATGAGCATATTTAAAACAAGTATCCTTACTGAATAGACAAGGTTCTAATTAAGCCCTTACACTTATTGCAAATACAAAAAAAGTCACCCCGAAGGATGACTCAAATCTTTTAAAGAAGATTATTTTTTATTTGCCAGGGTAGTTCAAATCGAATTCATCATCCCCCAATACACACTGTCCACTTACATCAGAACAAGATTGAAAATCAAAGGTTCCTTCGATCTTTAGAGGTAAACTCAACACTTTAATTTGCTGACGCATTTCTGCGGTATTTTCGAAATAACTCACTTCACCATCCCAAACTTTATCGTAGCTCTTCTTAGAATTCAAAGGCTTAACTTTTCCAATACGCTCATAACTTGCATTCGCTTCAAAATCAAATTCAATCAAAATGGGTCCCAATTCCGGATCAAAATCATTAGAATACAAGTGCCATGACTTATCAATCTTTGCCTTAAAAACAACATCAATTACATCACCTACTTTAATTTCTGTTTTCGATAAGTCTACCTTCCACTTTGCTGGAGTTAGAATTTGCCCAAAAGATAGGCTACTCAACATCAACAACAAACCAACTAATACAGTAATTCTTCTGTTCATATCTTCTTTTATTAATTTGTACAAATTATGCAGCAAGATAGCATCTCACTATAATAATGCCCCCTAAAATACCAACATGGGTGAATTAATATACAGAAAAAACTATTAAAGGATGTTAATTCTCTGAGTCCAAGCCATTCTTTTGAAAAAAGCCACCCCTAAGGATGGCTTTAAAAGTAATAAGATGAACAAGGCTACTTTTTCGTTTTGCTTTGCTTTTTAACGACAGACTCAGAGGTTTTACTCTCCTTTGTCGTATGCTCCCTGTATTTTTTCACAGCAGCAAATTTAGCCGCAGCAATGGTTTCACGATTCGCTTTTTCGGTAATCTTTCCACGGGAAAGATCATCTACCGCGATATAACCATTCTTCAAAAGAAGCTGAACAATCATGTTATTGACAATGGTTTCTTCACTGTAAGCTTCTGCAATATAAAGCTGATCACAATCCTCGTAAAACGACTCAGCAAACTCCTGATTATTTGGCAACCACATTAATTGCTCATAGGTTTCAGTGAAACTATTCAGCTCAATATTAATGTTTGGTGTTACCAACAATGGACTAAATTGATGATTCTTTGGAAGTGGTTCATAACCATCCAACATCGAAAAATCAACCGCTTTCTTTGTATTATCCAGTCTGGTAAAACGCGCCTTTCTCATTTGCTCCATTTGGTACAAAAAGAAATTGTATCGCTCCACTTCCAAACTCTTCTTATGATGCAAGAACAACCAGCCATACTTTTGCTCAATATCCTTTTTCACCACATTCTTCGTTTTATGAATGTCTGGATTGGCATTCCTAACCTCTTGTATCAATCGTCTCACATCCTGAGCAGCCTTTTGTGGCCCGGTAATCTCCTTCCCTTTTTTACCCAAATCAGTAGAAAGAATACCACACTGTATGTGCTTGCCTTTTCCTTTACCCGATTTACCTCCCTTAAGGACTTCAATCAGATGCTTACGAATCTCTAATTCATCATCTTCATGAATAAACGGGTTACCTCCTGGTGTACTTGCTAAAGAATTAAAGATGCTGCTAAAGAAAGCTCGATCCAGAACAAACTCAACAGGTGCATCTTCAGATTGAGCTGTCACAATAAATCGATTCTTGATGATATCAAAACGGATAGATCTAACTTCTAAATCCAATGCCTCTCTATGGAATTGTTTCCTGGCAAATATCTTATTAACCACCTCTTCAATATCAATCTTCTCAATCAATTTATAGGAAGAAGCCAAGTACCATTTCCCATTCTTTGGATCCTTTTCCCAATCCAGAACTTCATCCAAATAGTTACCATGTTGATCCAACACTTCCACAATATTCTTATCGGCCGTATAGCGCAATAAAGTTCTTTGGAAATGAGGGTTATCCTGACTAGTTGCCTTTTCCTTACGCTCACCGTGAGCATCGCGATAAAGCATAAAGTTCTCAGGATTGGAATATTTCACTATGCCAGCCTCATCCTTAGAAAAATTATTGGCTGTTAAAACAATATCAACCTTATAAGGCATGCTAATATCACAGAATCCCGAAATGGTAGATCTTGAGTTCAAATCCTCCACATTAGAATCGGCACTCGACTCGAATAGAGGTCTGTATTGCTTGATGTATTCCGGATCAAAGTCAGTGACACGAGAGAAATCACCCAGCTCGGTACCTACACCATATAAGTTCCCCTCAGTATCAGGGAAAAGATGAAGCATATCACCTGCAACCAGCTTGATAGAACGAACCCCTGGCAGGTCTTTCTTTAACCATTTCAGCATCATAGCTGCTAGCATTTCAGACTTGCCAACTCCAGAGTCACCACTGATTAATAAACCAAACAAAGAACCATCATCACCTTCTATCACAAAGAATGAACCGTGAACAGGAGCACCTCCCATTTCTTTCACCTTCTCGTTCAGCATGGTTAATCTTGGCTTTTTCACGTCACCAAAATAGTCTACCGATTTCTTAAGAGGTGTAACAATGGTTTTAATCTTTCCATTGGGTCCATTCAAATCGAAATAACCAATTTGTGGGTAGGAAATCACCTTCTCTGGTGCACCTAAAAACAAGACGATATCCGGCACAAAATTCTTCGCTTCTTTTAAGCTAACCGCCTTTGGCTGAATCAATCTATAATTATCCGCCAAGTACTTCATGTACGACTTTTGGAAAACATACAGTTCGTTAACCAAACCACCTTTTACAATTCGACAACGGTAATCGTCGGTATCCATATTTTGGATAAATTTAGACATACGTGTCGCAAAGAAATCTGAAGATGGACGTGTCGACATGTTCTTAATAAACTCTCTTGGCGATTGTTCACTAAGCTCCGAAATCTTATGATCTTCAAGATTAGCTCTATCAATTTTATGGAATGGATACTCCCTCTTCTTCGCATCGGTATTCATACGCGTATGCGTTTGAACGGGTTGCTCGGCAGCAATCACACCACACTTGGTCATCACCTCATTAATCCAGGAAAGTTTTCCTTTTTCATGGGTATCCAAAACCTTGTTCTCCATTTCAAAATTCTGATACATGGTAAAACCATGCTGAATCATCTCGTTCAACTTGGAATTTTGGCACAGATAATCCATGCTCAATAGCTTAATCAAAATATGGTTGAACCTATTGTAAAGCTGTGTATTTCGAGTACGATTCAAAGCAGAAGTCAAGAACAAGCTCATTTGTCTGGCTTCACTTACGATCTGTTCTTCGACTAGTTTAAATGATTGACGAATAACGATTTGCTCCAACAGAACCTTGACTTCGTTAGCAATCAAACTCTCAGAATACAAGCGTGTATCTGGTTCATCATGTGTTCCCAGTCCTCGGAATAGTCTGTTCACCGAATTCGTTAGATTCTTGACCAAGGCCACTTCTGATTGAATCAAATAGATAGACAATAGCTTTCCTTCAGCGGATTTATCTTTTAATAACGTATTAAGTTCTGACTGAACAGAAGCAAGTATCAGATTCCTATGAGAATGCTCACTCAACTCTTTTTCAGACGCTAAGCTTTGTAAAAGATCATGCACCAGTAAATCAAGATTAACGCCACTCATCCGCTTACCCGATATCTCCTGCAGGCGCTCACTTGCTTTTGCAAACAACTGATCAACTGAAGGTTCTATCAACTCTTTCTCGAAAGGCAAGTTGAAATGCAAGAGAATTTCACGGATGTACTTACGTAGAATAACGTTATAGCCCTCAAGCTTCGCCAAATCACCCGAGGGGTCTTTTTCATTGGCATTCAAAACCAACATCTTCACCTTGGAATCTGAGAAGAGAATACGCTCCATATCAATCAGAATTTCCGTCATGACAAGCTTCTCATCCGGACCATCAAGAAGATGCGCATTAGGCTGGTATTTCAACTTGCTATTCACATATTTTTGAATGGTTGGCTTGCCATAACGAGCCAGAACTTCATTGATATCCAAATGCTTAATCGCAGGTATATTTCTGTAGATCTGAGGCAATAAATTCTCATAAATCTTCGAGAAAGCCTGACTGCTCAAAAATTCAACCAAGTTGGTACACTGACCAATATTCTCGTAGAATTCGATCACAGCATTCGTAGAATCTCCAATAGAATTAATACTCACGCCACACACATTAGGAAATGCATGATACATGGTCTTAATATCATTGATCTTCAAGCTATAATTCGTGCGTTTTTCAAGATCACGAATTTGCTTATAATCCTCAAGGACTGAATCAATAAACTCCCTATCACGTTTCACTGGGAAGAGTTCATTTAAAACGTCATCATTCTCCAGTCCACCCTTTTTCTTGCCTTCATTAAAACGAATCCAGTTAGTGATAAACAATCTGAATGCATTCTCTAACTCTTTGGCATAAACTTGATAGCTAGCCTCGGTTCCTTCCACATAGTCACCCAATGAGAAACGAACAATTCCCGTTTTATAGGGTATGGCAGCAATGCCTCTTTTCTCGGCAAACGCCTGAGTAAAGGCCTCTAAATCCTGATAGGAAGAATACCCCTTCAATGTCATATTGAATAAGTAAGCACCCTCAGAATTCAAGAATCCCACATCGCTTAATTGCTGTTCGTCTATGATTTTAGCAGCCACTGCCTTAGCCATTTTCAACCTTTTGATTGATTCGGATCTAAAGATTCGGTTAACACGAAATTGGTTCAATTCACCAACAATATGCTGCTTGTAATAGCTAAAGAAAGCTTCCCCCTTATACTTAAAATCATCAGGAAGTTCCAATACATCTAGCTTATCTAAAGATAGTAGCTCATCCAAAAGGAAAAGATGAAGCGGACTACCCTCAAACAAAGATTCTCTTTTGGTGGACTCCGAACTGAGTGCTATAGTTGTTGGCACATTGCTTTTCACCTTCGATTTAATGAAATCCTCCAGCTTCTGCTTCACCTTATGACGAGAAGCATCCTTAGGAAGAGCCTCATCCATCTGAACTTTTATTCGCTTGGCTTGTTGAGCCACTTCCAAAATATTCACCAACATAAAGAGCGAACAAGAATTACCCCTGCTTGCATCTGATTGTTTACGGGCAAAAGCCGTTACATCCTTTTTAGCCTCAGTTACGGCCAAGGCTCCCAATCGGTCGCCAGTTGCTCCCAAATTCTTAGTGGTCGATATAGATGCCACCATAGAAATACGCGCATAACTGGCTATATTATTAATGATATAAGAAGAAATCGTTCTCCACTTTGGCTCTTCAGGATCATCGATCTTAACGGAGTCGTTATAGGCCTCATCCAAGAAAAGAGTTAACTGTGTATTGCTAATAAACTTCAGGAATTTTATTAATGCCACATTATTAAAATCCGTATAGCCTGTTGGGTTCGAAGGGTCATTGATTAAGATGGTCGAGTTGGCACAAAAATTATCCCACAAACTTCCTGTCTCATCAAACAATTGAAAAGAACTCTTGATGCGTTGTAGCTTGGTTAAAAAGCGCTCGTAATCGATACGACCTTCATCATCTAACTCAATCTCAACATCGAAAGCATTCATATCGAATTGCTCGATTGGGAACAAATCTTTATACTCCCAGGCTGCTTGCTGATTCAAGAAAATAAAAGGCTTCGCATGAGTGCGATTCAAGACCAAATCACGAATAATCATCTGAACATCATCAGAGATTGATGTTTTTTCTAGATTACCCAAACCTGAGATGAACTCACGAATAATTTGCTTATCCTCCTCGCTTTTCTGCTCGTATTTTTTCTCTATACCAAGATCAATCAATAGGTTTCTGAAGCGGCCTTTATTATCCGCTTCGTTCTCAACTTTAATCAAATACTCCTTATACTTTTCGAGGAAAAGATTAATCCCAAAATTCTTATGGAAATGGTTATGCAGGGTACGCTGATAACTATCAGGAATGATATCCAAAATAACACGACAACGCTCAACAACATCCTTTTTTAAACTCTTTAACTTACGCTCAAGCAGATATTCGCCATAGGTTTTAAGTTGATTTCGACCACCACCTTCAACAATGGTAGCCAATTCAATATCCTTGCTATCAGCATAGAAATAGGACTTCATACGAGTTTCAAACTCTTGAAGCAAAATCTCAATGGTCTCAGTCTGCTTTTTAGAATCTTTTATATTCTCAATAAAAGAGATAAAAGCAACTAGTTTCGACAAAATGTATTTGTCTTTAATAATCTGACGAGCAAACTCATCAAACTTATATAAAATGATATCCTGGTCAGGGTTTTCTGGTTCCGCCAATTGCTCGGTTTTCAGTCGAGCCAACTCCTCTTCATAATCCTTGATCTTAGCTTCGGCAGCCAAACGGAATTTCTCCAAATTACGGGAATTCACCTTATCCAGAATCAAACGAAGATTCATTTGAGTATTGGCAGGCGCTCCCAATTTCTTGGTATGAACCTTATTCAGGGTATTGATCACTTCGTTGTGGAAGGAGAATACCAAGCTGGTGTTCGATGCCAATGACTCAGGCGAGCAATCAACAAATATCATACGTGTTAGCAATGGAAACCATTTGAAATCATTCAGTGGGTTTCGACGCATATGCTGCACCTTCACGATAAAAATGCTGGTAGTATCCTCACAAATTTGATCGTAAACCTCATCGGGACTTGTGAATTCAATCACACGAACAATCTCAGGCTGGAAAATCTCATCACGAATGAGTTTAATAGCCGTGTCAGCCGTTCCAGAAACCAGAGTTCTGATAAAACCATTCAAGCCCTTAAAATTGACGGTCGATTCGGTACGGGTTAAGAAATGCTCTTTCTCCTTTGCTGTGGTGTAATGTGTACTTTGAACAACAAGCTGATCCATTACATCTAAAAGGTAATTCCATTGAGCTTCTTCAATATAGCCGTTTACACCGATGACGTCGCGAAACTTTCGTAGCTCACGGACCTTATCTCCAAGTAAAATCTGATACAGAAAGTTGATTAGATGTTGACTAACAGGTGGTGTACCAACAGAAAAGTCAGGCGCATTTAAAATGTGATTCAGTTGTTTCTTTTCCTTTTCGTCTACAGCTTCGATGTCCATTAGGTGGTTAATTCGCTTGACAAAGGACTGTCGTTTAGCGCTGTACTCAAATGCTTTCGAATTTTCATGAGGGAAAATCATCAGGGAAACATCAACATAAGCTGGAATAGACTCTTTAAGGTCTAATAGTCGCTTGTTGATTTCCAGTTCTTGATTGACCGGATCATCTGATTCTTCATAACAAAGCCTTACAAATTGAGTAAGGCTTTCAAAAATACGATGTGGAAGAAAGTTCTCTGCTCTTTCTCCCAAGGATTGGTACAGGTTGATAAAAACCTGCGCCTCGTAGTTTAATTCGGATTGTGGCCTTCCGGATACGTGCATTTTAATTTTGGTTGTTGTATACCAAATTAACACCAAAACATATCTTATAAAATGATTCTTTTCAGCTATCTCTTCGTTAAAAAAGATGCAAGGTAACTACGGCTATCTTTTACTTTTTTGCCTCGATCTAGCTAAAAACTAATTTATTTTATTTCAAGATACTTTTGAAATTAAATTGATATTAGTTAGAAATACGGACTAGAGATTATTCATCATCAGTCATACAAACATAGTGAGATTTTTCACTCCTTCGTGTGTTTTTTCCCACTATTAATTTCGCAAACCTTTGCACAATAGGTTTTTATGATTTCAATCGTTTTCAGATGAAGACAAGTCATAAAAAAAACCACCCCCGAGGTGGAGGTGGTTTAAATCATCTAATCCTAAACAAGAATAGAATAGTTGTTTGTTGTAAGTACTTAATTGTTTATTGAAACAATTCATGTTTATACCTATAAGACCCCTAATCGATTAAAATGGGTGAATGAAAGGTGAAAAAAGATTGAAAGACACTCTCCTTTCCAAATAGATATCGGGACCACTTTGAAAGGGGGAATTTAAAAACCACTCCCGAAATGAAGCTGATTCCAAACACATTTATCAATCACAAAGGCAGTCTCTATGACTGCATATTTTCAATTTCCTTTTTCAATTGCAAAACACTGGCTCCAACTTTTTCACCTTGAGCTACAATCTTTTCTATGCTTAATTTTCTTCTCCCTTAAGAAATTCCACTGCCCACAGGTCTTTCTTCTGATCTTCAGGGGCAAGTTCCACTGATTTTTCAGCTTGAATTTTAGCATTTTCTTTCTGTCCTACTTTATTCAATAAAAAAGCGTAAGTATCGATGTTTGCAAAATTGGCATTCAATTCAACCGAACGTTTTGCCATTTTAACAGCTGTGCTCAAAAGCTCTTGACCAAGATCTTCTTTAGCTTCTGCAATACCCCATGCGTAACGATTTAGATTTTCAGAATTGTCAAAATCATACTTAACGGCATAATCAGCCATTGCCTGATAATACTTCTTCTGATCAGGATCTCTCCTAAGCATGTTCATATCCATAAAGGCAACCACCTTAGTTCCCACTTCTTTATCAAGTGAAATAAATTCCTGCTTCTTAAGATTAAAAGCATCCATGTCACCTTTACGAGCTAACTGTCCCAGTTCTCCCATCATCGTATATTCCAGAAATTGATCAACTCGGCCTTTATCAGCTACGGCATAAAACTTAGCCTTATTCTTCAGCACAAAGTGATATATAGGATTTGACGTGCTTTTAATTGTGTTAGTAATCAACTCAGCATCGCCAGAATTAATCAATGTTTCAGGTTTCTTACTTGAAAAATAAATATCCGTGGCTTCCTTCACATCAATACCCGCTCTTGATGAAGTCATGATATACTTTTGCATGAATTCAGAACTGCGATCACCCTTTTTGAATCGTTTATCCAAAGCAGACCAATTGTTCTCCATATCTAAAGCTAATGTCGCTGTTACTATTAATGAATTAGCATCGCCAGCACCTACAGTTTTGTGCTGAATATTACCATCAGCATCTAACCACAATAGAGTAGGGAAAGCACTTACATTGTACATAGCCATTAAAGGCTTACCTGCTTCCGACTCCATATCCATTTTCACATTCACAAAATTCTTATTGAAGAAATCTCCAACTTGCTTTTGAGTGAAAATATTTTTAGACAGATACTTACATGGTCCACACCAAGTGGTATAACAATCCATGAAAATGATTTTATTTTCCTTTTTAGCCTTTACTAAAGCTTCTTCAAGCGTTCCATGCTCAAATTCAATTCCTTGCGCAAATACACCAGCAAAAGCAAATATTGCAACTAGTGATAGAATAATTTTTTTCATCAATTTTAGATTTATGTCACAAAAGTTTGCAACAAGTTACATATATAAGAACCTATAAAACGCAATTAGGGTGAATTCATATGGCAAAATAAATGTTAAATAAGCTTAAACTCATAGATTTAATAAGCATTTTCGTCTTTACAAATTCTGTATAAATGAAGATCGATAGAAAAAATACATTAACGATTAATTCCTGAAATACTTAATACTATTAGTCCAGAGGCAATAGGTTCTTACCCATTAGCAATCTGACGACTTTCCCTAACAGTCACAAAACTCAAGCGTGAATTTAATTAAATCCTAGATAATACAAAAAACACCCCTCTCAGTTTGGATGTGCAGAAAGGAGTGTTTTATTTTTTTACACTTCGAGAGAAAGTGTCTTTAAAATCAATAACTATAATTTACTAGTTATTCATTTTCAAATATTTCTTTTACTTTATTATATAAAGCTTCACCTCGTAATCCTTTGGCTAAGATTTTACCTTTACGATCTAATATATAAAATTGAGGTATAAATTTTAGATTGAAATCTTCGGCTACATCACCTTTAAATCCATCAAAATCGCAAA
>NZ_JBTCHQ010000015.1:0-104868 GCF_054254355.1 Ancylomarina sp. YFZ004
ACGCAATTTTAAAAAAAAGAAATAAGTGATACATAAATTAAGTTTAGAACTATCTAAAGAGCACCCTGCATATTTATGGGCAAAGAAACAATCAGACTCAGTAAACGCCTTAGGACATATTGGAACACATATTGATTGCTATACACTTTCACCCTCAGAAGCAAATTATGAATTGGAAGCAGTATTATTAAACTGCTTCAACAATATGCCTAAAATATCAGATATAGATAAAATAAATATCCGAGGTAAAGCTTTAATTCTTTACACTGATGTTTTGAATAAACATGAATATGGCACAGAGGAATATGGTAAAGCAAATACTTTTTTATCCGAACCAGTTCTTGATTATATTTTGTCTTTAGAACCAAAGTTTATCTTAATCGACTCTTGTGGTATTGGAAACCATGGAGACGAACACATTAAATTTGATAAGAAATGTGAGAGAAAAAAATGTTTCGTAATTGAAAATATCTTTATGAATCAAACTATTGCCAAATCAATAGCCAATATTAAAATCAAAATTGAAACTAACAATTCTTCCACTGGGAAACCATGTGAAGTGTATGCTGTGACGAAATAAAAAAAGCGTATAACAAAAGCTAAATTTCATGGGCGCTGATACGCAGTTTGAAAGTTTAGTTCAATTAATAAACACCAGCAAGCCAATCAGATTGGTTTGTTCAAAAATATAAACAAATTTAATCGGCTTGCTTCTTTAGCGGTTTGAAAGGTTCACTCTTTGAAATCGCCCACGCAACTTAGCAAGACCGTTGCCAGTAATTATGAAAAAAAACAATACCTCCAGGATATATTTAGTGTTTATTTTTGCCATCTTATTTGTTTCTCCTGTTTCTGGACAAAAACTAAGAGAGAGCAACAACACTGAATTCCATAAAATTTCTTCAGAAAAACAGGATTACACCCTTAAAGTAACTCTTCCACCAAATTTCGACCAAGAGGAGAATTATAGTGTGCTATATTATCTAGATGCTTGGTTTCTATCGGATATAGTTACAGGCTCATACAATGTTCTAAACAGATGTGAATATGTTGAAGATGTTGTTTTAGTTGGTATTACTATTGAAGGAAGTGAATTAGATTTCAATACACAGCGGAACATGGATTTCACCCCTTCTAAATATAGATCTCTTTTTTTATGTGATAATATCAATGCTACTAACCCCAATGGTTTGGATATTACATTCAAATCAGGAGTTGGAGAAAATGGAGCTCCTTTAATTCCTGAAACCACAGGAGGAGCAGGTGAATTTATTAATTTTTCATCTAAGAAATTGTTTCCATTTGTAGAAAATAAATATCCCAATTTGAAGAAAAGAAAAGGGCTTTTGGGACATTCATTTGGTGGGCTTTTTGGTACATATTTGATTCAACAAAAACCTGATTTAATTGATGACTATATTCTAATTTCGGGCGCTCTTTCTTGGAATGAATCTGAAATACTCAAAGAAGAGTTGTTTTCTGGTTTTAAAAATTCATCCAGACAGCACCAATTATTTTTAACCTATGGTAAATCTGAAGTTAAAATAACATCTATCCCAAATGAAGCATTAAACAACATAGTAAAAAGCCTCGGGAAGAAAAATTTCAATTACAAATTCAAAATATACGATGAAGCCAATCATCATTCGATATTATCTAGAGCGATTTATGATGGATTACTTTTTTTGTATAAAAAATAACTACTGGCAACAAAAGCTAAATTTCATGGGCGCTGATGAGCAGTTTGAAAGCTTAGTTCAATTAATAAACACCAGCAAGCCAATTAAAATTGGTTTGTTCAAAATATAAACAATTTTACTCGGCTTGCTTATTTGGCGTTTTGATAAGATTATTCTTTGAAATCGCCCACGCAACTTAGCAAGCCCGTTAGGGGGAATTTTATGAGAAAACTAATTTATATATTTCTGATGCTATTTATCTCCTTGAGTTCTACTGCTCAAGAAGTGTCAGTTTTTAATGACCTTGAGGAATTGAAGATGGATAGTAAAATACCTGTTGATATTGCAGTGAAGTACTTTGGGGCTAAACCTGACTATTATGGAGAAATACAACCTATAGAGTTAGAATATTATAAAAGGTATAACGACACTGCATTGATTGTATTAAAATATTATACTGGTGTTGGATCATACAGCGTATTAAGATTCATGAATGAATCAAAGAGTCGTGAGGGTGAAGAATATGAAATAATGCAGAATAGTGATCATGACGGATCGTATGCAGAAGCAAAATCTACGTCTTACGAATTCATAAATGAAAATATTATTGAAATTCTAGACACTAGAATAATAGTAAAAGACACTTCAAAATATGATCAAGCTTCGAAATGGATGAAAGGAGGTAATTTATTTTGGGATTGTGAAACTGAGAAGTTTGGTAGCTATAGATATATTAAGGTTGATTCGAATTGTATAGTTACCATGTTTAGGCCTAACACTGATATAAGTGAGAATCGAAAGTATAAACAGGCCTCTGAAAGAATATTAAAACCCAAAGATCTAAATGAATTTTCAAAACAAGAATTGAGATTAATGAGGAATGAAATCTTTGCAGATTACGGTTACCAATTTAATTCAAAAGATCTAAAAAACTATTTTAACTCAGAATCTTGGTATCATCCAAAACATAAAATAGTACAATCTAGATTATCTATGGTTGAAAAAATAAATATCAAAACTATTTTGAGACTGGAGAGTAAAAACTCCCCCTAACAAAAGCTAAATTTCATGGGCGTTGATGAGTCGTTTGAAAGCTTAATACAATTAATAAACACCAGCAAGCCCATTAAATAGGGTTTGTTAAAAATATATAGGAAATTTAATAGGCTTGCTTCTTTAGCGGTTTGAAGCGATTACTCTTTTAAATCGCCCACGCAACTTAGCAAGCCCGTTAGCAAACATTAAAAATCATGAAAAGAACAATTGCAGTTTTACTTTTGAATTTTCTAATTATATGTGCTTATTCTCAAGAATATGGAAAATATAAGATTGGAGAAAGTTTCAACTCAGTTTTTCAGAATCTTGAGAAAGGGAAATTCACAGGAACTATCAATGGAGTTTTATTTATAAAGGATACTAGAGACAAAGAGGTAATTCTAGACTTTCAAGCAGGAAAATCAGAATTGAATGTCCTTCATGACTCAACAGAAATGTACGATGTAAGTATTAAGGAATATTTAGGTTGGACTACAAGTGGTAAAACTAAAATATTATATTCTACTTATGCTGATGCAAATAAACTATCAATTGAATTATCTTCTGGAGTTTTTAAAATTGGCACTCATGATGGCGCCAGTGATATGGTGGTAAATGGAATTAATTACCATTATAAATCGGAATTAAATACGGAATATTTAGTAATTTCTTTTGATAAAGATCTAGTTCTAGATAATTATAGGTGGTTAATACATCAAGGTATTTTACCTCCAAAGACACATGAATTAAAAAAAGAAATTGTTATTCAAGCAAATTCTGTATTAGTATTTGTGACTTGCAGAGATTGAACGTTTGCTAACAAAAGCTAAATTTCATGGGCGTTGACGAGCTATTTGAAAGTTTAGTACAATTAAGAAACACCAGCAAGCCACGAGAATTGGTTTGTTCAAAAATATAAACAAATTTATTACGGCTTGCTTCTTTAGCGCATTGATAAGATTACTCTTTGAAATTGCCCACGAAACTTAGCAAGACCGTTAGGCACTATTTAATGATCTCTGAGCAAATAAGGACTAATTAATTAAAAGATATGGAGTTTAATGGTTTCATATACACCTACAAAGATGAACGTAACTTTTTAGAAATTACGGATGACCCTAATCGTACAGAATTTGCGATTAAAGGGCATGATTACGAAAAATTTCAATTTAAAGGTACATGGATTGTATCCACGAACTATAATTATTTAAAAACAATAAATCTTAGACCATATATAGTAAAGTCAGCAGTATTTGCAAAGATTTTAATATCAACTAAAGACGAAAATTTAAAATTTGACTTTTTAGAAAATGGTAAATTTAAGAAACAGATAATAATTAAAAATGGGGTTGTTGTTCAAAAGTTTGGAATTTCAGAAGACATTTCCAACTTGACTTTTCTAGAAATAACAAATAATTTATTGAGAGAGAATATTTATCTTAGTTTAGACGAACTTGAGTCTGGTAATAATAATTTTAAAAATCAGAATTATTCTCGGCCTTCTGTTAAGAAAAGTACAATCTGGGTTGAACTGTATTTACTATCATATATTCCGAGAATCGTCATATTTATTGTGTTCTCTCCAATATTATCATTTTTTTTAATTAAAGTTCTTATTTCAGCAATTGGTTCAGGAGAAATAGAAACCAAATTCTTGATTATTCTAATTTTGATTTTACTGATATTTCTAGCTATTCCAACCTACTTTAGCATTTTAGCATTTAAAGAAATTAAAAACTATGTTTTATTAAAGACTAGATTATATAATGACGATAAATTTAAAACAGTGCCTAACAAAAGCTAAATTTCATGGGCGGCGGTGTGGTGCTTGAGAGTTAGTCTAATTAATAAACACCAGCAAGCCTCCCAAATTTGGTTTGCTTAAAAATATAAACAAATTTACACGGCTTGCTTTCGTGCGACTTGAAAGGTCAGTTCTTTTAAATCGCCCACGCAACTTAGCAAGCCCGTTAGGTTTCATGCAAAAATCAGCCGCTCATTTTAGCACTTTGGGTTTTCGCCAATGCCACACTCCAACTCTCTAAGAACCCAAAGAGCTAAAATCTTCTAACGCTAAATCTGAATGCTAATTATAGTATGTGGTATGTTATGAATACTACAGTTAACTTTGTGCATACTAAAATTAGCAATGGAATCAAACTCAGACATACTAATAAAGTTCGGAAATCTAGTTCGAAAATTGAGAAAAGAAAAAGGAATATCTCAAGAAGAATTAGCTCATAGAGCTGATTTACACAGAACATATATTGGAATGATTGAGAGAGCAGAAAAAAACATAACTCTGTTGAATATTGAAAAAATAGCTAAAGCTTTAGATGTAAACATAACTGACTTATTTAGCTAAATGGAAATTAAAGAATACGAAAATGGTTTAGTTTCAGAATTAGAGACTGTAGTAAACGAAATAATCACGAAAAACCCAAAACTAAGCATTGCGGTAAAAAAGGGTGAAAGAGTCGGAGATGCAATAAGTAAATTTTTTGAAGATAATTTTGTAGCTAAAACACAAGCCCATACTTATTTTTCAAATTCAGAAGCATCACCTTCAGGAAAGACGAAAAACCCTTGGGATGCAAGAACATATTATACGATTCAAGGATTTAAACAAGATGTTTGGATTGATTTCAAAGCTGTGAATGTTGAAAATGACGATACGAATCCCGATAGTGGTACACCTGATAAAATTATAACTCATATTCTAAACAATAATTTCTATTTAGTATTCATTTATGTCTTTTACCAAGGCTCGGATAATGGATTGGAATTTGTTCAAGTAGATGGTAAATATGTAAAGCCATACTTTTTAAAGGATATTAGCTCAACATTTAGAATTACACCAGCAAATCAAATGCAGGTTAATGGGTCAGCAGAACCTGAATACCGAACAAGAGAGGAATTTCTACAATTGCTACTAATTAAAAAGGTTGAATCCAACGAGAGAAAATTAAAAAAATCAACACAAGAATTAGAAAATTTGAAAGCTGGTTTATTCAAAAAGACAAAATCAATGGAAATAAAACTAAGTGATTTGTCAGCAAATAATAAAGCCCAAGAAGATGCTATTAAAAATCTAAAATAGCATTTTGCATAATATCTAATTCTTTAGTCGTAAGATTGAAGTAATCATTAAAAATGAAATTAATTTCATTTTTAATGATTACTTCATCATCTGTATTAGAATATAACTTGTCCACTAAATTTGCAACCTTTGTTTGTAAAGTAATATCTATAGGTACAGGAATTTGATACAAATCAGAAGTTTTAATTTGTGGTTGCTTACCTTTTGAAAATCTAATTATATTTAATTGTTGCGAATAAAAAGTTATTATATCCGAATTCAATAAACCACATAAAAATTTCAAGAAAACGATACTTTCCTTTTTTGAATCCCTAAGAGTAAAGACATATAAACTATTGTTTGCGGAACTTGGATTTTCATCATATGACGCTATTATTTCTTTAGCAGATTGACGAATATAAATTTTTGGATTATCGTAAATAATTGTTTCACCTAATCCAAGACGTTTTTTATTTTTTATTCCCTGTGCTGTTAATTCAGCTTTTAACTCATCATTAACTTTATCTTGTAATTCTTTATCGTAATGGAAGTATTTAGAACTTTCCATTTTTTTATATTTTCCTTTGAGTCCTTTTGAGCCTTGATAATATGGATATATTTTAACTTCTGAATCAACCTTTTTATCTTCAAAAATAAAAAGATTTTCCATATTTAAAAGCATTACGCAAGTTCTAAGATTCTTTTTAGGATATAGACTTTTGAGTGTTGGGCATTTCTTAGATCCAATCTTATCTATAATTGCAGAGCTTAGCGAGCAAGTATTAAACCTAAACTTAAATTGGTCTTTTGGTTTATTCCATATAGCTTGGTCAACTTCAATCCTTACATTTGTTTCTGCATCTATAATTTGAACTAAATTATTTTTAACTTTAGTTTTTTGTAATTTTAATATTACTTGACCGCTTGCAACTTCAAAGTCCTTTATGTTATACTCTATACTTAAAATTCTAGTTTTATCTAATAAATATTTTCTTGTGTGTTCATAAGCTGTCTCGAAAAAAGATAAATCTATTATAAAACTAAGCTTCCCACCTTCTTTTAAAAAATCTATAGATTGCTCTATAAATAACATTACATAATTAATCTTACCGTTCTTTAAGGAGTCTGGGAATTGAGAATATCTATTTAAGTAATAAATGCGTTGTGCTTCATCTTTCTTTCTATCTCTTCTTCCATAAAGAGAAACGTAAGGCGGATTTCCAATTACATAATCAATTTTATCCAAAAACAGGGAGAGAGGAGTATCTAATAAATTATCGAATAGCGAGTTACTTTTTTTTGGTTTAATTCTTTGAGTAAAGTCAAAAACAAAACTGTTATAACTACCAGTATATGGCTCATTAAACTTGGAATAAAAATAAGTTGAAATGTTAGCCTTTGTTTTTTCAATCATACTTTCATCAATATCAATAAAAAATATGTTTGATTCAATAAACTTAGTAACAACTTTTGTATCTTCAATATTTATAAATAGTTTTTCTAAAAGTCGTATAACAAATACACCATTACCACAAGATGGTTCTAAAAACGTCCTTGAAAATATTTTTTTATCTTCAAAATCAATTATATCTAATATATTATCAACGGTATTAATATTATTAGTGAGAAAAACCCCAAGGTCTTTTCTATGGGACAATTCTAGATTGTTCTCATACGTTGTTTGATTATTTATTAAAGTAACTATCTGTTTTTGAATCATAATTCCATCGCTAATTATAGTATGCAAACATATTAATAAAAATTGGAATTGCCAAACTCTAAAAGCCATACACTTTTACAGTCGCTTTAGCCTACGCTACACCAAAACTTGTCAAGAGTATGGCTGCCCCAACACACGGATAGACTGCGGACAATAAAGCACGAAAACCTAACAATGGCTCATATGCAATATGTTTGCCGCAGGCGCAACACAAACATAAAGCACATAGCCTAGCCGTTAGGGGGCATTAATCACAAATACTAAACATGAAAAGAAACCTAATTTTATTACTTGGAATATTAACTCTGTTTAGTTGTAAAGAACAAGTTGCAAAAGCATTATTTGATGCTTCGAATATGACTAACCAAACAAAATATTTTTACAAGCATGAATCTGATAAATTAATTTCACAGACAGAAAAAACATATACAATAATGTTTGGTCAAGTAGTTGACTCGATGATTTCTTCAACTAATTTCAAATATAATGCTAAGAATTTATTAATAAAGAAAGTATCAAGATTTGACTTTACCGATAATCTCGCATATCGAATTTTTGAATACAATAATAATGATTCCCTTATTAAGGACATGTCAGTTTCATCGGAAGGAGACACTACGTTTTGGTTTGAATATGACTATTTCTCTGATGGAAGAAAGATAGTTTTTGACCGAAAAATAATTTCAAGTTATTTTAACAATCCAGATCTAATCGAAGATCTGGTTACTGAAAAATTTGATACAATTCAGCTTAAATATGAGTATCATTATGAGGGTGGTATTTGTACTAATTTAAAACAGTATGAGAGCAAAAACAATCTAATTAAAACTATCAAATTTGACTATCAAAATGATCTGTTGATCAAAGAAACTCACATGTCTTATTTTGATTCTATGGAACTCATTGAAAAAACCAAAATCTATGATTATTCTAAATCAAAAGACAAACCAGATTTTTATTCTCTTGACCCAAAAAAAGATACAATTGAGATGTGCATAAACGAATTTGAAAAAGATCAATTATTATCTTCAACTATACTCTTAGATTATGGCAACTTGTTTTACAAAACATTATTTGAAAATGGGAAAGAAATAAGTATGACAGGTTTTGATAGAAAAATGAATCATAAAAGTGTAGAATTATACAAGTACTTTGAAAATGGGGATTTGAAAGAGACAAAGACGTATAATTAGAAAGTTAACGCCCCCTAACAAAAGCTAAATTTCATGGGCGCTGATAAGCAGTTCAAAAGTTTAGTACAATTAAGAAACACCAGCAAGCCAATTAAATTGGATTGTTCAAAAATATAAGCAAATTTAATCGGCTTGCTTCCGCGCGGTTTGAAAGAGAGATTCTTTGAAATCGCCCACGAAACTTAGCAAGCCCGTTACAAGTAATTGGTTCGATAATGGCACTCGCTTGAAAGCTTGTTGCCATTTTTGATTTAAGGGATGTCCCTTTTGGATTGAACTCTGGTTGTTTTACTAGTTTTGATTGTGTTTTAAGACTTGTGATTTGTTTAGCTTGATTTAGCTTGCGGTTCCGAGATACCGCTCCCTGCATCAGCCTCATTCGCTTTGTCACGAAATTTGCAAGGGGAAACTCAGCTTATCCAACTTGCTTCTCCTTTGCCAGCCTTGCTTGAAAGTAATTGATACCAGACGCAGGGCTTGACTATTGTGATTTCTAAAGACTCAAGTGTTTTATAGAGGAATACGCGCGGGGGGAGGTGCGCAAATTGTCATTCAGACTCAGTTCTTTTAGGCGCAAATTTCGCGCCAAAGCTGTCTATCTGAGCCCAAAAGGAATGGTGATATTTTTCTCCCACATGAAAGTTTTCAACAACTTGTAACAAACGCTAAATGGCAAAGGCGAGTTGGAGCTTATTGAACATTTGTGCTTTTAATGAGCGCGGCAAGCTATCTATTTTAGAATTGTTATAGTTAAATGTAATTACAAAATAGTTACCTTGCCTTTTATAAAATTTGAAACATAAAACCAGTAAGGAGCCTACGCCACTTAGCGCAGCCCGTTACAAGTAATTGGTTCGATAATGGCACTCGCTGGAAAGCTTGTTGCCATTTCTGCTTTAATGGGATGTCCCTCTTGAATTGTACTCTGGTTGTTTTACTAGTTTTGACTGTGTTTTAAGACTTGTGATTTGTTTAGCTTGATTTTGGTTGCAGTCACGAGATACCGCTCCCTGCATCAGCCTCATTCGCTTTGTCACGAAATTTGCTAAGTGAACTCAGTTTATCCAATTTGCTTCTCTTTTGCCAACCTTGCTCGAAAGTAATTGACACCAGGCGCAGGACTCGACTATTGTGACTTCTAAAGGCTCAAGTGTTTTATAAAGGAATATGCGCGGGGAGAGGTGCGCAAATTGTCATTCAGTCTCAGTTCTTTTAATCGCAAATTTCGCGCCAAAGCTGCTTATCTCAGCCCAAAAGGAATGGTGAGATTTTTCTCCCACATGAAGGTTTTCAACAACTTGTAACAAACGCTAAATGGCAAAGGCGAGTTGGAGCTTATTGAACATTTGTGCTTTTAATGAGCGCGGCAAGCTATCTATTTTAGAATTGTTATAGTTAAATGTAATTACAAAAATAGCTACCTTGCCTTTTATAAAATTTGAAACATAAAGCTAGTAAGGAGCCTACGCCACTTAGCGCAGCCCGTTACAGTGCATTTGAATTTTTGCGAAAATGCAACCAGATATTGAACATATAAACCAAATTATAAATGAAAAGGACACTAATTCTATTTACATTACTTTTTCAAACTTTAGTGACAAGTGCTGGTTCGAAAATCATTTTTCGTGAGATTGGTAGTTTAGCACAAGCCATTGAATTGGCTCAAAAAGAAGATAAGCTTATTTTTATTGATTGTTCAATCAAAGGGTGTGGACACTGCAAGCTTATGGAAAGCACCGTATTCACTCATCCCAATGTTGCTCCTTTTTATAACGAGACATTTATAAACATTAAAATAAATCCAGATTCAAAACAGTGGGAATTTATGAAAGAAGAATATCCGCTGCACGCTTATCCGACGTATTTATTCATCGACAAAACAGGAGTATTACAACACATGAGAGTTGGAGGATGTTCCGCTAAAGCACTTATTGAAGCTGGCAAAAAATCGTTAGACTCAAAAGCGAATATGCTTTTTTATCAAAAAAAAATAGAAAGTGGAGACCATTCAGCAAACACCCTTTACAACTATTTTGAGCATAATAAAGATGATAAGCGTAAAGATAAACTGCTTCTTGAATTTATGGAGAATGCTTCTAGCACTGAGTTATATTCAAAAAACTCCTGGTATTTTTTAACAGATGGGGCTTCCTGCTATGATTCCATTTTTATCAACTTTATTTTAAAAAATTATGAAAAATTTATCCCTGAAGTTGGGGAAATAGAGATAGTTCAACGAATAGAGAAAGTAATGTCCTTTTATATTTGGGGTTGGAGTAAAAAGTCACAAAAAGAAAAAGCTGTAAAGGAATTGGAAACGAAAAAGGTTCCATACAAAAAAAGAGTTATTGCTTCAGCTTTTATTTTGGCAAGCGCCGACAATTTTGAGAAAAAGCCAACAGATAAAAACAAAGACGCTTTGTATAAAAGTGTCAATGAGTATTCAAAATTTGAACACCTTAATTGGAATAAACTTCAATCAGCGGCATTTGCGGTATCAAATACTTTTGATAAACATAAAGACATTTCATTAATGAAAACTGCAATTGAGTGGGCAGATAAAAGCATTGCGTCAAAAAAAACATTGACAAATTATTACATAAAAGCTAAAATACTAGACCAGTTAGGAGAAAAGGAAGAAGTAATAAAATCTATTAATAATGCTATAAAAACTGCCTTGATTGGAGAGACATATACTGCAAACGGTATTTCTTTAAGCTTTTTAGAGAATTATTTAAAAGATTTGAAAAAAGATAAAAACGCCCTGTAACAAAAGTTAAATTTCATGGGCGCTGATGCTCAAATTGAAAGTTTAGTACAATTAATAAACACCAGCAAGCCAATTCAATGACTCACTTACTCTATTTTCAAAGGAGTTCGAGATTTAAAAATGGGATTTGCTTAAAACATAAATAAGTTAATTAATTCGGCTTGCTTCTTTAGCGGTTTGAAAGGATAACTCTTTGAAATTGCCCACGAAACTTAGCAAGACCGTTGTGTTTAATATTAACAAAATATGAAGTGTAAAAATTGTGAAACAATAGTTGGAGGAAAATTTTGCAGTCATTGCGGGCAAGACTCAAAAGTCAGTAAAATAACACTTCCGAATTTTTTAAATGAAGTTTCAGAGAGTGTTTTCCTCATTAATAAAGGCTTTTTCTATACGTTAATAAATTTGTTTAAACGTCCAGGACGAAGTATTGAAGATTTTCTAAATGGGAAGAGAAAATACCACTTTAAACCAATTGCATATGTGCTGGTGTTTTCAACGGTTTATTTTCTTATTTCTCGTTTATCTGGGGAAAACACTTGGATGAACGAAATAATTTCAGGATTAGCAGAAGCCTCCAACGACACTGAAAGCAAAACAGAAATATCATCAATGTTGACTTGGCTTTCTGCAAACTTTGCCTATGCAACCTTAATTCTTTTACCTATTTTTTCTTTTGCTTCTTATTTATCTTTTTGGGGATTAGGGAAAAATTACCTTGAACATATTGTATTGAATTCTTATGTCACAGGTCAACAAGCTATTTTTTATTCCATATTTTTATTACCCAAAGTATTTATAGACGATATTTATTATTTAGAATCAATACCTTTTATTGTATCCATTTTATATGCTTTTTGGGTGTTTTGGCAATTTTTCACAGAAGGAAACCGAACAATTAATATATTTCGCTCAATATTAACCTACATTCTTTATATGGTGCTTAGCTCTGGATTTTTATATATTCTGGCATAAAGAAAAATATTGATAGAATAAATACTAAACACAACAAAAGCTAAATTTCATGGGCGCTGATGCGCAACTTGAAAGTTTAGTTCAATTAAGAAACACCAGCAAGCCAATTAAATGGACTTGTTTAAAATTATAAATTTAATCGGCTTGCTTCTTTAGCGGTTTGAAAGAATCACTCTTTTGAATCGCCCACGCAACTTAGCAAGACCGTTACCTGCAAGGGAGAAAAATGCGGAGATTAAACTCATTGTTTTACGCATAATATGCGGACATTAATTGTAAATGCGGAGAATAAATCATACATTTACCGCAAAATAAGCGGAGAATGAAAAATTACATACACGAACAATCTGAATGGCCGAATTTCATATGGGATTCGAATAAACTTCTGACATTATTGACTAGAGTAAGGAATTTACAAGGTAGAGTCGTTGGAAAAATGGGAGCTTTAGGCTTTGAACTTCAAAATCAGGCCAACCTTGAAATCATTACACAAGATGTATTAAAATCGACTGAAATTGAAGGAGAATTACTAAGCCCAGAACAGGTGCGATCTTCTGTTGCTAGAAGATTAGGACTTGAAGTATCTGGACTAGTTCATTCAGAAAGAAGTGTTGACGGTGTTGTTGAAATGATGGTTGATGCAACTGAGAACTTCACTAAACCATTGAGTAAAAATAGAATTTTTGCTTGGCACAATGCTTTATTCCCGACTGGCTTAAGCGGAATGTATAAGGTGATTGTTGGTCAATGGAGAGATGATTCCACAGGACCAATGCAAGTCGTTTCAGGGCCTATGGGAAAAGAAAAAGTTCACTATCAAGCTCCTGATGCAAAATCACTAGAAAGTGAAATGGATTCCTTTTTTGAATGGATTAATGACAACCAAGATATTGATTCTGTTTTTAAAGCAGCAATTGCGCATTTATGGTTTGTTACTATTCATCCTTTTGAAGATGGAAATGGAAGAATAGCTCGTGCAATTACCGATATGCTTCTTGCTAAATCAGATAATCAATCATATCGATTTTATAGTATGTCTTCACAAATTAGGATTGAAAGAAAGCAATATTATGAAATTCTTGAACAAACTCAAAAAGGCAAGTTAGATATTACTAAATGGCTGGAATGGTTTTTAAGCTGTTTATTGAATGCGTTAGAATCTTCTGAAACAATCTTAGAAAGAATAATCTTCAAGCATAGTTTTTGGAACACTAACTCTACGAAAATTAAGAATGACAGGCAAACTAAAATTCTTAACAGATTATTAGACGGCTTTGATGGAAAACTTACATCATCAAAATGGGCAAAAATTGGGAAGTGTTCACAGGATACAGCAGCAAGAGATATACAGGATTTAATAGAAAAAAACATTCTTTATAAACTTCCTGGAGGTGGTAGAAGTACAGGTTATGATTTGGTTAAAGAAAAAGATGAGAACACCCCAGCAGGTAACAAAAGCTAAATTTCATGGGCGGTGATGAGCAGTTCGAAGGTTTATAGCAATTAACAAACACCAGCAAGCCAACTAAGTTGGTTTGTCCAAAAATATAAACAAATTTACTCGGCTTGCTTATTTAGCGGTTTGATAGAACAACTGTTTTAATCGCCCACGAAACTTAGCAAGACCGTTACAAATAATGCTTACTTTGATAATATAAGAGATCTTTTTTAATTTAAAAATATGAGAACAAAAAAGTATCTTCTTCAAGTCATTATTATTTTCGGATTTATATCTAATCTAAATGCGCAATGGGCTCAAATAGGTTCTGATATCAATGGAGAAGAAGCTGATTGCTATTTTGGAAGTTCAGTTTGTTTAAGTTCCGATGGATTAATAATTGCTGTTGGTGGTTTTCGTAATGATGGCAATAGCACAAACTCTGGTCACGTTCGCATATATGAAAACGTATCAGGATTTTGGACGCAAATAGGTGATGATATTGATGGTGAAGGATATGAAGATAGATCGGGTAGTGAGATAAGTTTAAGTTCAGATGGCTCTGTTGTGGCTATTGGAGCAGAATTCAATGATGGGGCAGGAACTGACGCTGGTCATGTTCGAATTTTCAAGAACGTATCAGGTACATGGACTCAAATTGGCAATGATATTGATGGAGAAGCATCGGGTGATCAGTCGGGTAGTTCAGTAAGTTTAAATTCTGATGGTTCGATTGTTGCAATTGGTGCCTCGTTGAATGATGGAAATGGCAATGTATCTGGTCATGTACGCCTGTTTAAAAATGTATCAGGTATTTGGACTCAAATTGGTAATGATATTGATGGTGAAGATGAAGAAAACTATTTGGGCCGTGCGGTATGTTTAAGCTCTGATGGATCGGTAGTTGCTATTGGTGGTCATGGAAATAGAGCAAATGGGTATTTATCGGGGCATGTGAAAATTTATAAAAATATATCTGGGATATGGACACAAATTGGTAGCAACATAAATGGCCAAGCTGCCGATGACATGTTTGGAGCTAGCTTACATATAAATTCTGACGGTTCGATTGTTGCAATTGGAGCTACAGGAAATGATGGAAGTAATGGAGATAATGATGGGCATGTAAGAGTTTATAAAATTGCAGAAGGAGAATGGATACAAATAGGAGATGATATTGAGGGTGAAAGAGGTGATGCATTAGGAGCGTCTGTTTCCTTAAATTCTGATGGTTCTGTTCTTGCAGTAGGAGCCCCTTTTAATGACGGAGAGGCTTATTACATGGGCTATGTAGACACCTATAAAAATTTACACAACACTTGGGTCCATTTCGGCACAAGGGTTTATGGAGAAGCATCTGGAGATTTCGGTGGTTGGGCTAATAGTTTAAATGCTGAAGGATCTACATTAGCTATTGGTGCTGGTTCAAATGACGGGAATGGGGAGAATTCTGGTCATGTAAGAGTATTCTATAATTGTACAACTTTTTCAGAAATAAGTGCAAAAGTATGTGATTCATATAGCTCTCCTAGTGGAAAATATATCTATACAAAAAGTGGTTTTTATTTAGATACTATTCCGAATAATGCCGGTTGTGATAGTATCATTGGCATAGATTTAAGCATTCTTAGAAATGAAGTAACAGATACAATAGTAGCATGCGGAAGTCACACTTGGATTGATGGGAATACTTATACTACTAGCAATAATACAGCAAGCCTAACTTTAACCAATGTTCATGGATGTGATAGTGTCGTTACATTAAATTTAACAATAAACAATGTGGATGTTTCTGTAATAGAAGATAATCTAACATTAATGGCAAAAGAAACTGATGCAAGTTATCAATGGCTTGACTGTAATGATAACTACAATCCTATTGCAGGTGAAACAAGTCAAAGTTTTACAGCTACTGAAGAGGGTAGCTATGCTGTCATAGTAGATAATGGCTTATGTATCGATACATCAGCTTGTTATCTGATGTTATATGTGGGGATTAATGAGATCGAGAAAGCATCATTTAATATTTATCCTAATCCTACAAGTGGTAGCGTAGAAATAGATTTAGGAGAAAGACAGATACGCAAAATAATGATTTTGGATATCAGTGGTAAAGTAATTAGGGAAAAGACACATGAAACTCAGATTGAAAAAAATGATATTTCAGATTTTAGTAGCGGAATGTATATCTTTTTATTTGTATCGGATAAAAAAACCTATATGGCAAAAATAATTAAAGAGTAATAATTCTATCTACAATAAATAAAGTTAAACCCCAAAGTAGCACCTTAACTAAAATGTACTATTTGTAACACTTTGTATAAGTAATGGCAGGGAAGTAGTAAAGGTAAAAAGTTTGTAGCCCGCCAAACTTCATCGCGGTTTGACAGGAAAGTGCCCCGCAACCTGCCACGACTCAGACAATTTACCGTTATGGGCAACGCTGGAAAACGTACCAATAACAAATTGACTAATGAATGATATTAATTATTTTCAAGATAAAACTGACTAAAATCCAATATTAAAAAATGGAGATAAAATGAAATACAAATCAATTACAATCCTATTTCTAATTATATGCACAAACATTTGTTTAGCACAAAAAGGTACAATAGACGCTGATTTTTCATCTAATGATTGGAAGACATTAGGCTCTGTAGAGGTAAAAGAGTTTGATTCGAAATTATCCACATGTATTTCGGATGGAACTGGAATAGCATATCTGGATGGAATAGATTTTCAAAATGGAATAATTGAGTGCGATTTATATTCACCTTCACATAAAGCGTATTTAGGGATTGTTTTTCGGATTGGTTCACTTACCAACTTTGAGTACATATATTTTCAACCTCATACAAGCGGGAAATGGGATGCTGTACAATATGACCCAATTTTTAACATGTCAGCCACATGGCAACTTTATAATGGAAAATCATATCAAGCTGTTGCAAATATTCCGACTAAGGAGTGGTTTCATGTAAAAATTGAAGTTGTGGACGACTCTGCGAAAGTTTATCTCGATAATAATCCAAATCAAGTTCTATCAGTAAAATTAAAACATGATTATATTTCTGGTGGTGTTGGTATTTGTAGCTACCATCCCGCGATTTTTGCAAACCTAAAAATAACAAAACACGCCCTTGTAAATATTCTAAAAAGAAGAACTCTACCAATTATCGATGATGAAACATATATTTCAAGCTGGCTTATATCTGAGCCATACGATAATTACGATTTTGCAATTGAAAAACCATTTTTAGATGAAGACCGAATAACTAAATGGCATAAGATAAATGTTGAAGCAAATTATTTAATAAACCTAAACAGATATTTTTCTAAAACTGAAACCAAAAATACTGTTCTTGCAAAAACGATTTTGAGTTCAGAAAAGGCACAAAAGAAAAAACTTCATTTTGGATATAGCGATAAAATAAAGGTTTACCTAAACTCGAAAGAATTGTTTATGGGGGATAATAGCTTCTATGAATCAGGCAGGTATGATGATAGAGGTTATGTTTTAGATAAACATGAAACTATAGAATTACCTTTGGTTAAAGGAGAAAATGAGTTAATTATTGAAATATCCGAAGATAAATTCGGTTGGGGATTTATTGCTCAGGTCGAGGATTTAGAAGGAATTGAAATTAAAAATGCAAAATAATAACAGCATGGAGGAAAATATTGCAAATCAAACCGATAGTTCAACTCAGATTGGCTTAGTTTCACACTGCGGATTCTATTGTGGTGCATGTCCAAAATATGTGAAAGGAGATTGTCAGGGATGCAAAGGAGAAAGTCCCAAATGTGCCGTAGGATTCAAAGCATGTAAAGTAAGACCTTGTTGCATTGAGAATGGATTCAGTACATGCGCCGACTGTGATAAGTATAGTTCAGTAAAGGATTGTACGATTTATAACCCTTTCCTAATTCGGTTCGGACAATTCATAACACGGTCAAGTAGGAGAAAAGGAATTGAAATGATAAAGGAAAAAGGAGAATCCGAATTTGTAAAATATATGATTGACAAGAATTTGGTAACGATTAAAAATGGAAAACAATAAAGCGCAGCCCATAACAAAGTGTTATATGTAATGCGGGTTTCAGCGGTTTTCGGGGCTGCGGCTCGTTGTTGCAACACCGCCAATTCGTCTTTGACGATTGACGGAAAATTTGAAATAATGAATAAACGAATTGGCTTCATGCGTTATTGAAAGTTTCCAACTTTTAATAATGCACTCCACTTACATAAACCGTTAGCGGTCAGTGAAAAAAAAGCGAAAATTACTGATGTAAAGGTTGATTATGACAATGACGAAATTGTAAATGAAGTTACCCGAGACCTGAAAAAAAATAAGATTAAGAAATCTGGAATAAGAGATGGAAAACCAGTAGGAGTAAAATATTCTCTGCCAATTTATTTTACATTAGAATAAAATTTTTAAAAAAAACATATGAAATTTACCACGATACATTTAGAAAATAATAAAATTGAATTGTTCAATTCAGTTTTTGGAAAAGAAACGATAAAAGTAAATAATGAAATAGTTTCCGAAAAACGATCTATCCTTGGCACTGAACATTTATTCCAAATAAAAGAAAATGAGAATGAAGCAAATTGTAGATTAGTTACGGGATTTGGTAGGAATGGAGTTGTATTCGATTTGTATAAAAATGACAAACCAATTATTGAATCACCTAAAAATGGTGCTATGGGAGTTATTATGATTATTGGTTTTGCAATAATAATTATTGCTGTGTTAGATAAAGTACTGAGTTAACAGAGATTGATAACAACAGAATTGAAAATAATAAAACTGGTTACAACAATGTATAAGCAAAATTGCTGCATAAAATGATTAGAGAAATCCGACTCACAATAAAACGAAATAACAAACATCGGAAAATTACGGTTTACCAACCGCAACTTTCCTTATACTAACCCGTTAGGCTTAATTGCTTTTTGAAAAGGACGAATTTGATATTAACGCGGACATAAGCGGACACAGGAGCGCAGCGAGTGTGTTCCGTTTTAATGTAGATGTTATATGATTTGAAATCTTTTTTTAATTTTCTATAAGTATAAAGGACATACGCAGACTTGCCCCATTATCAGACCTATCATAAATCTAAAACCATTATCTTTGGGAAGCAGTCTTTCCCATATTGAGAACAGTCATCGCACCGAAAAGTTTTTGGAGTTTCATTAGGATCAACAATTTCCACAAACCCAAACTTTGACCAATAAGCAGGAACTTTTGCTTGAATCAGGATCCTCTTAGCTCCTAAGTTCCGTATTTTTTTTTCCACTATTTGAAATAATGACTTTCCAATTCCCTGCCCTTTAAAATCGTCAATTACAGCAACAGAAAAAGTATATTCTCCATCTTGAAGCATCACTTCTGCTCCACCTATTAGTCTGTCAACCACTTCAACTGAATATCCCTTTAAAACCTTGACTCCAGTTTTATTGTTTTCTAATCCCTGAGCTTCAAATATTCTTTCAATTTCAGGATATTCATCTGGTTCAGCCTTCCTTATTTTAAACTCTTCCACCATTCTTTTACCTATTTTGTATTTAGTAAATAACCTTTTTATCTGATAGTTTCATGTATCTGTAAGCCGTTCTTCCTGGATAGTTTCGGCGCATTAATCTCCTAATTTTCCCAATATCAAAGTCATTCATTCATATAACATATATTCTACTGCTAATAGCGACATAAAAAACAAAAATAAGCATATCATCTAGGTAATTCAATAGAAATTCACGTTTGCAGTATAAAATAAAATATATGAGCTGATTGTGGCAAAATGCAGCATAAGGCTGAATTTTGTAATTGCATACGTACTCCCATATGGCAAAAAAAAAATCATTTTGACTTGTTATCCACAAGTTAGCGGTAATGCGGGGCTATACGACGGAAAATAAAACTTGATAAATTAGGAAACAACAGAGATATGGTGAAAATAGAAAAAAATATCGAAAGTCTAACAAAAGCTAAATTTTATGGGAGCTGATGAATGACTTGAGAGTTAGTTCAATTAATAAACATCAGCAAGCCATCTAAATCCGACTTGTCAATAATAAAATAATATGTAAATTTAGTCGGCTTGCTTATTTAGTGGTTTGATGAGACAGTAGTTTAAAATCGCCCACGCAACTTAGCAAGACCGTTATCGGCAAGATTAAAATTGCAATTATTAATATTTTATGTATACTTTAAATCGATATTTAAATTTGATTAATTTCAATTCTGATTAACAAAATTCTAATTTTGTTTCTGTTGTTAATCTGAGCATTATTGAAGCATAAATTTGATGCACTTGTATGAAAAAAATAGCAAAACGTATAGGAATTCTTTACTTCTCGCCTACAAATACAACAAAGAGAATTTGTAATGCTATTGCTTTAGGTATGGGGGCAAAAGAGCCGAAAGATTTAAATATAACAATTCCAGATTTCCGAGCTAAATTAACATCTAATCCCAATGCAATTTTAAATAACATTGATCACTTGATCATTGGAGCTCCTGTTTATTCAGGCAAGTTGCCGATTCAGGTAATAGATTGCTTAAAAAGTATAAATGGAAATGAAAAAAAATGTACAGCAGTTGTTGTATACGGTAACAGGGATTACGGAATTGCGCTTTATCAAATGGTGGAAATACTTTCTAATAATAATTTTAATGTTCTAGCTGCAGGCGCATTTATTGGGCAACATTCTTATTCTAATATTATACCTGTTGCTATTGGGAGGCCAGATAAAACTGATTTGGAAAAAGCATATGATTTTGGTTCAAATAGCCTGAATGCTCATAACTTTTTATCAATTGAAGATATTGCAGTTCAACGAGATGTGTTTTCCAGGTCTAAGAATTACAATCCAATACGCCCCGTTTTTATATCAGCGAATTGCACCCATTGTAGAATCTGTTCAAAACGATGTCCTGTAAATATTATTTCGCCTGAAACGGGTAATTGGGTAAATAAAGAAGCAATGAAACAGTGTATCGGCTGTATGGCGTGTGTTTCTGACTGTAAGGCAAAAGCCAGAATTGTTAGGGCTAATCTTAGCATGAGATTAATGTTGAAATATATACTTAAAAAAGCCTCTGTTCAACGGCAAGAACCACTTACTATTTTTTATTAAAATGATTTTCGACATAAAATAACAAAAACTGTTCCTCAATATGAGGGACAGCTTTTATTATTTATTTAGCTTGTTGCGACAGTTGATTGAATTAATCCAATAAAAAACCTGACGGTTTATTATTTCAATTCAACTAAATTTCTCGTTGTTAAATTCTCGGGATAAATTGTGTAGAGTCGATTTGAATAGAGGTGCCAAGGGAGTAAGGCATAAGCTAAACCATCTCGTATTAGTTCTTCATTATCCTCAATGGGTTCTAAATGTTCATTTTTGTAGAGAAAACATTGAGCTGGTTTATTGGGCTGATGAACAATAACTGTGTCCCCAATTCGATAGGCATGTTTATTACTAAACTGCATGATTGATCTTCCTGGGGCATCTTCATCTTGCTGTGTCAAATCATTTCCTATCATAGGGTGTTCCGATTCTATTCCAGCCATTGAGAGAAGTGTGGGCATTAAATCAATTTGACTACACAAACCAGAATACTTTTTCTTCTCAACATCGGGACCAATGATAAGACCTGGGATATGGAATTTGTTCACCGGAACAATCTCATCACCAAATACTCTTGTGTTATGATCGGCTACAACGAGGAAGATTGTATTTTCGAAATAGTCTTCCTTTTTAGCAAGCTCGAAAAATTTACCAATAGAATAGTCAGCGTATTTCATGGCATTGTGGACGGTAGCTTGTTTCTCTTTATCGTACAAATTAAATCGACCTTCAGGGAATTCGAAAGGAGCGTGGTTTGATGTGCTTAGCATGAGGGCAAAGAAAGGTTCATCGCCTTTTTCTTTGAATACCTGATTAGCTTTTACAACAAGATCTTCATCGCTCACACCCCAAGTCCCTTCAAATACAGGATTGTCAAAACTTGACTGGTCGTATATGGTTGAGAAGCCATTACCCTTGAAAAACATTTTCATATCATCGAAATTACTCATACCTCCATAAACGAAATTGGTTGAGTAGCCTTTTTGTTTAAGAAGTTCAGCAATGGTGAAGAATTGTGATCTCGACTTGCCAAGTTTAACCACCGATCTTCCCGGTGTAGGTAAAAAACCAGCAATTGTAGCTTCAATTCCTCTTACAGTTCTTGTTCCAGTTGAATAAAGATTAGTGAGTAATGTGCCTTCTTTACTTAGCTTGTCTATATTAGGCGTAAGGGGTAAACCTCCTAAGCAGCCAACATATTCAGCACCTAAACTTTCCTGAAGGAAAACAACAATATTATAAGGTTTAATATTTTTTGATGAAGGTATTTGTTTGTGATAGAATGGGATTTTTGAGTTGAGAGTTTTATCCCACTTCACCGAACTTGCGGCTTCAACACGTGAAATAATCTCTTCAGTTTTCATTTTGCCATATTTTCGAGATGGATCTTTCTCATCTTTCATTTTTAGGAAAGCACAAAATACAGAGAAGGTTGAGTTTAGACTTAGTTCGTTAGCCATTTTACTTTTATTGCTAAAATAGGCTGTACTAACATTTGCCGGACGAGGCGATAAACTTGATCTCCCACCCAAAAATATCAAAGCTCCTAAAATGGGTAAGAGAATAATATTTATTTTCCAATTACTTGCTTCGTAGTTTCTGAGAATATTAGAAAATAGTCGCCAGGCAAGAATAGAAACTCCAATGGTGACAATAATTGTGAATAAAAGACTGTATGGATTATTACCCATAATGGTGCCTGAAACTTCTTTCATATGATCGAGATATTCAATGAAAATTCGATCGGGACGAAGGTCGTATTGTTCGATAAAGGCGTAAGTGGACATTTCCATCATAGATGTTAAACCTATGAAAAAGCTAAAGTAGCTAATCCACAAATATCGACTTTTCAATATCCAGTTTTTAGGGAAAATTAGAAAACATAGTAAAGGTAAACTGCTGTAATAACAAATAAGAATCAGGTCGATTCGAATACCAACAAAGATGAGTTTCCAGAATTGAGGTTCGATAATGATTCTCTCCCAATATATAATCGTATATGTTAGCCTAGAAATAAAAAAAAGACTTAGAGAACATATTAGAAAAATTAGTAAAGGTGCTAGAGACTTGGTTTTGTTAATGTACTTGTTTAAATCCATAAGGGTGTAAAATCTTGAGTTTGGGCTAGTAAAAATAAGAATTCAAAGAAAGCATAAAATTCTAACAAAAATCTAACAATATATAAGCTTGACTGTAAAAATGTGATTAAAATTGTTAAAAGAATAGTGAATTGAAAAATCAGAGTAATCAATGATCTTTTTTACAATCGCAAGTCCGATTCCAGAGGACGAATTTAATTGGGATTCTTTATAAAAACGGTCGAATAATTTTTCAGGTTGATTAATAGTTTTTTCGCCATAGTTTGAAATGCTAAAATGCCCTTCATCTATTAGAATTTCAATTTTTTTATTCTCCGGAGAATTCTTAATGGCATTGGTCAACAGGTTTTGAATTAGAAGATTGGCTAATCTTTTATCTATGTGAGTTTTTAGGTTAACATTCTCTGAAATTGAGATAATAATTTTATTATCCTCAATAATTTCATCAAATGATAATAGCCAATCTTTAAGTACTTCATTAATTGATATGAGTTTCTTGTCTTGGAATAAGCCATGATCAATTTTTGCTAGAAGGAGCAATGCCTTCGTAATGCCTGATAAACGATCAGTCGATATGTAAATTTCTCTGATAGATTCAATGGTTTTAGGCTTCAGTTCTGAATCGGAAAATAGATTTTCACATTTATTCTGAATGATTGCAAGCGGCGTTTGAAACTCATGAGCTGCATTGGCTGAAAATTCCTTAGAAGCCTGATAATCCTGATTTAGGCGATCAGCCATTTTTGTAAGAACATGATTGAGATCATCAAGTTCGTCAATACCAGTTGTTTTGAGATGTAATTTATCTGATGATGTGAATGAGAAGCCTTTAATTTGTTCAATATTCTCGTTAAAAGTTTGCCACAACTTATAACTAATAGCTCGACTAAAGAATATAAAGCCAAGGAATATCAAAAGAAGTACAATGGATACAACGGGCGTAATTTCAAAAAAGACTTCTAAAAAAGTTTCTGCAAATTGACGATGGGTGATGAGGTAATTCGTTTCATTTATTATTTGAGAATAGCTATATTCTCTAAACACATCCATTTCTCTATCTTCCGGATCGAATAGGATTGTATCTTTAAGAGTACCTTCTACAATCTTATCGGTATCTATTATTGTAACCTGATATGTTGGAGGAATGTTAGGAAAGTCCCCGTGGTTTTTAATAACCTTACTAATCTCCATGGCACCATATCTAAGTTCAATATCGGTGTTAATTTTTTCAAAATGAGATAGAATAGAGCTAATGATGATGTTTGCAAGGATGAATAAGAAGAATCCGTATTTCAGATAACTTCTATTTATTTTTGTTAGGAGTTTCATTTGGATTCAAATTTATAACCGAAACCATGAACCGTTTTAATGTAATTCTGTCCCGTATGTGTTTTTATCTTTTTCCTAAGTCGATTGATATGTGTATAGATGAAATCTGTATTTCCCATGAATACAGAGTTTTCACCCCAAACATGTTCATAGAGACTTTCTTTGGTCAATACTTTTTCGTTATTTTCAAAAAAATAGAGAAGAAGATCAAATTCCTTTCGACTAAATTCTACTGGGATGTTGTTGATTTTCACCAAATTTGTGTGAGTATCAATTTCAATCCCATTAAACTTTAGAATCTTATTTTCAGAATTGAAATTGCGTCTTAGTAAAGCATTTATACGAGCATTCAATTCTGATAAGTGGAAGGGTTTAACCAGATAGTCATCAGCACCAAGATTTAAACCGTCAACACGATCTTCCAGTTTGTCACGTGCAGAAATAACAATAACTCCTGTTTTATCCCAAATTGACTTTATAAAAGGAATGTAGTCAAGTCCATCACCATCTGGTAAGTTAAGATCAAGTAGGACAATAGGGTATAATTTTTTCTCAAATAATTGTTTGCCCTCAACAAGTGAATCTGTGCTATAGCATGAAAAACCGATTGAATTCAGATAATCTGAAATGATTTTCTGTAAACTTAGATCATCTTCTATTATGAGAACTTCCTTTTTCATGTGGCTGGTGTTAGTTGGAGGCTAAAAGTAGAAAAATGATATTAATTCATAAGGTTTATGCTATACTTTTGTTGTTGCTCATGAATTCAAATGGATCAGTTACAAAAGTTGGGTTTAAGTGCATTAATTATATGTTAGAATTATCTTTTAATTTTTTCGCTAGAGCCGCTGGGCTCTTACTTTTTTCTTAGATAAAAAAGTAAGCTCCCCCGGAGGGAACATGAGCACCAGAAATTATATTCGCGAATCAAAAATCAAGTCAGCCTGATCCTTGTCTTCGCTTTGTTGGAGAAACTGTGACACGCCTCACGGCAGGCTGACAAAGCCCGCCCAAAACATTTTAGTACATATGATTAAGATTATGAGTTGGATTTTTAATCCTGGCCTCGGCAGCGCAAGTGGGGCCCCATAGGTGAAAAAGGCGTTAAAAACAGAATGCTGTCTGGGTGAGGCACGAACGAGTTCAGTCTGTTTAGTCTTTAAACCGTAATGGGTCACTGAGTGCCGGAGCCATTGATTTTTGTTACTTTTCATCAAGGAAAAGTAAATAAAGAGAAAAATGGTTTGTATTATGAATCTGATTTTGCTACGAAACAAATTTTCAAAGATCAGACCAAAATGAAATTCTTCCTATTCCAACAAATAAAGATTATTCATCTATACCCAGAAATCTCTCTTGATTCTCTCTGAAAGGAGTTGTAAAAATTGACATTTTCTTGTGCCGATAAACAAAAACATTTGCCTAATTAGAATCATTATAGAATTAGACCCAACTTTTACCGGTGATCCGTATTAACTGAGAGTAAAAATTCTTCGCGAACAAAAATGAAGGGCATAAAAAAAAGGATCAACACTTTCGTATTGATCCTCTTTGTGCGGATGAAGGGACTCGAACCCCCACGCCTCTCGGCACTAGATCCTAAGTCTAGCGCGGCTACCAATTACGCCACATCCGCGTTTCTCCTAATTGCGGTGCAAAGATGGTGTGTTTTTATATAAACTGCAAGCTTTTTATGAATAAAAAGTAAAGAGAAACCAATGTTTATTGATAGTCTAGAAGGAAAGAATTGAGCTTCAATCGTTAAGATGAGAATCTGGTTGTCGCAATAAGAATATCTAGGCTCTCAACACCAGAATAATGAGCATAAAAAAAGGATCAACACTTTCGTATTGATCCTTTTTGTGCGGATGAAGGGACTCGAACCCCCACGCCTTTCAGCACTAGATCCTAAGTCTAGCGCGGCTACCAATTACGCCACATCCGCGTTTTTCCTGATTGCTGTGCAAAGATGGTGTGTTTTTATATAAGCTCCAAATGTTTTTGGAAAATAAATTGCAATAAATTCAATGTTTATGGGCTTTGTGGAGGTAAGTGCTTGTGAAGTAGTGTTTAATGATTGAAACTTTTTTTGATAAATTTTCAGGGAAAGTAAAGCACCTAATTCGGCTCCCGCCGTTTGGGGATTGCTGCCCCAAACATCGGAATGAATCTTTCATCCTGGCTTGTTGATTGTTATCACTTATTTGTCATTCATAACTCATAATTTCTAATTCTGAATTGGTTTTCGCTTGTTATTGGGCATTCATCCCCGGGGACTTTGTTTCATTCAGCCTTAATACCCTTTATTTCCTTTAACCTTTATCCTTTTTTACCTTTAAGCTTGAATTTTATCCATCACAAAGACACCAAAACATTCATGATCGTCGTAAGAGTGACCCACAATCTGTTTTTTTTCATTCATGCTGCCTTCCCAGCAATCCAGGTGGTACTCGATTTCTTCTTCAGCATCTAATATTTCAACAGCTGTACCTGTAATCTTTAATTGCTGACCATCAAAAGTACCTTCGACCTCTTGTTGCACACGAAATGGTGTTTCGTCTTCGATTCTTTCTGTGTAAACTAAAACGCCTGTAATCTTTTCGCCTTCTTGTGTGAATTCAGCAAAGCCTTCATCTTTCCCAAAACCAAAATCCTCGTTAAACGACCAACGGCCTGTCATATTCTTCATTCCTATTCTTATATCTAATTCATAAACTGAAAACAAAGGTAGAGGAAAAGTCGAAAAATGTGTAAAAGTAGCTCCTTATTCGTAGCAGTTCTTTAATTTCTTCTTGTGTTTATCAGGCTTGAAAACCAATTGCGATGGGTACGATAATTCTTAATTCATTATTCCTAACTCATAATTCCTGATTCATAATTCATAATTCCTAAATTCTCACCTATCTTTGTATGCTCTAATATTGAACAATGAGATGACATTATTTATTAATTGTTCATTACTAATTATTAATTGAACATGATCGATCAATCAACTATATGTGCCGTTTCTACAGCTGCAGGACATGGTGCCATTGCCATTATCCGACTTTCGGGTGAAAAGGCATTAACAATTTGTGACCAGATATTCCAATCGAAAACCAATAAACTTCTTAGCGAACAAAAGGCCAATACTGTTCATTTCGGTAACCTGATGGATGGGGAAGAGATTGTGGATGAGGTTTTGGTAACGGTTTTTAAAGCGCCATTTTCCTATACGGGCGAGAACAGTGCCGAAATAGCCTGTCATGGTGCACCCTATATACAGCAACGTATTTTACAGGTTTTGTTGAAGGCTGGTGCCCGAATGGCTAAACCGGGTGAATATACCCAGCGTGCCTTTTTAAATGGGAAGATGGACCTTTCTCAGGCCGAAGCTGTGGCCGATTTGATTGCTTCCAGTTCGGCATCGGCTCATAAAGTAGCTTTACAGCAAATGCGTGGTGGCTTCTCTAATGAGATTGCTAACCTACGTGGACGCTTGTTACACTTCATTTCTATGATAGAGCTGGAGCTTGACTTTGGTGAAGAAGATGTGGAATTTGCGGATAGAACACAGTTACAAGCTTTGGTGACAGAAATAGAGACTATTATCAGTAAGTTGGTGAATTCTTTTGAGTTGGGTAATGCCATCAAAAACGGGGTACCTGTTGCAATCGTGGGAAATACCAATGTGGGGAAATCAACCCTGCTGAATGCTCTCTTAAAAGAAGATAAGGCCATTGTTTCGGATATAGAGGGAACCACACGCGACGTGATTGAGGATACCATCAACCTGGGTGGCGTGACCTTCCGATTTATCGATACAGCTGGTATCAGAACCACCCTCGATAAGATTGAGAATATGGGTATAGAGCGCACATTCCAGAAGATGCGTCAAGCTCAAATCGTGATGCTTTTGATCGATGCCAACCGTCCTGTTGATATGCTGAATGAATCTATTGCTAAAGTCAACGATACTATCGATCGCGATCAGCAGAAACTGATTGTTTGCCTGAATAAGATTGACCTGTGCAAGGATACTGAAGCACTGAGCAAACAACTTATTGGCTTGAAGGAAGAAGATAAGCTGATGTTTATCTCAGCCAAAGAACTAGAAAATACCGATGAATTAGCCACTGAACTCTTGAAAGTGGTGAATATGGACACCCTAAACGAACAGGATGTGATTGTGACCAATGCTCGCCATTTCGAAGCCTTAAACTCTGCTTTAGGCAGCATCACACGAGTGAACGATGGATTAATAAACATGATCCCAACCGATTTCCTGGCTCAGGATATTCGCGAGTGCCTTCACTTTTTGGGTGAGATCACTGGGGATATATCTTCAGATGAAGTGCTTGGTAATATTTTCAGTAAATTCTGTATCGGAAAATAACTTCCAAGAAATCAAACACGAATCACATATAAAAAAGCCCTGTTCTATCTATTAGAATGGGGCTTTTCTTTTGATCAGATTTCTTTGGAGTTCTCTCATATAAGATCAATATTCCAATAATTATTGATTTTGGTATTTCTATTATTTTCCACTTCCAGTATTGAGTAGAATTTGAATAAGAGTAGGTCAATCTGGGTCATATATTATTTCAGACTTATTAAATATTAAGCTTATTTTTTCTTACGCCACCTTTTGGCATAGTGTCGACCTAATTTTGTTTCTTGATATATTTAAGCTTGTTAAGCTTAAGATAAACAGACGTTTGTGATTTACTCTTAAACTTGGCAGATTTGACAGCAATTTGTATTGTTATAAATTAGTATTTTGTAAAGCTCATAGAGTGAGATATAGAAGCATTTTATGTGTGTTTTAATCATCAAATCTGAACATATATTTACTGTTTGGACTTGTTATTTGAAGTATATAAGCATATGAAACAAAATATTGATGTACATAAGATTTTTGCTGATTATTTTAATAGTAATATAAGCAAAGCACTTGCTTATGCTGTCTCGCAGAAATTAAGTGAAGGCCATATTTGTTTAGATATAGAAAAATATAATCACCTGATTTTTGGTAAAGAAGAGTCTGAATTGTTAGAGATGAACCCTTTTCTGAAACAGGGTGATTCATTTGATATAGCTGAAATTATTAAAGATTCTTTTATCACTTCTTCGCTTGATGTTATATGCCCTCTCGTAGTAAATGAAGGGAAGGTTTATTTACATCGCTATTTTGAATATGAAACTGAGATTATTCAACAGATAAAGAATTTTGTAGAGCAGGAATCTACAACATTGGATTTGTCTGAGAATATACTAAGTCATCAGACCGACTTGATACACACTCTTTTTGAATCGTCGGATGATACCGGTAATTTACCATCTGCAGAAAGTGTAAATTGGCAACTAGTCGCTGCATTAACAGCAATCATTAAAAAACTTTCGATTATTACTGGTGGCCCAGGAACAGGGAAGACGACTACTGTTGCTAAAATTCTTGCCATTTTGTATAGCGATTGTCCTATGTTAAAGGTGGCTTTAGCAGCTCCTACAGGTAAAGCTGCTGCACGAATGAAAGAATCATTGAGCCACGCTAAGGATTCTCTTGCGGGACTTTCGGAGGAAGTAAAATCCTTATTTGATGATATGGAAGCCAAAACCATACACCGATTGCTAGGTTATAAAAAGAACTCTCCTTATTTCAAACACAACGCCGATAATACCTTGGAATATGATGTCATAATTATTGATGAATCGTCAATGATTTCTGCACCTATGATGGCCAAGTTGATGACCTCAATTTCTACATCAGCAAGACTCATTTTCCTTGGCGATAAAAATCAATTGGCATCGGTTGATGCAGGAAGTGTGTTTGGTGATATTTGTTTATCATTAGGAGATAATATGAATGTGTTTTCTGAAAGCAATGCACAGTTTATCAATGCTTTTATTGCACAGGATAAGCTTAAAATCCAAACTGACTTTATCTCTTCATTACCAATGTCGCATTTACTTTCTGAACACATTATCGAGTTAAAAAGGAGTCATCGTTTTAAGAGTACTGAAGGTATTGGCTTGTTTAGTAAAGCGCTAATACAAGGTCATATCTCCGATAAAGATTATAAGGATAGTGAGCAATGTAAAGGCGAGTATGTAAAAGTGGTGGGAGATGATAATTCATCCTTATTGGATGAGTTTATGATTAAATACAAGTCATATATCGAGGAGAAGGTTATTAAGAAAGCTTTACAAAAATTAAATGATGTACGATTTCTATGTACAGTTCATGAAGGGAAGTATGGTGTTAATCATTATAATATGCTCATTACCGAATTCCTAAAAAAGAAAGATTTACTAAATCCACAAAATGGTTTTTACGAAAATCAACCGATTATAATAAAGAGAAATGATTATGCTCTAGGTCTTTTTAATGGGGATGTTGGTATTATCCGAAAGGATGATAAAGGTGTGTTTAAAGCTTGGTTCGAATCTGTTGACGGAAGTGTTAAACAAGTCTTACCAGGTTTCATTTCTGCATACGAAACTGTGTTCGCAATGACTATTCATAAAAGTCAGGGATCTGAATTTACATCCGTTGCGGTCATTTTACCAAATGACGAAAACCTAGCCATTTTAACTCGTGAGCTTTTATATACAGGTATTACACGTGGTAAAAAGGAAGTTGTCATATTTGGTGATAAAGCTGTGATTGACAGTGCTGCACTGAGAAAAGTAGAGAGAGCATCGGGAATAATAGAAAGAATTCAATAAGATAGTAGGATGAGCATATTGATATACAGCTCCAATTTATTGGAGAATTTGGCAAATAAGTTTAGCGAACAGATTCGTACTAATACAAATGTATTTGCGACTAATTTGGTAATGACTCAGACCGAAGGGATGGGAACCTGGTTGGCTATAGAGGTCGCAAAAAACAATGGGATTTTTGCCAATCATAGTTTCGAAAATCCAGGTGCTTTTATTAATCGCATTTTTAAGTTGGCTGATTTATGGGTTGATGGTCGCTACGGCAAACAAAATTTAAGATGGATGATTTTTTCTCTTCTTGGGAAAAAGGAATTTATACAGAGCTTTCCTTTGGTTTCTAAATATTATAAGGAAGACAAGCTCAAGCGTTTTCAATTAGCAACTGAAGTGGCTGATGTTTTCGATCAATATATGATATACAGGCCAGACTATATAGAAATATGGAATGAGGGAGAGTCTGTCATAGGCGATGCTAATGATGATAATGGATTTTCTAAGCATGAGGCATGGCAATCTTACCTTTGGAGAGATTTGAAGATGACATATCTTAATCTGGGCTTAGATAGAGTGGATTTGAAAAATCTGTTGTTAGAAAAACTTAAGGATTTCGATTTTCAGAAAACAATAAAAGACGAATTCTCTCAGATATCCTTTTTTGGCTTATCAGTTATTTCCAATTACCATATGGATATTTATAATGCCTTAGGGCAAATTATTGATATTAGCTTTTATGTGGTAAACCCTTCCCCTGGAAGCCATTGGTATAAAAAAACGGATAATGTAACACTTATTGATAACGAGCTGTTTGACAGTTATAATGCATTAGGAAAAGATTCTTTTTCCTTACTGATGCCGAATGAAAGTATTGCATTGGATGTTAGCAAAACCGAAATGCCAAGGCCTAATACGCTTTTAGGAAAAATCCAGAATGATATTTATTGCAATAGCAGGAGTGAGCGTAATCGAATAGAAGATCGTGATTTAGTTGATGAATCTATTTGTGTGGCATCTTCTTTTACGCCAGTTCGTGAGCTAGAGAGTTTATACAATTACCTTTTGCATGTTTTTGAAAAAGATTCAACAATTAAGCCTTGCGATGTTGTGGTACAACTTACTGATGTTGAAAAATACGCCCCTTATATCAAAGCAGTATTCGATAAAGCTGCTGTGTATATTCCTTATTCAATTTCCGATCAGTCATACAAAACGGAAGACTCTATAGTTGGGATTTTAGATAAGCTATTGAGCTTAAATGTAGATGATTTCACCTCCGAAACAATTGTTCAACTGCTGGATTCTCATTTTGTGAGAAATAAATTTGGCATAAGCAACCTGGATTTTGTTCGTGATCTAATTCGGGATGCCAACATCCATTTGGGCATTGACGGTAGACAAGAGGATGATACTCGTTTTGTAAGCTGGCAGTATGGATTGCATAGGATGCTTTTAGCTTATGCTATAAAAGGAGGAGCTGAGTATCAATCCTACGATGATAGCTTATTTCCTTTGGATACATTTGAAGGTAGCGAAGCCTACGAAATGCTGCGCTTAAAAGCTTTTGTTGATCAGCTGATTATTATGGTTGACAAACGCAAGGATGCCAAAACGCTTAACGAATGGAAAGAGTATGTTTTGAATGAGGTTCTGGAGGCATTAATTGTATTCGACGAAGATAGTAATGAAGAGTATAAGTACATCATAAATCATTTGAATGGTTTAGATCATTTGGATGATGTGGTTAATGAAGAGATTGATTTTTCAGTTTTTTATCGTTCGTTTAATCTTGATTTGTTTTCCGAAAACAGAAAGGGTGGTTTCGTGAATGGGAAGCTGAGCTTTTGTTCTATGATCCCTATGCGAAGTATCCCATTTAAGATCGTAGCATTGTTGGGGCTGGATTCGGACAAACTCCCAAGAAAAAGCAAGGATAGAGGCTTCGATTTAATGAGTTTCCAAAAAAGGACTGGTGATCGAAATATGAAGGCTAACGACAGGTATTTATTTCTTGAAAGTATTCTTTCTGCTCGGAAATTTCTATATCTCAGTTATATTGGCAACAGTGTGAAGAATAATTCAGAGCAAGCACCGTCCTTATTGGTCGACGAACTTTTATCCTACATCCAGTTGGGGAATTCTAATGCAAAAGCGATGCTTTTAACCAAGCACCCTATGCATTCATTCAGTAAAAAGTACAATTCAAAGGATCCTAAATTTTATTCTTATTTGAGCCGTTGGAATGAAGAAGAGAAAGCATTGGAATCAAAACAAAATGGCGCTGAGGAGAAGATCGATTTGAGTCAAATACAAATGAAGGATTTGATTCGTTTTTGCAAAAACCCTATTCAATATTACTACAATAAAGTATTACGTATTTATTATAATGAAGACGATGTGCTTTTGGCTGAAACAGAGCTGTTCGAACTTGATAATCTTCAACAATATCAAGTCAAAATGGATTTGCTGAAAACTCTGGATGCAAAGGTGGATGCTTATGTGAGTAAAGGGAAAAAAACAGGCTATCTCCCTTTGGCTAATATGGGAGGCATATGTATGAATACGGCTCGTAATGAAATTGATGAACTTCGCAATCAATGGAAAATAGCGACTTGTGAAGAGGAGGAAGATGGTTTATCTATAGATTTATCCTGGAACAATGAATATGTGGGGGCAATGCAATTTTCAGCTCATATTGATCATATATATGGAGGTAGACATTTATGTGTTAATGTTTCTAAAATCTCAAGCCGTGAGAAGTACTTGGTTGAGGCTTGGATTAAACATTTAGCTCTAATGGCAGACAATAGGGGTATAGATACTGTTTTTATGGCTTCTTATTGTGAGGAGCCAATTGTGTTTTCGTCTACTATGATGAGTGCAGAACTGGCTGATGCTACCCTTCAATCCTTAGTTCGTAGTTTTTGCTCAGGACACGAAAGGGTAATCCCTTTCCTTCCAAAACAGGGCTATGAACTCCTTACCAAAAAGAATGATGATGAAGATAAGGCACTTTCTCGGATAAAAAAGGAAGGCATTCCTAATAAAAACAAACCCTGGTTTAATGCCTATATAGCCAACGAAATAGATAATGGCATTTTTGCTATGTCTGAGTATCAGGAAAAAGACAAAGAGGCACTCTCTAGTATAAGTAAAGATTTATTCTCGTGCATTATCAGTGAGAAATTATTTTGACTATAGTCGTGAATTGTTAAGGACTATTAGCTAATGATATAAAAACAGAATCGTGAATAAAGAAGAATTTAAGGTAGAAACAGTAGCATTAAAAGGGAGCAACCTGATTGAAGCCAGTGCAGGTACAGGAAAAACATTTTCTATAGGTATTTTGGTGCTGCGTTTGATTCTTGAAAAAAACTTAAGTCTAAACAAGATATTGATGGTCACCTTCACTAAAGCTGCGGTGGCTGAATTAGAAATACGCATTCGTAAGTTTATTCGTGAAGCACAAGCTTATGCCCGAAATAAAAGCAACTGCGATAAAGTGATTCGTAGTATTGTTAAGTGTGCCATAAATACCTACGGGGAAGAAGTTGTTTTAACCCGTTTGCGCATGGCCAGTACAAGCTTAGACGACACGGCAATTTTTACGATTCACAGCTTCTGTCAGAAAACCTTAAATGAGTTTGCTTTCGAAACAGGACAGATGTTTGGTGCCGAGGTGATGGAGAATAGTTCTGCAATTATAAATGATGCTATTAATGAATATTGGCGACAGGACATAACCACTTTGCCTTCTGATCAGCTTCAATTATTAGTCGATGAGAATATATCAAGATCTGATATTGCAGAGGTTGTGTCTAAGGCTCTTTCTGGGAAATACTTTGTTTACAATAGGGAGTTGAATTTAGTTGAGGCATTCGGGAAATTTAAATCTCAATCGGAAGATACAGATAAAGCAATCAGCGATTTTGATAAAGAGTTTAATCATTCTGTTGAATGTCAACTGGAAAGTTTCAATAAAAATAAATCTGCCAATAATAATTTTGCAGATTTGTGTAATAACTCTATAAGGTTTAGAAATAATCTGTTAAAGAATAGGGGAACTAAATATGTTAATGATTGTTTTCCCAATCTTTTGGAATCTGCTTTGGCATGCCATGAAGCCCTAGAGAAAGGTAAGAATACAATCAATGAGATCAAGTACTTTTTGTATGGCCAGGCTATTGCTTCTACTAAGGAATATATCAGTTTTAAAAAACAAAATTTGAATGTATTTGCTTTCGATGATTTAATTCAGAATTTGGCAACCGCTGTTGAAAATGATGATGCCAACTTATTGAAAGGGGAATTACAAAAAAAGTATGAAGCCGTATTTATCGACGAGTTTCAGGATACAGATAAGATACAATACGATATTTTTAATAGCTTGTTTGAACAAAAAAGCATCCTCTTTTATATTGGTGATCCCAAGCAATCTATTTATGGATTTAGAGGAGCCGATATCGATACTTACAAGCATGCAGCAGCGCAGGTAGATAAAACTTATACCATGAGCCACAATTTTCGCTCAACTCCAAACATGCTAGCTGCCCTCAATGCCTTTTTTACAGCGACGAAGAATGCTTTCTGCGACGATAAAATCTCTTACGAAACCGTTCAGTCTGGAATGGATCTTCCTGAAATGAAATGTGAGGGAGGATTAGTCAATAATATGACTCAGACAATAGTTAAAAATAAGAATCAGATTCATTCTACCGTAGCTTCCGAAATATTTCATTTATTGACCAATGATTATAGCATAGCCGATAGGAAAGTAAAGCCATCGGATATTGCTGTTCTGGTGCGTACAAAAAAGGAAGGTGAAGCCGTAAAGGCAGCTCTTGGTAAAATGAATATTCCTTCTGTTACGATTGATGATTCTAAGGTGCTGCAATCAAAAGAGGCTCTCTTTATAATGTATGTATTGCAGGCTTGTTTAAGCCCCGACAAATCAAATATTAATAGAGCCTTATATAATCAATTTACGACCTTTAGTCATGCTGATATTTTGACCCTGGATGATGAGAGAGAATTAGAGCGTTTTAGAATGATTAAGGAAGCCTGGTTGAAAAATGGTGTATACGATGCACTCACCTTGTTTACCAGACTTTACAATCTAAGCTCAAACTTATTGAATAAGCAGAATGACGAAAGATCCCTGACCAATATATTGCAAATCATAGAATTGTTGCACAAGGCTGAAATCAATCAAACTCTTTCTTCCGTCGATTTAATTTCCTGGTTGCAACGCATGCTGGCAGGCGCAGATGAAAATGGTGATGAGTTTGTGCAAAGAGTAGAAAGTGACGAAGATGCAGTTCAAATTACGACCATACACTCTAGTAAAGGCTTAGCTTATAATATCGTATTCGCCCCTTATTTGGATATGGATTCTAAATACCAACACTATTTTTCGTTTATAGAATATAAAGACCCAAAGAGTGGAGCCTATTGTTTTTCACAATACAAAACAGATCAGGAAAAAGAATTATATACCAAGCAAACCGAACAGGAAAATCGCAGACTCATATATGTGGCGCTTACCCGTACTGTTTATAAAGCTTATGTTTATACCACCCAGAAAGGGAGTGTGAAAGATTTTATTGTCAGTGATTACAATTGTCCATACATCGAAAAACAAGAGCTTAAAGACTTTGATGGTGCCAAAATCAAACTTAATGGATCTGATCTTAAGCCTAAAGCTAAGGCGTTCTTAGGGCATATAGATTCATCATGGCGCATGCATAGTTTTTCAGCTCTCAATCGTCAGCATAAAACCTATCCGGTTGGCACTTGTGATTACGAAAATGAATATGATGAATTTATCTTTTCGAAACTGACCAAGGGGAATATAGCCGGTAATTTTTTACATGAACTTTTTGAAAATGCTGATTTTTCTCAAGTAGAATTTCAAAATCTTATTAAAGCAGTAGGCAAGAGTTACCCTTCTGTTTTTAACGAGGAATACATCAACCAGTACAATCAAATGATGATGACTGTATTGCATGCAAACTTATCGGAAGAGAAGCCATGGTGCTTGCAACAAACCGATAAGAAGAAGATGATTCCTGAACTGGAATTTTTCTTCGATATCAATGCGTTTACGCCAAAGGAAATTAATTTAATATGCGAAAAGGCAAGCGTTGAGGACAGCAGAATGCTCGAAGGTTTTATGACCGGATTTATAGATTTGTTCTTTGAGCACGAAGGGAAATACTATATCCTCGACTGGAAATCAAACTTCCTTGGTAATGCCTTAGACGATTATTCTCCTAAGAGACTAGATGAGGTGATGACCGATAACAATTACCATCTGCAATACCTAATTTATACCATTGCAGTAAAGCGTTATTTGGAAATGCGTTTGCCCGATTTTAATTACGAACGTGATTTTGGTGGCGTGTATTATGTGTTTCTACGTGGTTGCAGGGCAGGAGGCAACACAGGCATATTCTATGCCAAACCAGATAAAGAGATGATAGAAACAATGGATGATTTGTTTTTAGCTCCGCGATTTGTGGCGGAATAATATATAAAAGTTAAGTCAGATACTTATAAATATGAAGCAATATTAACAATACAATATATTTAGTCATGAATAAACAATGGTATTATGTCGAGAATGGAGATAAAAAAGGTCCATATCCGATAAATGAATTGAAAGGAAAAATTGAAAAAGAGACATTGCTTTGGTGCGAAGGCATGAGCGACTGGAAAAAAGCAGAACAGATTTCTGATTTTAAAAGCTTTTTTGAAATAATGCCACCTCCTGTACCCGGAAGCAAAGAAGCCAATGAAACAACTTATTTTCGTATAACTAGCAGTGTTTTTTCGGCATGGTTTTTTGCTGCACTTACTGTAATTATTTGCATTATTGAGCTTACCGGGCATGAGGATTGGAAGTATTACAGATTCGCATTTTTTTTAAGTGGAACCGCCCTTATTCGGGTATTTTTGGGCTTAAGGGGTTACTTCTCTAGAATACTCCAAGATAATAGTTTAAGTCGTACAATGGGATGGTTAATTGCAAGTGTGATACCTCTTTATTTAGGGATGTCATTTATGATGAAAGAGGGATTTGAAGACCGTATTTCAGAAGAAATGGGTATTGTTTTGTCCGTATTTGTATTAGCGGGCTTAATCATTCATGTTTATCAATTTATTCGATTAAGAATAAAGCTATCCAATCAAACAGGAGTGGGATTATACGAATTAAGGAAGTTTGCTACTTTGCAATTAGTTCTTTTCCCAATTGCATTGATTTTATCAATAGTTTATGGAGAAGAAAATTCATTCAGTATTATTGAAACTATAATCGAACTAATTCCGGTTTACTATTTAATTATTGGATTACAAAAAATAGAAGATCGAGTGGTTCCGAAAATTGCATAAAGACTACAAGACATTTCATTAATTATCGTACTCCGTCAGCTTATGGCGGAAGTGTGATTTAATATTGTATTTGGAAACTATTATTAACAGCATAAAACACAGAAATTATGGAAAGTATACAAGCTAAAAGACGATACACGAATGCGGAAATACAAAAAAGAATAGCCGCAGTTGCAGAAAAGTTGCCCAATGAGAAACTAGAGCTATTTCTAACTAGAGAGTATAGTTATGAAATATTTCGTGTAAGACTTCCTTTGTTCATAAGAATAGAAATGAATGCAGATAATGAGGCTAAGAAATCCATAAAAAAGGATCATAAAAATAACGATCGTTGGACCTGGAAATATAAATTCGACAGGGCTGGGTATAGTTATGCGATAACAAATGATTGGTATCCCCGTCATGACGAGTTTGTGAAAAAATGGCTGCAAGAGAACGAGTAGTACATTTGAAGAGGATTTAGTCTTATGTGAAATAAGTGTTTTGATAATAAGGTTGTTGAAGCATAGTATCTGATTTTAGAATCAATAAAAGCGAAGAGTACATGATTAGCCAGATAAATGACATTGTTCAAGAGAATAAATCTCTATTTAAAAGCGCAGCGCAAATGGTTGCATCTTATAATCGAGAGAGAGAAATATGTAAAGACTATAATGGAAGGCAACTGCTTGAATTGATACAAAATGCTGATGATGCCGGATCGGATTATATCACAATTTCTTTAGATACATTAAATAAGAGCTTAGTCGTTGAAAATGGGGGAGCTCCATTTTCATTGGAAGGATTTCGGTCTCTTTTAATTCCTAATTTGAGTAGCAAACGCAAAAAAATATTTATTGGGAACAAAGGTTTGGGTTTTAGATCCATTTTGAATTGGAGTAAGCAGGTTGTTGTTGAAAGTAAAGGGATCTCTTTGAGTTTCTCAAAAGAGAATGCAAGCAATAATTTCGAGAATATCCATAACGGTAAGTCAATGCAAATTCTTGATGAGTTTGATTTGGCTAGTCATGCTATTCCTTTTCCGTTTTTTGGAGTACCGGAAATTAAAGAGATTTCAAATCAGTCAAACTCTGAGTTTACCAAAATATCAATTGATTATCATTCACATTTGGAAAAAGATATTCTAGATCAGTTGATAGAGTTAAGAGAGGAGGTTTTATTATTCTTACCCCATATTTTTAAGATTCAAATATCTATTGATGGAGAACTGACATCTTTTTGTTCTGAAAAAAATGCAGATAAATCTGAAATAAAAATTAATGATCGATCTTGGGATATATATTCAGATGAAGGAAAGTTACCAGAAAAATATCGAGATGAAAATAAGAAAGAAGATGAATACTATAGCCTAAAATTAGCTGTTCAGGAATCTTTATCCGATAACTACTTCAAACTGTTTAATTTCTTCCCAACAAAAGTCGATCTGAAATTACCGATACTAGTTCATGGTACATTTGAACTTGACAGTTCCAGAAACCAACTTGTTGATTCAGATAAAAATAAGTTTCTGCTGGAGAAATTGGTGGAGCTACTGTTAAATACAATGGATGAGAAATTTTTGTCTTCATCCGATTGGAGCAAAATACGGTTTATTGATTATAAGGATAAAAACTCTGTGCTAGATAAATTAGGCTTATATGACATTCTTGATAGAAAGTTGGCTAGTTATAAAGTTTTTCCATGTGTTGATGGCGAATATCGATCTTTATCAGATATAAAATTTCATGGTAATGAGATCTCTGAGTTTATAATAGCCAATGATAAAGCTGAATTTTTTCCGGATCTATTGCTGCCGGTACCACAGGAGTGTGTTACATTTCTTGAACAAGTTTATCCTGATTTTAGAAACAGAAAATATGCTGAAGAAGAAATTATCTTTCGATCTAATTCTCTTGCAGATAATTTAAAATGTAATGTGCCTTTACTTTCAGATTGGATTTTTGCAATAAGTGAATTGTCTTCATTCGAGAAGTATTTTTCAATGTTAATTAACGATAGTCATGAAATTATTCCTCAAGAGAAAACAATATTTACACCTGAGACATCGACAGATGATTGCAAGGGAATCCAGGCACCTGATCATGTAGAGATCGACTTCATGAATAATGAATTATATCAATGTTTAATTGAAAGGTTTGGATTTTCTACTGAAAAAGATAAGGCCCGTGCTTTACAAAGGAAACTGAAAAGTGTCTTTCATATTCAATCATACGAGCCTTCACCAGTTTTAACCCAGATTATTAGTCAAACAAAAATATATGGTGATGAAACTGATATAGCAAGAGTTCAAAACATGTTGAGTTGTTTGTTTGATTTCTATCAGAGAAATAATGAGAATCTAAAAGCTAGTCAACTACGTTTAGATAATATTCCGCTAATCACTCTAAACAAATCTATTGGTTTTTCAAAAGATATGTTCTTATCCAAATCTTATCCAACGGGAATGAATAGAATTGATATTCTGGGTGAGATTTATTCCTTGGATGATCAGGTTTGTGACATGGATTCTCTTGGTTTAAAAGGAGATCTTGATAGTGTTGAGAAATTTTTAGTCGAATTTTTAGGTGTTGGAAGATATGTGAAAATTGTAGAAGAAAAGGATTCTGTTAACAATGGTTCATATTGGGGTTATTTAGAATTTGTTTTTCAAAAAAAAGGAAGACCTTCTGATTATAGAAGTTCTAAACTTTCATTTTTAAGAATAGAAAATTTAGATGTAATTACTTCTATTTTTAAGTCTAATCCAGATAAAACCGACTTGTTGAAATGGATCTTAAATGATGAAATAATTTGCCATTCATGCCTGTCAGACTCCGTGGAAGGATTCAGGTATAGTAAAGTTCGAGAGAAGGGCGATACTTATTATCATTCAATTCATGGTTTTCCTTCCTATATACTTTATCAGTTATACAAAGAAGAATACTTTAAGGATTATTTAATTCAGGATTTAGGTCTGAATTTTTTGAATACAATAACATTAGATTCTAATTTTGATAAGGCAAAAAAACACGATGTAAAGCATATACTTCACAAATTAGGGGCAGTTGAAGATTTTTCAGAATTAAGTATAGAGAGAATAAATGATATCATTTATCAGTTGCCTGAAAATGATGGAATTGGAAAATATGCTCAAAAAATTTATCGTTTAGCTGTTAAAAACTACGATGAAAATAAGCAAGCTTTATCAGATGTTGAAAATTTAAATTTATTGGCTTACAAAGGAAACGAAGTTGGCTATTTTGCTCGTGAAGATGTGTATTATGCCGATAATATACTACTTCCTAAAAAAATTGTTGATCAAAAACCAATATTGAAATTTGATAAGCGTGCAGGTGTTGGACGTGTAACAGAATTCTTTGGCATTAAGCCATTGAATCAGATTGATTTAGAGAATGTTAGTAAGGATATTTCTATAGAGGATAGTGATGTGTTGAATAATTTTATTGAGAAGATAAAACCATTTATTCTAACAGAAAGATTGCAAAAGGTGAAAGCAGGAGAAGAGAGTATTTCTGCTTTAAAAAAAATGGATATTAGGGTATGTCGTGAAATAAGCTGTGAAATTGATGGAGAATTTATTGAGTTCGATGACTATGATTTTATTGGTGAAACAGGTACAAATAACACGAGTGGATTTCTGTTTAAATATTCAGGTGCAATTGGTCATAAAATTCAAACAGATTCAAAGATTGCAGATACAATAGCTGAAATCATAAGCATTGTTTTTAAAGTAAATGAACATCGGGATTTTATTCGTTTTGTGCTTAGGAATGATTTTGAAGATTCAAGGTATTTCCTGACTGAGAAGTATGGTGAAGAAGCCATTCTTGAGGCTTATTCTTTACTAGGTGTTTCAGAACAAGAAAGAAAATTTTGGAAAAGAATATATTCATTGAAAAATATTAATTTTTCATTAGATGAAATGACTGATGTCCCATCGTTTTTATCAAGGGTAAAAACTGATCTGAATTTAAGTTCACTGCCAAGGAAAATAAATTACAGTAAGCTAGATGACAAATCAAATTTTAATAGATTTAAAAATCTGTTTCAAGAATTAAACCTTAATATATCGACCTTTAATGAGGATGGAAATGATACTAAAATTAATCTTTCCAGCTATCATTTACCGAATATCACTAATGTTATTTCTAAACTTCAGAATAGCTTTGAGCGAGTATTATGGATTGAAATGAATTCAGTAAATAAAGCAAGGCAGGAGTATTTTTTTCACACTATTGAAGAATTTAAAACTTTAGCGGATAAAATATGCTCTAGGAAGTTTCAGTATTCTTTTGATTGTAATTATGAAAATGAGATCATTGTACAGGTGCTTAGTGATTTTAAAATTGACCTTAAAATAAATCAAGAAGAAGGGGTAATGCCTTATGATAAGGTGTATAAAGAGAATTTAGAAGCATGTGGCATATCCAATATGCAGGTTAATGAATTACCTAATAATTTAAAAAGCCTTCTGTATTTTACCGATCTGAATGTGGCGTTAATTCAAGAGAATGTAGGTGTTGTTGAAGAAAAACTAGGCGAACAGGAGCCGTTTAAAGAACTCGATCAGCTTGAGATTCTTGATTTGACTGATTATGAATTTACTGGAAAAGGAAATTCTAATCATCACAAAATACCGAATAGACGAAAGAGTAAATCCAGACTTCATTCCAGACTCGATAATCAGAGAAAGAGTATAAATGGTCGTAAGGCCGAAAGAAGGGTGTACGTTTCATTAATCGAAAAATATGGGAAAGAGAATGTCGATTGGGTTTCTGGAAATTCTGAGGTAGGAACAGTAAGGGATGATAGTTTGGGCTATGACCTTAAATACAGAGATAAAATGCATGGTGATAAATTGACCTTTGTGGAGGTTAAGGCATTCCAATCAAATCATTTCTTTTTTACGGCTAATGAGTTCAATATTGCCAAAGAGTGTATCGATGATTACTTTATATTTCTTGTTGAGGAAAAAGAGATTAAGCGGATTAGTGCAAGAGACCTAATTATAGGAGAAAATTTAGAGAGTAATGAAAATTTTGAAATTGTAGCAGGTGAGTATGTCGTCTATCCTAAATAGAATCAATTAGTTGCTCTATTGTATTATAGAGGGATGAGTAACTCGATTAAAATCAAACATTTTTATTAAAAAATTATATATGCCAAAATCAGGAATACATATTGTGAAATTAAGGAATACCGAAGCTTTACCAATTAATGGAAATGCAGAAGATGCTTATGTGAATTGTGAAAATATTTACGTTGGGTTTACAATTAATTTCGAAAGTCGGAGAGCTAGATTTAACAGCACCTTTGGAAAAGAGAATGTCGATTTTATTCCAGTAGTTGAAATGGAAAAGTTGGACGGGCGAATGACTCCAATTTTAGAAGCCCTACAGGAGAACAGAATGAGAAGTCCTAGGAATAATAGTCCGCTAAGATGGTTGCAAGGAGTAAATGAAGCACAGCTTGTTAAAGCCATTCTAAGTAGTTTGAATAATCAAGATGATTCTTATCGAGTTGTTTACCCTAAGGGGAAATAGAATATACCATAGAAATGACAAACAATACAACACCCCGAAGAACTTTCATGGAAATATTGAAAGTGCACAACAAAGAGGTGCCAATGGCCAATTTGTTGGCCTATTTGTTCAAACCGAATGAAGAACATAAGCTGGGAACTACCTTTTTGGCTGCTTTATTGAACACCACTTGTTACGAAATTAAAGGGAACAGAGAAGATCAGGGAACAGCTTTGAAGGGAGCTTGTGTTATTCCTGCAGAGTTCTCTAATGAAACGTTTACACCAGTATTGGAGAACATAAAGGTAAGGACAGAAGTACCAACAAATGGTCAGGATAATGAGGAGAAACGAATCGATATTCTGATTGAGGCAGATAACTTTGTGGTCTGCATTGAGTTTAAGATTAATCATGATTTGGATAATCCTCTTGAGATTTATCAGTCTTATATGAAGGCGAATTATGAAGGCAAAGCTCAATATTTTATAGTAATAGCTCCTTATCGTAAAGAACCAATTGGTGAAGCTGAAAAGTATTTGAAAAGAAAAGTTGACTTTAAACTGGTTATTCTGAGCCACTTTATAGAACAAGTGAAATTACACTTGCCTGAAAATTATTCTCAGGAGAATCAATCGAATCCATACGCTCAATACTTTTTTGATTTTATTCAAACCATCGAGAATCGAAAGGTGAGAACCCAAATTGTTAAAAAATTGGAGGAGGTGAAGAATGAATTGAACCGCGTAGTAATTCCGTGCGACATTAAGCGCAAATGGAATGGAGGATATTTATTGATTCCTAAAAAAGGCTACAATTTAAAAGTACGCGTGACTGGTGAAAATTACCAAATTGAGAAATGGTCCTCAAAATCGCAAAAGGAAAAAGAGCAGACTAATGTGGAAGTCTCAGATATTGTAAGAATAGCAGGGCTAAAGATGTTTTAAGAAATAAGACAGATTTAGGAAATAAAAAAAAATAGAAACGAATTAACTATAGGATAGAATGGAATACAACGAAAAGCTAGATCAATTATTTGATAGATGGGAACAGGAAGCTAAGAGTAAGGGATTTAATGGTTTTTGCAGAGATGGCCTTTTGTATAAAGGAAAAACCAGGAGTACTATTGGTAGTGATAGTAAAACCTATTGGGGGCGAGCTTCAGGAAATGAAAATGAGCTATGGCACAATTCAAACAAGAAGATTGTCTTTTTAACTAAAGACACAAACTCAAATCCAAATCAAGATTATCGAGAATGGTTGGGACGCCAAGGAGAAGGAATTATAACTCATAAATTTTTCAAGAACATAGCGCTGTGGCTATATGGTTTAATTTCAATAGATGAGAAAGGAAACTACAGCCCATTTGAAGAAGCTGTAATTGGGGAGAATTACACACGCGCATTCGATGAAAATCCATTTTGTATTATCAATGCTAAAAAAGAATCGGGAAGTTCGACAATAGATAATGCCGATCTCTTGTATCATGCGAATTTATCGGCAACATTCTTAAAAGAACAGTTTGAAATTCTAAACCCAAATATTATTGTTTGTGGTGGTGGACAAGGAGCCGTTTTAAAAATAGCCAGAGAAATTATCTATCCAGAACTAAACTTTCAAAAAATCAACAATTGGATTTATTTCAATCCTGAAACTCAGAAAGTATTAATTGATAGCTATCACCCGAGTGCAATGATTAGTTATGATGAATTGTATTTGGGTATGATGAACTCATATAAGGATTTCCTTGCAAGAGAATTAGTATTTACTAGCGATGAATAAATTTACTATGTAGAGCCAATTTTAACTCCATTAGATATAAGCTTAAACAAACAATGAGAAACCCCTGGAGAAACTTAAATACCGATGTAACCAGCATACATCCATTGGATATGGAATTGGTGGAGGAATTTAATGCCATAGCAAAAGAAGAATGTAAATTCTGCAAAACGCTATTGCCAGACCCTTATATAGGTAGTTTAAAAGCCAATGTTTTGTTGTTGGCATTAAATCCTGGTTTAAGTGTTGAAGATTACGAAACACACGCCGATGAGAACTTTCGTTACCTCTACAAGCAAAACCTAGCACAAGTTAAAAGCGAATATCCTTTTTACTATTTAAACCCGGAATTGGATTGTCCAGGCTCTAAATGGTGGAGAGGAAAACTACGTTGGTTGTTAGATAAGGTGGATGAGAAGATATTGGCGCTGAACATTTGCTGTTTGCAGTTAATGCCATACCATTCGGTTCAGTTTAAGCAGCCAAAACACAATTTGCCAACACAGGAATACACCAAAGAAATTGTAAAATCATTTATTGAGAGAAATGCACCCATTGTATTCATGCGAAGTAAAACAAAATGGGAAGAATTGATCCCAGAGCTTAAAGATTACGAGAATACATTTGTTTTAAGGAACCCTCGAAACCCAACATTTAGTCCGAAGAATATGGGGGAGGAGGATTTTCAGACACTCATTTTAAAAATAGGACTTAGTGATGAGTGAATCTATTCGAGGCAGTTTTTTTGCCAGTCTTAAATTGTAACAGGTCATAAAGTATTTAAAACAAGTGTCATGTTTTTTTTGATATTTTAATAATATGTGGTTCGAAAAATTAGTAGGGTTTAAGGAAGATAATCCAGATCAGGTAAGATCCTATATAAGTGTAAAGGGAAATAAATTAATCTCGAGATTAAATTCGGCAGAATTCACTTTTGGTGAACTAGAAGTCTCCTCACTGGAAGATTTGAGAAATCAGGCTCCTGCTCTGGATAAATATAAATCTAAGATTAGAGTTGCCGAAGAGATTGGAGATGTTCAGGCGTTTCATCAAGATAAAGCAAATAATGGCGCCCTATTTCAGGCAGCTTCGCAGTTTAATCTTTTAGAAATGATTGGCCCTCATATAACGCCTGAATATGGAGTTGGAATCTACGAGAATGATCGCACTCAAGGTCCAGCATGTGCAATCGCATGTGGAGCAGGGACTATTTATAGAAACTATTTTGCCGAAGTAAATGGGCAAATAGGACAGTCTGCAAACAATCAGATTGACTGCCTTGAAGAAATAGGGAAAGAGCTAGGAAACGATACACAAGCTCTATGGGAAATGAAAAATGGTTATGCTTTAGCTAATTCAGAAGGCTTAAAAAACATTAGCGAACAAATTGAAAACAAATCAAAGCAGGAGTTCGAAGACTTAAAAGGCAAACTTAAAATCGGAACACAATGGGACACACAAGTTACCATTGGAAATACTGAAAATAGGGTGACACAAGCTTATTGTTCGGCCTTACCCGTAGCCTATTCATATTCAAACCCTGTTCTTTGGGAGCCATTTGCTCGACTTATTTTAGAAGCAACTTACGAAGCTACCTTTTATGCAGCCCTAATCAATTATGAAAAGACAGCAAACAATAGAGTCTTTTTAACTCTGGTTGGTGGCGGTGCTTTTGGAAATGAAATGGAGTGGATTACGGATGCTATTACAAATGCTATTAATAAGTTTTTTAACACACCACTCGATGTTAGAATTGTGAGCTATGGAAGCTCTAACAGGATGGTTAGAGAATTAATGAAAAGTGTAAACTAGAGTGATCATTAACGAACTCTTGCTCTTAGAATACATATAATAGCAAAAATACTGGACAATGTCAATACAACTTTTAGAGGATTTAAATGGTAATAATAATGGGAAACTTAAGCAGCTCATTAATCAATTAAAAAATGAACCTGAGCCTCGGCTTTGCTGGTATCCCTCTGGGGAGCGAGATTTTAGACCTTTGATGTATTTGCATCCATTGTTGCGTCCTTTGGAAAATGTAGATGGGCGTAGGCCTGCTCCGCCTGATATTTATATATATACTGGCTATTTTCCTAATCAAAGCTCAGGCTTTCTTGATACTGCAAAATTATATGACGATGGTAGAACCGTAATTACTGTTGAATCTATTGAAGAACTGCCTAAACTTGATATTGCTTTACACCCTGAAATATCCGAAGATTCTATTCATTCTCCAGCAACGAATCGTGTTTTCTTTATGACTATAAAAATCAAATGCAATCGTTTAGGTGAAATCACCTATCCCTTAATATATGCATTTGCCAATAATATTGCTTTCTGTGCTGAACGCTTAATTCCCAACAACGCTCTTATTAGTCACATTATTCATATCAAGCATAATGATTGTTTTCGAGGAGGTGGAAAAGCAACAGGTAGGTGGATATTGAATGTGCTTAAAATATTAAAATGCGAATGCTTTATATCTTTTAACAAATATCAAGAAGGCATTGAAGATGAAATAGTAAATAGACACTATCCAATTCTTGCAAATGATACTGATCTAGCCCAATTAGAACCGATTACGCCATCGGCAAAAGCCGGCTGGGGAAGTTTGGGAATTGTAAGTTGGTATTTGGTGTTGTAAACTAGAATTAATCTTTAAAAAAGTGAAGTATGAGTCATATGAACAAAACAGGTATTGATAAATAAAGCCATGAATATAAATGTCAGAAAAACCTTCATGGAGATTTTGAATGTGCATAATAAAGAAGTGCCAATGGCCAATTTATTGTCTTACTTGTTCAGACCGGAACAAGAACATCAATTGGGAACCACGTTCCTATTTGCCTTGCTTAATACGAGTTGTTATGATATTAAAGGGTAAGCCTGAGGAGTTAAAAGATTCAGGCTTATATGAAGAATAAGGAGTATAGCCCTCTTAAAGATAAGGCAGGCTTTGAGGAGATGAAACGGATTTTTGTATTGGCGCATTCTGATGTACGCATAATTTCAGATCGTTACATATCCATTATTAATATGATGGACATGAAGGATTGATTGAGATTAAATTGATTCCTTCGCTAATAACAATTAGATTGATGTTGTTGGTTTGGTTCTATTCAAAAAACATCTATCAATATAGGCTCCCAATGCAGGGAGCCTAACTAATTTTAAGAGGGTGCAAATTAGATTATAGCAGGTATTCTTTTACCAGATATTTCTCATTACAATTAATGATTTCCCCTTCCAATTCATTTCCATCGAGATAAGCGTATTGGAGTTTGTTGTTTGCGAATGCCTGTATAGGGTTTTCTGTTTCTTGAGGAAGGTTGCAGGTTGAAAAATAAGCTCTACCATTTTGCGATAAATATTCTCTCCGCTTTGCCATTTTGCCTTGGTTACCCATAGGGGTATGCATAGGGTTAAGCATAATGTGGGTATCTGCTAATATTTCCTCGAATGTGGTTTTAAGTTTGTGATCGTCTACTCTAAAATCCACTCGGTTATTATCGTTTTGGTAGTTTCTTAGTAGATTAAGTTCTCCACACATTAAAGTCCTAATTTTGTTTCCTTTTACCTTTAATAATCGATTTTTTTCTAACTCATACAGCAATTCTTTCAGGCAAAGTGGATTATTATTTACTTCTTTTGATTCAGAAAAAAGTTGTCGTGTGTAGCAGTTTTCAATTTGTCCTTTTCTTATTCTGAAGAGACAATTTTCCATCCAGTTACTGATGCCTTTAACTTCAAATAGTGCCGTTGAGTTTCTTGAATCTAGTTTTGTAGCAAGTTTGGCTACATCTCGGGATGTATCCAACGTGTGTCCTGGGTAAAGGATAAGATCAGCATTTGATCGATTGTAGATCTCTGCTGTTAATTGGGTTTTTATAGAGGGAGAGAGGTTTTCTAAGTAGGAAACTAATTGTATGTTCACGATTTTAGTTTTTTGTGAGATATAAATCTAATATGTAAACTTTAATAAAAGAAATTCATATTGGTTTCTTTTGTTGAATTTATGTGAAGAGAAGGTGACTTTTGAAAACTTACCCCAGTATTGACAGACTTGACACACCTAATTTTGTTCCATTTTTATTACATTGCGAAGTCCTGTTGTATAAACAATAAGAAGATTATAGATTCGTAATAGAATTGAAACTTCAGGATTAGCATAGATGTGTTTTTAGATAAGGAATAAAAGACGAAAATGAATATAACACTCATACAAGACAAGCTTCAGAAATTGATTAAGAAATTATCAAAGGATAGCTTTATATACGATTTGTTATTGGCTTATGATCTGCCAAAATCAGGAGTGACTCTTTTAAGAAAAGGCAATAGAAATATGTCTAAAATTGTGGGGGAGGTGTCTTGGAAGAAGAAAGTGTTTTTTAAAGAAATTCAGGATGCTGATTTGCATCTCAGCATCTCTGATCTCAACGAATCTCTAAAACAGGAGGAGCGTTTTGTTATTGTTACCGATTTCAAAACCCTTTTGGCTATTGATACCAAAAACCAAGATAAGCTCGATATTGATTTTAAAGATTTGCCCAAACATTACGATTTCTTTTTGCCCTGGGCAGGGATGGAGAAGGCCAAACATCGCGATGAAAATATTGCAGATGTTAAAGCTGCCGATAAAATGGCAAAGCTTTTCGATGAGATTAAAAAGGATAATCCTGAAGACTCACCAGACTTTGTTCATGGCTTGAATGTCTTTCTTTCACGTTTGCTCTTTTGTTTCTTTGCCGAGGATACCAACATATTTGAAGAAAATCAATTTACCAATGCCCTAGATGCGCATACCAAAGTTGATGGTAGCGACTTAGCTAATTGGTTCGATACTTTTTACGAAGTACTGGATACCGATAATAAAAAGAGAAAAAACTTACCAGCATACTTAGATGCTTTCCCCTATGTAAATGGCAGTTTATTTAGCAATAGGCACGACTTGCCTGTTTTTACAAGAAGAGCACGACAAGCCATTATAGATGCGGGATCACTGGAGTGGAAGGATATAAATCCTGATATTTTTGGATCGATGTTTCAGGCAGTAATTGGAGCCGATCAACGAGGAAGCTTAGGTCAACACTACACCTCGGTACCTAATATAATGAAAGTGATAGAGCCTCTTTTCCTAAACGACTTGTACGAAGCTTATAAGAAGGCTAAAGGTGATTCTGAGAAAACAATTGAACTACTCAACCGCTTAGCTAAAATAAAGATATTCGACCCTGCCTGTGGTAGTGGTAACTTTCTGATTATAGCCTATAAGGAACTACGAATATTGGAGATGAAAATCTTTAAAGAAAGTGGTATGATGGCTCTATCAGGCATAACACTTTCACAGTTTTATGGCATTGAGCTTGATGACTTTGCTCACGAAATTGCGACACTAGCTCTCTGGTTGGCAGAACACCAAATGAACGTGGCATTTTTTAATGAATTCGGAAAGACTAACCCTACTCTCCCATTAAAAGAGGCGGGTCATATCGTACAAGCAAATGCTTGTCGCATAGATTGGGAAGTGGTTTGCCCGAAAGGTAAAACGGCCGCTGAGCGGAGTCGAAGCGAAGTGTATATTTTGGGGAATCCTCCTTTTTTAGGGGCAAGAAATCAAAATAATGTACAAAAAGAAGATGTTTTATTTGCACTTCAAAATGTTCTAGGAAAGAACAGTTTAGATTATATTTCTTGTTGGTTTTTTAAAGGGAGTAATTACATTAGAAATTTAAATGCTAAATGTGGCTTTGTATCCACAAATTCTATTTGTCAAGGGCAACAGATTGAACTGTTATGGCCTTCAATTCTGCGTGATAATATTGAAATAGGTTTTGCTCATCAAGCTTTTCGTTGGACAAATAATGCTCGAAGCGCTGCTGTTGTCGCTGTGGTTATCATAGGTCTTCGAAATCATAATTCTGAAAGGAAAAACATTTACACTAAAAATTCAATTTTAACAGCAAAAAATATTTCACCTTACTTAACTGATAACAGAAATGTATTTGTTAAAAAGAGAAATAAACCTTTTGGAGAAGTCCCTAGGGTGGTTTATGGTAATCAAGCTATTGACGGGGGGTTTTTGACTCTTAGTAATGAGGAAAAAGAGGACCTCTTGTCTAAATTTCCTAATGCTCAAAAATTTGTTAGAAGACTATTCGGAGGTAGTAGCCTAATGAAAGGGGAAGTACAGTGGTGTGTATGGGTTAATAAAGATGATTTAGAAGAGGCTGAATGTATTACTCCTTTGAGAGAAAGATTTGAAAATGTTAGAAAGTTTAGGGAAGGTGGTGGTCAAGTAGCTAAATCATTGGCAAATATTTCATATAGGTTTAGATATATACATGAACCAGTAAAACATACTACTATGATGCCTCAAACATCAAGTAGTAAAAGGGAATATTTACCTGTAGATATAAAGTTTGGAAAAATTCAGACGCTTCATTCAGTTCAAGTTATTTACGATTCGGAATTATATATCACAGGGGTTATTATGTCCAGAATCCATTTTTTATGGGCAAAAGCTATTGCTGGAGGTATTAAAACAGATATTACTTATTCAAATTCATTATGCTATAATACCTTCCCTTTCCCTCAGATATCCACCCAACGTAAAAATGAAATCACTCAATGTGTATTCCGTATATTGGAAGAGCGAGAAAAGCATTCTGAAAAAACCATGGCACAACTTTACGATCCTGATAAAATGCCCGAAGGCCTGCGCGAAGCGCATCGATTGAATGATTTGGCTATTGAGCGATGTTATCGCTCTAAGCCATTTAGCAGCGACGAAGAGCGATTGGAATATCTTTTTAAACTCTACGAAAAAATGATTGCCGAAGAGTAAAGAACAAGGCACTTTGTTTGCCAAAGAAAAGGAAACTCGAAAAAAGAGAACTTAAGATGACAGACAACAAGCAACAAAACATCATCATTTACAATACCGTCGATGGAAAATCAGCTGTATCGCTTTACGCCAAAAATGGCATGTTGTGGATGAATCAAAATCAGCTCGCTGAACTTTTTGACACCTCAAAGCAAAATATCAGTCTGCACATTAAAAATCTTCTGGCAGAGAATGAGTTGCACGGCGATTCAGTTGTCAAGGATTACTTGACAACTGCCGCTGATAGTAAAGAGTCTAATGTCTTATTTTGATGTAATAGAGGCGAACATACAGGGTTTGAAAGAATTGGAAGATCAATTAAAAAGCAGAAAGTTAAAATAACGTACTACAAAACAAAGTCATAGAAGATGCCAGATATTGTTAAGGTTACTTACAAGCAAACAGGGAAAAGTGTAAATGTAGACGATACAGGAATGAGACCAATGGCTGCTCGTGCATACGAGGCGAGAGATTCTCAGTATTTGTTAGTTAAAGCCCCACCAGCCTCAGGAAAGTCAAGAGCATTGATGTTTATCGCTTTAGATAAATTAAAGAATCAAGGAATAAAAAAAGTCATTGTAGCAGTTCCCGAACGTTCAATAGGCAGTTCGTTTGCAAAGACCAATTTAATAAAACAAAATAATTTCTTTGCTAATTGGGAACCTAACGATCAATATAATCTTTGCACGCCTGGTAACGATGGGAGCAGTAGTAAGGTTAAGGCATTTCACAATTTCATGAACAATGGCGAACAAATACTCATTTGTACCCATGCTACCCTACGTTTTGCCTGTCAGGAATTAGAAGAAAGTGTATTCGACAATACCTTATTGGCTATTGATGAATTTCATCATGTTTCAGCTGATGCCGATAACCGTCTGGGTGATTTACTACGATTGGTCATGCAAAAATCATCGGCACATATTGTAGCTATGACGGGTTCGTATTTTAGGGGAGACTCTGTGCCTGTTTTAACACCCGAGAATGAAGCTAAGTTTACCAAGGTCACATATAACTATTACGAGCAGTTAAATGGTTATACTTACCTTAAATCATTAGGCATAGGTTATCATTTTTATCAGGGGCGTTACACAGAGGCTATTTTAGAGGTGCTTGATACCGATAAGAAGACGATCATACATATCCCTAATGTCAATTCTGGAGAATCAACCAAAATGAAAAATGATGAAGTTGATTTTATTATAGATGCCATAGGCTTAGTAACCAAACAAGATCATAACACAGGCGTTATCCATGTCAAACGACATACTGATGGGAAAATCCTAAAAATTGCGAACCTTGTAGACGATAATTCCAAAGAGCGTGATAAGATTGTAAATTATTTGAGAGAATGTAATGATGTTGATGATATAGATGTCATTATTGCCTTAGGAATGGCAAAGGAGGGTTTCGACTGGCCCTATTGTGAACATGCTTTAACAGTTGGGTATAGAGGATCTTTAACCGAGATTATTCAAATAATTGGTCGTGCCACACGTGATAGTAATAATAAAACGCATGCGCAATTTACCAATCTAATAGCTCGACCCAAGGCAGAAAAGAATTTGATAACACAATCAGTAAATAACATGCTTAAAGCCATTACAGCATCTTTACTTATGGAACAGATTTTAGCGCCAAACTGGAAGTTTAAAACTAAGCTGAATGATGATGATAAAGCAGAACCTGGCGAAATAAAAATAAGAGGACTAAAAGAACCAAGTTCAAAAAGAGTAAAAGATATTTTAGAATCTGATTTAAACGACCTAAAAGCTACAGTTTTGCAAAATAATAATATTCAGAAAGCTATGATGGGTACTATTGACCCTGAGGTTATGAATAAGGTTTTAATTCCTAATGTAATAAAAGCAAAGTATCCTGACTTAAATGAAGTGCAACTTGAAGAAGTTCGCCAATACTTAGTTCTCGAATCAGTAATAAAGAACAATGATATAGTCGATTTAAAAGAAATAAAAAAAGCAATCAGAGAGGATATCACAGTGCAGAAAGCATTGCTGGAAAATAAAAATGCTGAGGATATAAAAAGCGAATTGATTCCTAAGATAATAAAAACGATATATCCGAATTTAAGTAATGAAGACGCCAATACACTTGGTGAAATGATTGATGAAATTCCAAAAGAAAAGGATAAGAACAAGGACAATACAGACGATAAACGTTTTATAAAAATGGCGGGGTCGTTTGTAAATATCGACGATCTGCACATCGATCTTATCGATCAGGTTAATCCTTTTCAAAAAGCCTTCGAGGTATTATCAAAATCGGTTACAACGAAAGTGTTGAAGGTGATTCAAGATACTATTGAAGCTACTCGGATAAAAATGGATTTTGAAGAAGCTAAGGTTTTGTGGCCTAAAATTCAGGAGTTTATAAAAACCTATAATCGACAGCCAAGCCTGAATACTAATGATTCTCAGGAAAAAAGAATGGCCGAATGTGTGATTTATCTGAAAGAGGAAAAACGTAAAAGAGATACTGTAAATGGATAAGGATAAAATATTGGACGACATCTTTAGCAATGATCCTTTGGGTTTACTCAATGTAAAACCTAAAGCTTCGGCTGCCAGAAATGCTGATGAACGTCTATTGGCTTCATTTCAGGAGATTAACAATTTCTATGAGAAAAATAAAAGAGAGCCTGAACCTAGACAAAATGATATTTCTGAGTATCAACTTTATACTCGATTGAAGGGCTTACGCAATAGTGAGGATAAGATGTTGGCTCTAGAGTCAGTAGACAAATACAATTTGCTTCCAACGGTAACAAAAGAGATTAATACGATTGATGATATATTCGGAGATGATTCATTGGGTATTTTTGATGACGATGAAGCAGGTTTGTTCGCCTTAGAGCATATCCCAAAAGAGACAACAATGCCAGATTATGTTGCAAGAAGGAAAACATGTAAGGATTTTGTGGATTATGAGCTAATGCTCAAACAGACTCAATTGGAATTAGCAAAGGGTAAACGAAAGCTTAAGGTATTTAAAAATGAGCAGCAAATTGATAAAGGGTATTTCTTTATTTTAAATGGGGTTCTTTTATATGTTGCAAATGTTGGGATTAGGAAGTCTGATAAAAACGGTAAAGTAAATGCACGCTTGAGGTGTATTTTTGAGAATGGAACTGAATCAGATATGCTTTTGCGATCACTTGCAGCAGAATTATACAAAAATGGACAGAGAGTAACTGAGAATGATGATAAATTACTGGACAATTTTAATAATATTACGGATGAGGATGATGAAACGGGATTTATTTACGTCTTAAAATCAAAGAGTACAGATGTGGAGATTACATCAATCCAAAATCTCTACAAAATTGGTTTTTCAAAGTTTGATGTTCAAGATCGCATTAAAAATGCAGCGAATGAACCGACCTATTTAATGGCTCCGGTGACAGTTGAGGGAGAGTGGAAATGTTATAATATGAATCCTCATAAATTTGAACAATTGCTTCACAACTTCTTTGGGAATTCATGTTTGGATATTGATGTGTTTGATGCGAGAGGGAGAAGACACAAGCCTCGTGAATGGTTTGTTGCTCCATTTGCTGTTATTGAACAAGCAATAGAGTTAATTATAAATGGCAAAGTAGTCAATTATACATATGATAATGTAAATAAGACAATAATAGGTAAATAGCCAGATTGTATAATCCCTAGGTATCACGAGCTTATCGCTCGTGTTCTGTTTGTACAAAAAACACCAAGCCCAAATACCCTTTACCCTCAGATTTGTAATCTGAGGGTAAAGGCTTGTGATTTTTAATCCCATTTGTGTTGTTATGCAAGTGCGGTAAAAAATGGAATACATTAGAACTGACACCCGAAACATCGGGGTCAAAAATAGTCAGGTTCAATTTCACCCCAAAACTTTCCAAGCCCTTTATTCATAAGCCCCCGAGAGACTTCAGTTTTGCTTTGGGCTCTTTCCAAACAAAAAAGGAGCCTGTCTGAACGGCTGCAGGTTATCTCCAAACGAAAAAGAGACTGCTTGAATGGGCTCAAACCCTCCCAAATAAAAAAGAAGATGCCCTGAACCGGCTCAGCCTGTTTCCAAACAAAAAAGTGAGTGCCTGAACGGGCTCAGACTCTCCCCAAACAAAAAAATGATATCCAGAACCGGTTCAACCTATCTCCAAACAAAAAAAAGAGAGTCTAAACGGGTTCAGGTATGCTCCAAAGCAAAAAGGTTTCATTCTGAATGGGATTTGGGATATGTTTTGTGGAAGGATCATTTTGCCTTTTTTGGCTTAGTCTTCGGGTATGATCAAACTTTTTTTGCTTTCTATTCATAATAATGTTGTTTTTAGATATCTGTCTTGAGTGTAGTAGTGGCGGGGGTGTGTCTATCAGTTGTTTATGGTGTTTTGTGTTTTGATGATAACAAAAACATATTATTTTTTTTTAAGTGTGTAAAATGTTCTAAATTTAATAGTCACTTAACAAATGTCGATATTATTCACTATTCGAAAATTTTTGAGATATGTTTATTAAGATGATTTTTAGTTTGTTGCGTATTAACGAGTTTATTGGATATTGCAACGAGATTAAAACCTACCTGGCTTCCATCGAGATGGAAGGTTTGCAACTAGGCACCACGGTAGAAAAGTTAAACCTGAAGCAAGAAAAGGCTTTGGCGGCATCGAACCGTACCCGTTCGAGTCAGTATACCAATTGGTTGCATAAGAAAGATCATCGCAGAGATGAATCTTTTGTAGCTTTCCGTAAGCTGATGGAGGCCAGTACACATCGCAAAGACGATACTCTGGCTACTGCGGCAGATAAAATTTGTCGTACCATAAGAGCTCACGGCTGGTCCCTGCATGCTAAAGGCGTAAAGGTGCAGTCGGCAAAAATGGCCAGTCTGCTTAAGGAGCTGGAATTGGATGAGAATAAGGCTCTGATTGCGACTTTAAGCGCCGATACCTGGTATAAAGACATGGTAGATGATAATGCGGCCTACAATCAGTTGAATGAGGATAGAGCCAAAGCACAGCTAAGCAAGCTTGATTACGATACCGAAGAGGTGTATAAGGACTTGCGTTTAGCCTGCGAGGAGTTGTTCGATTCGATTGAGGTGCTGAACCGTATCAGCCCCAACGAAAAGTATGTTGAGATAGCCAATTTTATAAACGGCTCTACTCAAAAATACATGACGGCAGCACGTGCCCGTCAAACCAAAAATGAGAATGCAAATCCTGCATTAGAAGAAAAAGAGGTCTAAATAAAAAAAAGCTGAGGCTCCTTAATTCACGACTAAACCCGCGAAAGTTTATGAAAGGAATTCAGGGCCCCGGCTTACTGACAAAAATAAGATCATTTTGTTAGTTTTTATTCATCCTCAACCTATTTTTAACAACGACATTTGTTTAGATAAATCCTCCTTACTGTAAGGGGGATTTTTTGTGTGTCTCAGTTCTTTAGCTAGGTGAAGATGATTGATATTTTTTTGTTGGATAAACTTGACAGATTTGATAAGCTGTTTTTACTGGTTTTGTTTGTGCTTTCCACAATCATAATAAAATTTTTAAAACACATCTTTTAAAATTATTTATAATGGCAAGTTTAAATATCGAAAGTGTTACAATTGAATTTGGATCTAACTGATCCAGATATTGAAGCGGCCGATTTTTAGAAATTCACTTTTTCGTCAAGTTCTGGCGGTGAGCAGCTTTACCTTTATTTTCATAATTAATCGTGTTTTTAAACTATAACTATCTAGAATATGGATTTGTTTATTTAATTGCAATACATTTTAGCGGAGTTCTGATATGTTTTTTTTTAAAAGAGTCATAAGTTTAAGATAAACAGATATTTGTGACTTCTTCCTAAACTTGACAGATTTGACAGTTTTTTATGAAAAATATAAATGGTATTTTGTGAAACTAAAGATGTCTTCCAATGGAAGACATATCGTGGGATTATTTAAAATCACTATGTTGCAAACATAAACCAGAACAAATAAATCATAATTATTATTTCTATTATGGCAAACCATTTACACATAGGAATAGGAGTTACTGAATGAAAAGTATTAAAAGCTTTCAGAGAACAAATAATTAATAGAGAAAATAAATTTGAGATAGAATTCGACAAAACATAAAATAACTAAAATGGCAAACAATCACATAATTATTGGACTTGGTGGGCGTGGAGGCGCAGCATTGAAATCATTCAGAAAAATTCTTTTTAGAAATGCACTTACTAAAGAAAAAGCGAATAGTTACCCTATTCAATATTTGTATGTTGATTCAGATCCTCAAGACTTAAATAAGGGTTGGGATAAAGATTTGGGGATAGATTATGGAATAGATGATTGGGCAAAAATAAATACTCGGGAAAATGTTGAATGGGAAGATATTTATGAAAATCAATCAAATTATCCTACAATAACACCATGGCTTGGGGATAAATCTGCATGGCAAGAACTTTCTGTTAAAACAGAAAAAGGTTCAGGTCAATTAAGAAAATTAGGACGAGCATATTTTGCTGCAAGTGTATACAATGACAGAGATAATGCTTTCCCCAAGAATCTACAAATTGCATATGAGAATGTATGTAAGATCAGTGGTTCTAGTGCACAAACAACATATCACATAATTGCTGGATTATCTGGAGGAACTGGAAGTGGATCTGTAGTTGATGTTATTAGCTTAGTAAGTAAACATATTTCTGCAAATAGTCTTAACGAGGATAGAATAGTTGTTTATGCCTATTTACCTGAAAGAAATGTTCAAGGAAAAGATTCTCTTGGTTACTATTATCCAAATGCTTATGCAGCATTGAAAGAAATAAATGCAATTGGTATCCGTGCAGAATCGGGGGAAAATAAATACCACTATAAACCTATAGATATTCAGGAGTTTACTCGAGGGAGTGGAAATAGAATTGATGCGCAATATACTAGCTGTTTCGTGTTCTCAAATGAGAATGAAAATAATCTGGTTATTGATTACGATAATGAGTTGCCTGAAATGATTGGTGATTTCTTGTATCAGTCGGTCGTAAATCTACCCCTATCAAAAGAAGGGCATGATGCATATAAAAAGCTAACTGAAAATAGTACAATTATTTCAGAATTGGATAAGTTTTCTGGTGAAAAGGAAAGGGCTTTGAATTTCGCCAGTGCTTCCGTGAAAAAAGTTGAAATCCCAGAAATGGAGGTTGTTGATTTATATGGTGCTTGGTTGGCGCAACAATTTTTAAATCAGCAGTATTATAATAATTGGTCCGATGGTAAGGGGTATATTGATAAAAAAGGGGAAGATGTTACTGTTAATTATGTTGAAAAATCGGGTAAAGACAATATTTTAAAAGCTTGTAATCTAACCTTAGATTATTTATCCCTTAAGACTCCACATGGAAGTGAGGATTTTAAAAATGCTGATTCAGAATTTTTAGACATTAGTGAAACCTTGAAGAGAAATTCAGAAAAAGTCTATACTTCGGGAAAAGAAAAAGAACCAATTATGTACTTTAATAACTACATGAATGGATTTTATTCCAGCCAATTTAGAGGGATCGGCGTTGAGAAATATTGGCATGAAAAAAGCCAAGATATCAATCAGCAGATTGATTTCTTTTATAAAAGAACAGAGGAGTATTTATTTGATTTGTGGATATCTAAAGGGGATCGTGTGCTTGGTATCAATGAATTAAACCTGATCGTAGATAGGTTGAAAACAAAATTGTTAGAAATATCGTCAGTTGCATCTAGAAGAGTTGGGCATTTAACTGATCCTGGTGAATTTGATGTTACTAATGCTGATTTTACTATTTCAGGCTGCAATAGAGAAATATCAAAACTACTGGTCGATTTTAAAAAACCATTGAAGAGCTCAAAAAAGGCTTTTGAGTCAGCCGCTTGGTTTATACAAAAACTATACACTAACAAAATGGAAGTTGTTTCTTACAATTTTTCCATACAATTGATTGATCGATTAATTAAGAAATTTGATGAACTCTCTGTTACGATAAAGAAAATATCAGCGAATGTATTGGATGCAAATGAAAAAATTGTTGATACGGTAAGTGAAAAGTACAAAATATTTAATCCAAATAATAAAGAATCATACAGGACTAACAGTGTTGAGATGCTTTATGAAAAGGGAGGCGTGGAACGAGAGTTTGATATTATATTGAATGAACAAAATATTTTATTGGATGAGTTTATTCAATTTAGAAAATTAATTACTAATAGTAGAGGCGCTTCCTTTTCCGATTTATTAAACAATATGGATAGTGATTCTCTAACAAAAGGTTATCTATATCATTTGAATTCCAGGATTCCGCAAATTTACAAGCTTCTTGAAGAAGTTGGAAAAATAAAAGGAGATGATAAATTAGTAGGAAGAAATGTCCTCAATTATTTTCAAAATAGCTTTTCAAAAGATGAATTGGCAAGTTATTTTAAAAACTTAAGTAATAAGTCGGGTGTTTATGCAAAATTATCAAGTACCAAATCGGAAACTTTGGATACAACATCTCTGAAAAATTACGCATCTGACATTTATATTATATTAGTTCCTAAGTATAAAGTTAATGAAAAGGCAGAAGAGTTTGAGCAAGAGTTTAAAAGTATGTTGAAGCAAACATTCCCAAATTCAGAAATTGTTGTTTCTCCTGATGCTCAAAGAAATAATTCAATAACTATTTTTAAAGCAAGAGCTAATATGGCTTTAAGAAGTTTTGATATAGTTAGCAAAATGATGCATGACAAATATGAAACAATATTCATGAATGATTTTAAAACTGCTGCTCTCACATTGCACACTGAAGGTTCTTCTAATAATTACCCGAAAATAGTTCCATTCAATGATAATCAAAAGGAAGGCGCTTGGAATAAAATGTTTAAAGCTGAAGTTTTACCTTATTTCTTATTAGCCTATGGTATTGGGTATGTTGGTAAGGATAAGGGTAAGTATTTCGTAAACATGGATCCTGATAATGCGTCAAGCACTGAATTTTTTGATATCTCAAATGGAACCGATAAGTTTTATGAAATTGGCAATTTTCTTTTCAAAAATGACATATTAGAGGAGAAGCTTTTAGATGATCGTTTGTACAATATTCTAACAAAGAGAATTGAAGAATTCATAAATATCAGAAGTAATAAAAAGGCAGAAGTTAGAGAAATATGGGTTAATAAAATTAATACTGATATTATTCCTTCAATTTTAGCTGAAGATTATGAAAATGATAAAATGGATAAAGAATATCATGCAGTACTACAGGCAAAAGAATATTTAGTAGAAACAATTTTAAAATAAAGTAACATGAGTAAGTTTGTTTGCAATAACCCTATTTGTGAAAATTTTGACAAAGAAATTTCAGAAAATGACATTATTGAGAATTCTTTAGGCGAATCTTGTTGTCCTGCCTGTAAGATGCCTGTGGAAGATAAAGATGCTCCTGTGTCAAGTGGTGGAGGGCTTGGAGGTCCCCCAAATTCAGATTCAGGTAGTAAAAAAAGAATAATTATAATTGCTGCTATAGTAGTTATAGCGATTATTGCCGGAGTGATTTTTATGCTTAACAGCGGAGAAGCTGAACCTACTCCAGAAGAACAAGTTGTGGAGAAAGTGGTAGAGCCGGTCAAAACAGATTCAAAAACACCTGCAGGAACACAATCATTAACTTTTGATGGTGGCAGTAAATATGTCGGTGAGGTGAAAGATGCTAAAATGCACGGCTTAGGTAATTATTACTATGGCCAAAAAGAGCGTATTTCCCAAAAAGACCTAAAGAAGCGTATGGCAGAAAAGGGAGATTATATTAGCGGGGAATTCTTCGAAGGAAATATAGTATCCGGCAAATTATATGATAGCCAAAATAATTTGAAAGAGGTTATAATGATAGGTAGATAATGAAAAAAATATTCTTCATATTATTTCTCTCACTTATCGGCACTTGGGTGGTAGCACAGGAAGTATCTGTTTCTGCAAAGTTAAACGAGGTATTTTCAATGCTACCATTAGAGTGCAAAAATCAGGTTAATAGTGCATCAAATAACAATGTTAAATGTAATATAAGAGGTGACGAAGTTGAATTAAAAGTATTATTCAATAACACAGGACAATTAACTCATATAGGTTTAAATCTATTCTCTTTCAACGAAAAACTTATTTTTAGCCCTGAAGTATTATCATTTATGGAAAGGTCGATGTTAGAGTATTTGTTGTTAGGTGATGTTTCATTTATTAAGAAAAAAATAAGCGAAGACAAAATTGAATTACGGTTAAATAATAATTCTTTGGGTGAACCTGGCTTTAAAACCTTAAAAAATACAATTCCGATATTATGTGGTCCATATGATTTTGCGATAAAATATGATGGTATCAACTATTCAGCTATTTTCAGACAGGGGTTAAATGAATTTGTTATGAAATTTCCTGCCAATAATAATGTTATAACAGGAATGGATAAAAAGGAGTATGGAGAACAAATCTCATCATTATTGATGAACTATAAGCCTAATTATAAATTGCCGAACCTTGATATTGAAGCTTCTTCTCTGGTAAAATACAAAGACAGTATAAAGGTGAGTATTGGCGATAGTTATTTTAAGGCGATTACGTCAAATAAGTACTATGAAATTGATACGACCCAGGATATTCAACTTGTATTTTCTGATCAATACCCTTTAGAATCCTTTTCAAATATTTTTCTGGTTCCTTTCGATTCAAATAAAAATATTGATTTAAAAATAAAGCATAAAATTTATGGTGATGAAGTATTGGAATATGAAATGCCATTAGTCAACTTTCTCTTGTTTTTTGAAGAGGAGTTTTATTATTATTTTGGTGTTGAAGATTCGGATGATGAGACGTTAGTGGGAACTTTAATCATGCATAACAAAGGCTTAAACTTTATCAATCTATTATCGGTTGAAACAGTCAAAAACGATTTGTTCGGAGAACATCCGATAATTAATGCAAGCTTTTATACAAATATACCCTCTGATAATATTAAGAATTTATTTTCTGAGTATGACAATGAATCTGACATAAATAATTAAACATGTTTGTGAAAATAAGAATAAGCGTTTCGGTTTTAATGAGTTTTATGCTGATTGTTGGTAGCGTTACCAATGTGGATGCTCAAAATTCAAAGAGAATAGAATTAGAGAGAGAAATAAAAACCAAGCCTAATTATATTTATATGCAATCAGTCCAAGGGGATACTGTTAAAGGTAAAATATTGGCAGCAGACTTGTTTTGGTCTTCGGAAAATATTAAAAATGAATTATCATCTAATAAGACTTTGAAAAAAGATAATATAGAATACATCATAAAGCCGAGAGGCCCAAAATATATGATCATTACCTATATTGATAAAACATCTAAAGGAGTAATAAGTACCCCAAAAAATGAGTCGAAAACAACTACGGGATGGAAGTTAAATATGCCTGTTGAGAATGCTAAAGGAACTGAATCAGTTGCAACACCTGCTGAAGAAAAGCTTAAGATAATTAGTAAGTCGGTCATTAAAAATGAAGATTCTGTCATTGATAAAAAAGAGATCGCAGAAAAACCAGCTACTATAGTTGTAGAAAAATCTATTACTATAAATGAAAAGAATAATGATGAGATATTTCAAACATCAAGTGCCATATTGAACCACCTCGCTAAACTATCTGGATTTAATGATATTGTTGGTTATTTGAAGGAACAAAAGATGAAAGGTAAATTAGTTTATAGTTACCGCTATGATGCCTTTAAGGACAATATTAAGGAATGTTATTTTATTGTATTTAGTTCTAATACTGATGAGCTGTTAATGATTTTGGATAAAGGTACTACAAGCCGGATGAATGTTCTAAATTCGAAAATGGTTTCTATTAGCGAGAGCAAAAATGAAAAAAAAATCTATGTATATGAATTTTAAAATTAAGGTAACAGCAGTGCTGGCTCTGTTAATGCTGTCATCACAGATAATATTCGCGCAATTTAACACTAAAGTAATTGTTACGGATTTAACAAATAAGACATTGAAAAAAACAATGCAATCCAATGCATCTGTTTTTTTATCGGAAATTAATACTGCATTTGCAAAGAAAACAAAACCAAGAATTTCGTCCAAAATAATTTCTAATGAGGCTATTTCATCATTACTCTCCATGTGGGAAATGAGTAATTTCAGATGTTACGAAACTGATATTATCGAAAGAGCAATTAAACGCGCACAAGGTGGTTACGAAATTAGAAATATACCAATCTTTATGCAGGAAGCACCTGAGGAGGATCAGTATCAAGAAATGGTTTTTGTGTTCTCAGATAATGGCATGATAGATAATATATACATATCTATGGAGACGAATAGGTATAACAAATTGATTAGTGAAGGCGAAGGCGTTACGGAGTACAAAAGGAGGCAGATAATTCTTGATTTTTTAGAAAACTTCAGAACCGCTTATAACAGAAAAGACATCGATTATTTAAATAAAGTTTATAGTGAGGATGCACTTATTATAACTGGAAAGGTGATTACGGTTACGCCTGCCAATAAGGATATGTCAAAGAAATATTTAAGTGATAAAATTATCACCTATCAAAAACAAACTAAAGAACAATACTTATCAAAGCTTAAGGGTGTATTTCAAAAAAACTCTTACATAAACATTAAATTCTCTGAGATAGAGATAAAAAAGCACAGAAAATACCCTGATATATATGGGGTAAATATGATGCAAGGATGGAATACCACAAGGTATAGTGATGTTGGTTACTTATTCCTAATGATAGATTTTTCGGATGATAACAATCCATTAATCCATGTAAGAACATGGCAACCAGAAAAAATTGGAAATATAACATTGAGTGAAGATGAAAAATTCAAATTAGAAATGTTTAATCCTCAGAAGTAAGTAATTATAAAGTTACTTAAAATACATATCTAATATTAACTGACAACACATTATGAAAAGGACGTGGGTGTTTCTCATTTCATTACTTTGCTTGGTATTATCACAAGAGGTCTACTCGCAATCCACTATAAAATGGGAAATAGATAAAAAGGCGGGTAAGGAAGTAAAAGAAAAAGTTCCTGAGGGAAAGACATTATTAATATTTGACACACCGGTTGACTTAAAGTTTGAGTCGAGTGTAGAGAATATTGATCAACCTCATAAAAATGGTGGACAATATTATTTATATGTAAGTGATGGCCCTCAAGCTATTACTATAAATTACTTTGGTAACTATACTATTAATTTTGGGCAATTGATGGATCCCAATAGTCTGCCTTCATTAAAAAGCAAGGAAATCGTATTTTTTAGAATATCTGCAATTAATGAGCTTGAATATTATGATATTACTAAAAAGGAGAAAGCCAAGGGGAATATTGGATTACCTGTAGGAGTTAATGTTTCTGATGCTTTGGTTGTACTCAATGTTTTTCCTCCAGACATGGAAATTGAGATATCTGATGAGAATGATGAAATTACCAAACTATCTAAGGGAAATGGTGTTTTAAAGGTGTTTTTAACTGCTCCAGGCAATCATATTTTGAAAATTAACCAATCAGATATGGGTACTACAAGCATTGAAATTAATACTTTGGAAACAAAAGAAACCCGATTTTACTTGATAAGAAAACCTATCACATTAGATGATTATAATGATAACATAGAGTCTGCGAATACGCTTGATTTGGATGAGAAATTAATTGGGTATTGGGCTGGAAATCTGGGGTCGAAAAAAACATTTGTTGATATTCAGGATATCAATTCTGGTGTTTTAACCGGGCGATTATATCAGGATGGTATTTATCACAAAATTACGGGTGTAGTTAAATCTAAATCAAACGGTGAATATTATATCACTGTTAGCAAATCACAAACGGAACTGAGTAATAAGAGTGGAACTTTAGACTTCTTTATTAAAATGGGGGTAGGCAGTGGTATTTGGATTTCAGGTGATGGGCAAGTAAGTGATTTTAACATTATGAAAGCAAATGAAATTCCCCAAGAACATACAAGCGAAGAACTAAGCAAATTAAAGCAACTTAAATCTAAGATTGAAGGCAAGTGGATTGATAGTCAAAAAACACTAATTGAGTCCATAACGATTAACAGCCTTACTTTCAATAATAATATTACAGGTACAGTTTCAGGAAAAGATCAAATACAATGCTCTTTTGCTGGAACGATAAATGAAAGGCATGACAAAATTAGCTTAGTAATTAATATTCCAGGCGATTGTGGAAAAACTGCCGGAGTAATGATGCTAACGCTTAATCAAAATACTGCAAATGGCTTTTTCACTTCGAATGATGGAATGAGCATGTTAAATATGAAATTCATGAAATATGAATAATTAGAAAAAATATGAGCAAATGGACCAATCCAATAAATACTTGCTATATGTAAGCTTCTTATCCTTATTTACTGGGATTTTAATCTATATTATTTTCAGGTCAAATGAGATAATGGTTTTCGATTTATTTAAAGGAACCTTTATTGAAGAGATCATAAGTTACAGAAGCCAGTATTTCTACTTAAAAAATGAATTATACCCTAATTGGTTTATTTATAATCTGCCTGACGGGTTATGGGTTTTTTCTTGGGTTACTTTGATGTTATTCATCTGGCATGATGAAAACAGTGTTTTAAGTTTTTTTTGCATATTGGCTATTCCTTTTATATCAATCATTCATGAATATGGTCAAAAATATGATCTGTTTTCAGGAACTTTTGATATCCTAGATATTACTTCATACTTAATAGCAACATTAATACCAATAGTTTTTTTTTTATTAAAAGAACACTTCATTTTAAATATTGTAAAAAGCCGCAATATTAGTTTATCAAAAAAAAATAGTTTTAGACATGATCAAAGAAGAAATAAGAGATTTAATTAAATTAGCTATTGCTGATGGTAAGATAACAAAACAAGAAAGATCAGTTATTCTTAAAAAAGCTAAAGCTCTAGGCGATGATGTGGACGAAGTAGAAATGATATTGGATGCCGAGCTTATTCAAAAGAACGAAAAGCTAGGGCTCATTCATAAAAACCACAGGAGCTTTAAAATGAGTAAAAAACTAATGACTACCTTAATAGTGCTTGGTGTTTTTTTGATTCTTGCTACTTATACTAAGGTAAGTAATCATTATTCAGATATAACTGAAAAAAATGAGTGGGCGAGAAATGCTGCAGAATCAACTGCAGAAACGGAGTCGTTGGAAAATATTGAGTCAAAAATTATTATTGGAATTCAGAAGGGGCAATCTAAAGAGGAGTTGTTAGTTCTAGTAAGCAAGCTTAAGTCATCTATACACCGTCGTGCAGATGGGCTAAAAAATAACATAATTGAACCAGATAAGCGCAATGAGGAATATGATGGTTCTTATAGTTCATACTGCACAAAAAAAAGAGGCATTTATAAAGAAATTATTATGGATGGAATTTCAATTGAGGAATATTTAAATAATAATAGTCCTAAAATGAAAATGAAAGATTTACTAAAAAGCAACAAATTTGATGAAGCTGAAAGTCTCCTTGAATTAATAACCGATTGGGTTTCGAAGAAGGAGATGAAAGAAGAATTGTTGAGTTCTAGATTCTCATATTATCTTAAGAGTAATCAAATAGAAAAAGCATATCAGTCAATTCAAAGTCTTAGACCAAAAGAATGTAGCTTTTCTGAAATAGATTATCATGATGGTAGTGGCAGTAACAGTTCATGGAACGATTATGCAAATTTATATAATTCAAATCTAGATCAAATAGTTGGTGTGTATATAGAAAAGAGATTGTTTGAAAAAGCAAGAGCAATTGCCACATCATATAAGGGTAACGCAAAAATAACTGGTCCCGTAGACCCAGAAAAGACATCGTATGGTGCCAAGTATAAATATGAATTAGATAATAGTCATAAGAATTCAAAAGTTGCTGAAATTCAAATTTATATCAAACAATCGCATAAGGTTACTTCAATACAACCTACAAAAAAAACTGTTAAGAAAGAAAAAGTATACGTGACTCTAAATAATACTTACTTAGGTCTTTATATTTTTCAATCAGAAGAAGGAAATACCCGTTTCTATAAATTCATCAAAAACCCAACAGCTAAGGCAATTAAAGTATTATATCAAGATAACCTCAGTGGTACAGTTAAAATGGAAAACTTCCTGCTTACGAGTTTTGTTGAAACTACTGGAGAAGTTGTAATAAAAGGTGAAAAGAATAAAAATGATAAAGTTAAATTAATTTTCAGAAAAGATCCTGATAGTAACAATGGTTTCAAGCTAATGGATACAAAAGGAGTGGGATATACATTTGTTTCGCATTAGAAATTAAGCAATCTGCTAATTATTAGAGGTAAAATAAAGAGCACTCTAGTGCACCCTTAGAGGGTTGTTAAAATCAAACGATCTAATTCTTAATATAAAATTTGAGAATGTTCTAATACTTGTAATAGGTATTGTAGAATTTCTCTTAATCCAATATTATTCTTTTAGGGAGTAAGAAATAGTATCATATTTTATTTTCACTACTAACATATAATCTTAAAATTTAATAGAATGAGCTATAAATGCAATTATTGTGGTAAAATTACAAATGATAGAGGTCCATACCGTAAAGAGTATTGTTCTCATTCGCCATCTGACAGACACGAATGGAGAGGATTAAGTAATGATTTTTCTAATGATACGAAGTGGAGTGAATCGCTAGTTGGTCGTTATTGGAAAACTTTTCTTTTCCTTTTTCTACTATTTGTTTTGTATTCTTGGTTTTTTGCATAAAAATACAATGTTTCACTAAGTGTGGAAGTTAAATTATCAAGGGTTGGATTAGTAGTCTAACCCTTTCTTCATAAATTCTTTAAAACTGAAATAAAATTGTCTTACCAAGCTACACTCAAACGATACCTCGCAATAATTAGTAAAATTGAAAGATACCATTTCCCTAGTCTTAATGACATCAAAATGTCACTCGAAAATCGTGGTTTATCCGTCTCTACAAGAACAATTGAGAGAAGTATTGAAACTTTAAGGGATGACTTTGGTGTGGATATATCATATAATAAAACCTACAATGGTTATTGTATTGATAAAACGTCTTCTATAGATTTTTCTGATTTTTTAGGGTTTTTAAAGCATTCTTATTCTTCAAAGAACATTGTTGATAATTTAAGAGATGGTAAAGATGTTCTAAAGTACATTCATTTCGATTCTTATACTGAGATGATTGGTGTGGAACACATCCAACCCTTGCTCGAAGCTATTCGTAACAGAAATGTTGTTCATATGATGTATAAAAATCTCGAAGAACAAACAGTTTATAACACTTATCTTAATCCTGAGTTTTTAAAAGAATATAAAAATAGATGGTATGTTATTGGTTTCGATACTAATAATGCTAAGCAAAGAATTTATGCTTTAGACAGAATTTCTAGGGTTTTTGTTGGCTCCAGAGTTTTCAAACGGAAGTTGCCTGATGCTAGTGACGTGTTTGATAATGTTATTGGATTAAATATAACTGATAAGGATCCCATTGAGATTCAACTTTCAATTTCTCAAAGTGTAGCTAGTGATTTGAAAAATATTCCATTTCATCATTCTCAAAAAATATTGTCAGATAATGATGAAGAATTGCTTATATCCATTTTTGTAAGGCCTAATTTCGATTTAAAACGTAAAATTCAATCCTATGGTCATCGAATTAAGGTGAAAAAACCTTTTTTTCTAATGGATAGGATATAATGTTTTTACCATTCCGTCAAGTTTTGGCGGTCTTACATAATACATTTGTTTTCATAATAAACGGTTCTTTAATTCCTTAATTTTGGAGATGAAAGGTTAATGAAAGTTTCATAATTCAAGATTGAATGTAGAGCCAATTTTTTAATGATTAAAACAAATAAAATGAGTCGAGTTAAAATCACATTACACAATTCAAGTTCTGATAAAGTCATTTTTCATTATGGTTCTCAATCTTTTAGTGCAAGTTCCAGTTGCGGCACTTTAAAGCCTGGTGAAACTAAAAGTACAACAATTCCAGGTGATAGCTACATATCTTATACCAAGGGAGGTTCTCCTAACAATAAAGTGGGACAAGCCACAGGTGATGGTCAATCATTCACTGCATATTAATTAGGGCTTATGAATTTTGGGACTATTATCTAGGTGTTGTCTTGATTCTAGATGGCTTTGCTGTGAGTATGGGTACTGCTTTTCTATATTATTATGGAACCCATGATGAAAATAATATATTTTACTTTTGAAGTGGAATTGCAGCAGTCGTAATTGGCTATAAAGTTATTAAGGCTGAATAAATAAAAGCCCTAAACGCAAGTTTAGGGCTTACTTATATCATTATTAGAAATTATCTTTTATGACAAAAGGCAGTAATATGTACGAGATATCGCTTTCGAAATTGAATAAAACAAGCAGGAAGAGGCTGATAACTGCCAAAAAATATATCGATAGATATGTGAAAAAGCATTGTTCTTCTCAATTTTCTGAAGACATGACACAGAATAAGGAACTCATACGCCTACTTTATACAAGCCCTTTTCATACTGCCTGTCGTTCAAATATTTTGAAATTAGGACTAGAGTATTATTCTGGTCTATTATTAATCTCTCAAATACCTGTTTCTTTTTATTGGCAGTACAGATTTAAGAAATATAGGATCTGTTACAAAAGCAATGAGCTGTCTGGATCTTCAAATCCTGATGCAATAAGAAGATGGTTTGTAAAAGGTTATGATTTAGATGCAGGTTTAAACTGGTACAGAAATTTGCATAGACGAAGGCATTTGCATTATGAAGCTGTGGTTCGTTATCGCAATTTGCATAAGGGTGAAAAGCCTCATTGGAATTTGGCAAAGTTGTATTGCGGTTATCCTTTTAAAAATGATATTACAAGCAAAAAACTGGATGTGATAATGAAAGAGGAGCCAGGCTTGAGTTTGATGGACTATATAAAAAATTCTACTTTTTTTACAAATCAACCAAGCACATTCTTACACTCAGTTGCTTTGTATTTAAATTGCGAAACAAGCACTAAAATAGGAAGTCTTAATTCTGAAGATATTTGTAATGCTCTATGGAAATGCTATTTGCGTGACGAATCTGATTATGAGCGATGAATTGATTTTGATCTTATTCTCTATAATCATCATATTACTCCTTTATGTGATAATACATAATTGGGAATCATTTTTTTATTGGTTGATTAAGGCTTTGTTGACTATTGGAGCGTGGACAGTCGGTTTGTGTTTTATTTTCGTTGTCATTGTTCAATTATACGAATGGGCTAGTTCGCCTGATTACTATTCAGATCCCATGTATGTAGAGTCTAATCCCTGTTTTGAACATGATTTTACAGCTCTTAAAAAAGTGAGTATGGCAGCCAGACATAATAATCCTGGTAATCTTAGACCGGTAAACAGTCAAACAGGATTTCGACAATTTCCAGATATGGAATCAGGTTATAAAGCATTGATCCATGACCTGAAGGCTAAAATCTCTGGTCGCTCAAAATTTACAAGTGGTGATGAAACATTGGAGGATCTGATTTATATATACGCACCCCCTTCTGAGAATAATAGTCATGCCTATGTTTCAAAAGTTGCGGTAATGCTCGGTGTTGGTAGTACTGAGCCAATTGCCAATATAGATGTGCATCCGCTGACAAAAGCCATCATATATGTTGAGGATATACGCTTGTATAAAAGAATCTTTTCGACCTCTGAAAAACAACAGTTAATAATAGACACGATTGCTTCTAAACAGTGAACAAAATTATAAGAAGAAAGATATAAAGATGATTGATGTAAAAAAGAGCACAGAAGAGAACTTATTTACTTTCCGAAAACTATTTTCGACTTATGTAAATCGTTCTTTTAAAGATGTTGACGATTGTAAATGGCAGAAATCAGTACGCATATTTCTCTCTGAAGATAATCAAATGAAAATTGTCGAACTATCAGAAGGGATATCCGTTGTATTGCTTAGTGAGTTGCATCTTTGGTGTGAAGATGTGATAGATAGAGTACGTCTATCTAGTTTAGCTCTTAAACTCGGAGAAACAAAATATGCTCAGAGCCTTATGGATGAGGCCAGTACTCTGGTTGAAGATTTTGAAGACGGATATGCCGTTCTGAAAGCTAGTGTTATAAATAAACTCTTATCTGATGAATGCTTAAGTGAACTGTTTAATTCAGCACTACAGCATGCGAAAAGTCAAAAAGAATATTTGGATTTAACTGCTATTGGCGAAGCGCTTCAAATCTCAAATGAGCTTACTGAAGATTGTTTAAACATAGCTTTAGATTTTGAAATTACCTTTGAAGGATCATTGTTGCTAGCAGAATATTATTCAGCTATCGATCAACAAAAATCTTGGGATTGGTATATCAATAGCTTCCAATTTTGGGAAGATGCTGGTTGTTGTGATGATATTTTCTATTCTCTGGAAAAATCAAGTTTGCCCGGTATTAAAAAGAACAAACTTGTTGATTACATATTAAGCATTGAAGATGATCTGGAAGATCGTTTTCTTGTTTTAGAACACTATTATGAATATTCTTCAAAAATAGATATTGCTTTTGCTGTTGATTTTTTACAAGATTGTATCGATAAAAAAGAATGGAGTTTGATTAATGACTGTATAGACAAATTTAACTTATCTATTCCTGATGATCTTAAGCTTTTAATAGAGAACCAAGACCTGCTCAGTTGGTCTAATCCTGATACCCTTGAGCTTTTAAAGAAGGACTGTGACTTTTTCAACTTGTCAATTCCCGAGCATTTTATGCTTTTAATGCAGGAAAGTGACTTTAAGGGATTAGAATCTTTATCTGACGTATTGGCTTACGCAGAATTGACCTTAAAAATCACTAAGAATAAGGAAGATGCAAGCTTTTGGTTTAGGAGAGCCATGAAACACGTAGAAGAATCTGAAATAACTCAAGTAAAAGGATCTTTTCATGGTAGATTAGTGCTTGCCGAGGATATTTGGCATATGCTTCACGACGATTATGTTTTGCATTTCTATTTGTATAATGCATACAGACGTCAAGTTAATGATGATAAGAACGAAGTCTATGGTCAGCATTTAAAAGAGATAATCACTGTAATTAATAGAACCAGTAAGAATACTGTTGAATTAAAAAGATATTTTGACTTAATACTAAGCGAAAAACACTTGAGTTCTACCTATTGTTTTGCTTGTAAAATGGCGTATGAAAGTTCACAAGAATGGCTTTTGGTTGATAAATTATATTCAAAAGCATTAAAAACAGTAGAATCTTTTGATGATGTTTTTAACTTATACAAGTTATGTAATGATGTGAATATATTCAGATACGATAATAGTGGCATTTTATATGTGCCACTTAAAATATCCGAGCAGAAGATGTTGACAACAAATGATGCATTAAGATTTGCTAAAGAGATTAATTGTATAGATGCTTTAAAATATAGGAAGAACATTATTAATAGAAAAGATTTAGCAAAAGTAAAATTTGATACTTCTAAAGATAGAATGGATTCAATTTTATCAAAAGCGGTTGAATTTGCAAATTGTACTGAAGATTATCAAAACATCATACGATTTGTAAATTTCGATTTGAAAGATACACCTAGAGCTTTGGAGTTTATAAAGAAGGGGTTTAATTCATCAAGTATAGGTAATGAGTATAATATGCTTTGCCAGGAATCCAAGCTAATTTTAGGGTGCGATTGGGAGAGTGCTTTTTAAGGGATTGAAATGTGATATTTATTTTGTGTAACTTCTTTAAATCACGAGGGATATAATGATAAAACGTTCAGAAAGATCAACATTTAGTATTTATAACAGATACTACCTAGAAGTTAAAGAAATTATTAAAAGTATTGATCCTCTGGGTCAGAATCAGGAAGAATTTACATCGGAGTATGTGTATCATCAATATATTCTTGGACTTTACAAAATACATTTTGAAAAAGAGAAAATTGAGAGGTTGAACCTGGATGTTTTCACATCTCGTGTAGCTCATAATATAACAGAATGTTACCTTGTTTTATTCGATGAAGTTAATGAAATAGATGCCAGAGATGCTAAAAAGATTGCAAAAGGCATCAAGTCCTTTTTAAATGGGAATAAAATTAAAACGCTTGATCAATTAGTTGAATGTACAGATATGCCACTGTTTTGTGAGATTCTGAATAAATACGGTAAAACTAATGAGTATAAAGTCAATTGTATAGATAAATCAGTTGAAAACATCTGTTGTAAATTGTTTCTTCGTGTTTTATTCGAAGATTTAAGTCTTGTCGAAATCGAACATTTCTTGTTGAAGTATTATGAATATCAGGATCACTCTTTTACTTCCATAGATATCGTAAATAAAAGGGCTTTCTCACTTGCTCGTAAACTTTACTTTTGGAAAAAAGGCAAGATGTCAAAAGCTCTAAAAAGAGATGAATACAGAAAATTACTCCGTCATATAGATGATGTGTTTTGTGAGATAAATCCTGCAGATCTATGGCTTGATGTTGATGGGTGGTATGACGGATATGATCTTGAAGCATTTTCCTTAATTGTTAGGATGAGTGATTGCGATGACGAAAAATCTTTGCGTGATGTAATAACTAAAGTTCGGAAGTTGTGGTTTCCTTATCGTTTAGAGAGAGAAATAGAATTTGATAAAGTATCAAAATTAATTTGGAATGAATTTTATGAATAAACGCTTTTTAATACTCGCATTCGCAATAAGCATTCTTTTAGTTGCTTTTTTTGTTATAAAATCAGAGTCCTCTATTTTTAAGTTCCAAAATGAACAGACGATTGATGCTTTGTTAATGACAAAAGTATTTGGAAACTACGATTCCGAATTAAAACTATCAATTGTAGATTCTACAGATCATGCTATCGGAGTAAAGCATTCTTTAAGTGTTTCTGGCGCAATTTTCTACACCAAGCATTTTATAAATGCAGATTCAAATGAATGTATACTAATAACTGAATCTCCCTCTTATTGTACGGTATCGGAATATAAAAAAAAGAATATTGAGACGAATTTTAACTGGCAGGATTCTTTACAAAAATTAGTGAAAAAGAAATACAATCTAGTCTGTTCAGATTGCCATGCCTGTGGTGTGGCTATGGGGTATTATGTTTTCCATAAAGAATATGGAAACTGGGAGTTGCATGAATCTTATCCGAAATTTGATAGACTGGGTGCGTTCGGGAGGTTCTATGGTGAGATAAATTTTCTGAAAATTGGTCGAAGAGAGTATGGTCTTTTTATCGAATCTAAAGGAGGTAGTCAAGGTGAAACCATAAGGTATTTAAGAATCTACACTGTTTTTAATGGAAAAATAGAAGTGGCTTTTACTAAGCAAATGTACTATTGTAATGATGGGGCAGTTGGTAAACCAGAGATCATATATTCTCAAGAGGAATTAAACCTGTTAGATGAATACGATAGAGAAATGTATCATCGGTCTTTAGATTATATAGAGGAGAAGTCCATATACGAGTTAATTGATCGATCTGGAGATTATTTTGATCTGAAACTCACCAAGCAACAAACAGATTATCGAGGTGAGATATCTAAAGAAATAACACCTTATGTTTTTAAGGCTGGAACTTACGAGATCCAAATCCAATCAGATATAAACATTCAGAAAATCCAACCAAATTTTACTAACAAGCACTAAGGACATCAAGTATGAATATTATTATAGCAACTATTAATCATGAACATTTCCTCGATCAGTCAGACAGAATTAGATTTGAAAAAGATGTCAAAAAACGTGGGATAAACAGAGTTTTTTATATCTCTAAAGCCCATAAGCTAATTGAGTTGTTAGAGGAGCGTAAAGATGAGGAAAATATACTAATTTCTAATTTTCCTCCTAATAGCTCCTATAATAATGATAAAGTGTATGATACATACGAGGATGAAAATTTTATTTACAGATCTCTTCCTGCTGATTCTTACTTAATGACATTTGAATATTATAATAACATAGGATCTAAATATGGCCTGACAGGTGTTAACTTCATAACAGGTGCTCCAAAATCAATCGTCTCACTTGATTGTTTAAATGAGATTGTTAGCTGTGTGCATGTGAATGCTTTTTATAGATCTGATTATTTTAAGTCTAATATCCCTAGCAGTATTTCCATATATCGTTACATGATTCAGTCTGTGAAAGATCTTATGGCAAGTCAACCCATAGAGTAATGATAAGTCAAGAGCTAGTTTAGGATGTCTCATATGGGTGATGATTAAAACAGCCCCAAACCGTCGATCATCTTGTGTCAAATATCTCAATATTCATTTTCATACAAATGGATCACTTTATGGCTATCCCTGATTTCAGTTTTGACACTGCCTTATCTGACATTTTAAAGTATGAAGTTAAAATGTCGCACAAGGAGGTATACCCTTGATTGTCTGATATTGATGTGATTTTTTGTTGAAGTATGTGTGATGCCAAATGGATTTTAGTCTTGGCTATAAAGTTAAATGGTATAATGCCGAGTATATTGAGTTGAGTCGTAGAAGAGCTTGTGAATTTAATGGCTCAAACGAAACAATAATCAATATTAATCGTTAAATTCGCTGAGCTTTCAGAAGATGTGATATTTGATGATGGTGTTTATAAGAGATAATACTTTCTCATCATAAAACCTATATGTGGGTGATTATCTTATTGATGATAGACCAAATAAAGGTAAGTATGAAATGATTTGTTTCTGATAACTCCACAAATTTGGATACAGTCATTGAATAATTATTAATAAAAACTTAGTTATGACTATTAGTAGTAAGTTCAAAAATGTACCAGTAGAAGAGGATACAACGATATTGGCGGAGCAGGAAGCCAAATTGGGAGAATACGATATAATTTATCAAAAGTGGTTTTGGGATGGTATTACTGCCGAAAGTTTTATTTTTGCCAACGAAGATGTCACAGAGCTGAATGATGAAGAAATACAAAAGGAAATTAAGTCTTCTCCTTTGCTAGAAACTGACACTAAGATTACAATTTGTAGATCAGAGTCTGGCTATACGTTTGTTAATTTTAATTTTGTGACAAAAGATTAAGCTCTTTTGGTTTTTACCTTTTACAATACTTGGTTAACTTTTAGGCAGCTCTTAGTTCAAATATAATGAGCTGCTTCATTTTTTGTATTCTCTTCTGAATTGCCTGTTATACCAAATGGACTTTAGTCTTGACTAGAAAGCTTAAAGGTATAATGCCGATGTATATTAAGTTGAGTCGTAGATGCGTTAGCGAACCGAACAAAGTGAGTTAATGAACTCAATATTATACAATAATTCGTGAATATTTTTTGGCTCAAACGTACCGGAACGCAGTATAGATCATCACTAAGCTAAATGAAAATGAATTCATGAAGTTCTTGTCATGAATAGATAAAGTGAAGAATTTGCCATCTCATGAGGCGATGTATTTAATGAATCAATTATATAAAAAAAGATAAATGGATCTTAACTACCAAGAGGATGAGTTGTTACAGAACAACTACAGTGAAGATGAATTACGGTTTTTAAATCTACTTGCTGAAAAATTTCCTACGGTACAGGCTGCATGTACCGAAATAATAAATCTTGAATCCATACTCAACCTTCCCAAAGGATCGGAGCATTTTCTAACGGATATACATGGGGAATACGAGACTTTTAGTCATGTTCTGAGAAATGCTTCGGGTATGGTGCGCAAAAAAATTGATGCTGTGTATGCGAATACACTCAACGAAAAAGAAAAAAATCAGTTGGCAATACTGATTTACTATCCCGAGGAGAAACTCAAACTCATTACCAACGAACAGGAGGATTTGAACGAATGGTTCTCAATTACGCTTCGCCGATTAATGGCCGTGGCACGTGTATCGGCCGATAAGTACACCCAATCGAAGGTAAGAAAGGCTATGCCATCCGATTTTGCCTATGTGATTGATGAGTTGCTGAATGAGCCTAACGCGAAGAAAGAAAAGTATTTTGATTGCATTATACAATCGATTATCGATGTTGATCGGGCCAATCAATTTATTGTGGCGATCAGTAAATTTATACAACGTTTATTGATTGATCGCCTGCATATTATTGGGGATATCTATGATAGAGGACCTTTTGCCGATAAGGTGATGGATGTAATCCATGATCACTATTCGGTAGACATACAGTGGGGAAATCATGATATTGTTTGGATGGCCGCTGCTACTGGAATTAGAGCCAGCATTGCAGCTGTAATTCGTTTGAGTGCTCGCTACAACAATCTAGATACTCTGGAAGATGCCTATGGAATTAATCTAATGCCTCTGGCCACTTTTGCCATGAAGGCCTATGAGAGTGATCCATGTGAAGCTTTCATCCCCAAAAATACACCTCCGGAAAATATTGGTTCTACGCAGATTAAATTGACCAGTAAAATGCACAAAGCCATCATGGTGATTGAGATGAAACTGGCCGGCGATATCATCCAACGCAGTCCTGAAATGGAGATGGAAGATCGATTGCTGCTCGATAAAATCGATTATGAAAAGGGGATCGTAATTATTGATGGACGAGAATTGGAGTTGAACGACAAATCGTTTCCTACCATTGATCCAAAAAATCCTTATGAACTAACCGAAGAAGAGAAAGAGCTCACTGAAAAACTTCGTTACTCATTCCTGTATTGTGAAAAGTTGCAGCGCCATATTAAAACCTTATTTTCCAAGGGAAGTACCTATCTATCTTACAATTCAAATTTACTATTTCATGGTTGCGTCCCTCTCGATGAAAAAGGGGATCTGAAAGATCTGACTTTGCAAGGCAAAGCTTACAAGGGAAAGGCTCTGTATGATCAATTTGATTTGATCTGTCGACGAGCGTACTTTAACCGTGAACATCCTGAAAAAACGAATAAGGATAGGGTTTACATGTGGTACCTTTGGAGTGGCGCTTATTCACCTCTTTTTGGGAAGAAGAAAATGGCCACTTTCGAACGTTATTTTCTTGACGATAAGGAAGCACAGCGAGAGGAGATCAATATGTACTACAAACTAAGAGATGATTCAGCGAGCTGTAGTCGAATTTTAGAAGAGTTTGGACTCGATCCGGAAGTTTCTCATATCATTAATGGACATGTACCAGTACAGGTTGGAAAAGGCGAAAGTCCGGTAAAAGCCGATGGTAAACTTTTTGTAATTGATGGAGGAATGTCGAAACCCTATCAAAAAGTGACCGGTATTGCTGGCTACACTCTAATTTACGATTCTTATAGCTTAATTCTTGCTGAACATGCCTCTTTTGAATCAAAACGGAAAGCTATTATCGAGGAAGTTGATATTGTTTCAACAAGAAGCATGATTGAGCACGCTACCACGCGAATTCGTGTGGGAGATACTCATATTGGAGCCAATCTGCGTCAACAAATTCAAGATCTGAATCGATTGCTCGATGCTTATCGAAAAGGGCGTGTGAAAATTAAAAAGGCATAGAATAAATATTAGCCTTCGCATTCCTTCAATCTATTGATATTAAGATAAAATAGATTGATGCAAAAATGAGTTGTTATAATTAATGATAAGTAAGAATAGAAAGTCTTAATCATTATTGATTCAGGCTTTTACAATAAAGAGGAATGTATTTATTTCCTGATACAGAAAGTAATTAAGTCAATTTTGTGTCAATTTATTTCAGGTCGAGACATAATATACAATTAAGGCGGATTCTTCAAAAAATCCGCCTTGTTCAATTCCGTTTACTACAAATAATGAAATAGGAGAAGTATCTTTTTAGTATCCTCTTTTAGATTTTCATCTTTGTTTACACCCCAAATAATATTGCTTTTTTTTCCAAAGGTTTCTGTAATTTGATCTAAATGATTTGAGATTTCGACCATAGTGATTTCTGGCTCAGAAGATGTAAAACAAACGAGTATTTCTGAAGCTCTGTGATTAGAAGGTAGCGTTTCCAATGCTTTTTTTAATGATGAATTCAGAGATTCTGTTTTTTCTTCTAAAATTAGATATTGGATGTTTTCCTGATTTGATGTGAAATGAGCAAAGTCTTCTGCATCAATCTGAATGTATCCTGGATTTTGAAGAAACAAGGCTATAGCTTGAATAATATTTGCAGGACAGCTTTGGAATGTATTTAGGTGCATGATTTAGGAGTTGGATTTATACTAGAGAAGATCTCAGACACACTTTATGATTTTTTTAGCGCATGTTTCACATATTCAATCACCAAATAATCGAAAACGCTATCCCAATTAGGGTATTGATCGGTAAGGAAATGAATCAGTTCTCCTGTAAATTCACCAGCTCCATTTTTTGTTCTGTCATCTATTAGGTAGTCGCCTGCGTTTAGGTTTTTGTTATGAGATAAAATGAGTCGTTTATGACCAATCTTTGGAAGGTATTCATGCACCCATTTCAACTTATCAGACCAGGCACTTGGGTTTTCCCATGGGGCTGTGGAGAGAATGTAGATATCGTAAATTTCAGCCAGTTTCTCAACGATATAAAGAGCTCCTGAGGTAGGCTTCATTAGGCTAAAGATTCCAGGGACTTCATCTAAACGATCTTCGTATTCCTTTTGGGTGGCATCACTTAGTTGATCAATTCCCGATTGGAAGTCAACCAGTACGCTGTCCATGTCAATATATAGAATCTTCTTACTGAATTTTTTTTCGATTATCATTTTACCTGCCATGCTTTCGCAAATTTCGTCAGTGTCCTTGTAGCGTAGGGGAGATTCATGATTCACTTCAGAAAGCCCTAATTTTGCACGCTTTCTACTAATTCGTTCCATATAGTCATCCGACCAGGGATTGCTTTTTTCATAAGTGTAAAAATCATATTCTTCAGGAAACAAGAGTATGTTGAAATGGTTGGCTATTCCCATTATTTCATTTTCTAAGGCTTCTTTTTTGTCTAATTCTATTATTTGTTCAGGAGTAAGACCCTTTCGGGCTTCCTCGTATTTCTTAAGCTCCTCTTTGCTTGTTCTGTTCATGATGCTTGTGTTTTTTAGTTTATACAGTAAAGGTCGCTTCTAAGACCGCCAAACTATGTCGAGGTTATTTTTTTGTTTATATATTTTATATCCGTCATGTTTTGGCGTACTGTCTGTTTAGTTTTGTAGTTTTAGTGACGTTTGACAGATTTTTAAGTTTTGACAATTCAATTGACAATTGAATAAGAGCTTCCTCCCAAATGATTTTCATTGTGAGGAGGCTCTTTTTTTTAGATATAACGACTAGTTAAATTACCAACGACATGTATTGACGTACCCGTTCAATATCTTTGTTGCATAAAAATAATAAAGTTTAACTAAAATATAAGATTATGTTTGGAGCTATAGCTGGAGATGTGATTGGATCTGTTTTTGAATGGAACAATTACAAGGGAACTGATTTTGATTTGTTCCATCCTACAACCGATTTTACCGATGATACTGTATTAAGTATTGCAACAGCAGAAGTTCTGTTGGATCAGGCAGATTATACTGATGCCTATCAGAATTACGGACAAAACTACCCTGGACGGGGATATGGGGGTAATTTTGCCCAGTGGATTCATTCCGAAGATGCACAGCCCTACAATTCCTGGGGAAATGGCAGTGCGATGCGAGTGAGCCCAGTTGGTTTTATGTGTGACAGCACGGAGGAAGTGCTCAAGGAGGCTGAGAAATCTGCCAGAGTCACTCATTCTCATCCGGAGGGTATCAAAGGGGCACAGGCAACAGCTTTGAGTATCTTTTTGGCAAGGACGGGGAACAGTAAAGAAACGATTCGTGAAACCATCAGTAATCTTTTCGATTACGATTTATCACGCACAGTAGATGGAATTCGTCCTAACTATGAATTTAATGAAAGCTGTCAGGAAACGGTTCCCGAAGCGATTATTGCTTTTCTCGAGAGTACAGATTTTGAAGATGCCATTCGTCTAGCTATTTCACTGGGAGGAGATAGTGATACCTTAGCCTGCATTACAGGTGGTATTGCTCAGGCCTACTACAAAGAAATCCCCAAACATATTGTTGATGGTGTAAATGCTTTGCTACCTATCGAATTTAAAGCCATCATCGAAGAATTTAATCGTAAATGTAAGATTTCGTATTAGCTTAAAAAAAATCTCTTCAGCTCTTAACAATCTGTGCTGATCTAATATCAGTTGTCTTTTTCTATTCATATTCATTCAAGTCATTTTCATGGAAACTACTATAGAATACAGTGAAAATTATCATGTTTTTCGATATCATCTTAGTTTGTGTACCGAAAATATTCAGGAGTTGATACGAAGTCACAGATCTGTGATTACTGATATGATGGAGGAGGATGTCGAATTAACATTAAGGGAACTTCACATTTGGTGTCAGTCGGTTCAGGATCGCATTCTTATTGTACAACTCGCTTGTAAATCCAGGCGCACTTGTTTTTTTAACGAGCTGGTGGATGAAGCCATTTCACTGGTAGAGAATCATCACGATTGTACCTATATCCTAAAGGCAAATGTTAGAAATCAATTTCTAAGTCTACAACAAACAGAATCGCTCTTTAATAAAGCAAATGGATGGGCTGAATATACCTGGGAATATTTGGAACTTGCAAAATTGGAACATCAAAGTCCTTTGATGATTTATGAGTTTGAAGATGCTTTAGAGAAAGCAGCGGAGCTTGCGAATACCAGTGATGACTGCTGTTGTATGGGCGAATTTTATGCGAAAATAGGGAAGGAAAGCGATAAAGCCTGTTTGTGGTACGACAAAGCCATGACTCTGGTGGAAGATGATGACGATAGGGAAGCTATTTTGTGTTCAATTGGTCGTTACTTTAAAGATGAGGCGTTTAAAAGAGAGATGTATGAGCAGTTATTCGATCAGGCAAAGGATAAATCTTTGAGATTGAAAGTGTTTTTTCTCTTAAAATCAAAGTTTTGGGATGAACAAAAAGCAGGAGAGAAGTGGGCTGATTTTTGTTATGAAATTATGCTTGTCCAGGATTGGCAATTTTTACATCAAATTTGTGATAAATTCTATCGAAAAGGTGCGAAGGCACTTAGAAAATATTTTGAGAAAATGCCCCTTACTGAACCTAAAGAAGCTTTGAATATCTTGCCATATGCCCGCTTTTTAAAGCGACTCTATTGCAACAAAAAGAAAGCGGAAGAATGGATCAATAAAGCCTTTCATTTGCAAATTGAAAAGGATAGTTTGGATCATCAGCCCTTTCTCACAATTGCCATTGCAGCCTGGAAGGAATTGAAAGATATCAGCTTGACTCATGAAATTATTAAGGAGGCAGCAGATCGTGTTGAAAACGTTGAGGAGTACTATCAAATTTTTGATACCATCAGAGAAACGACCCATGACAAATTATTGATGAAAGCGTATTGTAAGACTTGTCTGGCTAAGAAATATGCCACCCATGAGTATTATCGAATTGTCAAATTTGCTGTGATCGTATTGGAAGATATGGATTTGGCAAACAGGGCTGTGAAACAGGCAATGAGACATGTTTCTGATTATGACGCTGGTATGTTGATTAGACAAGTAATAGTGGATCATGACCTGGACGAAAAACAGGCAGATAAATGTTTGATTTTGATGCATCAATTGATTGGATCATGCGCCAATGCGATTGATCTGGCTCAAATACTTCATGATATAAGCGAGCCTAAGGAAGTGGAACAGGTATTGGAAAACGCATTAAATTTGGTTAAATCGACCAAAGATTTTTCTATTATGATAAGATTTGTTAATTTTTGGCTGTCAAATACAAAAAAGGCACAATTCTTATTAAATCGAGCCATAGAAAAAGCTGACAAAGCTTCGGATTTTCAGCTTTTGGTGCAAGATGCCAAACTGCTATATGGATTAGATTGGAGGAAGGCTTTTTAAATGAATACAATTTTTATGTCACAACAAGCTACTATTAAGCGCTATCTTTTGTTAATAGAAAAAGTGAAAAGAGCGACCTATCCTTCTAAGCAAGATTTGATCGATTTATTAAACGATCAGGGCTTAAGTTGTTCAGAACGAACTTTTCAACGCTCGCTGGAGAGTATCAGAAACGAGTTTGGGGTAGAAATTGCCTACCATCCTGATAGACGAGGCTACTATGTTGACGATGAGTTAAGTGTAGATTACGAGCCATTTTTGCGCTTTTTGGATATTGCTCAATCTGCCAACACTTTGATCGAAACCTTACGAGACGGAAAAGAATCCCTGCAGTACATTCACTTCGATTCAAGTTCTCACATGATTGGGGTTCATTATTTGCAGCCTCTTCTTCGGGCAGTAAAAGCGAACCTGAAAGTAAAGCTAACCTACTCGCATTTTCAGAAGGAGGGAGATCGAACCTTTATCATGCATCCTGAATTACTCAAGGAGTACATGAATCGCTGGTATGTGATGGGGCATGTTGACTACGCAGAAGAAGCGCGTGTATACGCTCTCGATAGGATTACCAAATTGGAAGTTTTACCCGATACCTTTACCCGAAAATTAGGCAGTGCAGAGGAAGTATTCGGAGGTATAATTGGGGTGGATTTTTCAGGTGAGAAAATTGAAAAAGTTGTCCTCTCTTTCACGCCTGAGCAGGGGAATTATATCAGAACCTTGCCTTTGCATACTTCTCAGGAGGTTTTAATTGATAACGAAGACGAGTTTCGCATCGCTTTATGGGTGAAACCCAACTTTGAACTAAAGCAACGAATTCAAATGTATGGCGATCAGGTAAAGGTTCTGGAGCCCGCAGACTTATAAGAAAAAAGGCAGAAGAATTAATTTCTTCTGCCTTTTTACTTGTCTAATCATCCAATTGTTTCATGACTTCCAAGGCTATTTTCTCATGCTTCTCATTGGTGGGATTAAAGCAATCTTGATTCAGAAGAGTTCTTAGAACCAACATAGGGTGATCGGGGTCCTTTTCATCATTACCTCGGTTTATATAGGAATTTGAAAAGGATTGGATTTGCTCATTACAGTATTCACTTTTAAGAAGAGTCATTAGGTCTCCTCTAGCTACCACCTTAAAAAACTCCCCCTTATGGTTAAAATCTTTAATAAGCTCATCAAGATTGCTAAGTTGAAATTCAGATTTCCTCTCCAGAAGTTGGTCAACCTTTTCTATCCACAATTTTATCTCCTTTTCATCTGATTCAATTTCGGAATCTTCAAAATCCTCCCGACTTTCCCAATCCTCCGAATCACCGAGGAAATAGTTAATAGCATTGCTATCACCAATTGTGCACGCTTCAATATATCTGTGACTTAAATCTGATGCCATTAAACCATAGCCAATATAAGCCATGGCTTCACTGATGGATGGAAATTCTTGTGTCATATATGCCTTATCATCGTAATGAGTATAAAAATCGTATTCACAGACCAGATAAATAGCGTTTGGCGTGAGTTTTTTTCTGTCAAATACGAAATTAGGACCTCTTCCGTCATATTTTTTGCGTAAAGATTTAGTAGATACTGTCATACATTTTTTTTAAAGCGATTTAATAATTCAATTCTTTATTTGAGCACTTAGCTAATGCGCCTGCCTTGCTTTGTACTTACGTACAGCAAGCTTCCATTGTTTTCCTTATCCTTCTATTTTCTCCGAAACAATGAGTTGAAATGAATGGACTATATCAATTTCCTACAAAGTCCTTTATCGATTCGATAATCTCATAAAACCGTTCAAATCGATGTTCTCCATTAGGATATAAATAAATACGAACATGATTGCTGAATTTAAATAGGTCCAGTGTTTTAAAAGAATCCAATAGTTCATCCCCTCTGTCCAGTAACAACAAGCCTTTGTTTTGTATGAGTTCCGGTTTGATACATGGGACTTCACTATAGGAATCTTCGGATAAAACATAGGTTTCCTGAGTATCAAAATTGATATTCTTTCCCAGAAAATGTCTTAAAGAAGATTTGGGTGACAAGACAGGATTGATGGAAATAAAACAAACATGTTTGTAACCATTGCAATCGAGTACCCTGGAAAGATGAAGAGCCAGATAGCCTCCCATGCTGATACCCATCAGAACAATTTTTTCATTTTTAGGATGGGCTAAAAGAATCTTTTCCAATCTGTCGACACTCTCATTTACATTGGCACAATTCCAGCTTGGAGAAATGACTTTAGCTCCCCTGAAATTCTTTTCCAGAAACTTAACTTTGTCACTTTTGCCAGTGGAATTAAATCCGTGAAAATTATAGATGATCATTCAGCTCCTTTCTATAGCAATTGTAAATAAAGATGGAGCCCTTTTTATTACAGCTTTCCCGTAATTCTGTGATAGATATTGACATACATCTATTTTTTAAAAAGTAATTTGATAATGCAATTCTTCATTACTGGCATTATTAATACCTGTTTTGCTTTGGAGTTTCATACCGCAGGCTTCGATTGTTTTCCTGAATCCCACATTTTTATCAAAACAGTAAGCATTGATATTTCTGAAATCTTTCATTTTAAAATAATCGAGTAAGGAAGATAAAGCCTCTTTTGCATATCCTTGTTTGGTATAGGTTTTGGCGATATTGATACCGATACAGTTCCGCTGCTTTACTGAAAAGTTGCCATGTATTTGAAATCCGATGATTTTTTGATTCTCTTTATGCCTGATTAGCCAGACCATCTGATGGAAAAATCGATTTGTAAGAAAACGGATTAAATCTTCTTTCCCAGGACCTTCATGAGCTACGTATTTGTTCATATGTTCCTGGTTTTCGACTCCATCAAAGCAGATATTCCACAACTCATCCAAATCCGAATCGCTTGGTTCATTGATATATTCCAAACGCTTACTATCTATTAGCCTTGATATTTTAGTTTGACTCATAGTCTTGTTTATTTAGTCTTTGTTGTTGAAATGTTGGAATTCAATATTTGAAATACGGTATTGTTGATTTCCCATTGTTCCTGGTTCTCAGGGGGGAGTGGTGCCAGTTTCCTGACTTCTCTTCCACGCACTTGCATCCTTTTTAAGAAAACCAATCGCGTGCAATCATTAAATGTGATGACGTATTCCGGATTAAAGCCTTGAGGAAAATAATGGTGATCGGTATCGTAAATTTCTTTGATAATACTGCGTTTACAATTGCCCCAGGCCAAACCTTCGCGGGTTGTGCACAGGTACTGAACATTCACCGCTTTGTGCTTTAAAATGAATTCTTGGAAACAGTTGATGTTTTCCATTTGCAGGTAAATGACTTTAACTTCTTCTTCGAAACCTACACTCTGACTCTTAATTTTAAGAGTCAGCAAGGCTGCATCATGTTTCTTTTTCTTTATTGGATCACTCACATGAGCCTTCTCAATAAACTCTTGATTTATATCGTAGTTTACTTTTTCTCTGTCAATCTTAACGGCTACGTATTTAGTAACAAGAATCTCAGTCCTTCCGTCTGAATATACTGTATATCCTCCATTCTTAATGGAATCCAGATTATCGATCAACTCATTTATTTCACCTCCAAGGCAGTTGAATACATACAAATCGGGTTTCTTTAATTCGTATTGGTGATGCCTTTTAAGATGATTGATATGGTAATCAGTTAGATAAACAGGACCTCGAAAATCCATGCCTGCACTCACATACCAATATACATTTGGCATTGATGGCATCTCCTCAAAATAGGCATGGTATTCCGATAGATTATCAATTGGCTGAAGGAGTTCTTTTATTTTCATAAGTCTGGTAAATGGTAGCTTAAAAATATATGATTAAAACATAAGATGTAACTGTCAAAACTGTCAACTTGCCTATTACAGTCCATTTTGAATGAATTTAAATAACAGATTTGCTAGTTCGGAAGTGTAACTCAAAGGCACGAAGCATAAGTTCTTCATGTTAAACAGATTATTTCTGGTGATTGATATAATTTGTGTACTAGCTTCTTCTAATATTCTCGAAGGAAATTTTCAGCATCTAATCTCTTTTTTACAGATTTTGCAATTTCTTTGGTTTGTTTTGAATAATCCGATAAGTATTCAATAACAGTGAACAAAGCATCAGGTGTCAGATCAGCAGAGAGATAATAACTGAGAAAGATAATGTTATACCCATTTTCATTTCGTAAGCAATACCTTCCAAAAAAGCTTTCGCGAAATTCAGTAGCGAAATCACAGGGATCATAAGTTTTTTCGGGAAATTTTAGGATGTCAACTCTGGCTTCATAATAGAAATAAGCCCCCATGTAGAAAAGCGAATCCTTCAAAATCACAGGGTATTCATTCATCTCAATGTTAGGATACAAATAATATTCAGATCCTCTCATATCCATCTCTAATTCAGCGTTCTTAATCCATTTTTCGAACATTTTAGTAAATGGATCCTTCTTTTCTCTGAGATTGATACCTGATATTAGAATTGGGTAAATTAAAAGTAGAAGTAGTTTTGCTTTCATCATCGATTTATTTGGTTCAATACAAATATCTCCAATGTGTCCGCCAAACTGTGACGCATTGAGTCAATGGTTTGAAAATCAATCATTGTAGATCGATTTTAAGAAGTTTTTTATATAAAAGGGGATGGTGTGTTTTGTTTATTCCAGAGTAATGGTATCCATATTTTGATTCTCGATTTCAATCAATAGTTGCTCCTTAATGGAATGCATATCTTCTGTTTCCAAGCATAATATGAGAGATTTGCTTTCAGCAAAGGCCCCAATGTTTCGGTATAGTTCAGCCATTGAGATAAGTTCATGCATGTCATTTTTATCAAGCAATTCGATAAGAAGTAATGCGTTGTCTCTATATTTTTCTTGATTTAGTATTGACAGTTCATTTCGGTTTTCTCGTCTGAATCGATTATTAAAAGATCTCCAAATATGAAATCGAATCATTTTCACATCCAGGTTCTTTTGTTTCAATGCTTCAAAATATTCATCTGTGGAAGGCGTTTTTATGAAGTCAACATCTATATATTTCATGTAATGGTCAATGGAATTATCCTCTATATTTTCTACAGATCTTTCAAAAAACTTCAAAAATTCGATACTGTCTTTGGTCTTATAATCTTTGAGTAAATCAAAGTTGTTGCAATGTTTACATTTAATCAATTCCGGGTTTTGTGGTGCCATGGGTGATATTCTTATCCCATCTGACCATAAGGTTGATAAGAAAGTGTTACCACTTAATAAAGAAGATTTCTTTGAAAGAGAATTACAGGTAGGGCATGCAATTATAAGCGTTGGGCCTGGTATCATAATGTGAATATTTTTTAGTGAAATTACAAAGATCAAAAGTTGATATGCCAGGATATGACGTACCTATATTAAATTCATCTCAGACCAACTGCGACATGCTTTGGCGTACACATGCTTTTTCTTTGTGATATATTTAAAAACTATAGATTATGAAGGCTGATAAAGTTATACAGGTATTGAATTCAAAATGTAATCGTAATGAACCTATTTGCGAACTTTTGATTGAGATTATATCTCTACGCGAAAAGCTAAAACAACCGGATAAACAGTCTTTCTATTTCAAGCGAGGCATTACTCAACAACGAAAGAGATTTGTTGAATTGAAGGGTGAATACGAATCTCTTAAAAATCATATCAATAAGAATAAACTTGGAGACCTAAGGGTATCACTTGAAAATCAAAAAAAATACTTAAAAAAGTGGAAAGCAAAAAGAGAAATTCACATTACTGATATGATTGCCATCTCTGCACTTCAGAGGGGGATTGTTTTTCGGGAAAATATCATAAGGGCTAAGAAAAAATATAACCGGCTCCATGCTTTGGAGTATTATTTATTGAATCCAGAAAGTTTAGTGGTGTTTTTTGATGTGTAAATGGGATAGGCGAAGGATCATGGCTGTTATTACAATATAGATGAGGAATTAAGCAAAAAATGTGAAGGACTTGTGTGAAAATGTACATGGTTGGATAGTTTATGTAATAAATATGTGTGTTTTTAGTTTATCATAGAATTGGAAGAGAAATAGCCCGACTCTTCTATCAGGAGGATAAGAAGGAATTAATGGAGTGGTGTCATGAATTCTTAATGGATCTGATTTCTCTGTTTTCTTGCGAATTTGATTTTTCGCTTATTGATGATAGTATGGAAGATCACTTAGAATATGTTCTTAATGAATATAAGAGACGAGTATTTATGAATTTCCCCATTCGATATACCTTCAAATGAAAAAAAATAAAATTTTTAAAAGCCAAAATTAACCGTTTGGCTTTTCTTATATGCATTTATTATGGTTTATGTGAAAGTATGGTTTTGTCATAAGTCATAGTGTTTATGGCATTTATGACTTTGTCATAAATTTGGCAGATTTGACAGTTAACTTTAATGAAAAAAAACTGTATAATTGTTAAAATATTTATTGATAAATAAAACTTCAATTTGATCCAAGAAAAAGCAGGTGCAAATTAAATTATTCAATTGTGTCTATTTATTTTATGACTTAGTAAAACATCAAAATCTTTCAGATGACTATTGCAGCTTATTATCGTGATGATAATTGTTTATTGTTGAGGAAATGGCAAGCCTTAGGAGCCGAAAGCCTAATATACGATGGTATTGTTTCGCCAAGCCATTGGTTTGCTTCCGATATTAAAATATTGGTGATCATGAAAGAGGCCTATGGTGGTGGGTTTTGGAATATTGCCGAGCAAATATCAGCTGATGATGGTATTTTAAAAGTTGGAGGCACTGCCAGCCAAGGCACTCAAAACAGGTTAGCCGAATGGGTTTTTGCTATTCGACAAGGATTGAACAATTCAAAACTTGATATCGAAAGTGAGAAAGCCAAAGGATATTTTAAGGCTAGAAAGTATATGTTAGAAATTGCTTACGTGAATCTTAAAAAGATAAATGGGAACAACACTTCTAGCGATACAGACATCAAAACACATGTTTCCAATTATAAGTATTTATTAAAAGAACAGATAGAATTGATAAAACCTAATATGATTCTATGTGGCGGCACGTTTCATTTTATCGATGGCGTATTGATTGATAAATGTCAACCAATTGCGGGATTACAAAACTGTTACCACAACTCAAAATATACTGTATTGTCAACCTATCACCCTGCTGCTCGAAACGCACATATTGTAGCCGAAGAGTTGTACCAAAAAGCTAAAAAGTTGAAATGATTTTTAGGCTAAGACAGATTATGGGATAGGTTGATGGTAGGTTTGATGAAAATTATTAATATACTAAAAGTACATTGATTATGGCACTATTTAAAGTTAGCGTAAAAAGACCAGCATTATTAGGTAATGTTCGACTTGAGAAAGGAATGGAAGTAAATGTTACTGGACCTCCTATGTCAAACCCCTTACATAACGAAGGAGGCATACCTACAAATGACGCTTTCCTTCGAGTTTATGGTATTGATATGAAAAAAGCCAATGCATTAAATACGAACTTTTTAGAATGGGTGAAGATTAGTTAAGTGATAATAATATGAAACAGATATTAAGAACCGTAAAGTAGAATGTTTTTAGTTGGTTAAATGTTGAATGCCCAAAATGTGGGAGTGAAGATGCATATCACAATGGTGTTTATTACGAATGCCCAAGTTGTGATTACGAATGGAGTGAATTAAATTAAAAGTTATAAAATGGGAAAAATAATAAATAAGTTAGCAAACATCTCAAAAGAGGAGGTTGAATTTGCAAAAGATTGTTTTAATGATGGTAGAGGAGCCATAAATGATATCAATCAGCTTGCGAATTCATGGAATGAATCAAAACGCTTAGATAACGAAAATCTGAAAATCAAAGGAGATATTATGAATATGGCTTTGAAATTTCAGCAAACTCAGTATTTGCTTGACAAAATTTTCTCAGAAAGAAGTTCTGTAATCGATAAGCATTTTGAAATAATTGACAGAGGGTTAAAAGAGGGTAATGATGAATTAATGCTCCAAGGCTTGAAAAATGTGAGCAATTTTGTTTCACAGAATCCATTAGAGAATTTTGATAAGTTTTGCGAAGTTCTAGACAATGATGATGAAACTTTAGAGTTAGATTTTTAGCTTATGAAAAATGTAATATTATTGATTAGCATTTTATTGCTAATATGTTCGTGCGGTGACGATAGAACCCCAAAAGAACAAATTGACGAATACAATAAACTATACAGTGAAGCTTTAGGGTTAAGTGACGGTAGTCAGTTTGAAGCTGCTATTGAGAAACTCAATCTAGCTAATAATATTACTGATACAATTGAGAAATCTTTTTTATTAAGAGCTCATTGTTATTTTAAACTAAAGGATTTTGATAGCTCTATCGATGATTATTCTGACGCAATTAAACTTGTTGGTGATTCATCTTCTTCCTATAAACAAAGAGCAATCGTTCAACTTGCAGCAGAAGAAGATGATGATTTTATCGATGATATTAATAATTACTTGAAATTTCATAGTAGAGATATTGAAGCATATACCTTAAGAGGTGATTATTTTTGCAAAAACAATGATCTTGAAGATGGAATAGCTGACTATACAATTGCTCTCGATATTGAGCCTGCAAATGTAGATTTGTATCTTAAAAGAGGAAATGCATATAGTGTTGTTAGTAATAATAGTAAAAGTATTTCCGATTTAGAGGAATTTGTAAAACTCTCTGGAGGTGAAGGGAATTCAGATATCTATTTTAAGAAAGGCTGCTTGTATTTATCTACCGAGCAATATTCACAAGCATTGGCTGATTTCAACAAAATACCTGAATGGGATAAACTTTATACTGAAGTATTTGCCCATAAGGGAATCTGCAACTTCGAGTTAGGTGATAATGAGGAAGCCATAGTGAATTTTACAGATCATCTATCGTTAAATAAAAAGGATACTGATGTTTTGAAAAAGAGAGCAGAAGCTTATTTGATGATAGATGATATTCAAAAATCGTATGATGATTCTCAGTCTGCAGCGAATATTATATGGGAGAACAATGGCTTCTTTTATAAATACAAATATTTTTTGTTTTACCTCATTGGATTCATTATAGTAGGTGTCTTTATTCTAACTAAGAACGAATACACCTTTGATAATCTTAAAACTAAAAAGGTGTACTTATATTTTGCCTGGAGTTTTCTTTTTGGAGGTCATTTAATTGCTTTACGATCGTATCGCTATATTTTATTCTCATTAGTAATTTTCACACTATTTCTGTACAATAATTTCGAAATAGTCTCCTATATATCTGACATGAGATTATTCCTTTACAGTCTAGAACCAAGTTTGATAAATATTTGTGTGCTCACACTATTAGTTGTGATGCTCTCATACGATATGCTTACAATCCCTTATCAAGTTAAGCAAAGTAATTATACAGTACAGAAAGGTATTAGTAATGTAGATGCAATTGAAAGAGCAGAGAAGCTAAGAAGTATAGAGCAAAGTATTGCAAAATTAACACCTGAGTTTGAATCTTTAAAATTAGAACAAAATGGGCTGGTTTGAAAATGTAGTTACGTTAGGGCAGCACGGTAAGCTCGAAAAGGAAATTGAAGAATATATTGAAATCGCTAATTATTCTGATAGGCTGTCAAAAGTGTATGGAAGTTTACATACTCATAATAATGAGTTGGTAGAAATTTTAAAAGTTGAAAGAGAAGATGCGTTGCGGAACCTGAGTATGACAAAGAACCTTATTGCTAGGATTAAGTCAAATCTGAATAGTAAGGACCAGGAATTGCTTAAAGATATTATTTTGGATATAAATATTGATTCGAGTCAATTAAAACAAAAGAAACTCGAAGTAGATTATTCACAAAATTTGGAAGCTATTTCCGATCAAGCCTTTGTTTCTATTGATAAATCGCTATCACGTCTTGAATCTAAAGAAACGATTACAAAGGTTGATGTTAAGAGAGAGGCTATTAATGTTGGCGTAGAAATGGGGGCTTCATTAATCTCCGAAGCTATTGATATGTTTGGTAAGACTGCTGCAAAACGAAAAGAGGTTCAAGAAAACGTTTTGGAGTTGAAAAAATATATTAAGAGTGCAAGTAGATCTATTCCTAAACTTTCAGCTTCATCGAAACGCTCAATTGAAGTGTCAAGGGTTTTAAATAAAACCAACGAAGCATTTTGTGTAAAATATCAAGAGTTGTTCACTTTAGCTGTACCAAAACCAAAGTTCTCTTTTGGTAAAGATGCAATTGTTCTTGATGCAGATTTGAAAAAAAAGCTTAGTAATTTAATGAGACTGTGTAGTGAATATAACAAAGTGAATCAAGCAAATAAAATAAAATAAATCCAAATAACACAAGCTTAAAATATGGAAAAAATTAACGATATAATTTCACAGTGCATTGAAGAAAACTCCTCAATATTTGAACCCGAAGGAGTTTATCGCCCCAAAGATGGCATTCTACAAAATCTTGATGATTCACAAAATGATTTTATTGACCATATTGCTAATTCTCATAAATTAGAGAGAGAAGAATATGTCCACCTCCTATTTTCACACAAAGAGGAAGATACTGGATATGACGATAGATATAATTATTTTACCACAATAATTACAAACAAAAGAGCTTCTATGTCCAAAGATATTTATTATCAAGATATACAGCATTTTGAAAATGATTCTCAAAGGTCCCACAATTGGGTTAATTCAGAAATATCCTTTAATGAAGAAGAGTCGCACATAATGTTTCAACCACTTAATAATAACAAATATCGTTATTACGGTGATTTTTATTTTAACAACATAGAACAAGAGCAAATATCTACTCTATTAGAGAAAATTAATTCTGAAATAAGATCAATAATATTTGAAAAATATATAATAGGGATTAAAGATAGAGTAGAAAAAAAAGAATATCAGGAGGCTCTTGATTTGTGTATTGGTTTTGCCGAGAAGTATGGAGAATGTACAGCATTTACAATGGATGCTATAAATCTTCTTATAAAACTTAAGAGATATGAAAAGGCTAGGTTAATTATTGAGAAGGAGCTAGACGAAAATGTATCTGCCGATTATTTATATGAATTATTGGATTCGAAAACATACTTGCATTATGAACAAAAAGATTATTACCAAGCTCTCAGAGAAGCTCTCTCAGTAAATAATTTTAAGCAGAATAATGATCAGGAAAGAGCTGGTGAACTCATAACTGAATCGTATAATGATTATAGAGACAAATTCATAACAATTCCATACAATCAACGAAAACTAATCTGCATAGATGAGAATCTCTCTGATTTATCATCAGATAAATTTTTGGTGGTTAAAAAGAATGACCTACCTGATATTAGTTTGCCAATGGGGCATCCTATTGAAAATACGCTTTATATCGGGCACCCTTATTCGGCAGAAACCTATATGCCTATAGAAAATTATGAGTTCGAATTGCTCTTAGATAAGATAAATGAATACAGTTATATTCTTCAATGCATGGGTGCTACGAAACTCTCAATTGAAAATATTACTGGACAAAACAGTGATAGTCAGCGTAAGTCTTCCCTTGATGTTGAAGCTAATGTTGGATCCAGATTGGTAAATGTTAATGCTAATGTTGGTATAGATAAAAAGAGCAAAATTGCTCAGACTTTTAATCAGAGAATTGCTCGAAACCAAACTTTCTCTCCAACTAAAAAACCATATTTACCTGAAAATTTAGTTTGGTATCCACAAACTGCTGCTTGGAAACGTTTATTCGAACAAAGAATAAATGGGAATATTTTAGAGCATCACGATGTTATTTCTACTCAGCAAACTAAACTCATTTCTCAAAATGAATTGCTAAGTATAAAAGCTGATTTTAAATCTTTATTGGCTAATATTGAAGCTAGTGTTAATTACGAAACAGAATCAATTTTTGAGGAGAATGAAACTTCAGATTGGAAAATAAGCGTTGAATTTGCACCTATTGAAACGCTTAAGGAATTAGCTGCAACTATTAATAATGCTCCAGAGTTAAACAGGTCAAATCAAGAGCAGAGTAAGTTGGGTATTTATTCTGAAGAAATAAAATTCATGCTCGAAGATGATGGCCAAATTGACGAAGATGAAAGAAGAATTCTTGAACGTAAAAGAAAGAAATTAGGTCTTAGCGAAGAGGAAGCTTTGAGTGTTGAGCAATCCTTGCTTGCCGATGCTAGTTATTCCGAACAGGAATTAGAATTTATTCAGGAAATAAAAGATTCTTCTGAGAATGGACAATTAGAAGAAGGAGACTGGAGAGTCTTGCTAAGACTAGCTAAAAAGATGGGTATTAGCGAAGAAAGAGCAAGAGAGTTAGGTGATGTTGGATTGTCAAATAAAACTACAAGTTACAACGAAACTGAATTAACTTATATCGAAGAAATCAAGTTTTGTTTAGAGGACGATGGTGAAATCTCAGCCAGTGAAAGGAGACTTTTAAATAAAGAAAGAGACAGCTTGGGTATTTCAGCAGAACGAGCTGAAGAAATAGAGCAAGAATTTATTAAAGAAGTGGAAAAAAGGTAACCTAGCCCACTCCTCGTCCCACCCTCGCCATACCTTAGCATTATAATTAAAAGATAGCTCAAGAATTGAGCATTAATAATCATTTAAAAATTAGTATTATGAACGAAGGTGTGAGCAAGGAGGACGTGGGGAAAGCTGCAAGCGTAACTACGGCAGGTGCAGCAGCTGTGGTAGACGTAATCTATTGTTAAGTCATACTGCTTTGCTGCCTAATGCGACCTATAAAATAACAGATCAGGAAAATATACATTGGTTTACAACAGATAACTTGGGTAGAACAATTAAAACTCAACATTGGGTAAAGGCTATTTATCGTCAACGATTAAACGACGAGCAAACCAAAGCCTTAATGTGTAAAGACGAAGATACCAATCCAAACACACCCCGGCAGATTAATAATGAGGGTGGTCATATATTGGCTGATTCTGCTGGTGGGTTGCCCGAGTCCATTAATATTTTTCCTCAAGCATATAGGGTCAACCATAGTAGTGAATGGCGTGGTTTAGAAACCTCCATTAAAAATGCAGTCATTAATGGTGCTAATGTTATTGTAGAAACCGAATTTGATTACCTAAATAATTGTAAGCGACCTACCCAATACACCTATAGACTTTCTATCAATGGTCAAACAACAAAACATTCGTTTGATAACCGGAATCTTACCATTGAAGACTTATATTGATGGAATATTTTACAAACACTTTGATGCAAATGGGGAATTTTCCGATGTCAACCTTATACTAGCTTTTTAAGATGGCCAATCGCATAATCATTACTTTGAGGAGTTTACTCAGTTGGCAATTACCTATTTAAAGGAATTGAAAGATTCTGATAAAACAGCACTTTGCTTTCGTCTGATTAAAAATGATAAATATTACAATAAATTGTTAGAATGTATTGACGAAGATGAATCTGATACAATGGAGCAATTTGATCACAAGATCCTATGTAAACCTATAGTTGTGTGTTTACGTGTTAGTTACATGTGTGGTTTACAGGTTTACACGGGAAAAGTGAAAATGGAAGTTAAGATGAGTATTCATATTTATATGAATTGGTCATTCAAATGAAAGAGGGGAGAAATAACCGGTGATATCTCCACTGACATCAATATTTTCATTTTCCAAAACGGAAAGTTATTGCTTTTTTGAAAATGTTTGTTTCTTATTTGTAACCCGATCGTTGTAAGTTGCTGACTAGTAGTGGCGGTTTGCTTTTGCAAGAAACATTAATATACTGAGAGGCTGTTCCGAAAGGAGCAGCTTTTTTTTGTTCGTACGGAAGCCTTAAGTTATTTGATAAATCAGCCTGTCTGTTTTAAGGAACAGTCATCTTCTTGGAAACAAGAGTAAAGTCATTTTATCAAAGAGTTCTTCTATTTTAACAAGAGTTACACCGATTGGATAGGTGAGTTAGGTACCATTTGCGATTGATGAAGTTCTGGTTCAGCCCGCTTCACCCCGGATCGCATTCAGTTTAGCCCCTATCCCCCAAATCCGCCTCCGAAAGCGAGGGCGAAAAACTAACATTCTTCTCACGGTACGGCTCCAAATTCTTTAGTATACTATCCAGCAACTTAATAGAATCCAAAATAAAAGGCCCCTTATTCAACATCACGCAGTCAGCTTGTTGGGCTTCCACTACATCTGTAATTTCTGCCCTTGAAGGGACACCTCGTTTCGCCAGATTCTCCAAAACCTGAGTCGCCCAAATATCCGTAACATGCGCAGCCTGGCAAAAAGAAAGAATTTCCATTTGCACCCGACCCATATTTTTCCAACCACATTCCACCGCCAGATCACCGCGGGCAATCATCACACCGATGGGATAAAGTTGCATAGCCGCCAAAAGTATTTCCGTTAGCTTGTTGAAGCCTCTTTGAGTCTCTATTTTTAAAATCACGCCCAGACCGCTTTTAGCTTTTCGTTTTTTCAACTCATTCAACAGTTGCCGGATATCGGAAGGACTATTTACAAATGACAAATTAATGACATCCGCATGTGCTACAACAAAGTCGAGATCCAATATATCTTTTTGTGTAAGCCCGCTAATGCTTAGGTGACTCAAAGGAAAATTCATCCCTTTGTCGGCTCTCAGTTTACTACCGTTTTCAGCAGTATGCTTGATCTCAATTTCTGCAAACTCTTTCTGAATGGATTTGATGACCCCGCCCATCTTACCATCATCAAACAAAACAGGTTCGCCCACTTTTGAATCATCAAAAACTTCTGGTGCTGTGCAGGAAATATGTGCCACAGAAATCAATTTCCCCTGCGCATCATAGCGAGCCGATTCCCCAGCCAACACCTCCCGGTCAACTCTTAAAAGGTCTCCCTTTTGTAAAAGTAGGGGCATTTCAATCGTTGAAATAACACCCACCTTAACAATGGCTTCTTTCTTATCCTTTTTTGTGTACAGTTCAATGCCTGTTTCCAGAAATGTTGTTTTAAAACAGAGAGCGATCAAGCCATTGTCATGTGTTTCAATGATTTCTAATTCCCGTTTTTTATTTCGGGCATCCCGGAACGACAACACATCACCTGGTGCCAACTTTTTCAAATCTTCACTGCTTAATGGTAGCAGGGGCATGCCGCTGGTATCAACTTCCTGATCCGATATCAAAATTTGTAATGGCTGAACGATTTCTCCGCGTTCATTTTTTTCCGGCCTCAATTTTCTTACCCTGGGCCCGCCCACCAAGGGCCCCGTTCGTATTTTAGGACCAGCCAGATCCATCGTCACTTTACAAATATTATTTAATTGCTTCGAGGCCTTGCGTACGTGTTTGATCATTTTTGCCCAGGCCTGCTTATCATCATGGGCACAATTGATGCGGGCGCAATTCATGCCCTTGGCTATCATGTCCTTCACCATGTCATAGTCATTAGCAGCTTCGCTGGGTAGCGTCACCATAATACGGGTACGACGACCTTTTGAACGGTAGCCCAACAAGCTTTTGGCATTCGTCTTCAATAGCCGATTCGCTTTTTTATAGGAAACACCCTTGCGACTATTTTTCATTTCCTTTCCCAAAAATGATTTTAAAATAGCCCGATTGAGATAAAGACTTCTCAGGACATGACTCTGTACCCTGGCAAGTCTGGACATGCTCATATTTCTCAAACCTTTTTGAAGCTCATTCAAATCATGACTTCGCAAGGCCCGGTAATGGATAAGGTTACGCGCACTCTCCTGGTATTCGGGATGTACCTTTTCCAATTCTTTTCCATACAGCTTCTCCATTTCAAATGCTGCCTCAATGATGGTATCTATGCGACCGATCAAGGAATTTATTTTTGCTGCCTTCTTCGGAGAGATGTTGAATTTTTCAGGATTTGCCATTGCTTTTATATTCCTTTTTAAAAGATAGTTGAAATATGTTGAGTCATGATTTCTTCCATTTTTAGTTTTTTATTTGGCTATAAGGGGTGGGCTATTCCGCCATTACCAAGCCATTGTTTAATGGTAGGATTTTTCGATTATAAAATTCCGTCGCAATGAATTTTAGCCCTTGTTGTGGCACTGTTAGATTACTGAAATTACAATTTTACCATTGTGCAGTCCATCCCCAAATCGTTGAATCGCCCAAGGTATTTTGTCAAAAGGATAAGGACCATCTATAACACAATTTATCTTCTTGTCCTCATAAAGCTGATTGATGTACTCCAAGTCCTGATTAGCTTTCAACATGACCATGTGCACACGTTTCTTGCTAAATAATTTTAGTATCGGACTCATATAAAACATTTGCAACAGTTTGCCTGATTTACCACCTATTGAAACGTATTTTCCTTCCGGTTTAAGAACCTTTAAATATTTCCAGAGCGATCGATTGGTCTTGCAATCAAGGATTAGATCATATTGCTGATCACTCCTAGTAAAGTCTTCTTTTTTATAGTCAATTACCTTGTCAAACCCTTGAGTTTCCATCGCTTTTAATTTTTCACCCGTATCGCCCCCTGTAACGTCTGCCTTGTAAAGTTTTGCTATTTGAATTCCAAATGAACCAACACCGCCGCCGCCGCCATTGATCAAGATTTTCTGGCCATCTTTAATCTGTCCCACATTCCGCAGAGCTTGTAGGGCAAGCATTGCTGCGTGTGGAATACTAGTTGCCTCTTCAAAACTCATGCTATCTGACTTTCGGGCCAGTGCTTTCTCATCTATGCAAAGAAACTCAGCAAAGCTGCCAAATCCGAATGCTGAGATGTCACCGTAAACGGCATCACCGGCTTTAAACTTTGTCGCCTTATTTCCGACCTGCTCCACAATTCCTGCGACCTCCATTCCTGGTATCCTTAATTTTTTTCTGGGACTAAATATCCCAAAGAACAGACGATAAACAAAAGGCTTTCCGGTGGTAATGCACCAATCGTAATCATTGATCGTTGTTGCACAAACTTTAACCTGAACCTCGGTATTTTTAGGTTCAGCTTGTACGGCCTCTATAAGCCTAAGAACTTTGTCAGGCTCTCCGTAGTTTTTAATATTATATGCTTTCATATTTACTAATATGCCACACTAGTTTATAACATCAATATTGATGTTATTTCTTTAACACCTTTTGTGATATCTTGTTTAAAATATTATCACGACTTTTTAATTGCTGTCAACTAATATAACTAACTGCTATACCATGGCTTTTCACTATGGCTACAATAACTTCTTTATATACTTTTTCAACTCATACTACAAGTTACCACCTATTTGTTAGTGATAATAACTGAGTTTGACTAGCTAATACTTTAATGTTTGTAACGAGTTGAAAATGTGGATTATCGAAAGGGGTGGGGTTGCTCTCTTTCTTATGTTAAATAGACTGTTAGGATGATGTTCCATGTGGGAAAGTTTAAACCTTATTTCCCAAACTTCGTCATTGTTATCGGGGCGATAATGAGGAGGCCGTTTTTAAGAACAATGGAAGTTCATTTTTGGATTTCTATTTTTTGTGCCAATTGTTTCGTTTGAAAAATACACTTATGTTGAATCTAGTGTCACATTTTTTGATTCTTTTTTGCTTAATGATATAAACATTTGACTATTTAATTAGATGTGTTGTATTGTCAGTATAATGAAGTTTTTAAGTCGGCGGATAAACTTGACAGATTTGACAGTGTATTTTTATATGATAATAGTATAGTTTTGTGAACTATCATTATATAAAATATTATTGTGAATAAGAATTGTAAAAGTATGAGAGGGATAAAGGGTGGAAATAAATTGGTTTTAATCTGCTTATTTACTTCGGTTTTTAATGTCTCAAATGCGCAAGAAGTAATAAGCACTGGTGGTAATTCCCATAAAACAGAGACCCTTCAGCTGAGTTGGACATTAGGTGAATTAAGTATTCAGACGATAGATAATTCAAATTTGATTCTTACTCAAGGTTTACACCAAAGTTTGATTGAGATTGAAAAAGTTGATACAGGAGAAGAATTTGACATTGACTTGATTGTTTACCCTAATCCTACAAAGGGGAAATTACATTTAATCATTAAACGGTTCGATGAATTGCATTCGCTGAAATATTCCATATGTGATATTAAGGGAGTTGTAATTAAACGTGAAACTATTGTCACACCCACAACAGAGATTTCTCTTCATGGCTTGTCTTCAGCAGTTTACTTTTTGAAAGTATTCGCTAAAGAAAGTTTAATTCAAACATTCAAAATCGTAAAATACTAGCCAATAATGAGAAGCTTAAATCAAAATATGAAAAGAATACTACTATTATTCTGTACTGTAATCTTTTTATTAAACAGCGCAGTTTGTCAGGTGCCACAGAAGTTCAATTATCAGGCAGTGGTTCGAAATGTTGAAGGAAATGTTATCTCTAATTCAAAGATTAGTGTTAGAGTATCAATTCTTCAGGATGGCAGTTTTTTAGTTTATGAAGAGGAATTCGAAACCACGACTAATGCCTTTGGATTAATAAATTTAAAAATAGGAGAGAAGGAAGATGATGCTTTTGCTTCCGTGGATTGGTCGCAAGGAAAATACGCATTAAAGATTGAAATTGATGAAACAGGTGGTGTTAACTATTCATATGTGGGGACAAGTCCTTTATTAAGTGTTCCGTTTGCCCTTTCTGCAAAAACGGCTGAAAATGTATTTTCAGGAGATTATAATGATTTGAAAAATGTACCTGGATATATTTCAGATGGAGATAATGATACTCACTTGACAGATGAAGAAATAACAGCTTTAGGCTATGTGAAAAACTCTGATGATGCTGATGCCGATTCAGCTAATGAGATTCAGGACTTGGCTTTGAATTCAACGACTAACATTCTAACGATTACAAATAATGGATCAGCCAAAGCCATTGACTTAAGTAAGTATCTTGATAATACCGATACTGACACTAAACTAAGTGATTCTGATATTTCAGGTTTGGGCTATATCAAATCGGCTGCTGATGCCGATGCAGATTCGAAAAATGAGATTCAGGATTTATCATTAAATAAAGCAACAAATGTTCTTACCATTACCAATATTGATTTAGCCACTGATATTGATTTGACACCATACTTGAATGTAGATACAAAATTAAGTGATGCAGAGATTACTGCATTAGGTTATATTAAGAATGCTGGTGATGCTGATTCAAGTAATGAAATCCAGACTTTGACATTAAATGAAAGCACTAATATTTTAACCTTAAGCAAGAATGGTTCAACCAAAACAATTGATTTAAGTTCATATTTGGATGATACTAAATTGAGCGATAAAGATATTGAAGCTTTAGGCTATATCAAGGATGCTGGTGATGCTGATTCAAGTAATGAAATCCAGAGTTTGACATTAAATGAAAGCACTAATATTTTAACCTTAAGCAAGAATGGTTCAACCAAAACAATTGATTTGACTCCATATTTGAATGTTGATACAAAACTATCTGATTCTGATATTGAAGCTTTAGGCTATATCAAGGATGCTGGTGATGCTGATTCAAGTAATGAGATTCAGAGTTTGACATTAAATGAGAGTACTCATGTTTTAAGCTTAAGTAATAATGGTTCAACCAAAACAATTGATTTAAGTTCATATTTGAATGTAGATACAAAATTATCTGATTCAGATATTTCAGGTTTGGGCTATATCAAATCGGCTGCTGATGCCGATGCCGATTCGAAAAATGAGATTCAGGATTTATCATTAAATAAAGCAACAAATGTTCTTACCATTACCAATATTGATTTAGCTACAGATGTTGATTTGACACCATACTTGAATGTAGATACAAAATTAAGTGATGCAGAGATTACTGCATTAGGCTACATTAAGGATGCTGATTCAGGCAATGAAATCCAGACTTTGACATTAGATGAAAGCACTAATGTTTTAAGCTTAAGCAAGAATGGTTCAACTAAAACAATTGATTTGACTCCATATTTGGATGATACTAAATTGAGTGATAAAGATATTGAAGCTTTAGGCTATATCAAGGATCCTGGTGATGCTGATTCGAGTAATGAGATTCAGAGTTTGACATTAGATGAAAGCACTAATGTTTTAAGCTTAAGCAAGAATGGTTCAACTAAAACAATTGATTTGACTCCATATTTGGATGATACTAAATTGAGCGATAAAGATATTCAAGCTTTAGGCTATATCAAGGATGCTGGTGATGCTGATTCAAGTAATGAAATCCAGAGTTTGACATTAAATGAAAGCACTAATATTTTAACCTTAAGCAAGAATGGTTCAACT
>NZ_JBTCHQ010000016.1:0-104052 GCF_054254355.1 Ancylomarina sp. YFZ004
TTGAAGTTTTTTAAAGAAATAATTTCTTACCAAAATTTCAACTCTCGTCGCAATAGTTACTCCAGATTTTTTAAGAACTTTTCGCTACTTAAGCGGCTGCAAATATAAGAACTTTAATTCTGAATTTGCAAGCCACGATTCATTTTTTTTTGAAATTTTATTTTCAGAAAAATTTAGAGCTAAAAAATGAGAATCTGATACAAAGATCAAAATTCTCAGCTCCTCGCGAATCGTGAGGTTGTTTAGTAGGTGTAAATAACCTTTTAAAAATAAAAAATTCCTACGACCACCCTACCACTGCCTATAAAATACTACTAAACAACCATTTTATAAATCCACTCTCCGTTGAAAGTGGCTACAAATATAGGGGTAAAACACAGCTAATTCCAAATGAATTCTAATAAAAAAACAAAGAAAAATAACATCACCTTGATTTAGTGGCACTTAATCTTCAAAATGATTTCAAATAAGTATTTTAAATTCTATTTCCCTGTAGAAAGCAACTCATCAAGTCGCTTCAATTGCTTATCGTCACCCAATACAAAAAGTTGGACATTTTCATCGAGAATAATATTTGGAGAAGGATTGTATATATAGTTTCCTTCATCATCTTTCAAACCAATAATATTAGCTCCTGAAACATTTCTTACATTCAAGTCTAAAATTGACTTACCTACAAAACAGTTTGCAAGTTTGGAACAAGAAACTTCTATTAGGTTTACGCCCTTAATTGATTGCAACAAAATCTTATCTATAAACTCAATAACATCAGGCTGAGCAACTAACTTAGCCATCTGTTTCCCACCAAGCAGGTCGGGCATAATAACATTATTAGCACCAGCGCGCTTCAACTTATTATCAGATTGTAATTTAGAAGATCGAGAAATGATTCGGATATCTGGACTCAACTCTCTAGCTGTAAGACAAACATACACATTAGCCGCATCATCAGGAATAGCAGTAATTAAAGCTTTCGCTTTCGATATATTCGCAGATATCAAAACTTCCTCAAGAGTAGCATCACCTTGCACAAACAACAGTTCAGGTATCATTCTAATTTTATCAATGCTTGACTCTTTTGAATCAATTACAATAACCTTTTCATCATGTTCTAGTAATTCTAGACTTGCTTGACGTCCGTTACGACCAAAACCACATACTATTACATGATCACTTAACTTCTCAATTTTTCTAGCCACTCTATAATCTTTTAAATTCCTACGAAAAACTCCATCTAAAATAAAACGGGTTACTGCTGAAACAATATAACCAAAGATACCAAAACTTGTCAGAATCAATAGAATTGTAAATATCTTACCATTATCTGTAAGATCATGCACCTCTTTAAACCCAACTGTTGAGATTGTGATCACTGTCATATACAACGCATCAATAAGACTATAGTCTTCATTAAGCTGCATATACCCTAGGGTACCGACACCAATAACAATAACCATGAGAATCAAAGCGAAACTCAGTGTTTTAACATTCTCTTCCCAGACTCTACGTCCCTTTAATGACATCCTTCGTATTTATGTGATAAAAAATAAAAACTAAATTAATCAATCTTATTAAATCACAATAAAGAAAATCATATTTATTATAAGCGAAGAATTCTGTTCCCTAGCTCACATTCCAAACATCTGAATTTATCGCAATACTCTGACTTGAGATGCAATAGAGACTGGGAATGATAAGCTGATTTCACATCTACTCCACACTCTCTCCAAGATTTAATAATCGAATTCCTCTCAGGCTTCATCTTTTCAAGACACGCTAAGGCCCTATCAACATAAAGATGATCCCCAATTTCTTTACCATAAACAAACAGAATGGGAACAATTGCATTGATAATTAATATATCGATGGTCGATTTACCCAGGACTTTCTTCTTAAAGTCAACTTTTTCTCCAAACCTGTAATGATTATCCCAATATTGAGAAGCCTGAGTTTCCAACAGCAGATAAAACTCATCAACATTTTCAACCTGTTTGATTTTAGAGAATAATGATTGTGACTGATAAATCAAATTAGCCAACTGAGCAATACGAACAGTTGGGAAGTTAACAGGGTGAATCCTCATAAATTTCCAACGCATTTTCTCAATAGACTTAAGCTTAAACTTGCTCTTCAAAAATCGATATTCTCTTTGCAAATCTGAATAATAGATATCCTCAGGAATAGAATCATCAAGAAAACCTGCTTGACCAAACAAAATGGCTTCCAATTGTAAAAGAGAATCCTTGTGTTTGGCGAGAATCTTCAGAGGAATTGATCTTGCTAGCTGCTCAAAAGGATCAGCATTTACCTTCAGACCAAAATATCGAGATAGTATTTGATAAAAGGTCTCTTCCCAAGAATTCCCATTTTGATGATAGATCTGTTTTATTTCATCCGACTTTCTCTCCATTCTTTCAAGCAACATTCTATCAAGCCAATGGTTTACAAAGAAATTATTCAACTTTGGGATATCAACTTGGCAAGGAATCCAAGACTGAGAAGACATCAAACTTTGATACCTTTTTAGATATTGATTTGGAATTTTCAGTTCCAAACAGGGTAACAATCGTCCATCAGACAAAACAACATCCCTATCATTTTCGAGAACAACATGTAAGATGACATTATTATAAGCAGAATCTACATCGTGATGATGCCTATACCAATCTGATGATTTCAAATGGATTTCAACATTTCCTGCCCAAAGCAGGTCATCGATTTTAATTCGAGCTTCAAAAAAGTCAGGTCCGGAATCTGTATTCAAGCTACCCGTATCGATTAATTCTAAATGATGCCCTTGACTTGATAACAAATTATCAGAATCAAAAAGTCGAAACTTCCAGATATAGTGGAGAAAATCCTCATTCATAAAACAGCTTCTAAGTTTTTAAATAGAATACTAAATTTATGATATGATTTCTAAGAATACAACAAAAAAAGCGATGATCTTAAGACCATCGCTTCTCTATACGCCTTATTACAAGACTATAAAATTCCTTTAGCATCCATTAAGACTGCCATTTCTTCTTGAAGTTCCAAGGCTTTTTCGCGAGCAACATCAGCAAAATTTGGTGTTGAATCTGCATAAATAATACCTCTTGATGAATTCACTAACAAACCACAATGGTCATTCATACCATATTTAGCAACTTCTTGCAAGCTTCCACCCTGTGCACCAACACCAGGAACCAGTAGGAAATGGTTTGGAGCTATCTTTCGAATATCGGATAACATTTCTGCTTTGGTAGCACCAACGACATACATCATATTATCCTGAGTACCCCACTCTTGTGATTTTTCAAGAACTTTTTCGAACATTTTCTGTCCACCTTCTTGAAAGAATTGGAAATCGAAAGCACCTTTATTAGATGTTAATGCCAATAGAATAACCCACTTGTCTTTATAAGAAAGAAAAGGTGTAACTGAATCTTCACCCATATAAGGAGCTACAGTAATTGAGTCGAAAGGCATATTCTCAAGAAAAGCACTGGCATACATTTTCGATGTATTTCCAATATCGCCACGCTTAGCATCAGCAATCAGGAATACTTCTGGGTAATTTTCCTTGATATAACAAACTGTTTTCTCAAGAGAAAGCCATCCTTTTGCTCCTTTACATTCGTAAAAAGCAATATTTGGCTTATAAGCGACAACCAAGTGAGCTGTTGCATCAACGATAGCTTTGTTGAATTCAAAAATTGGATCTTCCTCTTTTAGCAAATGTTCTGGCATCTTTTTCTCATCAGTATCCAAACCAACACATAGGAAAGACTTCTTTAATTTAATTTGCTCGAATAAAGCTTGATAGTTCATTTGTTATTTATTTTATGGTTGTTTAATTTCTTTTTATCTAAGACTCATTAAAATGAGATCAAAAAAAAGGCAGTAGTTAAAAACTACTGCCAAATATTATTATAAACCACTTTCCTTAAGTCGCTCTGCATTTTCTTCAACCTGAAGCTTATCGATAATCTCTTGGATATCGCCATCGATAATAGCACTCAAATTATACATCGTCAAGTTAATTCTATGATCGGTCATACGACCTTGTGGGTAATTGTAAGTTCTAATTTTAGCCGAACGGTCACCAGTAGAAACCATCGTCTTACGTTTAGATGAAATTACATCCAAATATTTTTGATACTCCAGTGCATAAATACGAGAACGCAGCTCAATCAATGCTTTATTATAATTCTTAAGCTGAGATTTTTGATCCTGACAAGTCACCACAATTCCAGTAGGATTATGAGTCAAACGAATAGCTGAGTAAGTTGTATTTACCGACTGGCCACCTGGACCTGAAGAACAGTAAGTATCCTTACGGATATCACTTTCTTTTACATCAATATCAAATTCTTCAGCCTCTGGCAATACCGCTACTGATGCAGCACTAGTATGTACACGACCTTGAGTTTCTGTTTGAGGGACACGCTGAACACGGTGTACACCTGATTCATATTTCAGGACACCATAAACGTTAGCTCCTGAAACATTCAACACAACCTCTTTGAAACCACCGGATGTTCCTTCACTACATGAAGACATAGATACTTTCCAGCCTCTGCCTTCACAGAATTTAGTATACATTCTGTGCAAATCACCTGCAAAGATACTAGCTTCATCACCACCAGCACCTGCACGGATTTCAACAATCGCATTTTTAGAATCCTCAGGATCAGCAGGCACCAAAAGCAATTTAATTTCTTCTTCCATTGCTGGTAATTGCTCCCCAAGTTCTTCCAATTCCATTTTTGCCATTTCGCGCAATTCGTCATCGCTTTCAGTGGCTAATATTTCTTTCGATTCAGCAATCGTTCCAAGTGCATTTCTATATCTCGTTGCAGCAGAATCGACTAACTCCAATTCTTTATATTCTTTGCTTAGCTTAACATAGCGTTTCATATCACTCATTATTTCAGGGTCGGTAATCAATTGACTAACCTCTCTGAATCGGATAAAAACACCTTCTAGTTTTCCAAGTAACACATTATCGCTCATCCTTATAATCTCTTAAATTTGCACAAAATTAGGAAAATAAAATCACATTAATCGACTTGAGGCTTATTATTAGAACATTTCAACATCTAAACCCATCATAATAACATGACTATTTTTTTTTCTACTAAGATAAAACAGAATCAACATATCTGATTCTGTCTGAATTTCATATACAAAGAAGCCGATCATCCTACAAAAGAACGATCGGCTTAATCTATATTATATATTTAGTATTCGAACTGTCCGAATTCACTTTTAATAGTCAGCTTTTTGCAATCAGAGGCTTCAACTCGTCCAACAATCTTAGCATCTACATCAAAACTCTTAGAGATCTCGATAATATCATTAGCAATTTCAGCGGGCACATAAAACTCATAACGATGTCCCATATTAAACACCTTATACATTTCGTCCCATTCCGTTCCACTCTGTTCTTTAATTAACTTGAACAATGGAGGTACATCAAACATATTATCTTTTACGATATGAAGATTGTCAATAAAGTGAAGAACTTTTGTTTGAGCTCCACCCGAACAGTGAATCATACCATGAATCTGAGAGCGATACTTATCTAAAGCTACTTTTACAATTGGAGCAAAAGTACGAGTCGCAGATAAAACCAATTTACCAGCATCCAAATCAGTACCTTCAACAGCATCAGTCAACTTGCAATTTCCTGAATACACTAGATCCTCTGGAACTGCTCCATCGAAACTCTCTGGGTATTTTTCAGCAAGATACTTAGAGAAAACATCGTGACGAGCAGACGTTAATCCATTAGATCCCATTCCACCATTGTAAGTTGCCTCATATGTAGATTTCCCGTATGAAGACAAACCAACAATAACATCACCCGCTTGGATTTTTTCATTAGTGATAACATCCTTACGTTTCATACGACACGTAACTGTAGAATCAACAATGATTGTACGAACTAAATCACCTACATCAGCCGTTTCACCACCTGTTGAATAGATATTCACACCTAACTCACGGTACTCTGCAAGTAATTCCTCAGTTCCATTAATAATTTCAGAAATAACCTCACCTGGGATTAGCTTTTTATTGCGACCAATGGTCGACGAAAGCAGGATATTATCAACGGCACCCACACATAGTAAATCATCAAGATTCATAATGATAGCGTCCTGAGCAATTCCTTTCCAAACCGATAAATCGCCTGTTTCTTTCCAATACATATAAGCCAGAGAGGATTTTGTTCCAGCCCCGTCAGCATGCATGATATTACAATACTCATCGTCTCCAGTAAGATAATCAGGAATCACCTTACAAAAAGCCTTTGGATAAAGCCCTTTATCTATGTTCTTTATTGCATTATGCACATCTTCTTTCGATGCGGAAACGCCTCTTAAGTTGTATCTTTCGTCTTTTTTCATGGTTGGATAGTAGTAAAAAAAGCGTCCTGCATGGCAGAACGCTTTTGTTAATTTTTTGCCGTCGTAAAGTTAGTATTTTTTCCCTTTAACGAAAGCTATATTCCTGAACTATCTCTTCGATCTTTTTGATCTGTCAGATCTTGACTCCGACTTCTTATCTATTCGTTCAATTTTAATCTCAGTTCTTCTATTCATCTGCATAGCAACCTGCTTGTCTTTCTTATTGCTAAGCTTGTATATAAACGCTTTACTAAGTATATCACCAACCTTTAGGAATGAATATTTATCCTGCCCCTCTTGCTTAACAACCCATGGTTTACTCTCACCAAAACTTAATGCTCTCAGGCGAGAACCGTTAACACCCTGCTCAACTAGATACTTAACACAGACTTGTGCTCTCAAATTAGAAACACTATCATTCACTGTTTTAGATCCAACATAATCAGTGTGAGAACTAAGCTCTATAATTATATCTTCATGTTCGTTCATGGTTTTCACTAGATCACTCAAAGCACTCTTAGCTTCATTTGTCAACGCCCACTCATTAAATCCGAACAAAACATTCTTTAAGCGAATTGGAACACCAATACCTTTAAGCTCAAAATTCAGGTCGATATTTAGCTTTTCATTCACAGAACCAGTCTCAATCACCATCTTTTCAGTTAAGAAATCATCTCCTGAAACTGTTATAGTGTATTTTGTATCAGCATGGACAGGCAACTTAAACTTACCATTCTCATCAATACTAATATTCGATTTCTCGTCTTTATCAGATTCCATCTTAACTCGAATATTCCTTCCGGCTAATCCCTCATCAAAACTAATTTGTCCTTCTACAACTTCAATTAACAATGAATCAATCTCCATCTTCTCAAATGAAAATATATCATCATTCCCTTTGTTCCTTGAAGATGCAAACAAACCTTTATTTTCTCCTGATTGAAAAACGATACTAAAATCATCAGCTATAGAGTTTATTGGGTACTTCATATTCTTAACATCCCAAACATCTGCACGAGGCTTAGCTGAATATATATCCAATCCACCCATTCCTTCTAATCTATCAGATGCAAAATACAACATTCCATTATCACGGCTATATGGGAAAATTTCATTTCTGTCGGTATTAATATCGGCACCTAAGTTGACAGGGCTTCCCCATTGACCACCTTCTGACTTTACCATCCAAATATCATTTCCACCGTAGCCGCCATCCATATCTGATGCAAAATACAGTGTTTCACCATCAGCTGAAATAGATGGGTGCCCAACAGAAAGCGAATCTGCCACAATATCAATCTTATTCAATTCGCCCCACTCTTCTCCCTGAATGGCAATACTATAAATCTTAGTTCCTCTATCTTTCCCATCAACTTTACGAGAAGATGTGAAATATAAAACGTTCGTTTCAGGATCTATACAGCCCGCTCCATCATTAAAAATAGAATTTACGCTATCACCTATACTAACGGGTCTTTGCCAAATAAATTCATCTTTTATTATTGTTTTTGAATCAATAACCTTTCCTCTTTTATTCTTTATATCTCTTTTTACCTCATTCGTATAATCAGATCGATATAGATTAGAGAATTTATCACCTGTTACGCCATCTTGTTTAACTCCAATGCGTCCTTTTCGGGTACTTGTAAATACAATAATATTTGTATCGCCACTAAAGTAATGAGGTGCAAATTCACTAGCCCTTGAATTAAGTTTATCCATAGGGTGGACCTTATAAGCCTGAGGGTTGTCTTTCCATTCTTTCATTCTTTCGAAGACTTCTACTAATCTTTCTTCATCTCCTCTTGAATTTTCAGGCACATAATCTTCATAAATGGAAAAAGCTTCTTCTGCATCTTCTATATTTCCATTCTTAATCTCAACCTGAGCAAGATGAATCAAAGCATCTGGAAAAGAATCGCGTCTTCGCGTTGCTTTTTTGTACCAACGTGCTGCTTTCTTAGGTTGATTTATTTTTTCAAAACTAAGTCCTGCTTTGAGAGCTACATCAGATTTAAATATATGATCATCTGATTTTTCGTAAGCCTTAGCATATTTAGATTCCGATTGATGATATAATCCTTTATCAAATAACTGATCGCCTTTGCGAGCGTAGTATTGTGGAGAACACGCCATGCAAAACAACAACGAAAGACCAAGTGTAGTTCCAGCTAAAACCTTCATATTAACAACAGTATAAAAAGTGCAAAATAAAATTAACTTTCCAATTTAGGAATTTCTGATAAAGATACAAAAGCAGATAAGCTTTCCTCTTATATTAAGAACATAAATATATGCACTCAGCTACAATAGATTCCGAAGAATATCTTTAAGCAAATTAAATACAAAAAAAGAGCCCCAACTTGGAGCTCCTTCTAATCTGCTTATTATAATTTAGGTTAGCCTATTTATTAATTATTGAACAATAATTCCCGATACTTAGGCAATGGCCACATTTCATTATCAACAACCAATTCAAGTCTATCGATATGATATCTAATATCATTTAAATAGTGGCAAACATTTTTATCGTATGCATATGCCGACTCAGTAGCATCTTCAATCATATTACACTCCTTACGAGCTGCAACCATTGCTACAACCTTAGCCTTAATTGAAGAAATATGACCTGAAATTTGCTTAATCAAATCTTTTCTTGCTCCAGCTAATTCTTCAAATTCGCTGTTAGTGAAAATATCTCTTAAACCTTGAACATTCTGTATCAACTTAGTTTGATAAGCTACTGCTACCGGAACAATGTGGTTAATTGCTAAATCACCAAGTACACGTGATTCAATCTGTATTTTCTTTGTGAACTTCTCCATCTCAACCTCAACACGAGCTTCAAGTTCTTTTTCACTCATAACACCACCACCAATTAATGCTTTCTTAGCTTCAGGATCTAAATACTTAGAAATAGATTCTGGCACACTCGTGATATTTGTAAGGCCTCTTTCTTTTGCTTCTTCCACCCAGTTGTCAGAATAACCATCACCATTAAAACGAATTGGCTTCGATTCAATAATCATCTTCTTCATTACCTGGAAAATAGCCTCATCTTTCTTAATACCTTCTTCAATTAGGAAATCTACCGAAGCTTTGAATTCGTTTAACTGAACAGCAACTGCTGCATTTAGAGCAGTCATTGCAGCTGCATTATTTGAACTAGAACCAACAGCACGGAACTCAAATCTATTTCCTGTAAAAGCAAACGGTGAAGTACGGTTACGATCCGTATTATCAAGAATAATCTCAGGAATACGACCGATACCCAATTTCAATGCTGTTTTTTCGTCTGGAGTCATCTTTCTTTCTCCAACTTCCTCAACAATTCTGTCTAACATTTTAGAAACTTCATCGCCTAGAAAAACAGAAATAATTGAAGGTGGTGCCTCATTTGCACCTAAACGATGACTATTGGATGCTGTTAAAATAGAAGCACGCAATAGGTCTTGGTTTTTAAAAACGGCCATTAACGTATTCACAACAAAACACAAGAATTGAATATTTGCTTTCGGATTTTTACCCGGTGCTAATAAAACAACACCTGTATCGGTACCCAAAGACCAGTTATTGTGTTTACCCGAACCATTAATACCTGCAAAAGGCTTCTCGTGGAATAATACTCTAAACTTATGATGACGAGCAACTTTTTTCATCACATCCATCAATAATTGATTGTGGTCGTTAGCCAAATTCGCTTCTTCGTAAATAGGAGCCAATTCAAACTGACTTGGAGCCACCTCATTGTGACGCGTCTTAACTGGAATACCTAATTTATGGCATTCTAATTCCAGTTCCATCATAAAATTAGTCACACGTTCTGGAATCGACCCAAAGTAGTGATCATCTAACTGCTGATCTTTCGATGAAGAGTGTCCCATCAAAGTTCGACCAGTTAAAGCCAAATCAGGTCTAGCCTGATACAATGCTTCATCAATCAAGAAATATTCTTGTTCCCAACCTAAATTGGTGTGTACCTTAGTTACGTTTTTATCAAAATACTGACAAACACCCACAGCGGCCTCGTCCACAGCTGCCAATGCTTTTAGCAATGGTGTTTTATAATCAAGCGCTTCACCTGTATAAGAAATAAATATAGTAGGAATACAAAGGGTTGTTCCTACAATAAAAGCAGGTGAAGACACATCCCAAGCCGTATAGCCACGTGCTTCGAAAGTCTGACGAATACCTCCTGATGGGAAAGAAGAAGCATCTGGCTCTTGTTGAGTTAGTAGGTCTCCAGAGAAATTTTCAATCATATGCCCGCCATCACCATAGTCTATAAAACCATCGTGTTTTTCTGCGGTACCATCTGTCAATGGCTGAAACCAGTGTGTGTAGTGCGTTACGCTTTTCTCTATAGCCCAGGCTTTCATACCTGCAGCAACACCAGAAGCCATTTTTCTGTCGATAGCGCCACCATTCTGATTGGCATCCATTACAGCCTTAAAAGCTTCTTTCGATAAGTATTTTCTCATAGAGTCCGTATTGAATACGAGATCTCCATAATAATCAGTCACCTTATTTGATGGCAAATTGATTTCCTTCGGAACCCTTGACAAAAGTTCTGTTAAAGCTTGAAAACGAATAGTGGACATGGTTGTTTGGTTTATAAGTTAGAATAAAGGGCTTTATTTATAAAAAAGTACTTTTTTATAAGTACACCCCCTATTTTGATACCACAAAGATGGCTAAAAGATTTTATTCAACAAAATCTAATTGAAAATACAGGGGGTACTGTTGAGATTTACTCGCAATAAACAAAAACACCCCTATCAGAAATAGGGGCTCAGGACAAAAAAACTATTAAAACAAGAAAAATATTTTTTATAATATTCCAATTAAAGCTGAAAATGAGAAATACTACGAGATATATGTATTAATTATCTACTGGAATTTTCTTCGCTTTTCTCAGAATATATTCTTTCACATCACTTTTGGAAGAAATTAAATCGTAGAATTCAGAAATATAAGCAAGCAACTTAAGGCGATTATCATTATCAAGGTATTCAAAACCAGAAATCAGTGTCATCAACTCATCACGATGTTCATGAAAAGTAGCAAAAGCCGTCTCAAATTCTTCATTAGTCCAACGATAACTTTTATAACGACGTTGGTATTTAGCTTCAAGATCTATTTGAGGATCGGGTACAAAATAATCATGGCCAATAAGTGCTGACCAATCGAAATCATATGGTACTGCAACTGGTAAACTGTGCTCATCAACCGACATCAGATCTACATTATGCAAACGTGAGACATCCCAATCACAATTTCCTATCATACATTGAAACAAAGACAGAACTAGTATATTAGAACGTAACACTTGATATTGTTTGACATTTCGAAACTTCAAAGCCTGACGCCCTATTCTGTCTGCCAAATGGGTTTTATCTTCTATAAAAAAACCATACCTCTGAATCGTATCACGAGCATGAACATCTATAAAATTAACATGTGCCAAACGTACTTGATAACTATAATCTGTAAAGACATTATACATTCTATAAATAAGAAACTCCTCAAGAGTATGCTGCTCATAGCCTTTCTTATAATTTTGGCAATGACTCACATATTTCAATTTATTTTGTCCTTGAAAAACAGTTCCATTTGTTTGATTAGTTTCAAATTTAAACCTTAAGGGTGGAAAATTGCACGTTTGTTTACGTAAACGGAAATGCCCTCTCGTTTTCAACTTGACTGCCATGTTTTTAAAAGCAGAAGAATGATTCTTTACGGTAAACTTAGCATCATGGTAAACTCTATTAGCTGAAACATCATCAAAAAGACTGACGTAATCAGCATAAAGGTCAATGCGAAGTGGTTTTTCCTCAGAGAAAACATCTGAAAAAGCAACACTATCCTTATTTTGAAAACTAGCTAAAACTTGAAAATAGTTCCCAGCTGTAATTAAAACTAGCAGCAATATAAATGGCCTTAGATTCTTCATCTTTATAATAAAATTTTTGAAGAAGAAAGAGCTCTTTTAGTTATTTAATATACTCCTTTTCTCCATTCAACAAACAGCGATAAAACTGATCACCGACAATTAATAATATTTGTGGTCGGAATTGCACATAACCCATGGGCACATTTAATGCACACAATTTTTTCTGAAATAAAAAACTAATCTCATCAAGTTCAGTATGACCAAACATGATCTGATTTACACCATAATATTTTAAAACCTCATCAACCTCAAATTCTGTAATCTTAGAATACGATCTCGATTCCACCATATAACCCCGATACCACAATGGGTTTCCTGGGAAATAGATTTTCTTTTTCAATTCTGCTGTTGACATCGATTCTGCATTCATTAAGCTGTATCGAATATCTCCATTTATCTGATCAATAGATAAGTTCTTCTTAACCACATCATAAGACAAACCTCCATGAACAAATAGTTTATCGTTTATTTTGATAACAGCATTCAAAGACCTTAACCATCTTCCTAAATCTGCATTTTCAGCAAAGAAATTATAATAGTTCGTTAATAATCTTTTACTCAAATTTCTGTACTTAGGAGCTATGTATCGAGAATCATTCATTAATACCATCACCTCGTGATTTCCTAATATCAAATGAACCTTTCCCCCTTTCTCTCTAGCCAGTCGAGATACGCGTCTAATAAAATACAAAGCTTCTGTTACCTGATCGCCTCTATCAAAAATATCACCAACAAAAACCAAGTGATTCTTTCCAAACAACCAATCTCCTTTTGCATTAATAACTTTATTGGCAACTAAAAGTTTTTTCATGGTTTTGAATTCACCATGAACATCACCTACAACCATTATAGAATCAACACCCGAATATTCTGATTGACTTGGCTTAGGCTTCCGTTTTCTTAACCAATATCGATTTTTATCACCATACATACCCTTAAATAGAAGAGAATCCTTCTTTACCTTGATAATCTTCTCCTTCAAGTCAATGGTATTCTCAGAATGCTTATGAGAAATATACCAAACCTTGACTTTGTCATTCTTCACCCAGAAAAAATGAGGTCCATCCAAATAATCAGGCAAATTGATCTTATTAACATCACCCGAAAAGATTTTGTCATAAGATGAAAAAGCACCTGAGCTTAGTCGTTTCTTTCTCTGAGCCTGTGCACAATACACAAACATTAAAAGAGACAAAAGCAAGATAAAACCTTTCATCTTAAAAATTAATTTATTTAACCACACCATATTTATCAATCTCAATACCAAAACAAACAATCTCCTATATATCAGTTAAATATGAATTCACCATTATAAATTAAGTGTTCACTATAGCTACAACTAGTGTTCATAAACGCACAGCTATCTAGTTCAAAAATGATTTTCGATTTTCTTAATTAGAAATGTTTTTTTGCAAAATAGTTGCGCCCAAATTTAAATGTCCCTTTTTACATATAACATCCCAACCGCGTTTTCTCAATTCTTTTGCAATAGCTGCATTTATCATGCCATGTCCTACCAAGATAGCAGTTTCTTCCTGACTAGCAAGCTTTTCTAGATTATCAGCTGACAAAACAATTCGTTTTTTGGCTTCTTCATAGCTTTCTATACTCTCATGATTAAAGCCCATCAACCAAAAAAGACGACTAACTCCTTTCCAAAGGTCTAAAGGGAGTTGGACTATAGAATTTGCATGAACAATCTTCAATTCAAATTCCCTAAAAATACTATCAGATACAATTACATATGAATCGCCAAAAAGACTGAGAGCTGTTTCTTGAGAACGAACTAAGCTTGAACAATAAATTTGATGGGGCTTATTTAAATCAATTTTCACCTTATTCAAATCTATTTCATGAATAGGTGCTTTATTGTAATTCTCAATATAGCTTTGAGCTTGACCTGAAGAACTTAAAAAGTTCTTATGCAAATTGGGTTTTGCATGACGAATCAAATAAATCTGAATTTTCCGATGCCCTTCTTTCAATAACTCATTTTGAACAAGATCAGAAACTTCCTTGACAGAAGTAAAAGGCAGATCGCACTTAATTTGCTGACCAAAAGAAGTTCCAATTGAAAAATAAACGATAATTATAAACTGAAGGAATAATTTGAACATATACGAAAATAAGAAATCTATCTGATATTACGCATAATTGTCTCTACTAGATAACATTCTCAGGAAGTTCAATATTGAATTTCTGAAGTCGACGATGCAAAGCATTCCAATTCAAGTTAAGAAGCTTAGCCGCCTGAGTTTTATTGTAATTACATTCCTCCAAAGCCCTAATGATAACTTCACGTTCAATCAAGGCTAAATCAAAACTATTAACCAATGGTGCTTGTGCTTCCTTTTCACTTACAAATGATGGGAAATGATCTAGATTCAGCGAATCACCATCACAAAGTATAACGGCACGTTCTATTAAATTTGATAATTCCTGGGTATTTCCAGGATAATTATATTCAATTAGCTTCCGCTCTGCATATGGATCAAATCCATGAATCATCTTTCTCATCTTCTCTGAATACTGACGTATAAAATAATTCATCAAAAAAGGGATATCTTCTTGTCTTTCGCGGAGTGGAGGGATAAATAAATTATACCCATTAAGCCTCTGCAATAGATCCATTCGAAAATTATTTTTAGATTTTAAGCCTTGTAAAGTATCACTACAAGCAGATATCAATCGAACATCTACATTACTCTTCTGTTTTGAACCAATTTTAGTATATGACTTATTTTGAAGAACCGAATTCAATTTTGCTTGTTGATAAATCGACAAGTCAATAATCTCATCAAAAAAGAGAGTTCCTCCTTTAGCTATTTCAATCCACCCCAACTGATCCCTTTGTCTAGTCTTTCTATTCTGATTGAAACCAAAATATTTCTTTTCAAACTTTGCATCAGAAACAGAAGCCATATTAATTGACACGAAATTTCTTGCTGCTCTAGCACTTAGATTATGAATTCCTTGAGCTATAGAATCTTTATACAATCCAATTTCTCCTGTTATGAGAACTGGCACTTGATCGTCCTCTGCTAACTCTTCCATCGTACTTTGAACTTGACGCATAGATTCACTACAATAAACAAAGTCTAAAGCACCTTTCCCATTTAGCTTCTGACTCAAAAAAGAATAATGCTTTTCAATATCCTTACTCTTCTTCTTCAATGCAACAAAGCTTTTTCCTCGTTCAATAGATATTTTTAAGGCTTTATACTCAATCGGTTTTTGCAAAAAATCAATAGCACCAGAATCAAAAGCTTCTTTTATTTGCTCATCTTCAGCACTACCACTAATAATGATTACATCTGTCTCAGGATGAATTTCCTTTACATTTTTCAAAACCTCCACACCAGTCATCCCTGAGAGATTGAAGTCACAAATTAAAACGTCTATTCGCTCTTTTAATAATAAATCAAAAGCATCGGATGGACAAAGTGCTGTATAAACAACAAAATCCTCTTCCAACCTACTTTGAGCTAATTTTAAGTAGACTGGATCATCATCAAGAATAAGGGTGCTTAATTTATTATTCATATTTTTTATATTCCAAAATGTATTCCCCACTTGAAAACTAAAAGACACAGCCACATATTTCCATGGCACATAATTAATTTAACAGCTTTTAAAATGGGATAACTAAACTACAATTTTTATTCATCAAACATCTAATTTTTAACATTTAAAGTTTTAAACATTGAAACATAAAAAAATAACACTTTCATGACATAACAAAACATAGATTTTCAACCAAAACTGAATTCTAAAATTATTTTTTTTGAAGGGAAAAATAGGGATACAAAAAAAGCCGATCTAAAAGATCGGCTTTCTGGGTGGTGCCACCTGGTTCCGAAAGCTTTCGGAACGAACCGTAAGTCACACATATTTTTCCAGAAGACGATTACTAATTTCAGGATACAACAACATATTCTCAATGTATTTCCTACTCTTCATACTCTTTATATGTGACTCGACAAGTCTTGCTTGTGCAATAGAATTGCAAATCATCTTATAATACAACATCCAATCATTTGCCCGCATAGTATATGAATGATCAAAGACTTTATCATTATGCAATTTTAATCTTTGATCGAAATCCTTACTATAGCCAACATAGTAACGGTCTACACTTTTACTATACAAAATATAGACAACAATTTCCATAAAAATAAAGATACAAAAAAAGCCGATCTAAAAGATCGGCTTCTTGGGTGGTGCCACCTGGAATCGAACCGGGGACACATGGATTTTCAGTCCATTGCTCTACCAACTGAGCTATGGCACCCAAAAGGTTATTCAAAAAATAATAGTGGTGCCACCTGGAATCGAACCGGGGACACATGGATTTTCAGTCCATTGCTCTACCAACTGAGCTATGGCACCTTATTATAATTTGTTTGTCAAGTTTTATATGTGGTGCCACCTGGAATCGAACCGGGGACACATGGATTTTCAGTCCATTGCTCTACCAACTGAGCTATGGCACCGCTTTACTTGAGCGACACAAAAGTAAGCAAAAAATTATCGCCTCCAAATAAAAACTACGAAAATAAACAGGTATTTTAATCGATATATAAAGTTCTTATTACCTTTGCAGCCTAATAAAACTCTATATGCTTTTCGAAACTCACACATTATCAAATGGTATCCGTTTAATCCATCGCCAGGTGGATCAAAAAGTAGCACACTGTGGAATCATTCTAAATACCGGATCGCGCGATGAAAGTGAAGACGAATGGGGAATTGCCCACTTTATTGAGCACGTAATTTTCAAAGGAACAACTAAGCGCAAGGCCTATCACATTCTAAACAGAATGGAAGATGTGGGTGGAGAACTTAATGCTTATACCACCAAAGAAGAAACTTGTATTTATGCCACTTTCTTAGATAAGGACTATAAAAGAGCTTTAGAATTAATCGGCGATATCAGTTTTAACTCGATTTTTCCAGAAAAAGAATTAGAAAAAGAAAAGGAGATTGTTCTCGATGAAATCAACTCTTATAAAGACAGTCCTTCAGAATTGATTTTTGATGATTTCGAAGATCTAATTTTCAAAAATGATCCTATCGGACGGAACATATTAGGAACGCCTGAAAACATTAAGAAATTTACAAAAGAGAACATCCAAAATTTCATAAAGAACAATTTCCATACTGATCAAATGGTTATTTCATCGGTCGGAAATATCTCTTTCAAGAAATTAGTAAAAATGGTTGAGCGATTTTTTGGTGAGATCCCTCAAAATTTGCGCACCAATAAAAGAGTGAAACCTAAAATATATAAGCCAAGAACTCTTGTTCTTGAAAAAAACACACATCAACGTCATTGCATATTAGGTAACGTGGCGTATGACTTAAACGACGAAAAACGGATTCCTTTATCACTACTAACAAACCTATTGGGTGGACCAGGTATGAATTCCCGTTTGAATCTTACTTTACGAGAGAGACATGGTTTGGCATATAATATAGAAGCTGGCTATTCTCCATATGTAGATACCGGTATTGTGAGCATCTATTTTGGGACAGATAAGGGTTATCTAGATAAATGTTTATCACTAATCTACAAAGAAATGGATCTCCTTTGCTCTAAGAAACTCGGAGCAATGCAATTGATACGAGCGAAGAATCAAATACTAGGACAAATTGCTATCTCTTGTGAAAACAATGAGAATTTGATGTTGAGCGTTGGTAAAAGCTACTTACTTTATGACAAAATTGATTCTCAGCAGGATATCTACGATAAAATCGAAAGTATTACTGCAGAGGAACTGCTTGAGGTCTCCAACGAGATATTAAATAAAGACCATTTGACCACTTTGATGTATAAATAAATCATGATTGAAGTAAACAAAGCCCTAGAAGATTACATACTTGGACACTCTGAGAACGAAGATCAGGTCCTAAAGGATTTAAGTAGAGAGACACATGTGAAGATGTTACGTCCCAGAATGCTTTCGGGGCATCTACAAGGAAAGTTTCTAAAGATGATCTGTCAAATGCAAAACCCTAAACGTGTTTTGGAAGTTGGGACTTACACTGGTTATTCTGCCATCTCAATGGCAATGGGAACTTCATCTGATTGTGAAATTCACACGATTGATTGTAACGATGAATTAGAAGGCTTTACTAGAAAATTCTTCAAACAATCTGGCTGCGAAGAGCGTATTAAATTTCATATTGGTGAGGCTTTAGACATTATTCCAAAGCTAACAGGTGAATTCGATTTGGTTTTTATTGATGCTGATAAACGTCAATACATTGAATACTACGAAGCCATAATGCCCCTATTAAAAGAAGGCGGCTTTATTCTTGCTGATGATGTTTTATGGGATGGAAAAGTGATTGAGAATATCGATCCTAACGATAAACAAACTCAAGGTATTCTAGATTTCAACAAACATGTTCAGGATGATGAACGAGTTGAAAACCTAATGCTTCCTATTCGTCACGGCTTAATGATGATTCGAAAGAAATAAATACGAGCGAACTTATATTTCAAGGCTTCAAAATAGAGAATCTCTCTTTTTGAAGCCTTTTTAATTCCAATCTTCTATTGGGTAAGTACGATCAGTCGTTTTTTTCCATCCATCTTTACAGTAATAGGCTTTTTAAATCTCACGTGTTTTATAGCTCCCTCAGCCTCAACCAAGTCTTGAGCCTTAAACATTTCATAATCAATATGTGATTCGGCCGAATGATGATAAACCGAACAATAGCCAATATTCATAGAGGTAACATTGTGAAAAAAATGAGATCCTGAGGAGGCTTCCAAAGGATAATCCTTGTAACTGGTTTCTACTATGAGTTTAGACCTGGAAATATCTTTCCACTTCACAGGAATGCCAATCCATCTATCACGAGTTCCCCAACGTCCAGGTCCGATAAGGATGTAATTTCGATTTTCATGATCCATTCTTTGATTAATTTCAGCAATCTTATCCGCAATCTCACTTGTCATATCTTTCACAAATAAATCTGGATCAACAAAAATAACGTCCGTAATATCTTCAACGATACCATTCCCCATTCCCTTATCAGAGAACATCAAGCTTGTAGCTGAATTAATTGTATCCATATCGATACTATAATCATCTGCTCCTGCGACTAAGGGTTTTATTTGCAAAATATAGAAGGCTGATTTCCCATCTTCATCTCTATTCAAATCAACAGAGAATTCTATCTCAACGGCTGAGCCCATTGCCTCTTGAACAATTTCAAGTACTGTTCGAATGGTTTTAGCCAAAGGAATATAATCGTATTTTAAAATATTCGCGAAATTTACAATCCTTGGTCCATATTTATCCAATCCTGGACTGATAATATCATTTTCAGTATCGTAAACTGAAGCACAATGTGTTAATGTTCCATGATCTTCTGCTTCATCAATGTCTAAACGAATAAGACCTGCTGTATCTCCTTCGAGCAAATTCAACTCTTCCTTTTTTAAATTAACCGCATAAAATTCAAGTTGTGAATTCTTGAATTGATCCTTAGGGGTATTATTCTCACTCGATGGAAATGCTGGTGAAAAACGATAAGCTTTTTCCCCATCAACCACATATTTCCCCAACCCAACAGCTACAACAGCAAAACCATCCTCTGGTTTCATATGTCCGTATGGGTAATAATTGTACGATTGAGCAACACCACTAAAGTGAGGATAGAAATAATCGCCATATCTGTTACCAACGACTTCCTGTATCACGATTCCCATCCTTTCCTCATCTACCGAATAATTACGCCCATGAATACTCGTTTGAGACTCATTGGAAAAAACAGAAGCATAAACCAATTTAATAGCATCCAAAACCTGTTCTAGCCTTTTATTTAAATCCGGATTACTATTGGGTAGTAAATAGGTTTGAAAAATCCCTGCTACTGGCTGCTGAAGAGAATCCTCAGATAAACCTGAAGATCTAACAGCCAATGGTTTATCAAAATTAGAGAGAATATGCTTGATTCGATTCTTCAATCGTGACCTCAAACGTCCTTTCAAGAATAGTTGCTGAATTTCGGCATAGTCTGAAACTTGCTTAATCTTATATATCAAACTATTACGCTCCATAAAATCCATATACTCATCAACACCAATTACGGCGGTCATTGGAGCTTTCACATTAATTCCGGGCACATAGCTACTCAAGTTTAAATTATAGAGCAATGAATTGACAAAAGCTAAACCTCTCCCTTTTCCTCCCAAGGATCCAGAAGACAACGATACAATATTCTCTGCATTAAAACCAGGTTGAGATTTAAAGGCGACGATCTTTCCTTTACGTTTTTCATTCCTAAACTCATGGATCATACTTATCAAATAGGACCGAATATCTTCTGCCGATTTAAAATCTGTCGTTTTATAACGGGCAATCATCTTTGCAATCTTAACCTCTCCACGAGCCATTAACCACAAAGAAAAATTATTACGATTGGCATGATAGATTAATGATTCTGCAGGTATATTATACAAATGCTCTTCAAATTCTCTAAGCGATTTTGCCGTTTCAATTGCATCGCCATGAATGTTCTTATACACAAAATCTCCAAAGCCTAGATATTCTTCAATAAAATCACGGATATCCTGACGCAAACTCTCTGAATTTTTATCAATAAAACTGCATTTTAATTCATCGGCATAAATGGCATTATCAACTTCCGATGATTGTAGTATAGCAGGTAAATTGGGCAATTCACTCCTAATCTGTTCGACCAATTTAATCCCAGCCTTATCATCCATCACATCATTCATCTTATACTTCACGTCAGAAATTAAACAGAGAAGATAATCCTTATAACGACTATAAATCGATAAGGCCTCTTCATAATTCAAAGCCAATAAAATTTTAGGTCGTGCCCGCATCCTCAAAATTTTATACTGAGGGTCGGTTGTAACATCATCGATAATACGTTGGGTTTGTGCCATCACACTCTGATACAGCAAGGGCAAATATCGAGAATAGTACTTCGCCGAATCCTCTACAAGCAGAATAACCCTCACCAAACCCACATCGGTATCATTCTCAGCATTAACCTGATCCTCCAAACTCTTAATCATGGCGATAAACACTTGAGACTCTCCATTCCAAACAAACATTTTATCGACGTAATGTAAGCTTTCACGCTGCTCTTCATAAAAACGAATATCAGCATCGTTATTCAACAACAGAAATATTGAGATATAAGGAAAATCTTTTTTCACCCTCTCACTAAGCTCTATTGGCGTCTTTTTATCGACACCAACCATCACAATAATCATATCGAAATGCTTAGAACGAAGTTGCTTCATTGCCTCATCGTAGCATGAAACACCGGTCACTCTTGGCATAGAAGATAAGTTCAACTGATGATACTCATCATATATCTGCTCAGTGAAACGCCCTTCTCGTTCAATATTATAGGCATCGTAAAGATTCGCCACCAATAAAATCTCCTTAACCTTAAAAGGCATTAGGTCGTGATAGACATCTCGGTTTGCATTATTTCTATTCAGATAATCATTCAGTAGATTCCTGTTCTCAACACGGACAAATGGCCCCTCAATGTATTCTTCGTCCGAATATTCTTCCTCCGTTTTCGTTATCAAATACTTTCCTGCTTCAGTATTGATATAACCCGAAATCATATTCGATATATTATCAATTAAATCTCTCTCCTCTTTAAGAAAAGGACCTTCGTATAAACCAGGAAATTCCTTGGTATAAAAAACTTCTATTAAGCCTGTTCTCTTATCAATACAATCAAAACTCTGACTCAACACCCACTTTGATTCGCTAAAATTTGGACTTAAAAATTGTTTCCCATCAAAACTAATACGCGCAGCCGTATAGGGCGGATATTGCATAGCCTCCTTCAATATAAAACTAATATGCTGTAAGGTATCGGGTATTGATTTAGCTTCCTTAATAATCCCAGTAGTCTTATTAATGGCAGACAACTCTTTTAGTCGCTCAATATTCTCCTTTGCTAATCGAGATACGTTTCTTTTATCTGGTTGTAAAGTCATAAGCCTAAATTTTGCACACTTCTAAATTTAACAAAAAATCAGATCATATAAAACCTTGACTCTCAAGTATTTCTTTTTTACCTTTAATAAGGAATCATATCCAATAGATTTCTCTCATTCTGCAAATTCTATTTTAACAATTTGACAACAAACTTTATTTCCAAACCTAAAACCACAGATATGACAAGTACGATGACAAGCACAAACAGATCGAGCTTTGGAGAGGAATTCATGAATAACTTAAAGAATCGGAATCCTGGTGAAATAGAATTTCATCAAGCTGTTCATGAGGTAACTGAATCCCTACTCGATTTTATTGAAGACAATCCCAAGTATAAGAATGCAAAGATTCTTGAACGTATGTCGGAACCCGAACGTATTATTATTTTCAGAGTCGCTTGGGTAGATGACAAAGGAGAAATTCAAGTCAATAGAGGTTACCGAGTTGAAATGAACTCAGCAATTGGTCCCTATAAAGGTGGACTTCGCTTTCATCCAACAGTGAATCTTGGTATATTAAAATTCTTAGCCTTTGAACAGGTATTCAAAAATAGCCTAACAACTCTGCCTATGGGTGGCGGAAAAGGTGGATCTGATTTCGACCCGAAACAAAAAACAGATGGTGAAGTGATGAGATTCTGCCAAAGTTTTATGACTGAACTATCAAAACATATTGGTCCTAATACTGATGTTCCTGCTGGTGATATTGGTGTTGGTGGTCGTGAAATTGGTTATCTATTTGGTCAGTATAAAAGATTGAAAAACGAATTCACTGGCGTTCTTACTGGTAAAGGACGAGAGTGGGGAGGCAGTTTAATTCGCCCTGAAGCAACAGGATATGGTACTGTTTATTTTGCTGACGAAATGCTTAAAACTAGAAATGATAATTTCAACGGTAAGATTGTAACTGTTTCGGGTTCTGGGAATGTGGCTCAGTTCACTACAGAAAAAGTAAATGAACTAGGAGGTAAAGTCGTCACTCTTTCCGATTCTTCAGGCTTCATACATGATCCTGATGGTATCGACGCAGAGAAATTAAAATTTGTCATGCGATTAAAAAATATAAAAAGAGGTCGAATTGAAGAGTATGCTAAAAAGTTCGGCGCTGAATATTACCCAAATGAAAGACCTTGGAAAATAAAATGTGATGTTGCTCTGCCTTGTGCTACACAAAATGAAATCAATAAGGAAGAGGCAGAACTATTAATCAACAATGGTTGTATTTGCGTTTCTGAAGGTGCTAATATGCCTTCAACACCTGATGCCGTTGAGGTTTATCTCAACAATAAAATCCTTTATGGTCCAGGCAAGGCAGCAAATGCCGGTGGTGTTTCTGTTTCTGGATTAGAAATGTCACAAAACGCCTTACGTATGAGCTGGTCTCGTGAAGAAGTTGACGGCCATTTGAAACGGATTATGCAAGATATTCATACCACTTGTGTAAAATATGGAAAAACAAAGGATGGCTTTATCAATTATGTGGATGGGGCAAATATTGGAGGCTTCGTAAAAGTAGCTGAAGCCATGCTCGCACAAGGTATCGTATAAAGAAAAAAGGCGCCAATGGCGCCTCTTTATTTATTCTATTAATCTATTATAAGTCTATTGATCCTGCCAATCGAAATCCTCTTCCATCTTTCACAAAACTCAGATCACCAAGTCTAAAATAAACGCCTCCTCGGTAAGAAACGCGTTCACACGAATCTGGAACATCTTCGAAACAAATCGATTCTGGAGCATCAACTCTTATATAACCATACTCTGGGTAATACTGATAATAACGACCCCTTGCATAGTAGTAATCACCATCGCAATGATTAATAATAGTTGGTCGAACTGAGAATTTCACTACAACATTCCCATATCTTGGATGTGCATAACATCTATGTCCATGACGTTTGTAATAACGACGAGCGACTTGTTTGTGGTGATTGTGCCCATGATTAGCATGACTGTTGTATCGGTGATTATCATGACGTCTCACTACTCTATCATTACGATAGTGATCGCCACCATAATGTCTGGTTTTCACCTTTGAATACTTTTCGTTATGTCTATGCTTCTTATGGCTCTTTGCATGATAATCTCTTTTCTTATCCTGCTTATGACCTTTTGTTCGTTTAGTATATTTACTTTTCTCGTTCCTGTTTCGCTCATCCTTATGTGATCTGTGTTGAGCAAATGTAGGTAGTCCTGAAAATATAATTGCTGCTACCAATACTATACTGGCAACCAACTTCTTTATTATCGATCTTCTCATGGCAATTGTATTTAAGTTTTCAAAAAACAGTTATCCTTTGGTAGGGATAAATCTTAAACTGATATATCACTCTTATTATTGCTCTACACTGCAAAGCTTGTGCCATAAAAATGAAGAAGCACCAAGCAAATGAATGCTTAGTGCCTATAAGAATATACAAATCAATTAGTTTAGATTTATTTTTTTATTTTATGATGCCCTTCTATAATATCCTCAATCAAACTATATATTAGTTAATTCCCTATCCCCCTCTAACTTTTATCATTCAAATCCTACATTTAATCAAAACTCAACAAAATAATTTATTAATAAACGTATATTAATAGAAACAAGAATAATATTTCTCATACTCTAGAATCAGCACCCTTAAAAACAACACTTTTATGAAATCCTCAACTCCAATTCTCCTTTTTCTAGCGGTTAGTCTTTTGACTCAATGTCATAAAAAACAAAATGAAGCCCCAGTGGAGACTAGTCCAATATCCACTAGTCCAGTATCGATTAGTTATGAACTGATTGTGGATGGCTTAACAATCCCGTGGGGCTTTACATTTCTACCGGACAGAAGTCTTTTAATAACTGAAAAATCGGGTATTCTATACCATTTTAAAGAAGGTCAAAAAAAAGAAGTTGAAGGTCTTCCCGATATATTTATGCGTGGTCAAGGTGGTTTAATGGACATAGTATTACATCCAAATTATGAAGAAAATAATTGGGTTTACTTCTCATTTGTTTCCACTCAAGGTGATGGAGAAGGCAGCAATACTGCTATTATGCGTGCTAGGTTAAATCCAGAAAAAAACATTCTAACTGATAATCAATTGTTGTATAAAGCTTCGCCTAATAGTACGGCAGGATACCATTTTGGAAGTCGAATCACATTTGATAATAATGGGTATTTATATTTTACCATAGGAGATAGAGGTAACAGAGACCAAAACCCCCAAGATATCAATCGAGATTGCGGAAAAATTTATCGTCTTTATGATGATGGTAGAATTCCCGAAGACAATCCTTTTGTAGGACAAGCCAATGCACGAACTGCCATTTATAGCTATGGACATCGTAATGGACAGGGCTTAACTAAACATTCCGAAACAGGAAAAATATGGATGCACGAACATGGCCCTAAGGGCGGAGATGAAATAAATATAATTGAAAAAGGGAAAAACTATGGGTGGCCAATTATTAGTTATGGCATTAACTATGATGGTACAATAATAACTGATTTAACACATAAGGAAGGAATGGAGCAACCTATTTATTATTGGACTCCTTCTATAGCACCAAGTGGTATGTGTTTTATTACTTCGGATATTTATAGAGATTGGAAAGGAAGCCTCCTAGTAGGTTCCTTAGCTTTTCAATATCTAGAGCGACTAGAGATTGAAAACAATCAGGTTATTAGCCGTGAAAAATTACTCCAGGATATAGGAAGAGTTAGAGATGTTCGCATAGGTCCAGATGGGCATATCTATGTCGCTGTAGAATCAAAAGGTATTATCAAAATTAATCTCAAAGAAGAATAAATGACAACCAAGATCATAACACTAAGCATCATATTAGCCTCTAGTTTTATTATGTGTAGAAATTCAGAATCCAGAAAAAGTAAAGAAAGAGGAGCTATAGTGTACAAAGATTTTTGCATCATGTGTCATCAAACAAATGGTAAAGGCACCAAATTAATTCCTCCTCTTGCAAATTCAGATTACCTTTTAACCAAAAGAAAAGCAAGTATAAAAGCTATCAAGTTTGGTCAGTCAGGTGAAATTATTGTAAATGGTAAAAAATACAATTCATCAATGGCTACAATGGGGCTTTCAGATGAGGAAGTTGCTGATGTCATGAATTACATTCTTAATTCCTGGGGGAATAAATCAAACGAAATTGTGACTAAAGAAGAGGTCAAACAACTAAAAAAATAATTTACTACATAACTCTTAAAAACTAAGATTCTAAAAGCAATGAATCAAATAAAATCCACCTTGTTCTTTCTTGTTTTATTCCCTGTGATAGCCAACTCACAAGAAACTATAGAACAAGACTCAGTAACCAGACATACATTAAAAACGATATATGTTAAGGCAGCCCGAATTGAAAGTCAGCTAGATCATCTGCCTTACGCTTATTCCGTTTTCCAGGTAAAACAAGCAGACCAATTCAAACCTCAACTTTCCTTACAGGAATTCATCAATCAAATCCCTGGACTGTATTCTCAAAATGCCAACAATAATGCTCAAGATTTAAGAATCTCGATACGAGGCTTTGGTTCTAGATCGGCATTTGGCATTAGAGGAATTAAACTTATTGTTGATGGCATTCCCGAAACCACTCCAGATGGACAGGGGCAATTAGATAACCTTAACCTTGGTATCATTCAACAAATTGAAGTAATTAAGGGAGCAGCCTCATCTCTATATGGCAATGCTTCAGGTGGTGTCATTGCTATTGAAACGAAAAAAAATTTCGACCATCCCTTTAGTGAATTGAGGACTTCAGTTGGATCATTTGGTATGCAAAACCATTCATTGAGTACAGGATTTGGAACAAGGCGCACAAAATTTATCATTTATGGAGCTTATAATTCATCCAATGCTTATCGAGATCATAGCAGGTATAGACAATTCTCTTTTAACACAAATATCTCACACAAAATAAATTCTCATTACAAACTAAATATCATTCTCAATTATCTGAATAGTCCTACAGCTCAAGACCCTGGAGGCTTAAATCTTGAAGAGGTAAAGACTAATCGTCAACAAGCAAGAAGTAAAAACCTTCAGTTCAAAACCGAAGAAAGTATAAGTCAATTAAAAACAGGACTGATTTTAAAAGGGAAATTCAATGATAAATTAAGTCTTAATACTTATGCTTTTTTTAGCTTTCGTAATTTTTTAGGCAAACTACCTTTTGAATATGGAGGTTTTGTTGATCTACTCAGAAACTATGGTGGACATGGTAGTAGTTTGACATTCTCGAATTCAAAAAATAAACTCAAACTAGGCTATGACATAGCTTTCCAAACTGATAATAGAAAACGATTTAAAAATATAGATAGTTTTCAAGGTGATATGACTTTAAATCAGCAAGAAAATTTTGGAAATATTGGGCTATATATACTGGATCATTTTTCCTATAAGAAATGGTATTTAACAGGAGGTTTACGCTACGATTATAACAGATTAGAAGCCAAAGATAGAATGACCGGTGATGGAGATCAATCTGACATTTTAACTTATCACGAGTTAAACCCAAGTATAAGATTTGCTTACAATTTCATCAACAAACAAAATATTTTTGCTGGCATCTCGACAAGTTTTGAAACACCTTCCCTTTCAGAATTATCTGCAAACCCGAATGGAGAACAAGGTTTTAATACAAAACTTAAAGCACAAACATCCATTAATTATGAGATCGGCTTAAAAGGGAAAGTATTAAATCGAATAAGTTATCAGCTCAACTATTTTTTTACTAAAACAAAAAATGACTTGGTTCCTTATGAGATAGAAGACTTTCCAGGACGAAGTTTTTACCGAAATGCTGGAAAGACAAATCGTAAAGGCTTGGAATTTGAAATGACTTATAATCCGAACAAAAACTGGAGCATCCAGACAACATATACTTTATTACATTTAAAATACGAAGCCTACATAATCGAAAATAATGACTACAAAGAGAATAATCTGCCTGGAATTCCCAAAAACATAGCTACTTTATCTTTACAATATCAAACTATTAAAGGTTTTCATGCCAATTTTCAAGCGAATTATATTGGTTCATTATTTGCAAATGATGCTAATACAACTAAAATTCCGCCTTATGTACTTTTAAATCTTAACTTCGGATATTCTCATCAACTTAAAGAACTTTCCATCAAACCCTTTGGAGGAATCAGAAATCTTTTAAATAAAAAATACAACGATAATATACGCATTAATGCTTTTGGTCAACGATATTATGAACCCGCCCCAAGAATAAATGCCTATGCCGGTGTTTTATTACAATTTTAAAAGTTAATTAATTCATATTCATTTTGTTTATTTTCTGATGCTTTTCTGAAGCTCGATCGGTAAAACTTCTTTTCTTAGGTCTGATTAAGACTCGTAAAGATTGATCGGAGGTGAAATAATTCCAAACCCAATTGATTAAGATGAAAAAGCGATTTTTAACACCTACAATAGCCATTAGATGAACAAACAGCCATAGAATCCATGCAAAAAAGCCTTGCATTTTGACACCTGGCAGATCAGCTACAGCCAAATTTTTACCAATTGTAGCAAGCGAACCCCTATCCTTATAATGGAAAGGCTTCATACTTTTATTAAGCAGATGGTTCTTTAAATTTTTAGCAAGATTACCTGCTTGTTGCAAACCAACTTGAGCGACCTGTGGATGTCCATTTTGAAAAACGCCCTCCTTTTGAATTGATAAATCTCCAATGGCATATACATGATTCAAGCCTGCCACTTTATTGAATAAGTCAACTCGAATTCGACCACCTCGAGAGGCTGCAATTTCAGAAATACCTTTAATCGGATTTGCAGTGACACCCGCAGCCCACACCAATGTATAGGAATGAAAGACTTCACCACTTTCAAGCTTAATTGTTAATCCATCATAGTCAGCTACACGAGCTTCAGTCTTCACAATTACACCCAACTTTTTTAAATAGGCTTCTGCTTTCTTAGATGCGACATCAGACATACCATTTAGTAATCGAGCCGATGCTTCGAACAAATACACATTCATCAAAGAAAAATCCAACTCTGGATAATCCTTAGGAAGAATTTCAGATTTCATTTCTGCTAAAGCTCCGGCCAATTCAACACCGGTAGGACCTCCACCAACCAAAACAATATTCATATAATTAGCAGCCTTTTCAGGATCTGATTCATTTAACGCCTTCTCATAATTTCTTAGAATCGAATTTCTAAGAAAAATTGCCTCAGAAACTGATTTCATTGGGATAGCAAATTGCTCTATATTTTTATTCCCAAAGTAATTGGTATCAACGCCAGTGGCCAAAACCAGATGATCGTATTTAAGTTTTCCTAAACTTGTAAAAATCTCCTGAATGTTTGGATTAACCTCTAATAGATCTGCCATTCGAAAATGGACATTCTGACGTTTCTGAAAAATTTTACGTAAAGGGAATGCAATAGAACTTGGTTCCAATCCAGAGGTTGCAACCTGATAAAATAGAGGTTGAAACTGATGGAAATTATTCCTGTCAATTAAGACTACCTGATAAGCTGTATTAGCCAATTGTCGAGCAAGTTTTAATCCTGCAAATCCGCCACCAATTATTACAACTCTTCTCTTCCCATTTTCAGGAATATTCTTAATTTTTTCCATTTTAAAATTATTAGAAAAACTGATCAGAATCCTTTAAATAATAAAAGACCTCTTTGTCTGATACAAAATAAAGAATAAATTCTCTAATAATCTAATTCGATGAAATTTTATATTTGTAGAATACAAAAAATCTCAGTTTTGAATAAGATCAAAACTGAGATTAATGACTTGATATTATAATTCTATATTATTTCTTTGAAGCAATAACTGACATCTCAACTAATAATTCTGGTCGTGCCATACGAGCTTCAACACAAGCTCGAGCTGGCTGGTGTCCATCCACTACCCAGGCATCCCAAACTTCATTCATTGCAGCAAAATCTTTCATATCGCGTACATAAATAGTAACGGATAAAATGTGTTTTTTATCTGATCCAGCTTTATCCAATAGCTCTTCTATTTTCTCAAGAGTTGTAGTCGTCTGTTCCTTGATATCAGTATTTGAATCTTTAGCGGTTTGTCCACATAAATATATCGTATTGTTGTGTTCTACGATACGGCTCATTCTCGGAGTTGAGTCTGTTCTTATTATAGTCATCTTGTTTATTGATTTAAGTTAATAGTTAGCTCGAAGATAATAAATCATCATTCAAGTAAACATTTATTGCTATCTTCATAAACAGTCAATTTTAGAAAATACAAAACCATGAAAATAATTACTTCTGTTCTAATCCTTTTTCTCGGATTTTCATCATGCGACGCCAGTAATAATGACACATTAAAGTGTGAAGTACAAAACCCTCTTGAAGATTTGGTTTGGCTTAAGGAATTTAAAGAATCTTTAAAGGATAGCGATGTGGTGAAAACAATTTACCAAGCTTCATACAAGAAAGAAACCGTTTTTTACGTAATGATTACCGACCCAAGAGTCAGATTAGCTTTTGGAGTTACACTTTTAGATTGTGAAGGGAAAGTCATTCGCGAATTCAAATCTGGCGAATATGAAGAATTCGACACTCAGGTATCAAACAAGATTGATCTATACAAACACATTCCACATAAAGATGAATGATTGTATCCGATTGAAAAGATTATTATTTGCCTAACACAACCAATCATGAATCACTAGCACATCGAAAACCAAGATTACTAGCTGACGAATCAATAGTATTGCTAGTTCTAGCTGCAACACGATAGCGATTACAATAAGAGTCATGACAAAGAAAAGACCCTCCTTTCATCAATTTCCGATTCATTGAGTCTGCAACTGGGCCTTTGGGGTTTATATTTCCTCCCTTTTGATTGGGGGCATTTGTCCACCAATCCTGACACCACTCCCAAACATTCCCAGACATATTATACAAGCCAAAACCATTGGGCAGATACTCGTCAACTGGAGCCGTTCCCAAGAAACCATCATCAAGACTGTTCGATATAGGAAATTCTCCTTGCCATATATTACATTTATGAACATCATTAGGCTTTAACACATCACCCCAAGGGTATAGCTTTTGTTCTAAACCTCCTCGAGCAGCATACTCCCACTCAGCCTCGGTAGGTATTCGTTTGCCTGCCCATTTACAATAAGCCAAAGCATCCTTATATGAAATATGAGCAACTGGATGATTCTCTCGACCCATAAGGTTTGAGTTGGGGCCTTCGGGCTTCTTCCAATATGCACCTTCTACTTGCAACCACCATTCCAATCCAGCTACACTTCGCCCCATTTGGAGCAACGATTGTGCTAATTGAGGAGGAAGAAGCAAATGAAAAACGAAAGACCAGCCATACTTCTGAGCATCCGTTATATATGAAGTTGCTTCAATAAAAGAAGCAAACTTAGAATTTGAAACGGCATATTTATCAATGTAGAAAGAATCTATCTCAATGTTTCGAATAGGTCCTTCAGCATCATCAACAAATGCTTTTTCAGAATCCGTTCCCATCAAAAATATTCCTCCGGGAATGCAAACCATATCATCCCAGTTTGTTTCTTTCAAAGGCTCAATTTCTTTTTCTTCAATAGGTTTATTAATTCCCACTCTCACTGACTGCGGCGTGCAGCAACATTTCATCTTCTTCATCGCATCTTATTAAGAGACTACAATGTCCGAATTTACAACAAAGAAAACAAGGAGCAAAAAAAAGCGCCATTCCTTGGAATGACGCTTCACTAATATATCAATATGAGTCTTACTTCATACTAGTAATACGATCTTCTAAAACTTTAACCTAAGAGTCGGCATCAGTCATTTTTAAAAAATCAATCTAAACATAAACAACTGATTATAATTAAGTTGTTGTAAACTTAAATAATGTTATATTAGTAATATTATTAATCTAAAAAAACCACAATGAAAAGATCTATTACGCTATTAAGCTTATTTTTAATGTTAACAACTGTATTTGTTGCATGCGACAAAGATGATGATTCAAACCCAACAGGATTAGCTGGAACATGGGAGATATCTAAAATCATCATCGATAAAATGGATAATAAAGATGTTAATTTTGAGATTACAAATGAAATGTTAAATCCCCTAGCCAAACAAAAAATTACATTCAATGCAGATGGAACTGTGAAATTTGGTTTTTTTACTGCAAAATGGGAACTTAAAGAAAATGACACAAAATTACTAATAACCTATCCTTCATTAGATGAGTATGAAGCAGATTCCGAAACTTTAAAAATTTCTATTCAGAACGACACTTTTATTATATCATCAGATGATATAGAATATACAAATTCTGATAAAGATGATGAAGGTGAATTTAGCTTTACTGAGCTTGACGAAAAATTCAAGACTAATATTAAAGATCAAGAATATATAGAAGTTTCTTCAGAAGAACATTTCTCAAGACAATAAAATTAAAAGGGACTATTGATTAAAAACAAAAAAGAGGGTGCCACATAGGCACCCTCTTCATATATATTAGAATGAGAATTACTTCATACTAGCAATACGATCTTCTAAAACCTTAATTTTAGATTCGGCATCAGCCATTTTCTTCTTCTCAATCTCGATTACTTTTGCAGGTGCGTTATTTACAAAACGCTCGTTGCTCATTTTCTTCTGAACTGACATTAAGAAACCTTGAGTATATTTCAACTCTTCGGCCATCTTCTTCAATTCTTCTTCAACATCAACAAGATCTCCAAGAGGAATAAAATACTCAATCGCATTTACAATGAATGACATGGCACCAGCCATATCACCATCTGCAGTTGTAATTTCCTTTAGGTTACACATTTTAGCAACTACACAGTCGAAAGAAGCATCGTAATTGTCTTCTTTTGCTTTGTAATTCATCTCTAAAACTTCCTTAAAGGCAATATTCTTCTGCTTACGAATGTTACGAACGCCAACAATCACTTCTTTCACCTGCTCAAATTTTGCTAATAAATTAGCATCATATGATTCTGGCTTAGGCATAACCGAAACCATGATACTCTCCTCTTCAGAGCGATCAGCAAATAATTGCCAGATTTCCTCTGTTAAGAAAGGCATGAATGGGTGCAACAACTGCATCAACTTCTCAAATAGAGCAACAGTTGAATCGAAAGTCTTCTTATCGATTGGTTGCTGGTAAGCTGGCTTCACCATTTCTAAATACCATGATGAGAATTCATCGCGGAATAAAGTATAAACAGTCATCAATGCTTCGCTGATACGATATTGATTGAATTGCTCATCCAATTGCTCCATTGTGTTGTTCAAACGCGCATGGAAAACTTCAGTTGCTATACGAGCATATTCTGGTTGCTCGATATCGGCAACTTCCCATCCTTTAACCAAACGGAATGCATTCCAAATCTTAGTCGTAAAGTTACGCCCTTGCTCTGGTAAGTTCTCGTTGAATAGCAAGTCTCCTCCGGCAGGAGAACACAATAGCATACCCACACGAACACCATCAGCACCATATTTCGCAATTAGATCTAATGGATCTGGTGAGTTACCTAACGATTTAGACATCTTACGGCCCTGCTCATCACGAACAATACCTGTCAGATAAACATTTTTAAATGGCTTTGCATCTTTATATTCATATCCTGCAATGACCATACGAGCAATCCAGAAGAATAGAATATCTGGTCCCGAAACAAGATCATTAGTAGGATAATAGTAATTAATTTCTTCGTTTTCTGGATTACGAATACCATCGAATACAGATAGAGGCCACAACCATGAAGAGAACCATGTATCTAACACATCCTCGTCCTGACGTAAATCTTCTGCTTGATATGTTTTTCCTGTTTTAGCCGTAGCTTCTACAAGAGCTTCTTCAATTGTTTTAGCAACAACATGACCACCTTCTGGCAAATAGTAAACTGGAATACGCTGTCCCCACCATAACTGACGAGAAATACACCAGTCCTTCACATTTTCCATCCAATGACGGTACGTGTTCTTGAACTTAGCTGGGTGCAATTGAATATCATCATTCATGACATGCTCCAAAGCTGGCTGCGCCAATTCCTTCATATTAAGGAACCACTGCATGCTCAACTTAGGCTCAATAACTGCATCGGTACGTTCAGAGAAACCTACTTTGTTCACATAATCTTCAGTCTTAACCATGTTACCAGCTTTCTCTAGATCTGGAAGAATCAAATCACGAACTTCGAAACGATCTTTCCCAACATAAAGCTGTGCAGCTTCACTCATGGTACCATTATCGTTAAAGATATCGATAGTCTCTAAATTATGACGATCACCAATTTCGTAGTCATGAATATCGTGAGCAGGTGTAATTTTTAATGCACCTGTACCGAATTCCATATCTACATATTCGTCCTCGATAATAGGAATAGAACGATTAACCAATGGTACGATACAACGCTTGCCTCTTAAATGAGCAAAACGTTCGTCATTTGGATTAATACAAACCGCTGTATCACCTAGAATAGTTTCAGGACGAGTCGTTGCAATGGTAATGTACTCATCGCTTCCTTCAACCTGATATCTTAAATAGTATAGTTTCGATTGTAATTCTTTGTGGATTACCTCTTCATCAGAAACAGCTGTTTGTGCAGATGGATCCCAATTTACCATACGAATACCACGATAAATTTTATCTTTCTTATATAGATCAATAAAAGTATCGATTACTGAATCGTAAAGACCTTCGTCCATAGTAAAAGCAGTACGATCCCAATCACAAGAAGCTCCTAATTTCTTAAGCTGCTCCAAAATGATGCCACCATGCTTTTCTTTCCATTCCCATGCATGCGCCATAAACTCTTCGCGAGTGATATCTGCTTTTGAAATACCTTCCTGCTTAAGTTTATTCACAACTTTTGCTTCTGTCGCAATAGATGCGTGATCGGTTCCAGGTACCCAACAAGCATTTTTCCCCTGTAATCTAGCTCTACGGACCAATACATCTTGAATCGTATTGTTCAACATATGCCCCATATGTAATACACCGGTGACGTTTGGTGGCGGTATTACGATTGTATACGCCTCTCTCTCGTCTGGTACAGAGTGGAAGAATCCTTTATCCATCCAATACTTATACCACTTGTCCTCCGATTCTACAGGATTGTACTTTGTTGGGATTTCCATTATTTATTGATTTACTGAGTTTTTAAATCCTAAACAGCTAAATTCTAATCAACTGTCTTTCAATCTAAGCAACTCATATTTAGATAATAATTGTTTGCGAAAAATTTGGCACGAAATTAAGAAATTCTGAGTTAAAAACCCTCGTTAAGTCATAGATTTTAAATAAAGTCGACACAAAATCAAGTCAGAAGATTACTGAAAGTGAAAAAAAGAAGAACTCCTTATACTATAATCTTATCAAATGAGATAAAACACGATCATATTTTAATTGACATAATAATTGAATGTCGATAACTAATTACAGAGTTTCAAAAACTAAATCCTTAAATATATCCTTAATTTAAAATTCGATTTACTTCAAAAATTTTATTTTTTAAATCCTTTACCAAAACTCTCTAAACAACAGTAATTATAATAATTACATCAATTTTTGCTACGCAAACGTTTTCGGATTAAAGATAAAGGCATCCGTAATTACACAAAAGCTCAACTATTTTCATATATTTAAGTATTAGTGTTGAAGAGCAGGTAAATAAGGCTTTTTTTTTATGCCAATCTGAATATATTTGTCTACAAATAAAGAAATATTTCTTCAATAAGAAACATCAAATTATTAGTTATATATACTTTGTCGTTTTAAGCTAAATTCGTTTGTTATTTTACTTTAAATTTTAGAAGCAAAACAGCATGAAGCATTTAAGCGACAATATTAAAATTTACACATATGAAAATAACGGTTGTAGGCGCGGGTAATGTAGGCGCTACTTGTGCAAATTGCATCGCTCAAAAAGAATTAGCAAACGAAGTAATATTATTGGATATCAAAGAAGGCGTTGCCGAAGGTAAAGCTCTTGATATGTGGCAAACTGCTCCAATCAATTATTACAATACTAAAGTAGTAGGTGTAACTAACGATTATACAGCTACTGCAGGTTCAGAAGTTGTTGTTATTACATCAGGACTTCCTCGTAAACCAGGAATGAGTCGTGATGACTTAATTTCTATCAATGCTGGAATCGTAAAATCGGTTACTGAAAACGTTGTGAAGCACTCTCCTGATGCAATCATCATCATTGTTTCTAATCCTTTAGATGTGATGTGTTACGCAGCTTATTTAGCAGCAAAAAAACCATCGACTAAAGTGTTTGGTATGGCTGGTGTACTTGATACCGCTCGTTACCGTGCATTTATTGCCGACGAATTGCAAGTTTCACCAAAAGATATTCAAGCTCTATTAATGGGTGGTCATGGTGATACTATGGTTCCACTTCCTCGTTATACTACTGTTGCTGGTATTCCTGTAACTGAGTTAATAGATGCTGATAAACTTGAGGCTATTATCGATAGAACTAAAAAAGGTGGTGGTGAGCTAGTAAACCTTATGGGAACTTCTGCTTGGTATGCTCCAGGTGCTGCAGCTGCTCAAATGGTAGAAGCTATTGTTCGTGACCAGAAAAGAATTTTCCCTGTTTGTACACTTCTTAACGGAGAATATGGCATGGAAGGCATCTATTTAGGTGTACCAGTTATTCTTGGTAAAAACGGTATCGAAAAAGTAATCGAAGTTAAATTGAACGATGCTGAAATGGAATTATTAAAAGGTTCTGCTGCCGCAGTTAAGTCGGTAATGAACGTTTTAGATGGAATGGATATCATCTAATTCTTATTCAACTACACAATATGAAAAGGCTTGACATTCGTGTCAGGCCTTTTTTTCTCATTATCCCATCCTAGAATAAGTGGACAATTAAATACTCTCAAATTATATTTAACAAGTATTAACCCTCCCTCCTAATTTATTAAACCTTCGATATATCTATATTAGCAGCTCATTTTCCCAAAACATCTGATGCGCTATATATTTATTCTTCTTTTTTCTCTAATATCAATCATCAGCACTGCTCAAAAAAACAGTAGTGTAAAAGGATGCGTATTTGATTCAAGCACACAAATCACAGTACCTGGAGCCAGCATTGTCATCACTAATCAGAGAGATTCTCTAGATAAAAGAGGAACTATATCAGATAGCAAGGGAGATTTCCTGATGAAAGTCAAACCGGGAGATTATCAGCTTTCAATTTCTTTTATCGGCTATAAAACCATACAGAAAACGATCCATCTCGACAAAACGTCAATAAATATTGGTCAATTAAATTTGATTGAAAACAAAAAAATGTTGAGTGAAATCAATATTGTTAAAACTCTACCCCCAACAAAGCAAAAAGGTGATACCACCCTATTCAATCCTGAGGCCTTTAAAGTAAATCCTGATGCTACAGCAGAAGAATTAATTGCAAAGATGCCCGGTTTTTACAGTCTTGATGGTAAGTTGACAGCACAAGGCCAGACGGTTAAAGAAGTTCTAGTCGATGGGAAAAAATTCTTTGGGAAAGATGTTAATCAAGCCCTGGAGACACTCCCTAGCGATATCATTAAAAAAATTGAAGTCTATGAATACAAAAGTGATAAAGCCAAGTTTTCAGGTTTTGAGGATAAGGAGAAAAGCAAAACGATAAACATTATTACCAAGCAGGAAAATAAGAACATGCGATTTGGTAGCATCGCAGCTGGTATTGGTAAAGAAGAAAAGTTTGCTCTAAAAGCTAAAGTCAATCAGTTTTCTGAAAATACTAGATTTACACTTGTTGGAAACTCAAAAAGTGTAAACGCTCCTCTTCACCTAAGTCGCAAAAGAGCATTTAGAAGATCGATTAGCGGCAATGAATTACAGCAAAACAATTTGGGTTTGAACTTTAATAACAGGGGTGTAAAAGAAAGCGAATTATCAGCTAACTACCGCTACTCAGAAAACGACACTAAAAATGAAAGCAGAAGTTTAAGCACCTATATCTCTTTTCCTCGTGAAGGTCATGAGTTATCTAAGAATAGCGTTTCGGATAACGATCAGGCAAGCCACAATATAAATATTGATTGGGATATAAGAAGCAATCCAAAAAATCAAATCATGCTGAGTTCAAATATATCAGCATCTGATTCAAAATCGAAAAACACCTCATTTTCTGAAACTCACAAATTAGATGAGTTCATCAATTCGAATAAGAATAAAACAGCATCGGACAACCAATCAACTGCCTTTAATCAGAATTTCATGTTCTCGAGAAGTTTAAATAAAGTGGGACGCTCGATATCTGTGCAAGCATCATACAATAAGGATGACAACAAGACCAATACTGATCAGAAATCTGAGATTAAAGGTCAAACTGATCAAGGCAATCAAAATATCGATCAGATATCAAATCAAAAAACAAATTCCAACAATTTTAGTTCTGGCATATCATTCAATGAAAAATTAAGTGATAAAAGTCGTTTGTCATGGGCTTACAACTATTCGAAAAATACGGAAAAAACGAAAAAAACGACTTACAATTTCGACACAAATACTGAGTCCTTTTCAAAGCTTGATACTCTTACATCAAACCAGTTTAAAAATTCAACAACTAACAACACCTCTCGAATATCTTACAACTATCGTAACGATAATCTAAGTTTCATGTTAGGGAGTGATTTTGAATACACCAATCTTAAAAACGATGAATCATTTCCAAATAAACGAGATCTAGAAAAAAATTACTTTACAATTTTGCCCTCTGCAAGTTTCTCCTACAATTTGAATGAAAATTCAATGTTCAATGTATACTACACAATGCGGACATCTAATCCTAGTGCTCAACAATTACAAGAGATCGTAAATGTGTCAAACCCTCTTTTTATATCAATGGGGAATTCAAATTTAAAGCAGACTCAAAACCATAATATCATGCTATTTTATAGATCTTCGAATATGGAGACTGGCCGTTTCACATCCCTAAGTATGAGTGTAAACAAAACAAACAAATCCATAAACAGGAGAACTATTGTCGCTGAAAATGACACCCTTATCAATGAAAAATACAAACTCCCAAAAGGGGGGCAATTCTCACAATCCATTAACCTTAATGGACAATACAATATTAGCGGTAGAATCACATATGGTATCCCTATCACGAAATTACAATCCAAATTAAACATCAACGCTTCGGCAAATTACATGCACAACCCAGCTTTGGTGAATGACAAAAAATCGTTTTCAAATTCATTAAACTTGAATCAAGGTTTTAAACTAAGTTCTAATATTAGTGAGAAACTAGATTTTACAGTTTCAAGTCGAACTCATTATTCTGTTTCTAAGAATACCAACCTTAAAACATCAAGTTCAAAATATTTCTCTCAAACCAATAGCTTAAGTCTATATTGGAATTTCATTAAGAGTTTTATTCTCAAAACAAACACCAGCTTTGAAAATAAAAATAACATCAGTACCAACACTATTGAAAACAACTGCTTGCTTGATATCGGTATTTCGAGCAAAGTGTTCAAAAATAAAAGAGGTGAAATTTCATTTGTCGCTTACGATATCTTAAATCAAACAAGCGAAAGAACACATCGAGTTAGAGATTTGTATACGACGGATAGCTATTCAAAGAAATTGAATAAATTCTACATGCTTAGCTTTACCTACAAAATTAGAAATGGGAATAAAGGCTAGGAAGTAATAAATGCTATATGAACAAGCGCAATGATTATGATATTATAAGTTAAAAATCATTTCAGTTGCTATCAGATTTTATTCATATAAATTTCAAAGAAGCGTTTAGATATTTAATAAAAAGCAAAATAGCCATATTCTTCCCTCTCATTCCTTATCTTTGATTTTCAAAAATTATAAAATCAAGGAAAGAACCCAAATGATTGATCAAGCTATCCGTATTCCCATTGAAATCATTGAGCTTGAAACTCAAAGTTTTCATCTTATCGTAAAATGCACTCTAAACGGAGAGCAAAGCGGTGATATGGTAATAGATACGGGTGCCTCAAAAACCGTTTTCGACAAAAACTTCGTACTCAACTACCAACACAAAGACCAGGACAAAGACGACTTGCAATCCTGTGGTTTAGGTGGTGAGGATATAGATTCTGATTTAGTTGAAATTACGAGTTTGAGTTTTGGTGATTTCACATCGGAGACTTTGAATGTTGTACTTATCGATTTGAATCATATTAATAAAATGTATGAGAAACATTGCCAACGCCAAATTTGTGGTTTATTGGGCAGTGATTTCTTACTTAATCATCAGGCCATAATCGATTATCAAAAAAGTCTCCTCATTTTAAGCAAAAAACAATAAAAACTATCTAAAGCAATGAGACTGAGCACAAAAATATAGTTCAATATAATTCGAAAAAAAATAATATATTTGTGCGTTAATTTGAGGTGAAAAATATAAAATATCACATAATAAGAATTTATTAAACCTAAACACATGCGAAATAAAGGAGCGATTAGACTTCTCGCTATTGTATTTGCCCTAGTGAGTGTCTATCAGTTGATGTTTACTTACCAAGTAAAAGACGTTGAGAAAGATGCTCGACTGTTTGGTGCAGGCGATATCAAGAAAGAGCAAACTTACCTGGATTCAATTCGAGGAGAAAAAGTATATAGTTTCTTAGGAATAAGAGATTATACTTACAAAGAGTGTAAAGAGCTTGAGATGAACTTAGGGCTTGACCTTAAGGGTGGGATGAACGTTACAATGGAGGTTTCTGTTGTTGACATCATCAAAGCAATGGCTAACAATAGCAAAGACGAAACTTTCGTTGCAGCTATTGCAAAAGCTAAGCAGATGCAAGCTGACTCTCAGAGTGACTTCGTAACGCTTTTCGGAAAAGCATTCAGCGAAATCAACCCAAGCGCTAAATTATCTTCTCCAGATATTTTCGGAACTCTAGAGTTAAAGGATCAGATTGCCTTTGGAGCTTCGAACGACGATGTTCTTAAGGTTCTTAAGACAGAGACAGAAGCGGCTATTGACAATACGTTCAATATCTTGCGTTCTCGTATCGACCGATTCGGTGTGGCACAACCTAACATTCAGAAAGCTGATGTGTCAGGTCGTATCATTATCGAACTGCCAGGTATTAAGGATGCTGCTCGTGTTCGTAAACTGCTACAAGGTACTGCAAGTCTTGAATTCTGGGAAACGTATACGTACAGCGAAATTGGCGGTGCTTTAAATGCAGTTAACACTAAGTTAGCTGAAATTAGTGCTCTTAGCGAAGTAATTGAAGCGACTCCTGAAGTTAAGAAGGTCGTTAAGGCTGACGAAGAGGTTGCTCTTTTAGATAAAATTGAAGGTGAGTCACAAGATTCATTAAGCAATGCTAAAGATCTAGCTAAGAAATACCCTTTATTCTCAGTTCTTAATCCTAACCAAGGTAGAGGCGGTTCTTCTCCAGCTGTTGTGGGTTACTCACACATTAAAGATACTGCTCGCGTTAATCGTATTTTCGAAATGCCAGCCGTTAAATCGGTTATTCCTCGTAATCTAAAGTTATTCTGGGGTGTTAAGGCTATCGACGATGGTGGAAATGTATTTGAACTTTATGCAATTAAAGTAACAAGTCGTGATGGCAAGGCTCCACTTGATGGTGACGTTGTAACTTCGGCTCGTGAAGAAATCGATCAGCAAACAGCGAGAGCTGAAGTATCGATGAGCATGAACGGTGAAGGTGCTAAAGTTTGGGCACGTTTAACTAAGGATAACCTACAGAGATCAATTGCTATTGTTCTTGACGGTTACGTTTATTCAGCTCCAACTGTACAAGCAGAAATTAAAGGTGGTTCGTCTTCTATTAGTGGTAACTTCACTATTGCTGAAGCGAAAGACCTTGCAAATATTCTTAAGTCAGGTAAGCTTCCTGCTCCTGCACACATTATTGCTGACGAAGTTGTTGGACCATCATTGGGACAAGAGTCAATTCAAAGAGGGATGTGGTCATTCATCATCGCCTTCTCATTGATCTTACTTTATATGTTCTTCTTCTATAGCAAAGGTGCTGGTCTTACAGCTAACATTGCTTTGATTACCAACTTATTCTTCATCTTCGGGGTATTAGCTTCATTGGGTGCTGTGTTAACTCTGCCTGGTATTGCGGGTATTGTCTTAACAATCGGTATGTCGGTTGATGCGAACGTACTTATTTTCGAGCGTATTCAAGAAGAGATGAAGTCTGGTAAAGGTTTAGCTTTAGCGATATCTGATGGTTACAAAAATGCTTATTCAGCGATTATTGATGGTAACTTAACGACTCTTTTAACTGGTATTATTCTTTACATTTTTGGTGAAGGTCCAATTAAAGGTTTCGCTACTACTCTTGTAATCGGTATTATCTCTTCATTATTTGCAGCGATTTTCATTACTCGTTTGTTCTTCGAAGGACGTCTTGAGCGCAAGAAAAACATTACTTTTACAACAAAACTTACTGATAACTGGTTGCGAAATACTGCAATTACATTTATCCAGAAAAGAAAAGTATTCTATATCATTTCTGCTGTAGCTATTCTAGCTTCAATTGGATCTTTATCCACTCGTGGATTAAATCAAGGTATCGACTTTACCGGTGGTAGAACTTACGTTGTAGCTTTCGATCAGCCAGTAGTTGTTGGAGAAATTGCAAAATCACTTGATGCTGTTTACGGACATGCTCCAGAGGTGAAAACATTCGGTGGTAATAGCCAAGTTAAGATTTCGACTAAGTACAAGATTGACGAAGAAGGAATTGATATTGATAATGAAGTAGAAGCTAAATTATTCGAAGGATTAAAAAAATATCTTCCAGCTGGAACGACTATGGAATCATTCCTTGAGAATAACCGTAAGATGTCTCAAAAAGTAGGTCCAACTATTGCCGATGATATTCGTCAGTCAGCAGTTTGGTCTATCTTATTTGCATTGATCGTGATCTTCCTTTATATCATGATTCGTTTCTCTAACTGGCAGTATGGTTTAGGTGCAGTTGCTGCACTTACTCACGATACAATTATTGTATTGGGTATATTCTCAATATTCAAAGGTTTCTTACCATTCTCATTAGAGATTGACCAAGCCTTTATTGCAGCAATTCTAACCGTAGTTGGTTATTCGATTAATGATACCGTGGTTGTATTTGACCGTATTCGTGAATACTTGGGATTACATCCTAAGCGCGATCCGGAAGAGGTTATTAACAGTGCATTGAACAGTACATTGCGTCGTACATTTAGTACTTCTCTTTCTACTTTAGTTGTATTGCTAGCGATCTTCCTTTTCGGTGGAACATCAATCCAAGGCTTTACTTTTGCATTAATTGTCGGTGTAGTAGTTGGTACATACTCTTCACTATTTATTGCAACGCCTATTGCTTATGATACAAAATTACGTATCCAGAAAGTAATTGCTAAAAAGAAATAAGACATATCATTCTTGATATATTTCATGCCCCGAGGATTTCCTCGGGGCATTTTTTATTCAAATGATTTCAGAATAGAATAATATTGCGAGCTACCCATTCTTAATTAGTTAATGGCTATACAAGAATCAATCACTTTTGGTATCTTTGAACAAACCTTAAATTGAAACATCATGTTATTATTTATAAGTGGACCTGAAATCATTATTGTTCTTCTCGTAGTAGTCATGCTTTTTGGTGCAAAAAAGATTCCGGAACTGGCAAAAGGACTAGGAAAAGGTATGAAAGAATTCAAGAAAGCGACCGACGATATTAAGAGAGAAATCAAAGATGAGTCTGAAATCATCGATAATCTAAAAGATTTCAAAGACGATATATCAAAGAAATTATAAGCCTGAATTAGTCATAAACAAAGGCTTAAACCTCATATCTAAAAAGGGAAAGGCAGAGGGTTTAAATTCTACTGCCTATTTTTATATTCAAACATCCCGCATCAATCTTTCAATTATATATGGATTATCTATATCTCATTATAGGCTTTGTCATTCTTTTATCGAGTGGTGATCTACTGGTAAAAGGGGGTGTTGCACTTTCTTCACATTTCAAAATATCTACACTTGTTGTTGGGGTCACCGTTATTTCTTTTGGAACATCAGCTCCAGAATTATTTGTGAGTTTAGGAGCTGCACTATCAGGTAGTCCTGATATTGCCATAGGGAATATCGTGGGATCAAATGTGTCCAATATTGCATTGGTTCTGGGATTCACAGCCATTCTCCTACCCTTACCTGTTAAGAGTAATTCAATCAAATTCGATTGGCCCGTTATGATGGGAGCCTCTCTCCTTTTCTTTGCCTTCGCACAAAATAACCTCATCGAAACCTGGGAAGGCATTTGCTTTCTAATCTTGCTAATTGGCTTTATGGTTTTCACTGTGATGAAATCACGTAACGCAAAGAAAGAAGAGTTTAAGACACCCAAACACACTATTTTCATGTCAGTCGTATTAATTGCACTGGCTTCAGTAGGTCTGTATTTTGGTGCCGATTTGTTGGTGGGTGCTGCCAAAAACATTGCTTTGGGTTATGGGGTTAGCGAACGTGTTATAGGACTAACACTGGTAGCTTTCGGGACCTCAGTTCCAGAACTGGCAACCTCAGCAATTGCAGCCTTAAAGAAAGAAATGGATATTTCTGTTGGTAATATTATTGGGTCAAACATCTTCAATATTTTCGGTGTTTTAGGAGTGACTTCAATTGTTAAAAATATTTTTGTTAGTGAGGATGCTCTTAATTTCGACTTAATTTGGATGCTCGCTATTTCTTTTCTCTTATTTTTGTTAATGTTACCATTAAAAAGAGCAAAGCTTCACCGTTGGAAAGGCCTTATTCTTATTTTAGTTTATTCTGCTTACGTCTTTTTTATTTTCAACAAATAATAAAACGAGAGCTTCAAATAGCCCATTTCTATGATTACAGCAAAACAATTAAAGAAAAGTTTTGGACAGGTTCATGTCCTAAAAGGATTAGACTTTAATGTTGATAAAGGTGAAATTGTTATTGTAGTTGGTGCAAGTGGGGCTGGAAAAACAACCTTACTACAAATCCTAGGAACCTTAGATCGTCCAGATTCAGGACAATTATTTTTTGATGGTGTCGATATTTCAAGCTTAAATGAAAAAGATCTTTCAGCATTCCGAAATAAGAATATCGGTTTTGTCTTTCAATTCCATCATCTTTTACCAGAGTTTACAGCATTAGAGAATGTTTGTATTCCTGCTTATATCGCTAAAAAGTCAAGACTAGAAGCAACAACAAAGGCTAAGGAACTTTTAAGCATGCTAGGTTTGGATCACCGTTTAGATCATAAACCATCCGAGTTATCGGGAGGTGAAAAGCAACGTGTTGCCATTGCTAGGGCTTTAGTCAACGATCCTATGGTTGTATTTGCCGATGAACCATCAGGTAACTTAGATTCTGTTACACGTCAAGAATTACACGAGATAATTGTAGACTTAAGAAACAAACTCAACCAAACCTTTGTTATCGTAACTCACGATTTGGAGATGGAACATATGGCTGATCGCAAGATTGTGATGACCGATGGCATGATTGATATTAGTGCCTAAAGTTCAAAACTCCCTGAATACTTATGAGTTCAAAACACAACTCATTAATTTTAAGTACTTCTAAATACTCAAGCCCATATACAATGAACCTTTCTAGTTCTGAACTCAAATCTTTTCTCGACGAAAAATATGATCTCTATAATCGAGAAACGTTCATTGAGACCGATCCCATTCAAATACCCAAAGCTTTTTCAAAAAAAGAGGATATTGAAATAGCAGCTTTTCTTGCTGCAACTATTGCTTGGGGTCAACGTCCCACCATTATCAGAAATGCAAAGAAACTCATGCAATGGATGGATGAAGCACCTCATGATTTCATCATGAATGCTGAGCAATCCGATCTTGATATTTTCGCAGAATTCAAACACCGAACATTCAATGGTGAAGATGCTATTTTCTTTATCAAAGCCCTACAGAACATCTATAAAAACCACAAAGGGCTTGAAGCCGTATTTTCCAATGCTACGGTAGATGGCTGTGATGCAAAAGATGCATTAGCCCATTTTAGAAAAATATTCTTCTCTATCGATCATCCTGAAAGAACAGAGAAACATGTTTCTAATGTTCTGAAAAAATCATCAGCCAAACGTCTGAATATGTTTTTACGATGGATGGTTCGAAATGATAAACGAAGTGTCGACTTTGGAATATGGAAAAAAATATCTCCAGCAGACTTATACTTGCCTTTGGATGTACATACAGGACGTGTAGGCAGAAAGCTAGGCCTTCTTAATCGCAAGCAAGATGATTGGCCAGCAGTAGATGAAATCACAAGATCACTTCGTCAGCTCGACCCTAATGATCCGGTAAAATATGACTTTGCTCTTTTTGGGCTAGGCATCTTCGAGAAATTTTAAACTAAGAAAAATAACATCACAATATTTCAAGCATTAAACTCATGGCTAATACCTATTTTCAATTCAAACAATTCAAAATAAACCAAGAAGGTTCTGCTATGAAAGTGGGAACCGATGGAGTTTTATTAGGTGCTTGGGCAGATGTTAGTGAAGCCGAATCCTTGCTTGACATTGGAACAGGAACAGGTCTAATTGCCATCATGTTGGCTCAACGAACAGGTCATAGTTCTAAGCTTGATGCCGTAGAAATCGATGCCTCATCTTATCAACAAGCTGTTAATAACTTTGAGGAATCACCTTGGTCAAATCGGATACAAATTTTTCATGCCTCATTTCAGGATTTTGTTCGTCAAAACTCAGAAAAATACGATCTTATTGTCAGTAACCCACCCTACTTTATCAACTCCCTTAAGGCAAAAAGTGAATCACGCACTCAAGCACGACATGCAGATGGCTTACCTTTCGAAGATTTAATTGAAGGAGCTAAAAATCTATTGAACCCGAAAGGGAAATTTTCAGTGATTCTGCCGGTGGCTGAAGGGGATTATTTTATTCGACTGGCACGTATTGCAGGTTTTAGCTTGAGCAAAAGAGTAGAAGTTCTCCCAAACCCAGGTAAACCTGCCAAGCGATTACTTATAGAATTAACTCTTACTAATTCAGATACCATTGAGACTCAACTTTGCGTGGAAAATGGACAGCGTCACGTTTATAGCCCTGAGTATATTAAGCTTTGTAAAGATTTCTATTTGAAATTCTAACCTGAAGAGCACATCACATTGAAGGCGAATTCTAAAGTAAAAAACTACCACGAATTCACGAATGAAAATAATTACTACTAAAATGCCCAAGTCATGAACTTAAGATATGCGAATTTCTAAAACGAAGGGCCTGATAAATTTAGTCTCTCAAATCATCATATCACCGCATCCTCACATCAACTAATCACCGATTGCTAGACCAAAATTTGTCCATTGTTCAACCAATTCTTCTCGGTTTGGATCATCACCCGCTTTTAATCGATTTAGGCGTTGATTAATAACTTCTTTACTTGAAAGAGATGAACGATAAGCCTCAGTTGCCAAGGAAGTGCTAAAAATACTAACACCAATCTTTTCTTTGCCTGTTAACTTAAATTCAGATCCCATTAGCTTCTTAAGGCTGACTCTAATATGACAAGAAAAAAGAACTTGATTATTGGAACTCAAACGAACCAGGCAAGCTTCATCCTGATCCAGAGTTGAGACACTCATATTTTCTCGCAGACGAATATCTTCGTACTCATACTTCTGAAAACGATCAAATAATTCCTCTTGCAGCTCATTCGAATTAAATCGACTAATATAATTTTCAAAGGCAGTTCGTGAATAAGGTTTTTCAATGGGAAGAGGAAAATTGATTCCAAATATTTGTTTATTCTTTCCCTGAGGATCCAACCAAATACTTAAACCCAAATTATAGATTTTATTCAATGTTAATGGCGAGTTGGTCGCAACAATAATATCAAGATAGTTCGCATCATTAGATAGCTTCAAGGTTAATTTATCCTCCGAAAAAAAAACATTAGCCTCTTTCTCTTCTAAAGAATTTTCAATAGACGATGCACGATTCCAAGATGATTGAAGTGCAGGCAAACTGCTACATGATGACACCAAGATTAAAAGCCCTAATAGGTAAAGTAGAATGAAATTTCTCATGAAGATTAATAGCTGATTGATCTACAAACTTAAGAAAATGAATAAGATTACTTACAAACTTCTTCATGCTCGGTGAAATAAACACCCAATGTCTTTAATTCCTTTAAAATGGGCTCATAAATTTGAGCATCAATGGGTATTTGCACACCCATCAAATTGATTTTAGATTGGAGAATTAATTTAGCTGCTATAGCCATAGGTAAACCAACCGTATAGGCCATAGCGGTATGCTTCTGGTCCGTTCCCTCATAACTCATCGAAGAGGTTATTCTCTTTTTCTGACCACCCAACTTATAAACAAACTGATGCTGCATTACCAAAAGGTCTTTATCATCAGGATCAAGTGTCCATTTCTCCTCTAATATCTTCTGAAGAATCAAAGCTGGTGTTCCCTCTTTTATCCCAAGTTTTTTATTTGAAAACAAATCTAACCATCTAAACTTTTCCATTATAGGATCATCTAAAGAAACTGCTATACAATCGGCAAATCGTTCTTCAACCGATCGTTCATCGTATGGTAGAAAACTCTCGATGTAGTCTCTATAAGTTAAGTTTTCTGAATTTCGCATCACATAAGATTCATCGGTACAGCCCAAGCGTACAAAAACATTCCATGCCTGACAGAATCCTGGTCGGCGCAAAGTACCACGCAAAATACTGGGAATATTATTTATACCATAAAGGTTCCTATATGACAGCGAATCCCTGTTAGGATAAACTTCGAAGTCGCCATATCCAGGTACACTCGTATTTTGGGGATGTGCAAAAACTTGCTGATAAGGTCGGTATTTATATTGCCCCTTCATTTTATATGTAGCAAGTCCTTTTCCTGCAGTAACAACATTACGGGGGTTCCAGGTAAATTTATACTGCCAAACATTAGTCGAACAGGAAGGTGCCAAAAGACCGCCACAATAAGATTTAAAACTCAATAGCTCGCCTCCCTTGGCCTTAATCTCATCAATTATTCTCATGGCCGACATATGATCGATTCCAGGATCGACACCCAACTCATTCAACAAAAGAACGCCCCTAGTCTTTGCCTTCTTATCCAAAATCTGCATCTCAGGTGAAACATAGGATGGACTCAGGAAATGCTTACTTTGTTTCACACATTCCCGAGCCATCATGATATGCATGGTGGCTGGCAACATTGAAATGACCAAATCAGCTTTACCTACTTCCTTGGCTCGTTCATCCTGATCAAAAACATCAAATTTGAGGGCCTGACCTTTAGCATGATTCTTAATCTTACATTCTGCAAGTTCTAAGGACATATCGGCCAAACGGACTTGCCATTGATTCTCTTCTGCATGTTTCAAAAGATACTCAATCAAGCTAGTAGAAGAAAGGCCTGCGCCAACTATTAATATATTATTCATAGTATAAGGGTATTCAAATTGGGTTTGGGTTAAGATTTTGATCATTAAATATTGCAAGAAAAGATCAAAATAAAAAGACTATGAGGTATTATTTCATCAGTAAACCTAAAAATTAACTTATGTTCTCCATAAAATCTGATTTTCGAGCTAATTATTTACGACTCAGTTGAACGCCCTCAGGGTTCCAGATGATTTATTCCTATCTATCCCCTTATTTCATAAAGGGCTATTCAGATTAAATCCCATCAGTATTTCACATAAGCAAAACCACGAAGTGATTTGTTATCACTATCCGCCTAAGGCGTAAAACCCGTGGTGTAAACATAACTCCAATCAGAACCCTGAAGGGGTTCAACTTATGGTAGGAAACACTTATCTCAAGTAAATAAAATCAAAAAATAACATAGCCCTTTTTAATAAGTCTCAATCAAAGCTTATATTTGTTCTAAATTTATTTTACCTTCCCTGATTCATTTTTCAGGTTAAAAAAAAGCTTGTTTGACATGAGTCCAAACTCCTGATTATTACTGAGTAAATGAGGCATCAACAAGCATACAGTTAATTAAAGCAGTTCATTAGCCAGTAAGAATGTGATGAATTTCGCAGCAAAGCAGGCCTTTAAAAATATCATCCCTTGGCAAAGCAAAGAAAAGCAGTTGAGACCCCTTTAATGAAACAGTATTACGATATAAAAGATAAGCATCCTGATGCTATTTTATTGTTTCGTGTGGGCGATTTTTATGAGACATTTTCAGATGACGCCATTCGCACTTCTGAGATATGTGGAATTACCTTAACCAAAAGAGCCAATGGTTCGGCAAGCTATGTAGAGCTGGCAGGATTCCCTCATCATTCTATCGACACCTACCTACCCAAGTTGGTTAGAGCAGGCATGCGTGTCGCTATTTGTGAGCAACTGGAAGATCCTAAAAAGACCAAAAATCTTGTCAAACGTGGCATTGTAGAGCTGGTGACACCAGGGGTATCCTACAACGATAATGTGCTCGAACATAAGGAGAATAATTTTCTTGCTTGTGTTCATCTGGAAAAGAAATCTGCAGGAATTGCCTTTTTAGATGTATCTACAGGTGAATTCCTAACGGCCGAAGGAAGTTTTGAGTATATCGATAAACTGATGGGTAATTTCCAACCTAAGGAAGTGCTTTATCAGAAAGGGAAAGAGGAACAATTCCACGAATTATTTGGTGGCAAATTCTACACCTTTACGATGGACGATTGGGTTTTTACCGAATCGGCAGCTCAGGACAGGTTATTACGACATTTCGAAACCAATTCACTAAAAGGATTTGGTGTACACAATCTACGCGAAGGTATAATTGCCTCAGGAGCCATCCTTCAATATTTAGATTTCACCAAGCATTCGCAGGCTGGCCATGTGACACAAATTGCACGTATAGAGGAAGATCGCTACGTATGGTTAGATAAGTTTACCCTTCGTAATCTGGAACTTTTTGGTGCATTAAACGAGGGGGCTCAAACGCTATCACAAGTGATGGACAAAACCCTTTCACCTATGGGATCGCGCTTGCTAAAACGATGGATTGCCCTTCCTCTTAAGGACCCTGCTCGCATCAACAACCGATTGGATGTGGTGAAGTATTTTCATACCAATGAAGAAAGCTGCTGGAACATAGAAGATGAAATCAAACAAATCGGTGATTTGGAACGTATCATTTCTAAAGTCGCAGTTGGAAGAATATCTCCTCGTGAGGTGGTGCAGCTAAAAAATGCGCTTATCGCCATTGAACCCATTCAGGCAACTTGCCTGCAATCGGGCAACGAGAACCTGGTGAAGATTGGTGAGCAGTTGAATCCATGTCACAGTATTCGTGAGAAAATTGAAAATGAAATTAAGGCCGACCCACCTGCGATGGTTAGCAAGGGTGGTGTGATCGCAGATGGGATATCTGACGATTTGGATGATCTGAGAAAGATTGCCTTCTCGGGTAAGGATTATCTTATACAAATGCAGCATCGCGAAAGTGAACGTACAGGTATACCATCACTAAAGATTGGCTTCAACAACGTGTTTGGCTACTATATTGAGATTAGAAACACACATAAAAATAAAGTGCCCGAGGAATGGATACGTAAGCAAACTCTAGTGAGTGCCGAGCGTTACATCACTCAAGAGCTAAAAGATTATGAAGAGAAGATTTTAGGAGCCGAAGAAAAAATACTGGCTCTTGAAACCCGATTATACAACGATTTGGTGATCAGCATCACCGATTATATCAGCTCAATTCAGCTGAATGCCTCAATGATTGCCCGACTGGATTGCCTGCTTTCTTTTGCCAAACTGGCCAAGGAGAATCGTTACAACTGTCCTGAAATAAACGACACTCAAGTGATCGACATCAAACAAGGGCGTCATCCTGTGATTGAAAAACAGCTTCCACTTGGAGAAAGCTATATTGCCAACGATGTGTATCTGGATAACGACAAGCAACAAGTTATCATTATTACAGGCCCTAATATGGCTGGTAAATCAGCCCTACTGCGCCAAACGGCTCTTATTGTGCTGATGGCTCAGATTGGTAGTTTCGTGCCAGCTGAAGAGGCTAAAATCGGTTATGTGGATAAGATCTTTACCCGTGTGGGTGCATCTGATAATATCTCCCTTGGCGAATCGACCTTTATGGTAGAGATGAACGAGGCGGCTAGTATTTTGAACAACCTTTCTTCTCGTTCTCTGATTCTTTTAGACGAATTAGGACGAGGAACAAGTACCTACGATGGTATTTCCATTGCCTGGTCAATTGTGGAATATATTCATGAGCACCCAAAATTCAAGGGTAAAACCCTATTTGCAACCCATTATCACGAACTAAATGAAATGGAACATTCTTTCAATAGAGTGAAAAATTTCAATGTCTCGGTTAAGGAAGTGAAGAATAAGGTTATTTTCCTACGTAAATTGGTTCCTGGCGGCTCAAATCATAGTTTTGGTATTCATGTAGCCCGAATGGCTGGCATGCCTAAATCCGTGGTTAAACGTGCCGATGATATCCTTGTACAGCTTGAGGGAAACAAAAATGGTGAGGCTTTAGCCAAACCAATTGGTGAGATTGCACAGCAGCGCGAAGGCTTTCAGATGAGTTTTTTCCAGATGGATGATCCCGTTCTGCAACAAATTCGTGACGAAATACGCGACATGGACCTAAATAACCTGACGCCACTTGAAGCTTTGAACAAGCTTAGCGAGATAAAAAAGATATCCGGATTGTAATCCGACAAGCATTTGACTGGGTTGAGAAAAAGTTTTTCAAAAAAAAATATTTTTTTTTACCCCAGTCATTTCAATACTGATTCTCTGACTTTCAGTAAGTCACGAACCCTGCGGTTTCATTAGCATTCTGCGAAAGTGAAAAAAAAGGAGCTATTTTCATTTTTTCTATTGCAGAATCAAAAAAAGCGCATATATTTGCAACGTCAAAACGAAAAAACAATGGCTGCCGAGCCTTGTTGATTCACCAGAAGGGAGCAAAAAAGCACAATGCGAGAATAGCTCAGTTGGTAGAGCACGACCTTGCCAAGGTCGGGGTCGCGAGTTCGAGTCTCGTTTCTCGCTCAATCCGTAAAGGATGCCCGGATGGTGGAATTGGTAGACACGCTGGACTTAAAATCCAGTGGCTTCACGGCCGTGCGGGTTCAAGTCCCGCTCCGGGTACGGATAAAAGCTTCAATCGAAAGATTGGAGCTTTTTTTATGCTCTAAATTTTCTTATCCCCTTCCCAACAGCACCTTCTGAATACAATCCAAATTCATACACCGAAAAAAAATTATGGGTTGAAAAACATTTAGGGTTTGAGATAGTTTCTCGACTAATTATTGCTTCAAACAAAAGATATCTTTTCAAAAATGAGATTGTATGTCTTAATTATTTCTCTGTGATAATTTTCAAGTCGTAATTTCATATATCTTTAAATATATTCATGATGAACAAAATAGGGTACTAATTTGTTTTCTTTATATATGAATGTACTATTAATAATAAACGACTCGCCTAAAATGAAAAAGTGCATAATAATTTTATTTTTATCCTTCTTTTTCTCTTTTACAAATTTTGCTCAGGTGACGACTGAAATTACCGGATACATAAAAGATAAAACCGATTTGCCTTTAATCGGGGCTTCGGTGTATCTCGAAAACACCACCAAAGGCGCTACTTCCGATGTAAATGGATATTACAGCATCACAAATGTAACACCAGATACTTATAATTTAATAGTTAGTTATTTAGGCTATGATGGACAAACCCGCTATAATATTGAAGTGAAATCGGTAGGCAATCAATTGTATAATTTCATTCTTTTAGAACAAAGTCAAAGCCTATCCGAAGTAGTCGTATCCAATAAAAATAAGGTAACAAGACCTCGGGAAACGCCGCTCTCAACACAAACCCTTAGTGCAGTAGAAATTGCAACCTATCCAGGAGGAAACAACGATGTGGTTCGTGTTGCTCAGTCGCTTCCTGGAATTTCTCCGTCACCAGGCGGTTTTCGTAACGATCTTATTATTCGCGGTGGAGCACCAAACGAATCAGTTTACTATTTGGATGGCGTTGAAATTCCCAATATCAACCATTTTAGTACTCAAGGTAGTTCGGGAGGCCCGGTCGGCATATTAAATGTTTCCTTTATCGATGATGTAAGTTTGGCGACATCGGCTTTTGGCAGTCAGTACGATAATCCTCTTTCAGGCGTATTACAATTTTCGCAACGTGAAGGAAACAACAGAAAACACAATACTAACTTTCGCCTGAGTGCCAGCGAGGCAGCCTTAACTCACGAAGGACCACTTTTTAAAGGAAAAAACAAGGAGAGCAAAACGAGTTATATTATTTCTGCACGTCGATCTTATTTACAATTCTTATTTAAACTCATAGGCTTGCCCATTCGTCCCGACTATTGGGATTACCAATACAAAATCACTCATAAACTAGACAAGTACAATACTTTAAATCTTATTGGATTAGGGTCTATTGACGAATTTGCAATTGATGCTTCGGGAACTATTGATGAAAATGAGCAGTCTACTTTAGATCAAGCTCCATTCATTGAACAACGCACCAATACAATTGGACTAAGTTGGAAGAATCGTTTTAAAAACGGCAAAGGTTTCATGCAAACAACCATCAGCAATAATTTGTTGATCAATGATTTTTCGAGATTCGAAGACAATGAAAATCAAAGTGGTTTGTACTTCAAAAATGATTCGCGCGAAATGGAAACAAAATTGCGATACAATCTTACCTATTATACCAACGATTGGAGATTAGTGGGTGGTTTTAATACGCAAAGAAGCGATTACAAAAACAAGACCATCGATAGTAACGAGGGATTTCAATACAATACGAAAATTGATTTTTTAAAGTATGGGCTGTTTGCTAACGCTACTAAATCGTTTTTCGATCAGAAATTGGATTTTTCCTTTGGCTTTAGAACCGATGGAGATAGTTTTACACAAGGCAATGATTTACTTTCGACTTTCTCTCCACGATTGGCTTTATCCTACGAATTTGCCGATGATTGGAAGATCAAGGCAAGTGTTGGTCGTTATTTCAAATTACCTCCTTATACCATTCTAGGCTATAAGGAAAATGATGTGTTTTTAAATAAGGATATTGATTATACCCGAAGTGATCATTACGTAATTGGCTTCGAACATATTATTGGGCCAGCCTCAAACATTAGTGTAGAGGGTTTTTACAAAAAATATGAAGATTACCCTGTTTCAGTTCGTGATAAGGTTTCATTGGCTAATAAAGGAGCCGATTTTAATGTGTTGGGAAATGAAGAGGTCGAATCAGTAGGGAAAGGTCGTTCCTATGGCTTAGAGTTTCTGTTTCAGCAGAAATTGAGTCATCGCTTTTATGGCATCTTTTCCTATACATTTTTCTACAGTGAATTCACAGGTTTCGATAGATCGGAATATCTGCCATCAGTTTGGGACAGCCGCCATTTAGTTTCTTTCACAGGAGGATACAAACTCAAGAAAAATTGGGAAGTAAGTGCTCGTTATCGATTTGCAGGAGAAACACCAATTGTTCCAACAAATATTGAGGAAACTACCGCCCGTTACCCGGATATTGTATTGGATTATAATCGTATTGGAGAAGAGAAACTCGGTATTTTCAGTCAATTGGATGTGCGAATAGATAAGAAGTGGAATTTTAAAAAGCTTTCCTTGGATCTGTTTTTCGAAATCCAAAACCTACTGGTGCGTAATTCACCGGAGGCACCCGAATACATTCTTCAAAGGAATGACATGGGGAGTGTAATTAATCCACGAAAATTAGTACCTCTTGCCGAAGAGGATGGTAAACCCATTCCAACTATCGGATTTGTTATCGATTTTTGATTAACAGTCTCCACAATTATTTATTCTTTTATAGATCAACACTCTGTTAAGTTTTAGATGGCTATACCTCTGCATACCATCAATCTAAATTTTCTTAATTCCCCTTCCTTCTTTTTAGCCACCTCCCTCGAACATCCCGAAAAACATCGGAACGGGTACTCCTCCTTAAAAAAGGAGGAGTAATTATAATCTCGACCCCATTTAAGAAGTAAGCTACTTCTCCATAAAATTGATGGTGCTTTTAAAATCACAATTCCTGCACCGAATCGTTACTTCCTTTATGGGACATACTCTTATAATGTAGTAAGCAAGGTACGTGAAGGCAAAGGCCGCTATCAACGTGCCCCAGAAGAATGATTCATCTTCAATATAGATAATGGTTGAGATAGCATCGTAAAAGCAGATAATGGCCAAAAACATTAAGATAATACCAACAGCTTTCCTTATAATCGGACGAATACCAATACATGTTTCATTCGAGTGTTCCCAGTCTGACTCTTTCCCAACTTCACATCTACACTTCGGATATACAACAGGTCGGTTTGTGTTTTTCATTATATCCAATTAACACACCAATTTACAAAGAAGCTAGATGAATTGACTCAGATATTTGATGAATGGATTGCATGAATCATCTCATACTCTGAGTATAAACCAGCTGCAAATGTCAGGCTATGACTAAATAGGTATTCTAAATTTAATGATCCTAAGAATTAAGGAACAAAAAAAGGAGATCATCAAAAATCCGAAACTCAATCCCAAAGGGATTGCATATTTATAACACTAGCATTAAATCACAATCGTTCGACTCCAAAGGAGTCGCATAAGCTTGTTAAAAATCATTCCTAAAAGCATACGAATCCGTTGGATTCAAAAAACTCGAACAGAACAGCGAACACTAAGAAACTTCTCGAATGTATAGAAACCGCTGGGGACATGTCATGCTCTGATTATATGCAAGCTGAAAGTGTTAGGGTATGACTAATTTCTTTTATTGATCCCGGGAATTCAGGAACAAAAAAAGTTAGATCCTCAAAACAATTATAATTATTGAGGTTTATATTGTTACTACCCTGTGGATAAGTTTAGACGAATTAGAAATTACTTATGCTTATTATTCGCTAAATTTGAGAGACCCAATATATAATTCCATAAACCTGTCTAACAGACAGCTTAAAGTGAGAATTTATAAAAAAATATCATACCAATGCTACAAACTTTGACAATCAGAACATAACAGCTTAAAATGGTAAAACGTTTGAAAGCAATGATACTAGATTAATGGGTAAAAAGAATAAGTATGAGCTTGGAACAACAATTGAAGTTGCGAATGAATATATATTGACCGTTTTTACACATTTTGACAATGCAAATCCAGCTTATCTATCAAAAGGAGAATATTTACTGTGTTTAGACAACTTGTGGAAAGAAATCAATAGGATTTATTCTCAGAGAAATATTAATATTCCTCTACTTGGTTCTGGAATTTACAGAATTGGTAATGATTTAAAGCTCCAAGATTATCTTGAGCAAATATTGAACTCTCTGAAACAATCTAATATGGATATTGCACACAATATAAAAGTGAGAATTGAATTACATGAGAGTGTTAAGGATAAGATAAATTTATTTGAAATTAAAAAAAGATTTTAAACCTAAAGCCATGGCAAACAAAACTGGAAATTATTGTGCACTCTACGTAAAAACACCCTTTAAGGAAACTAATATTGGAGCAAACGCTGCTAAAGATTTTGTCTATTACAATACTTTAAGAATGTGGAAAGGAAAAGACAATTTATTTCCCTTTGTTGATTCTCATATGAAAAACTATAATGTTCGTGACGATAGCGATTGGGATTCTACTTTAAAACCAAGATTAAGAGATAGATTGAATAAATCTAAGAACATTATTTTATTCTTAAGTTCAGATACGACAAACTCTAGAGCATTAAAGGAAGAAATAGATTTTGGAATAAATACAAATGGATTACCTGTTATTGTAATATATCCAGAGTATTCAGAAAAAAGCGATATAATTGATTGTACTGAAAAAACGATTAAGAAACAGATAGAAGATCTTTGGGATAAATTGCCAATATTTAGAGACTCTATGAATGAAGTGCCTACGATACATATTCCAATGAACAAAGTATTGATAGAAAAAGCATTAAATAATAAAGACTATAAAGTAGAAACGAAAGGAAAAGCTAGTAAATATTGGTATTCCTGTTAAATAATAACAACATCTAATCGAGTAGGCTCCCCCTACATTAGCCTATCGGAGAACCACTACTACACTTATACGAGATGGTTAAATAATAATCCAATATAAAAACAATGAAAAACACACTAGCCCTTATAGCATTCTTCATGCTATTCACTTTTTCGGCCTTTGCGCAAAATGATAAGGCCTATGAAAACACCCTGTCTGAAATGTTTGATGTTTCAGGATCGGAAGAAACCTTTAAAGCGGCCATCAACCAAATGTTAGCAGCCTACAAAGGGCAATACCCACAGGTTTCTGCTGAGATATGGAAAGAGTTTGAGGCAGAGTTTCAAAAAACATCGATGGATGAACTTGTACTGATGTTGGCTCCAGCTTATCAGAAACATTTGACTCAAAAAGATTTGAAAGAACTGATCAAATTTTACAAAACACCTATTGGGATAAAATTTGCTAAGAAAACACCGCTATTAACTCGCGAAGCCATGCAAGTTGGTCAACAGTGGGGCATGAAAATTGGTCAGAACTTCGCAGCCAAAATGAAGGCTAAGGGGTATTAATTCGAGCCAACACCTTATATAATTTGCTGCTCAGTTTTTATTACTTTGCAGCAAATTCTTTTTCATCACAAATCACGCTACATCTAAAAAACTCAAAATAATGAGCATCGTTCGTTTAATGACATGTGACACAGCTGTTGAAGCGAACCTAATTAAAGGTCGCCTTAAAAATGAAGGTATCGAAGCTTTTATTACCAATGAAAATTTCTCGAATTTAATGCCGCATTATAATCGCATCCTGAATTCTGGCATACAAATCATGATTAGTGATCTTGACTACAATGAAGCGAATGAAATTTTAGAATTAAACAGCACTCAAGAGCGTATTTGTCCCAATTGTCAATCGCCAAAGATCAAATTCAGTTTAGGTCAAAATAAAGTCAAAAAGATCTTTATCATCATCTTTTCTCTTATCACTGCTACACCATTCAACAATCTAAAAAGCGTGTACAAATGTCAAGATTGTAAGACTGAATTTTAAAATAGCAGGTTTAATTCTTTTGCATACCCTACAAATAGAAACAATGGAAACAAAAATCACCATCCTTTGCGAAAACGAGACAAGCAAAAGAGCAGCTCGATTTTGTCGATCTGAATGGGGCTTTTCAGCTTTTGTCGAAACAGAACAGGTCAACATTCTCTTTGACACTGGACATACCGATTTATACAAACACAATGCTAATGCACTTCGAATCGACCTAAATCAAAGTGATTTTGTTGTACTATCACATCACCATTGGGATCATACTAGTGGTATGCTTAGTCATGAATTTAAGGAGAAGAAAAAGCTTATTCTACACCCACACATTCTTAACAAGATCTCTGAAGAGAAGGCACAGCTATTTAATCGCGACTTTGAAATAATTGCTACAGAAAAAAGTATAGAGTTCGCTTCAGGGGTTTTCTATTTAGGCCAAATCCCAAGGAAAATGAGCTTCGAAAAAGGAGAACACAAGGGTGATCTTATGCTCGACGATTCTGCCATAGCCATAAAAACGGAGAAAGGCGTAATCGTATTAACGGGTTGTTCACATGCTGGCATTTGCAATATATGTGAATATGCCAAGGAAATAACCGGTCAAGATCTTTATGCTGTGGTGGGTGGATTCCATCTGAATAAAAAGAATGAAGCTCTCGTAAGAAAAACAATTGAGTATTTTAAAACGCAGAATGTAGAACATCTTTACCCTATGCATTGTGTCGATTTTCCTACTCTAGCTCGTTTTTACGATGAGTTTAATACAATTAAGTATGCCACTGGCGACGTTATTAAACTTTAAATAAAAGTCTAAAGGCATAATGATACAACCGCTAGTTTAATGCTAGCGGTTTTTGTTTTCTAAAAACTTTTCCCCACAGATTTTCGCTAATTGACGCAGAAAAAACCGAATTAAAATAGTCCACAAATTTCACTGATTAACACAAATTACAATCTACTTCTTTTCAGACTTGGCGTATAAAAACTTAATGGGCTTCACGGCAGGCTAATAAAGTTCGCTCTAAAATTTTCATTTTTTTCTTTGTAAACTTTGTGAAAAACTTAGCTCCCGAGTTTTTTCGGGATTAGCGGTAAAACAATCTCAAAAAAATTCTAGTCTTTCTTTTTTGCAAGCAAAAGAAAGACAAAACCTCGTGTTTATGATATAAAAACTTAGACGGCTATATTGCCGCCCAAAGAGACAATTGAGTTAAATGCACATCTTTACATAAAACACAACACATGGCATGAATTTTGTTAAGCTGTATTTATCAATAAAATATTTAAATAAAAAAACCTATGAAAGTAATGAATAGCATCACAAAAGTACTTTACGGCTTAGCAGCAATTGTTTTTCTAGTGGCTTGCGACAAAAGCGAAACTTCAGCCCCCGAAGACATAATTTATTATCAACCATTTAGTGTAAATATGCCAGATTACATTGACGATGTCATTTTATATGACGTTGATGGCGATATGATTAACGACTTAGAAATTACAAGAACAGTAGAAAAACAACCTGTGGACCTAGGCTTTGATTATAAATATAAGATTGAATTCAATTGCATAAATGAGTCAATGGAATTATGTGTTAATAAAACAGATAAAAAAAAGACCTTTATAAAATTAGACGATGATATTAGTTCTAAAGATCTATTTGAATGGAAAAAAACATTGGAAGTTTCAGGAACTGGAGGAAGTATATCTAAAGAACATCTCTCATCAAATTGGCGGATATATGATTACTTTGGATTTCAAATAATAAAGGGAAATAAAACACATTATGGCTGGTTTCACTTTAAACCTTTTGAAATACAAGAAGTCGCGATAAACAAAACAGCTAACAAATCAATCAAGGTTGGTCAAAAAGAGTAGTATGTGTGCTTATTGTTATAGTGGTTACAATTTAACAAGCACAAATAAATTTTCAACCGTCAGCATAAAGCTGGCGTTTTTTTTTATTCCGCGCTCAGAACGCAAAGGAAAAGTATATACTGTTTGCGTCACAAAAGATTTCTGGATTAGCGCAAAAAGCTCGGCGATATTTGCCTGAGATAGCATGTATTTCATAACTTCGCCTCATCAGATTAAAAACGATTATGAGCAAGACGATAAAGACAAACGCATTACGAATTCTCGATAAAAATGGGATTAGCTACGAGGCTAAAGACTCTTCTGACTTGGGAATGTCTAATAATCCGGATAATGACGCCTCGCTCATTCACAAAACACTAGTCGCTCGTGGAGTTAGCAATGAACTTTACGTTTTTATCATTCCCCTTTCAAACGAATTAGACTTGAAGAAAGCTGCCACAGCTGCTCAAGAGAAAAAGATCTTGATGCTTCCTGAAAAGGAACTATTACAAAACACGGGTTATATCAAGGGGGGCTGCTCGCCTATCGGCATGAAGAAACTTTACAAAACCTTTCTCGAACTTAGCTCAAGCAAAATGGAGCAACTTATTGTGAGTGGTGGAAAAGTCAAGTTTAGAGTCAAGCTAAAAGCCAAAGATTTAATGCAAGTTATAAATGCAGAAGCTGTTGATCTTATAAAGTAATTCCTTGATTCCCACAGATTACATCGATTAATTCAGACAACTACCCTTTGCGAGCTTTTCGAAAAGCTTAGCGCCCTTTACGGTGAAGAAAACACATAAATGTCTCCCCAGATTGTGCAGATAAATGCAGAAGCTGTTGTTCTCGTAAAATAGCTATCAAATAAGGTCGGGCACATAAGAATTCTTTTTAGTTTTGCAGCTGAATGTTAGCAAACAGATTAGGGATGAAAGATTTCAATAATAGATTATTAATGTGTGTGAAACAGGCTTTACCTGTGGGTTTAAAAACCTCATTATGGCTCATCAAACTAACCCTACCCGTTTCATTCGCTGTTCTCTTATTGGATTACTTCGGTTTGCTGGTCATAATGGCTGAATACACCAGTCCAGTGTTTAGAATCATAGGGTTGCCTGGGGTTGCGGCACTGGTCTTGATCACCAGCATCTTCACCAATATTTATTCAGTTGTAGCCGTGCTCACTACCTTGGCACTACCTGTTCGTGATGGTACCATATTGGCTGTTATGTGCCTCATCTCTCATGGTTTCCTCATCGAAACGGCTATTCTTAAGAAAACAGGCTCTTCGGCAACGCGCATGCTCTTGCTGCGCTTAGTCTCTAGTTTTATTATTGGTGGGCTGCTCAATTTGATTCTACCAGGCAGCCCTTCCGATGGCACATTCTCTTATCAGACTCAGAACGCTGATTTGACACAAGCCATCATCGCATGGTTACCTCAAATTGGTGCCACTCTACTAAAAATTGTCATTCTGGTTAATGCGCTTCTTATTGTACAGCGCTGCTTGGAGGAATTCGGCATTTTAAAATATATGACCAAACCCCTATCGCCATTTATGAAATTGATGGGCTTACCCAAGGAGTCTTCTTTCCTATGGATGGTTGGAAACACCATTGGCCTGGCATATGGTTCAGCCGTCATGCTTCAGAAAGTTGAAGAAGGTCAGCTCAAGCAAAAGGAATGCGATCTTCTAAATCACCACCTAGCCATATCACATTCACAGCTGGAAGATCCTCTTTTGTTTTTGAGTTTGGGCTACTCTATTCCTGTTCTTATTATTCCTCGAATTTTATTTGCTATAATCGTGGTTTGGCTTAGACGTATTGAGAATTCCCTAAGAGAAAAATATTCTCAAAGAAGATTCTCCCAAAGATCCCCCTCAGTTCTTCAAACATCTCCTTTAAAAGTGAAGAAATACAAAAGCATTTGACTTATTTTGATAAATAATAAAATTACGGATAGTCATATTTGATTCAAATTGTTAATTTTAAGCTAGATAAACCAAAACACAAAGAAATACGCGTTATGAGTCATAGATTTCTATTCATTTTTCTCCTCGCTTTATCCTTCTCTTCACAAGCTCAGAAAGTTGATTTATTATATTTTACTGATGCACATCAAATTTTCCCTCTTGATGATGTGAAAGGTGGTCGTGGAGGAATGGCTCGATTAAAAACAATAGTCGATCAGGTAAAAGAAACAAATCCCAATACTATCGTTTTGCATGGTGGGGATTTATGTGGTGGTGTTCTCTTTGGAGGGATGTATAAGGGCTTTCCGATGATTGAAGCTTTTAATCAGATACCTGTTGATCTTTGCAACTTTGGCCAGCACGAATTTGATTATGGTGCTGCACACTGCATCCGTTTAATATCAAAATCAAACGCACAATGGTTCAGCTCAAACCTTAAGAATAGAGATGGCGACACATTTGCAAATTTACCGACCTATATCATTAAAGAGGTTAATAATCTAAAAATTGCTTTTCTGGGCCTAACAGATGCAATGAACACAAGTGCAAAGGATAATCGTGTTCTGCAGGAAAACCTAATAGTGGCCCTTACAGAAGTCATGACGAATGATGACTTGAAAAAAGCCGATTTCTTAGTTGTTCTAAGTCAAACCAATCTGGAAAATAACAGACAAATTCTAAATCAGTTTCCTGAGATTGATATAATACTTACCGAAGAGCAATTTGAATACGAGAGTAATATCTTTTATAAAGGGAGTACGCCAATTGTTTCGACTGCAGGTAATATGAGCTCAATTGCTCGCGTTAGCCTCATGAAAAATGAGAATCTTAAAATTGATATCATCCCTTTGGATGACAACATTGCATCTGATCCTACGATATTGGAGCTTGAACAGTATTACCAAAAGGACATAGAACAACAACTCTCGAGAAGACTGAGTACACTTGAGGTTCCCTTAAGTTTTCGAAACGGCATCGAAAAAGAAAGTTTAGCTGGTAATCTCATTACGGATGCTTTTAGAGAATACCATCATTCTGACGTCGCCATTATCAATGGTTCAGGTATTCGAACCGATATACCTGCTGGAGATTTCACTGTAAAATCAGCTCGATCACTACTCCCTTTTGGAAATAAAATCTGCCAAATCGCTTTGACTGTCTCCGAACTAAAAGAAATATTAATGAGCTGCGTTGAAGATAAAAATGGAAAACTACTCCACGTCTCAGGTATATCCTATATCTATTCATCCAGAAACAAGGGAATTACAATCAAACAAAACGACAAGGAACTTAGGGATGACGAATGGCTCACTTTAAGTCTAAACAGCTATCTCCTAAATAAACTAGAAGGCGATTACGAAATTTTAATTGATGAATCCCAAGCTAAAACCGATTACGAAATCTTGTATGCATACTGTGAAAAAAGAGAAACGCTGCATCCTAAACTAGAAAACAGGCTCATTATCTCTGAAGAATAATAGCAAGACGAAGTTCCTCACTTCTTAGGCTTCAAAACCAGAATATTAGAACTCCTATCAGATATTAAAGCAGAACCCAAGAATACTTAACAGTATTAAAACGGGCCAACACACCTAAAGTTCAAAAAACAGGGGTTGAGTTATTTTTTGAGCATTTTTCAAATAAAATAATTCGATTATTTCACCTTCCTTGTCAAAAAATGACGTTTTGCATGGGGGTCGATCAAAATAAGGGTATTTTTATAAAATACTAACATATAAAAGAAGACAACCACATCCCCAATAGGGACCAAGCTTAGAAAAACATATCCTTTTTTGTCCACCTACCATTGGCAAGGGGGGCATCTTCAAAAACTCACTTTTCTAGGGGTGAAACGCCTAGAAACAAAGTGCTGTATAACAGAAAACACCAGCTTGTACTAGTAGCCATAAAACAGACACAAAGTCAATAGAATCAACACATATACAGTCTTTATAAACATTTTTCGAATTCCTCTATTCTGTTTGGAAAGCAAGGGCTATCTCGTCTATTTTAGCAATTGAAATAAAGACACAGATGCAAGTATGCAATCGTTATAATTTACATCTATTATAATGAGTCAATAATAAAAAATGCTCGCATCAGTCAAAGCTAAAAACACAAACATTAAATAAATATTTGCATCATGACAAATGCTTCAGTTGCTTTGAACCCAAACAAGTTGGTTCAATTTTTACAGAAAATGCCAAATGAATTCACTAAAGAAGATTTGATTCGTTACATCGAAGAGAATGGCATTCAGATGATCAACTTTCGTTACGTTGCTAACGATGGTAAATTAAAAACATTAAACTTTATTATAACTGACCGTAACCACCTTGATAGTATCTTGAGTACAGGTGAGCGTGTTGATGGATCAAGTTTATTTCCATTTATCGAAGCAGGTTCTAGTGATTTATACGTGATTCCACGTTTCAAGACTGCTTTCTTAAACCCATTTTCAGAGGTTCCAACTTTAGATATCCTTTGTTCTTTCTACACTGCTTTAGGCGAGCCTTTGGCAAGTGCACCAGAGCATATCCTTAAAAAAGCTCATGATTGTTTCAAAAAGAAAACAGGCATGACTTTTAAAGCTATGGGTGAGCTTGAATACTACGTTAAGAGTGCAAAAGCTGATCTTTATCCTGGTGAAGACCAAAAAGGATACCATGACTGTCAACCATTTACTCAGTGGGAAAATCTACGTCGTGAGGCAATGGTTCTTATTGCTCAGTGTGGTGGTAAAATTAAATATGCTCACACAGAAGTAGGTAACTTTATCGTTCGTGAAGATGGTTACGAGCAGCACGAAATTGAGTTTATTCCAGTTGAAGCAGAAGATGCAGTTGATCAATTATTAATTGGTAAGTGGATTGTTCGTATGCTAGCAGCTCGCGAAGGTGCATTAGTAAGCTGGGCTCCAAAAATTACAATAGGTAAAGCTGGATCAGGTCTTCATATCCATATGATGCTTGAAAAAGATGGCAAGAACCTATGTGTTGAGAATGGTAAATTAAGCGACACGGCTAAAAAAGGTATTGCTGGAATTATGGATCTTGCTGGTCCTTTAACTGCTTTTGGTAATACAATTCCTACTTCATACTTACGCTTGGTTCCTCATCAGGAAGCGCCAACTTATGTATGTTGGGGAGATCGTAACCGTTCTGTTTTGGTACGTGTACCACTTGGATGGTTAGGTTCTAAAGATATGATTAAAGAGGTAAACCCTCAACAGCAAGCTGATACTCGTGACTTCTCTAGCAAGCAAACTTTCGAGTTCCGTGTGCCTGATGGATCTGCAGACATCTATATGCTAGTTGCTGGTTTAATCGTAGCTGTACAGCATGGTTTAGAAGATGAAAAATCACTTGAAAGAGCTGAAGCTTTATATGCTGATATGGACATCTTTAGTTCAAACTTCTCTGAGAGACTTGAGAAATTAGAGCAATTACCAACTTGTTGTTTCGAGAGTGCTGATAGTTTATTAGCTAAACGTGAAGTATTCGAGAACAACAACATCTTCCCTATTGGAAGTATCGATGCAGTTGTTTCTAACCTAAAATCTTATAATGACAACGGTCTTAACGATCGTATTCTAGGTAATCACCAGGAGATTATGGATATTGTTGATAAGTATATTCACTGCATGTAATCAAATTGATTATACGTTTCTTGAAAAAAGGAAACCGACCAAATAAGAATACCGACTAACAATCAAAAAGGGATTTCAGCCAATGGCTGAAGTCCCTTTCTTTTTCTCACTTCCTCCTCAAATATTTCCCACAGATGACACTGATAATCGCAGATTTTCAATAGAATTACAATCTTCGGATCCACATATCAACAAATCACTACATAAACTCATCATCTCATCATCTCATCAATTAATCGTATCTTCGCATAAAACCGAAAAACACATGGATAAAAATATAAGCGATAGCTGGAAAGAGCATCTTAGCCCTGAATTTGACAAGGGATATTTCAAGCAATTAGAACAATTTGTTGATGGCGAGTATCAAGAGAATGAAATATATCCTCCACAAGAGCATATATTCAGAGCTTTTAATACATGTCCATTCGAAGATATAAAGGTTGTCATCCTGGGTCAGGATCCTTATCACGGTCCTAATCAAGCTAATGGTTTAGCCTTTTCAGTGAATGATAAGATGAGATTCCCTCCTAGCTTACGAAACATTTATAAGGAGCTAAACAAAGACTTAAACATTCCTATTTCAAGCAAAGGGAATCTTGAAGATTGGGCCAAGCAAGGCGTTCTCCTGATTAATGCAACCCTAACGGTTAAAGCCAACGAAGCAGGTTCTCATCAGCATAAAGGATGGGAAGAATTTACTGATGCAGCTATACAAGCTTTATCTGAAAAAAGAGAAAAGCTTGTATTTATCTTATGGGGCTCATATGCTCACAAAAAGGGACTTAAAATAGATAGAAAAAAGCATTTCATTCTTAAATCGGCTCACCCTTCTCCATTATCAGCTCACCGAGGTTTTTTTAAAAGTAAACCTTTTAGCCAGACAAACACGTATTTAAAAGAACAAGGCCTTGAGCCTATTGACTGGGAGTTAAAGTCGGAAGAAACACAGAAAACATTAGGTTTATAAATGAATTAGGGGCTATCGATAATTCGATAGCCCCTAATTTTTATTCTTTATTAAAATACTATTCGAGCTCAATAGTCAGTCGATGTATGATAGCCTTTTTTCCATTTCCTTTTAAGAGAATAGCTGTTCTGAAATTTCCATTATTGGTATATAAGGTTCCTATAAAATAAGGCGAATCGGCCTTACCCCCAATATGCTTCTTCTTTAAGCTCTTAGGTTTACATTGCGCAAAAAACTTAGCCATTATCTGCTTCGCTTGTGATCGGCTATAAATCGCTTCCTTATTTTGAATCTTCAACTCGATTCTATCACTAAAGAAAGTCGCCAAACTAATGCTGTTCCCTTGTTGGAATGCAGTAACCAAACCTTTAGGTAACTCCTGCTTTTGCTGAGCAAAGGCTGTGATACTCATAACCTGAATGGCAATGATAAGTATGTATTTTAAAAATCTCATAAAATGAATGTTTATCTTAAATTCAAACTCACTAGAACAAATACCATGCTGAATTTAAAACGCAAGGTAATAAGAAACTGTTTAAAAATTTATCCTTTAGTTTTTTAATAAGTAAAAACCTCACAACTGCGTTAAATTATCTTTCAATAGAACCACTATTCAAATCAAATTTGCCTTGTTCTGAGTCTTTTTATTTCGATAACATATCCTAAAAATAAATTTAAACAATTTCTAAGAAAGTACTAAAAATTTATCTTTTCGCTTTATTATCATGATTAAAGGACTCTTTATATTTTATTTAAGATCTTCTGATCTTATCTTTGTCCTATCAAAAAACGATGTCACTTATCATAGACGAATAAAAGCGTAAATAGTTTAATCTAAACACTGAAATTTGTTTAAAAAATCAGCATATCAAATATGAAGACCACCTTACTAGTCATTGGAAAAACAGATAAAGACTTTGTGATAAAAGGCATAGAAGAATATCAAAAAAGGTTGGTACACTACATGCCTTACGAGATGAAGATTATTCCTGATATCAAAAACACCAAGAATTTATCGGAGCAGCAGCAAAAACAAAAGGAAGGTGAATTAATTTTGGCACAAGTGAAAAGTGGCGATCTAATGATTCTATTAGACGAAGGTGGCAAAGAATTTTCATCAACAGCTTTTTCACAATTTATCGAACAAAAAATGCTTAGCGGTATCAAGAACCTTATTTTTGTGATAGGTGGCCCATACGGTTTCTCTCCAGAGGTGTACCAGCAAGCACAGAGTAAAATTTCCCTTTCCAAGATGACCTTTTCACATCAAATGATTCGTATGATATTTACAGAGCAACTTTATAGAGCAATGACAATTCTGCGCAACGAACCTTACCATCACGTTTGATCATCTCACTAAATTATGCTAATTTAAGAGCTGTATAAATTTCGATCTAAATCAGCTAAATATTGATGTTTCAAAAGAATTGGCATCAAACTTGTTCAAAGGATCTGGATTGAATTTATATCGTATCACTTATATCCCAGGTCTTGAAAAAAAACAAACTCATCATCTTCCTAAGCGTCGTCTTTACTCTTTCAATACTTATTGGAATAAAAACTGACTATCAGGCAAATGCCGACAATAATTCTCAGACTAAACTTGATCATTTTCAAAAAGTTTTTCTTGAAAAAGAAGCTTTTCTTGATCAATACACCAGTTACTTGTCTGAAACTTTGTCGAAAGAAAATGAGTTTATTACTGAAAATGATAAGCTTAGCAAACAGGAGGCTGAACTAAAGGATAAAGGACTATCCTTATTTGCTATTGAAAATGACAGCCTGATTTATTGGAGCAATAATTCAATCAACCTTCCCTTATCCGTTATCGACGAGAAATTCGAATCTAAAATTGAATTCATTGATAATGCCTGGTTTTACATCAAAAAAGCGAAGATAAATAAGAAGCAACTGCTTGGATTGATAATGATCCAAAAGGAGTATACCTATGAGAATGAATATTTAAAAAACCATTTTGAAAAAGCATTCGATTTATCTGATTCCTACATTGTACATATTGATGACAATGACCCGAATGCAATAAAAAACAGCAAGGGTAAATCACTTTTTAGTTTAGAAAAAGAAAAGGATAATTTTCTATCTCAACCCGATTTCAATAAAGCTGTCTATTTCTACTTTCTAAGTTTATTGTGCGGTATTCTATTGGCCATTCAGATCATTCGGTTACGAAGAAAGTTATGGTTTCGCACCATCGGTATTCTTGTCTTTGGTTTTCTTTTGGTCTGGTTACGACATATCATGCTTAGCAAAGGTATTCCCGATGTATTCTCAAGCATGGAGCTTTTCTCACCTGTTCTTTTTGCATCTTCATTCTACTTCCCCTCTTTAGGAGATTTTGCCATAAATAGCTTCTTCATCTTCAGCTTTATTTATGCCTACATCAAGTATTTCCCTTATCAGGTTATGCTCAGAAATAGAGCTCTGACGTACAACTATATTTTCTTATTCATTAATCTGATATTCTTTTATATTTTATATGCGACCATCAGCGTTCTATTTAAAAACTTGGTTTTAGATTCGAGTTTATCCTTCCAGATGTTTGAGATTAAAAGCAATTGGATCTATTCCATATTCGGTTTAGTTGTATTGATCCAACTGTTTTATGGCCTTATTCTTCTAGGCAAACTCACCAATAGAAGTATTAAAGATAAGATATCTATACCCTTTAGATTTTTAGCAATCTTCCTTTTTTTCGGCATCATATCCCTTTCAAAAAAAATTATGGGAATGCCAATTGATTGGTTGGAATTAGCCTTTGAATTTTCGCTATTAACAGCAATTATACTCATCGACAAGCTTGTTAAGCCGAGTTACTTCCACACCTTTTTTATCAGTTTACTACTATGCGTTTCTATTTTTATTAGTAATAGAATAAACACTTTTTCAGATCAAAAGGAAAAGCAGGTGCGTGTTCTTGAGACACTTAACTTATATTCAGAATACAGTCCTATATCAGAATCTTTACTTATTGAACTCGAGAAACAGATAAAATCTGATCCTAAATTAAAGCAACTTTGTAAAAGCCCTGTTTCCAACGAAAATAAAATCACAGACTACCTGCAACGTAATTTCTTAGTTGGCTATTGGGAACAATTTCACCTACAAATCACAATTTGTGGTGAAACAGATGAGCTAAATGTAGAACCTGATAATCAAATTCGCAACTGTTATAAATTCTTCGAGGAGATGATTCTCAAGAACGGTGAAATTATCGTTGGTAGTAACTTCTACAACTTAAACGAATACGATGGGATGGTTTCCTACTTGGGGAAAATTGAGATCGAATCTTCAAAACAGAATAGCCATCGAATTTTTATTCGCCTCGATTCAAAATCAAGATCACAAGGTTTAGGTTACCCAGATCTTCTTCTCGATGAAAAGGTGCGAGTTCAAGCTACAGGGAAAGATTATTCCTATGGAAAATATCGAAAGGGTAAGCTAATTGCCTCATCAGGTGAATTCAACTATTACTTAAACGATGCTGGCTTTGGTAAATCAGAAGATAGCCATTCCTTGAAAAAACTAGATCATTATTCACACCTCATTTACCGATTTGGAGAGAATTCGCTAGTGCTCAGTTCTCCCGAAATCACCTGGTTTAAGAAATTCATAAGCATACCTTACATCTTTATACTTTTCTACATTTTCACCATCATCATTAGCTTTATTGAGCGATTCCCATGGCATCTGAGATTCAAGTATAGTTTCAAATACCGTATCCAATATTCGATAATTGCAGTCTTAATGCTTTTTTTCCTTCTATTGGGAGGTGGTAGTATCTATTACAATATTGAACAGTTCAACCATAAGCACAATAAAGAATTAGGTGAGAAATTACAGATTATAAAACAGGAAATAATTCCTGAGCTCCAATTCAATCCCAATAAAAGTGCCATTACTGAAAAATTACAGCAAATATCTAATTTGATCTTCGCTGATATACATCTTTATAGTATCAAAGGAGAATTAATCGCCTCATCGCGTCAAGAGATTTTTGATAAGAAACTACAAGGCAAACAAATGAACTTCTCGGCTTTCTATCAACTATTCCATAAAGAACGAACTCACTTTATACATAAGGAACAAATTGGAAATATGGAATATCTCTCGGCTTATGAAAGTCTGGTAGATGCAGATAATCAGCGCTTGGCTTTCATTAATCTGCCTTATTTCATAAAAAGTCAGGATCTAAAATCAGAACTTTTCAATTTAATCCTAACGGGAATCAACCTGCACCTCTTTATGATTTTGATTGCTATATTTGTCTCAATTATCATTTCAAATAAGATTACTCAGCCTTTAAGGCTAATTGAAAATAAGTTACAAAGTACACGTTTGGGCAAGCACAGTACAGCCATTGCATACAGTAAAAATGACGAAATCGGCAGCTTGGTTAAGGTATATAATAAGATGCTGGTTGATTTGGAACAGTCGGCAGAGCTCTTGGCACAATCAGAACGTGAGACAGCATGGAGAGAGATGGCGCGACAGGTGGCCCATGAGATTAAAAACCCACTTACGCCTATGAAATTGAGTATTCAATTCCTACAACGTCGTTACGATGATCAGTCACCTGACTGGGGTAAACACCTAAAACAGGTTAGTGAAACACTTATTCATCAGATAGACACACTGTCATCCATTGCAACAGCCTTCGCAAACTTCGCAAAAATGCCAGAATTGAAGTCGGAAGATTTAAATTTGGTTGAGATATTAAAACATGCCTTTTCACTATATCAAAACGACAAACATGAAATTGAGCTAACCTTAAATGGAATTGAAGAGGCAATGGCTAGCCTGGACAGGGAACAGTTTGTTAGAATCTACGTTAACTTACTAAACAATGCAATTGAATCTATCCCAAGTGATCAGGAAGGAAAAATCACCCTGGATCTGAAAGATGAAGATGAGTATTGGCTAACTTCTGTAACTGACAATGGTAAAGGTGTTGAACCTAAGATTAAGGGAAGACTATTCTACCCGAACTTCACAACGAAGTCGAGCGGAATGGGCTTAGGTCTTGCCATTGTTAAGAATAGCGTGGTACAAGCGGGTGGTGAAATATGGGTAGAGTCAGAACTTGGTAAAGGAAGTTGTTTTTACGTCAAGATACCAAAGCTGAAAAACAGCTAGTGTAAAACACAATATTTACAGATATGAGATTCAGTTCCGACTACTTGACCTCATCCATGGCTATCAAATTATGCAGAATAGCATAAACGGTCAATCCAGATACAGATTTAATACCTAGCTTATGCGTAATGTTTTTTCTATGCGTAACGACGGTATGAATACTAATGAACAATTGATCTGCGATCTCTTTATTGGTTAAACCAAGGGCAATATGTTTTAAGATATTTTTCTCACGAGCACTAATAGGCTCATCTAATTTTACATTTTTATTCTTCTTATCTAAATCATATTTCAAGCTTTCTAAACAAGATAGGATCTTGCTTTCTCCGTCATTATAATGTATAAATGCATCAGCAGAATACTTATTTCCTGCCTCATAATCATTCGTTATAATCACAAGCTTACAAGCCTTTAATTTACCACACTCCTTATTAATTAGCACGACATTAGCTTCCAATAAATCTGGGTTTAGAATTAGAATATTGGGCTTAAGCGTACTTAAACTTTCAAACAATCCTTCAGCCTTATCCATTTTCTGAATAACCTGATTATCACCTAAATTTTTAAGAATGCTATCCAGACCTTTTTGAATCAGATATGAAGCTTCGGCAATTACAATTGTAATGTTATTCATAGCTTCAATTTAAATTAGTTCAGTAACAATCTTCTCCATGGAAATCATTTTCGGGAGCAAAACTTTATCCTCAATTCGAGAATGATAGTTCAAATCCTGTTCCAGCATAAAGAGTAACTGAATAATTTTATGATATAAACTTGTATTCAAAGGCGGCGTTAAATATTTAATCATGATGGTTTTTAAATCCATCAACTTTTCTTCCACATCATCATGTACATCCTGATATCTGGAAATAGAAAATGAATCATAAATTTTTCTATTTCTATCTGAAACGACACCCGTTTTATAAATCTCTTCAACAGCCAATACATAAGGAAAAACAACCTCTTCCTCGTGCATAATATGCTCTGTCAACTCATTTTTGTATCCATCGTAAAAATTTCTTATCAGGAGTATATATTTTTCATCTTCAGCTTCGGCATGCTGCAACGACTCAATTAAATCCTCAATCTCGAAAAGCTTCTCATTCAAATAGCTTGTGTGAGTCATTTTCAGATAAGCTACAATATCCTTTGATGGAATAGACTGTAATTCTTCTTTTGGGAAATAATCTTTATCGTGATATGTGTTTACCAATTGTAAAAAGAAATTGAGATCGACTTTAGTCTCATCACAAATCTCCTTAACCGTTTGATCGCCGAATCCCAGATTAATTCCAAAACGATAAATAACAGGAATTAACATGTAATTCATTTGAATGACATCCGCCATTTTCATATCCTTTGTAATACGCATATGATTGCTTTTTAATGATTGATGAATTAAATTACACAATATTCTGAAGATAACAAGACGAGAGCTCAAAAACAGACAACATTGTCCGAATAGAGCTCTCATGTATTAAATAGAAAAACTGAAATCGAATGAAATATTAACACTAAAAAAGAAATATTATGGCAAAAGATTTCTTGATCTTCATTTGATTTCAGCTTCCTTGGCTTTGTTTTGTTACGACAAAAATAGCTTCATAAAAACTGTGCTGCAATACCAATATGTTGGTATTTATGAAAACTGGGATACAAAAAAAACGTGCATTCTACCTCTTTGATAAAATGCACGTTTTGTATTTTAAACTACAGAATAAAACCTGTAACTATATTATTTCTTTCTCATCAAAATCTGAATTGGCACCCCTGAGAAGTCCCAATTATCACGAATTTGATTCTCAAGATAACGTCTATATGAATCCTGAATATACTGAGGCAGGTTACAATAGAACACAAAAGTTGGTGCGTAAGTCGGCAACTGAGAAACAAACTTGATTTGAATAAATTTACCTTTTACAGCAGCTGGTCTAAAGCGTTCAATAGCCTTAAGCATTATCTTATTCAACTCCGAAGTTTTGATCTTGCGAACACGATTTTCGTATACCTGAATAGCAGACTCCAAAACCTTAATCAAACGTACTTTTTCAACAGCCGAAGTGAAAATAATAGGCACATCATTAAAAGGAGCCATTTTATTACGAATTTCAGCTTCGAATTCCTTCATGGTATTGGTATCTTTCTGAAGCAAATCCCACTTATTAACCATGACAACACAACCCTTACGGTTTTTAATCATGATCTCTAGAATAGCCAGGTCTTGAGCCTCAAGACCACGAACAGCATCTAAAATCAAAACACAAACGTCAGCACTCTCAATGCTTCGGATTGAACGCATTACTGAGTAAAACTCTAAATCTTCGTTCACCTTTGGTTTCTTACGAACACCAGCCGTATCCACCATTATGAAATCGTGACCAAAGCCTTGGAAACGTGTATGAATTGAATCACGAGTAGTACCCGCAATGTCAGTTACAATATTTCTTTCAACACCTAATAGTGCATTTACAGTTGACGATTTTCCAACATTAGGACGACCAACAAAAGCAATACGAGGCAATTCTAAATCTTCTTCTTCAGGCTTCTCAATAAAGTCGCCAACTAAAGCATCAAGCATATCTCCCGTTCCCGAGCCATTTACCGATGAAACAGGGTAAACCATATCACCTATTCCCAAAGAATAGAATTCATTGGCAGCATACATCATTTCAGAATTATCAGCCTTATTGGCAACGACATATACCTTCTTCTTGCTGCGACGAAGAACCTTCGCTACCGCCTCATCGAAATCGGTTAGTCCATGTCGTACATCTAGAACAAATAAGATGGCATCTGATTCCTCAATCGCTAACATCACCTGTTTACGAATCTCATCTTCGAAAATATCATCCGAATTAACTGAAAATCCACCCGTATCAATTAGAGAAAACTCTGTTCCATTCCAATCTGCCTTTCCGTAGTTTCTATCACGAGTTACACCCGCTGTCTCGTTCACAATCGCCTTACGTGTTCCTGTTAAACGATTAAAAAGTGTAGATTTTCCAACGTTTGGACGACCTACAATTGCAACAATATTGCCCATTTCTTAATTATTTTTTCAATCTGATTTTCAATAGAAAATCAAGAATCTATATTCAAATTTATTTGAGCGAATACGTCGTCTCTCTTAGACCGTTCCATCACTCATCCCATAAGGGAACTATATTTATTTCTGGTAACCGAAGTTTTTCAACTGAGAGTCTTTGCTTCTCCAGTCTTTTGCGACTTTTACATAGAGTTGTAAAAATACTTTCTTACCAAAGAAAGCTTCAATATCCATACGAGCTTCAGTTCCTACTTTTTTCAAAGCACCACCTTTATGCCCAATAATAATACCTTTTTGTGAAGTTCTTTCCACATGTATTACAGCCATAATTCTTAAGATCTTTGGCTCGTCTTTATATTCTTCAACTTCAATCTCAACACTATAAGGTACTTCCTTATCGTAGTTCATTAAAACCTTCTCTCTGATAATCTCAGTAACGAAGAATTTAGAAGGTAAATCAGTCACCTCATCTTTTGCAAAATATGGAGCTCCTTCAGGAAGTAACTCAAGAATACGGTTGAATAAGTTCTCAACATTGAAATTCTCCTTTGCAGACATAGGGAAAATCTCTGCTTGAGGAATTTTCTCTTTCCAAAGATCAAAAAGTTTAGTCAATTTAGCCTGATCCGTTAAGTCAATCTTATTAATAATCAACAAAACAGGAACAGTGGAATTTTGAACCTTTTTCAAGAAGTCCTCATTCTTGTCAATGGTTTCAACCACATCGGTTACATAAATAATGATATCTGCATCAACTAATGCTGAAGTTGAATACTTCATCATCGATTCCTGCAGCTTATAATTCGGTTTCAACACACCGGGTGTATCCGAATATACAATCTGGAAATCATCTCCATTTACAATCCCTTTGATTCTATGGCGAGTGGTTTGCGATTTCGAAGTAATAATTGAAATACGTTCTCCAACCAAATTATTCATTAGGGTTGATTTGCCAACATTGGGATTACCAATGATATTTACAAAACCTGATTTATGTGGTGTTTTTTCTGTCATATCGTGATTATGAGGTTTCCTGATTCTGAAAGTTAAGCTTACTACTTTTCATAAACAGCAATAAACCAAAATCTTATAAGCAAAATCTCGAAACATTTTGAATTTGCAAATATAAGACTTTTTCTTGGAAGGAAAGAACAAGTATTTGATTTAATTGTGATTGACTTACTACCTTCATCAAATAAAAGAGTTCTTTGGTAAAAACTCAAAGATATAAAGACAAAAAAGCACCCTCGAACTAAATCGAGAGTGCCTCCATATATTATCAAACTACAGTCTAATTTTCTACAGCTTCAGAAGGAAAGGTTAAAGTTCCAGCATCTGCCACTTCACCTAATGAGACTTCTACATCTGCTTTTTCTACTTCTTTAAGACCACTTTCAACGGTAGGAATAGCAACTACTCTATAAGTGTTTGCCTCCAAAGCACGAATCAAGAATTTGCCTTCTTCATTTGGATAGGTAGAAATACTATCCGTTCCAACAATAGCATATACCACACAATCTGTATCGGTAGGGTTTATCATACCTTTAATAGCACCCGTTTGAGCTTCCATTTCTGCTCTAATTACTGGTTTAAGGATAAATTTATCCTTATTACCAGCTTTAACGATAGATTTAGCTGCATCAAAATCTAAAACCAACTTATATGTAACACCAGCCTCAAGCATAGTATGTATCTTAATCTTAAGTCCACTTTGTGAAGCTGATGGTGTATCTAAATCTAATAATTCACCATTCACACCAATCTGATTATTTTCACCCAACACCAATCTAATTTCTTGTAATTGTCCTTCTGGTAATTCAATTTCTCCAAGAATGGCTTCTTCTCCATTGGTTAGTTTCAATATATCGTATACTTTATTATCAACACCATCAAGGGATTCCCAACCTCCATTATTAATTTTCACATCCACCACATCTATCAAGACAGATTCATAATCTGCTGGTGCATCTACAAGGCTAACTTTAATTTTTGCCATTTTACTATCATCGCTATCACAAGCTGAAAGTAATGCCATCGCGATTAAGCACAAACTGATAATTTTATTCATCTTTTTTAAGTTTTTAGAATGAGCATTTAATACAAGTATATGACTTTATAGGGAAATAGCCAAACATACATTACACTTCAAACACCTACTAATCAGACATAATACAAAGCTATTGTCTGGAAAATCATTTCTTAATATCACAAAGTAGAGTTTATCACACAAACACAACATATAGAATATCAGATTCTTACGGAGATCACATTAATCAAGCCTGATAAATTGTGTTTAGTTCACATTACTCTTTTTCAACATAAAAAATGCTTACAAAAAAACATTAAATACTGCTTCACATCACAAAATAATGGCTATTAGAATATAGAAAACTCATATTCGTCAAAGTCAACTGAAATCAATTTAATGAATATTATAATACAAATACATACAAAAAAAGCACCCTCGAACTTAATCGAGAGTGCTTAAAATATTTGAATGTCTTTAAAAAGACTACTTCTTCATCATCTCAGCATAGTGCTTATAGAACAATGGAATTGTATTGATTCCGTTGAAGAATTGCTCCAATGGGAAGTTTTCGTTTGGTGAGTGAATAGCATCAGCCTCAAGACCGAATCCCATTAATACTGATTTAGTACCCAAGATCTCTTCGAAAGTAGAGATAATTGGAATAGATCCACCTGAACGAACAGGAACTGGACGCTTACCGTAAACCTCAGTATAAGCCTTATCAGCTGCTTGGTATGCAGGAATATCAATTGGACAAACATAACCTTGACCACCGTGAAGAGGTGTAACCACAACTTTCACACTGTCAGGAGCGATTGCCTCAAAGTGCTCTTTAAATAGAACAGAAATCTTTTCCCAGTCTTGGTTAGGAACCAAACGAGTAGAAATTTTAGCATTTGCTTTTGAAGGCAATACAGTTTTAGCACCTTCGCCAATATAACCACCCCAAATACCACAAATATCGAATGATGGACGAATTCCTGTATGCTCAGAAGGTGTATAACCTTTTTCGCCAGCCAATTCTTTCACATCAATTGCTTTCTTGTATTCTTCAACATCGAAAGGAGCTTTAGCCATCATAGCACGCTCTTCTTTTGTTACTTCAATAACATCATCGTAGAATCCAGGAATAGTAATATGACCATCCTCATCAACCATCTGAGTAATCATTTTAGCCAACACGTTGATTGGGTTTGCAACGGCACCACCAAACAATCCTGAGTGAAGATCGCGGTTAGGACCTGTTACTTCAACTTCCCAATACATCAAACCACGAAGTCCTGTAGTGATAGATGGTATATCTGGAGCAATCATTCCTGTATCTGAAACCAAGATGATATCTGCCTTCAACATTTCTTTATGCTCTTCACAAAACTTAGGAAGATTAGGAGAACCTACTTCTTCTTCACCTTCAATCATGAACTTTACGTTACAAGTCAAGCAATCGTTCTTAACCATGTATTCGAAAGCCTTAGCATGCATAAAAGCTTGCCCTTTATCATCGTCAGCACCACGTGCCCAAATCTTACCGTCTTTTATTACTGGCTCGAAAGGATCAGTATCCCAAAGCTCAACTGGATCAACAGGCATAACATCCATATGTCCATAAACCAAAACAGTTGGTAAAGCTGGATCAATGATCTTCTCACCATAAGTTACAGGGTTTCCTTCTGTCTCTAATACGACTGCTTTATCAGCACCAGCATCTAACATCAACTGCTTCCAGTATTCAGCAGCTTTGTACATTTCTGGTTTGTTAGCTTCAATTGAGCTAATCGAAGGAATGCGAATCAATCCAAATAATTCATCAAGAAATCGATCTTTATTCTCCTCGATATACCCTTTAATGTTGTCCATGTTGTATGTGTTTAAATTGAGTTTAAATTTTAGAGTGGTAAATATACAAATCCGAACTTCAAAATTCAATTAAAGATCGTTAATTAAGCTATCCTAAAGTTATTTAATAACACGACTCATCATTTAAAGGCAAAATTCCATATTATTCAAAAAAATTACAAATCATAATATTATAGCTTTTAAATATTATATTGAGATTCAAAATATGAGAGAAACATGAACAACTCAAAAACTAGTATTGAAGTTTTAATCTTCAGCTTTAGTATTCTTAGTCTGATTTATTTCACTCTATTATTTCTAAACAACTATGTATTTAATTTTGACGACACAATAATTGAGGTATTCCAGGAATTATTGACCATTCCCTTTTTGCTTGGCACACTAATTCTCCTAGTCCTTTCAGCAAGATCAGTGTATCTAAGGCCATTTACATTCAAAAATCTTTCAAGCTGGTCTTTATTGATCTTGATTATTCTTTCAAGTGTAGTTTTTGGAAGTTTCTTTATCAGCTTTTAAGTGAGATGATATATAATGACGTAAAAGCAGCTTGCATAAATAAGCACGAATTCACGAATTAAATTTGATTTACAAGCTTAATAAAACAATCACGTATCTGAGAGAAGTTTAGAGTACGTCAATAATCACACACAATTACTTAATTGGATAATAAAAAAAACCGTAGACTAGCATACATGCCTATCTACGGTTTTATATTTTTATCCAATTTTAAAGTACAGATGAGTTATTTTGTAACAGATCTGATAAATCAGATTGCCACCGAACCATCATCTATCTTTTAATATGGTAGATTTCTTCAATATTCTCAGCTGCATATTCCAATTCTTTATACCAATCTTCACCATACTTGCGGATCAAAGGCTCTTTTAAGAATTTATAAACAGGTGTTCCCGTTTTGAAACCCAACTCTCGGGCAGGTCCACAAATACTCCACTTGTTATAATTTACGGCATCGAACTCTGGGTATTTTTCAATTCGGATAGGATATAAAGAGCATGAAATGGGTTTACGATAGGTAATTTTTCCATCAAGAAAAGCCTTTTCGATACCACATAGGGCTAGCCCATTTTCAAAAACAGTATAAACGCATTCTTTATCATTAATGATTGGCGTAACCAAATCGCCATCGACATCAATAACCGAAGTCCCTTGTTTTTCAATTTCAGCAATACCCTTTTCATTCAAGTATTCTTTAATTTTAGGGTAAATTTCTTCTAGAATTGCCTTCTCATCCTCATCTAATGGAGCACCAGAATCTCCTTCAATGCAACATGCACCTTTGCATTTACCAAAATCACAAATAAATTTCTTCTCAATCACATCGAGACTTACTATGGCATTTCCTATCTGTAACACTATATAAAATATTTAAGATTTGAGGTTTCTATTATTAGATGAGCTATTTACAACAAACCCATGAGCTAAAAAAAAGAATCCGTACTATCGGCAAAGATAATACGGATTTTTATAATGAAGTAAACTTTTAGATATAAAGCCTGAGACTGATTTTGAGAATACAGGTTCTCAGGCCTCACATCTAATTCTTTTATAATCTATTTTACGATCAAAGATTTACCAGTCATGTCAGATGGCTGCTCAAGTCCCATAATATCGATAATGGTTGGAGCAACATCAGCTAAAATACCATCATTCAACCCCTTAGGATTCTCAGTCACCCAGATACATGGAACTGGATTAAGAGAGTGAGCTGTATTTGGTGATCCATCTGCATTTACTGCAAAGTCTGCATTACCATGATCAGCAATAATAATCACATCGTAACCATTTGCTTTAGCAGCTTCTACAACCTGCTTAGCACAAGTATCAACCGCTTGAACTGCTTTTGAAATCGCTTCGTAAACACCGGTATGTCCTACCATATCGCCATTAGCAAAATTCAAACAAACGAAGTCTGCCGACTGAGCATTCAATTCTGCTGTAATCTTATCTGCAACCTCAGGAGCAGACATTTCAGGTTGTAAATCGTAAGTTGCTACCTTTGGTGAAGCCGCTAACAAACGAGTTTCGCCTTCAAACTCAGCCTCACGACCACCTGAGAAAAAGAATGTTACGTGAGCATACTTCTCTGTTTCAGCAATACGAATTTGTTTTCTACCTGCTTTAGATACAACCTCACCCAAAGTATTCTGAACATTATCCTTATCGTAAATAACATTCACACCTTTGAAGTTGGCATTATAACAAGTCATGGTATACCACTCAACATTCATTTTATGCATACCAAACTCTTGCTTATCTTCTTGAGAGAAAACAGTTGTCATCTGGCGCAAACGGTCGGTACGGTAATTAAAACAAATCACCACATCACCTTCTTCAATTTTAGTCAAAGGAGCACCTTCAGCATCAACAGCAAAAACTGGCTTGATAAATTCATCACTGATACCTTCAGCATATGAATCTTCAATAGCCTTAATCATGTCGGTAGCTGGTTTACCTTCAGCCTTGGTATATAAATCGTAAGCTAACTTAACTCGCTCCCAGTTATTATCACGATCCATACCGTAATAACGACCAACTAATGAAGCCAATTTCGCAGAACCTTCAATCTCACTCACAAAGTTCTTAACAAACTCTAATCCTGACTTAGGATCTGTATCACGTCCATCAGTTAAACCATGAACAAAAACATCTTCTAATCCAGAAGCTTTAGCAGCCTTACAAATTGCTACAGCATGTGCACTTAGAGAGTGTACACCACCGTCGCCAATTAGACCAATTAGATGAAGCTTTGTATTATTTTTCTTAGCAGTAGCAAAAGCTTTCACCAATTGCTCGTTATCTTTAAGAGTATTGTCTTTAACAGCAAGATTAATTTTTACTAAATCTTGATATACAACACGTCCAGCACCAATATTTAGATGACCGACTTCTGAATTACCCATTTGTCCTACAGGTAAACCAACAAAATTACCCGCAGCTTGAAGTGCTGAGTTTGGATATTTTGCTAACAAACTATCAATATATGGTGTTTCAACTGTTGAAATAACATCTGAATTCGATTTATCTCCTATTCCCCATCCATCAAGGATCATCAATAAAGCTTTCTTATTATCAGCCATTTGTCGTATTTTGATTATTCTGTATTTGTATATTCGTTTTGCAAAACTACCTTATTATTCTTAATAATAAAAGAACTTACTATACTGAGAACCTTTATTTTACACCGGAAACGTTTGCTTAAATAAAATAAATACAGACCTCAAGGTATTAATTAAGAGAGAGATTACAAATATCTAATTTTAATCGTGAACTCGACTTTCGTCTGTTCTAATATTCGAACGAATAACTATCAAGAACTTATGGCAATATTTTTGTTAGCAAAAATGTTAACTTTATAGATCAACTAATTTTCTAACTCAAAAAATCCCGATGATCAAATTCAATAAAACGTGGCTATTCGCCATCCTACTTCTTTTTGTTTTTACTGCTTGTAAAAAGGATGATGATGACGATAAACAAGAAGAAACAACTGCCGTTGAGGTTCTAGATGGCATTATGAACGAATGGTATTTATGGAATGATGAATTACCGACTCTAGATGTCAGCAATTACAGTGATTTGAACACCTATTTTAATGATCTTTTAGTGGACCAGGACAAATGGAGTTTCATCGCAAATTTAGATGCCCTTTTAGCTTTCCTAAATAATGGAACTTACACGGGTTATGGTTTCGACTTACAATTTGAAGAAGGTAACAATGTCCCTCGAGTTAGCCTTGTGTACAATGAATCTGATCTTACTGATGCAGGCATTACCCGATCATGGAAACTTTTAGAAATCAATAATCAATCTACTAGTTCGATGACTGAAAATGAAATTAGAGATTTACTTTCAAATAACACAATCGCCTTACTATTTGAAAATAATTCTGGGGAGCAAAAATCACTCGATCTTGCAAAAAAAGAGATGAATCAGAACACTGTTATCAAACGATCAATTATTCCGACATTAAATAAAAAAGTAGCCTACCTGGTTTTTGATAGCTTTTTAGGAAGTTCTGAAGCAGAATTAAATGAAGCATTCGATTATTTTAAATCTGAAGGTGCAGAAGAATTGGTTCTGGATATGAGATATAATGGCGGTGGAAGTACAGAAATTGCGAACCAACTTGCAGGCTTAATTTCGGGGAACAACTATGCCGGTGATATTTTTTCAAAATATATTTTTAATGAATCCAAAAGCTATGAGAATTTTTCAGAACAATTTATCACTCAAGGTTCTGCACACTATTTCGACAGAGTTTTCGTGATTACAACATCAGCAACGGCTTCTGCAAGTGAATTGGTCATCAACTCTCTTATACCCTATATGGGAAACGAGAATATAAAGCTTATTGGTAGTACAACACATGGAAAACCTGTTGGGATGTACGTCTTAGAAGTTCCTGAATTCAATCTGGCAGTTTTACCTATAACCTTCCATATTACTGATAAAAATGGTGAAGGTTATTACTTTAATGGTATTCCTGTGAATCATGAAGTTGAGGATGATATCACTCATGATTGGGGAGATATTGATGAAACCAATTTAAAAGCAGCACTCGATTATATCAATAACGAAACGTTCCCAGCTACTACAGCTAGAGTTAAAACGGGATTCAAAAAAGAGTTTGTTCGTAAAGGTTTGGATGAGATGATTAGCGCTTTCTAATATTGTATTGACAACAAAAATTTAATGTAAAGAGGTAGCCATTCAGCTTACCTCTTTTATTTTGTTGCAGAACTAAATACCATCGAAACAAAAAAGACCTACCTTTGCGCCCTAATATTATCAGTACGAATATAATAAGTCACTTTCGATGGAAACTAAGAAGTTAACGCAATTCAGTCCGGGAGCCGGTTGTGGATGTAAAATATCGCCAAAAGATTTAGAAGCTATTTTAAAGTCAAGTGCCCCTCATATAAAAGATCCTAATTTATTAGTTGGTAACGATAGCAAAGATGATGCTGCAGTTTTCGATTTAGGAAACGGTACCGCTGTAATCAGCACCACCGATTTCTTCACACCTATTGTCGACGATCCATACGACTTTGGTCGAATAGCTGCAACCAATGCCATTAGCGATGTGTATGCTATGGGTGGTAAGCCAATTATGGCACTTGCCATTCTAGCTTGGCCGTTGGATAAATTACCGGCCGAACTGGCCCAACAAGTTATCGAAGGGGCTCGCGATGTGTGTGCTGATGCTGGCATTCAGTTAGCAGGTGGTCATTCTATTGATATTTCTGATCCTGTTTTTGGTCTATCAGTAAACGGAATTGTATCAACTGATCGAATCAAACAAAATAACACGGCAACATCTAATTGCAGTCTTTTCCTTACAAAGCCACTAGGTATTGGTGTGTTCACCACAGCTGAAAAGAAACAATTAATTGCCCACGAAAACAATCAAACTGTTGTTGATTTGATGTGTGCCTTAAACAAGGTTGGTCAGGTTTTTGGAGAATTAGAATATGTAAAGTCGATGACTGACGTGACTGGTTTTGGTCTATTAGGTCATCTTAGTGAGATTTGTGAAGGTTCAAATGTAAATGCTACAATTAACTATCAAGATGTTCCTAAAATGGAAGGTGTTGAAGCATTAATTGAACAAGGTTCTACTCCAGGAGGAACACGTAGAAACTGGGCATCATATGGTCATTTAGTTGGTGAGATTACTGAATTGCAGAAATCACTTTTGTGCGATCCTCAAACTAGCGGTGGACTTCTTGTTGCTGTTGATAATAAACATATCAATGCATTTAAAGAAGTAGCTAAAGCTGAAGGTTTCGTTTTGGAGTCAATTGGTGAGCTTTCTGCTCGAACCAATGATACAGAAGCTTATATCAACATTAAATAGGACATAGGATATGAATAATTCAAATACTTTAGTTCAGATAGATAAAAATGGAATGGGAACTGGCGACCAAGAATTAGGTCTTATTCTTATTTCAAATTATTTAAAACTAAGCTTAAGCAACGATCAGTTACCAAAAATCATCACATTTTATAATGCTGGTGTAAAATTAACATGTACTGATTCTCCAGTTATTGAAACTTTACAAGAAATGGAGAAGGCTGGTGTAAAAATGATCATCTGCAAAACTTGTATAAACTTTTACAAACTTGAAAATAAGCTTGAAGTAGGTATTCAAGGTACAATGCAGGATATTATAACACTACAAGCTGATGCGTCTAAAGTAATTAACCTTTAGAATAAAAAACTCATATAAAGAACAAGCCCATCTGACATTGTCAAATGGGCTTGTTTATATCTATATCAATCAAGACTAATAATGTGTCAAGATATTGATCTCTTTTTGTGTTAGAAATCTGAACTTACCACGAGGCAGATTTTTCTTTGTTAATCCTGCAAAATAAACACGGTCTAGTTTCTCAACTTTATAACCCAAGTGCTCAAAAACACGACGAACAATTCTGTTCTTACCCGAGTGAATTTCGATACCAACCTGTGATTTATCCTTAGCATCTACATAACTAATCTCATCAGCCTGAATAACCCCATCTTCCAGCTCAATACCTTCAGCAATTCTAGTCAATTCATCTTTAGTAATCACACGATCTAAATGAACGTGATAAATCTTCTTTCTTTCGTAACTAGGGTGAGTCAACTTCTTGGTTAAATTACCATCATTGGTAAATAACAAAACACCAGTGGTTGCTCTATCCAATCTTCCAACCGGATAAATACGTTCACTACAAGCATCACCAATCAAATCCATCACAGTTTTTCTGCCAGTAGGATCATCAAGAGTTGTTACAAAATCCTTAGGCTTATTCATCAAAAGATATACTTTTGCCTCAGCCATCAAACGAGCACCATCCAAACGAACATCATCATCTTTGCTCACCTTAGTTCCCACCTCGGTAATAGTGATACCATTCACCATAATCTGGCTGTCTGCAATCAGTTTGTCAGCCTCACGACGAGAACATACACCTGAATTAGCAATGTACTTATTCAAACGTAACATACCATCAGCAGGACCATTCAAACGGTTAAATTCCAACTGCTTTTTCTTTGAATAACGACTCTTAATTTCAACTGTTTCTTCACCTTCTACAGTTTCTACAGCATCTAAAGCCTCTTCAATATCTTCAACGGTTTTCTCAGAACGTTCCGCATTATCTCTATGCTGAAATCTCTTTCTATCCTTATAGCTTCTTTCTGTACCCTTTGACGAAAATTCTTCTTTAGGTCGGCGAACAACAGATTTTCCAACTCTCAAACCAGAACCTCGTTTTTCCTCGCGAGGAGTAGGCTTATTTTTACCTCTAAAAGCTTTTTTGTTCTTCTTATGTGTCGATTCAGAACTATCCGATGCTCTTGGTGCTCTGTTTACACGCGATTCGCTAGAACCATCCTCATTCCTTTTTGAACGAGTATCCGTAGCTCTGCCCTGATAAGGACGATCGCTTTTAGCAGATCTATCAGTTTTTTTATGCGAAAACTCAGAATCAGTTCTATCCCCTTTTTCCGATGATCTTGGTCCTTTATTGAATTTTGATTCACTAGAACGACCTTCTTCATTTCTTGATGAGCGGAACGATTGCTTTCCTCTTTGCTTGTTTCCGTATTTCTTATCTTCCATTATTTTAACAACTTTTCGTTATTATTTAGCCTACAAAGTTATTAAATATCAGCAAATATCTACTCTATATCAATGAAAAAGGGAAAAGCTAAGATCTGGAAGACAAAAACATGAGTCGTTTAAAATTCTACGAAGCATCACAAACCATCTACCTGTAAGAAATCAAGTAATAAAATCGATAATCTGCATACATTCTTATGTTTCAAACTAATAGTTTATTATTTTTACATGATTTTCGAAAAGATCACGAGAAGGCAAAATAACAAATACACTTCTCTAAAAAAACTGTCAATCTAAAAAAACAAAATATGGCATTAATTAAATCAATATCAGGAATTAGAGGGACCATTGGTGGACAAGTTGGCGATGGATTAAGTCCACTCGACATTGTGAAATTCACTGCAGCATATGGCACTTGGGCTATTAGACGTCACGAGGGTAAACGCGTAAAAGTTGTGGTTGGTCGCGATGCTCGTATTTCAGGTGAAATGGTCGATAGAATTGTTGTTGGTACTCTAATGGGATTAGGTATTGATGTGGTTGAAATTGGATTAGCAACAACACCAACAACTGAAATTGCAGTAACCAGCGAACAAGCTCATGGTGGAATTATCCTAACGGCAAGTCACAACCCAAAACAATGGAATGCCCTTAAATTATTGAACGAAAAAGGGGAATTCCTTAACGACGAAGATGGTAAATTGGTTTTATCCATTGCTGATAATGAAGATTTCCTTTTTGCTGATGTTGCTGATTTGGGCCAAGTTACACACGTAACTGATTATAACGAAAGACATATTCAAGAAGTTTTAGACCTTAAATTGGTTGATGTTGAAGCGATTCGAAAAGCAAACTTCTCAGTAGCTATCGACGCCGTCAATTCTGTTGGTGGTATCGTACTCCCTCAATTATTAAAAGCATTAGGCGTAAATAATGTAATAGAACTTTATTGCGAGCCTAATGGTCATTTTCCACATAACCCAGAGCCACTACCTGAGCATTTAACTGCCATTGCTGATGTAATGAAAGAAGGTAAAGCTGATGTTGGTTTTGTTGTAGATCCTGACGTAGACCGTTTGGCTATGGTTTGTGAAGATGGTAGCATGTTTGGTGAAGAATATACACTTGTAGCAGTTGCTGATTATGTATTAGCAAACACACCAGGAAACACGGTATCTAACATGTCTTCCACTCGTGCTTTAGCTGATGTAACAAATTCTCATAATGGAGAATATACCGCTTCAGCAGTTGGCGAGGTTAATGTTGTTACTGAAATGAAAGCTAAGAATGCTATTATTGGTGGAGAAGGTAATGGTGGGATCATCTACCCAGAGTCTCATTATGGTCGTGATGCTTTGGTTGGAATCGCTCTTTTCCTAACTCATATGGCTAAAAAAGGCAAAAAAGTATCTGAAATTCGCGCTGAATACCCTAGCTACTTTATCTCTAAGAACAAAATACTGTTGACTCCTGAAATTGATGTTGATGCGATTTTAGTTGCCATGAAAGAGAAGTATAAAAACGAAAAAGTAAACGATATTGATGGTGTAAAAATCGACTTTGCTGAAGAGTGGGTTCACCTTCGTAAATCGAATACAGAAGCAATTATCCGGATCTATTCTGAAAGTAAGGACGAAGCTAGAGCTGAAGCTTTAGCAGCGAAAATTATTTCAGAAATTAAAGAGATAGCTGGAATTGAGTAAATAGGTTTAAAAAAGAATAATTAAATGTGAGATCTACTTGCATCAAAATAATTGAAGGTGCTACGAATAACTTTGTAGCATCTTTTTTTTAACTATCATTTTCAGCGACACCTTTTGTCGTTGTGCCATATTACATTTGTATTCATCTAAAAAACAATGCAAATGGAGAAAAAAAAGGAAATTCTAAACGCAATAGGACAAGTCTATGACGGGGTAAAATATGTGAAATGGTACGAAAATGATTTTGGAGAAATTAATAATGACTTATTATTACTCGAAAAATATTTTAATATATCTAAAATACATTCTCTATTTATTGCTATAATATTTGTTCAAAATTACAAAGGTTTTCCTGCAGAAATCAAGCACCTAGCGCAAATTTTAAAGTGTAACCCAATAAAAATTTTAGAAGTTTCAGATGTATTAAATGATCTGGTAGATAAGTCAATAATTAAAAGTCAATCTTCAAGGTTGAATATGAAACTGGCTTTTGTGAGATCTGAATATATAATAAATGAAAAAGTTACAGAAGCAATCCTAAATAACTGTGTTCTGCCTGATCTGGATACAAACAGTAAGAAAACTGTTTTAGAAATAATTGAAACGATCATTTTACTTGGAGAAAGAAGAGACGAAGATGAATTATCATCGCGAGAGCTTTTCAGAATGATAAATAGTATAATCGATCAAAACACCAGATATCCTTTAATCAAAAGCATTAATCACTGGAATTTAAAAGCTCCCGAAATATTTATGCTCTTTTATATCACATGGGACTCTCTCATGGGTGTAGAAAAAACACCTTTGTCAACAATAGTTGAGATAATATTCGAAAATAAGGTGCGAGGCGTAAAATTCATTCAAGAGGTGATATCAGAAGAAAATAATCTGATTAAGAAAAATTTGATTGAACTTGAAATATCAAATTTTATTAATGACAGTTACGTATCTCTTTCTCAAGCTGCATTAAAATTGCTTGATGATGAAAATATTAAAATTAAATCGGACATCAGAAAGAAAGATAATGTAATAGAGCCTGAAAAAATTAAACAAAAGGAATTATTTTATAATAAAGCTGAAGAACAACAAATTGAATTGTTTGGGAGTATGCTTATTGATGAGAAATTTAAGGCATTTCAAAATCGACTAGCTGAAAAGAAACTACCACAAGGTTTAAGTGCTATTTTTTATGGTTTTTCAGGTACAGGGAAAACAGAATCTGTTTATCAGATTGCAAAATCAACAAATCGAGAGATCATCAAAATTGATATTAGTCAATCGAAATCGATGTGGTTTGGTGAAAGTGAGAAGTTAATCAAGAAAATATTTAAAGATTATAAAGAGTATGCCTCTCAGCTCGAATTAGTGCCCATTTTATTATTTAACGAAGCTGATGCCATCCTTTCGAAAAGATCCGATTCTTCAATATCTAACACTTCGAATACCGAAAATGCGATTCAAAATATATTACTAGAAGAGCTCGAAAACTTCGAAGGAATTTTTGTTGCCACTACAAATCTAATAGGTAATTTAGATACCGCTTTCGAAAGAAGATTTCTATTTAAAATTGAATTTTTCAAACCCGAAAGTTATCAACGAAAACAAATATGGTATTCAAAATTCAAACAGTTAGATAAAGTGAACTGCGGAATACTATCAAAGAGTTACGATTTTTCAGGAGGTGAAATCGAAAACATATCAAGGAAATGCGAAATGCACGAAATTGTTCATGGTGATTACCCTAAAATGGAACAAATAGTAGAGTTCTGTAATTGTGAGCGATTATCAAACAATATTCACCGAAATACGATTGGTTTCTAAAATGAAAATGTTTTATGGCTATAAAAGATATATTGATTCGTCAGAATTTAATTGTCAATTTAATAACAAGAAGAAAACGCATTACTTTAGAGGAAATACTTAATGCGATTTATGAAGAGGGGAAATATATCAGCTGCAAACTTGATATCTCAACTCGAACCTTGCAAAGAGATTTCATTGACATAAAAACAATTTATGCCCTTGAGATTAAATACGACAGACGTACTAAAGAATATTTTATACATGAAGAATATAATCCAGAAATTAACCAACGAATTATTGAATCACTAGATTACCTTCAATTTCTGAAATTTGATAACAGCATACTTGATTGTGTACAGGTAGAAGCAAGAGAGATTGGAGGACGAGAAAATCTAAGGCCACTTATTCAGGCAATTAAAAACAAGAAAAACGTTGATTTTACTTATACCAAATTTAATGGTGATATAAGTAATCGGCATCTGTCACCTCTGGCTCTAAAAGAATACAGAAACAGATGGTATATCATATGCGAAGATGCAAATATTATCAAAAGTTTTGCTTTAGATAGAATAAGTGAATTGAAAATAAGCAATGAGAGTTTTTCTTCTGAAATAGGCTTTGATATTAAAGCTCATTTTAAAGATTCTTTTGGTATCGATGGTCCAAAAAGCACTTTCCCAGAAGAAATTATATTAAAGTTCAATCATTTTCAGGGGATGTATATCAAATCGATGAAACTACATCCTTCTCAAGAAATAATAGAAGAAAATAAAGAATACTTAAAAGTAAAATTAAAGATTCACATCACGAATGATTTTATTATCGAATTATTGTCACTTGGTGGTAATGTAGAAGTTATTTCTCCAGTCAGTTTAAGAGAAAGAATGCAAGAAAGATTGAAGGAAGCCTATCTTCAATATCAATAAAATATTTACAATCTAAAAGTAAAATATATGCAAGGAATTTATGTGGTTATGCTAAGCAACAAGGAGTCTCAACCGATTTATAATGGAGCAATAACACACGTTAATTATATGAATGTTAAATATGGCAAAGCTGAAAATCTAGAGAACAGAAGGAATAATTATCTTGGAGAAGATTTCTCTGTAGAGAAATTTATTTCTTATTCTATACCAGAACATATTTTAACTCTAGCAGAAATTGAACAATTATTACATCCCTTATTCATAACATACCGCCACGGTGCTTCTCGTGAATGGCTTGCAAATATTAGCTCTGAAGACGTTCAGGCTAAGATCGAAGCCATTTTTCTTGAAAACAACATTGAATCTCAAAAATTAGTAGAGAATTTTTGTCAGGATGAAATCTCTGGAGAAAATGCGATGGAAATTGTTAATATACCAGATAATATCGATCATGTAGCCCTAACTCTAGAATCGCTTAATTATTTAGAAGCCGAAGGTTTCACAGATGAATTATTCAGAGAATTGCACCATCTCAACACCTCATTAAGTGGACATAGAGAATATTGTGAAGCTCCAAATAGAACATTTAGACGAGGAAATAATATGCTGTTATCAAACAGATTGGAATATATCGTAAATAAGCATGAACAAGGCGAGAGAGACTTTGAAAAACTTTGCCTGGAATCAGAACAAAATATCCTTTAATAAAATTCTATGACAATTAGGAATTTAGTAATATTACTAGTCTTAACCTTCTCTGTTTCGACTTTAATAAGTGAGATATTATTGAAGTATAGATTTTCGGAATGTGATACGCATTCCGAAAATTTTCAAAATGATACAATTCAATCTATCGATCCATATGAATTAGATCAAATTCCTACAAATGATATCTCTAACTTGATTAATAGTTTTATCAATTATTCAGAAAAGAAACATGATCCTTCATTTAAGAATTGGATGACGGATTCCCTTCTTTGGATAAAAAATAATGATTCAGAAAAATTATATTTTATAAATATAGATGAAGAATTTTCGACTAATTGTTCTGTAGCATATACTCGACTAACTCATCAAAATAAGGAATTGTATCATATAACTAATGGAACTATAAAACCTGGATTATGGTGTATTACACTCTGCAAAGATGAGAACGCAATAGAAAGAATGATCATTGAAAATGTAAATATTTCACAAGAAATATCTTTCAGCTTAATAGATACTATTTTAAGTCAAAAACTTAAAGCTAAGAGGATCAATAAAATTCGCCATCAAATTAAAGATGCTTCTATTTATAAATATCATATTCAAAACAATTTGAACATTTCATATCTGCTCCAAATACACTGTAATGGAGGATCAAAAGGTAACATCATTTCTTTCCTTGTTAAACAACTGAGTACACCATAAATATGATGAGAAGCAATAAAATCAATTAAAGGGCACCTCTAGAATCTTCAATTGATTACTAAGATTCATTATGTACAAAATACTGCTTTTTATTACGTGAAAAGTATATCTAAAGCTAACACAGGATTAAAATGTCCGACCTAAGTAAGTTCTTTTAATAACAAAATAGATATCAGTATTAAAGATTGACAAACTGAATTGTATTAGAATTAAAATTGGGGATGCATAATCTCTTTTTATCCTTTATTATAAAGATATCTGCAGGTCCATTATGTCCTTCCGATATTAAAACTGGTGGATTTTTAAATGATGAATCAAAACGATAAACAGCATGACTACCCCATGAGGAAACGTAGATATTTCCAGCATAATCAAATGCCAAACCATCCAGATTACTAAGCTCAGTAGTCACCAAATCACTTAATGTTGAATCAGTAAGATTGAACGATTGGATTTTAGCATTCTGTCCCCAGTTACAGATTAAAACAGCATTTCTTTCGCAATCAAACAATAAACCATTGGGGTTTTTGAGATTGCTTACCAGACTTGAATATTCTCCTGTTTTGAGCGATATCTGGTAAATTACTCCTGTACTGGTATCAGATACATAAAGATTTCCCTTATTGTCACTTGTGACATCATTCATGAAAACCGCACCTTTAATCGAAACATTAAAGACTCTACTGGCATCGGACAATAAAAAGCCTTGAACAGAAGTATTGTTGACTGATATCAATGTATCACCAACAATCAATAGGCCTTTAGGAGCATTTAAATCGGATATTACGAAATTAGTCAACTTATTGTCTGAGTTCAACTGCACAATTGTATTTCCTGACTTGTTCGAAATGAAGTACTTGTCTGCTACTTGATCGTATACTATACTTTCAGGATTATTGTACGATTGTGCCATCGAAATACTGCATAACAATAGTAGCATACTAAGAATAAAGGGATATCTAATCATAATCAATTTTATATCGTGTTGAGTTATTTAATATTAATATGAGTCATGAAATGGGATATACCCTATCCATTCATGCCATTTTGAATCAAATACTTCCCTAATCTTAGATATCGTTTAACTAAAACGATAAATTATTTTATCAAACATATATATTTTTCATCCTGTAACTATGACTTAATTCTTGTTTCTCTTCTAACTAAATTAGAATTGAATATTACCAAATAAATACTAAATAAATCCCTATACCAATTCGATATCTGATACTTTTAAAAAAAACTCACAAATATTATGTAACATATTATCAATGGAATTACAAACGATTTAAATAAGTCTTCATATAGCTTGCTTCACTTTCTATTTCAAGACCTTAGGCTCTTTTTCTAAAACAAGTCAAAAAGCATTTTTTTTACTTGGATTTTTATTTACTTTTGGCGCAAATGAAGTTCTAAACAAAATTCAATCTTGGTACTTGGATACAGGTCATCGTTTAAGAGATTCTTAAACATTGAAAAGCGATCTGACTGCTATAAAAAAACACATAACAAATGCCACAAATTTCGGATAAAGGACGCTTGATGCCAGAATCACCAATTCGTAAATTGGTTCCTTATGCAGAAGCTGCAAGAGCTGCAGGTAAAACTGTATACCCATTGAATATTGGTCAGCCAGACATTAAAACTCCAGAAGTTGCAATGGAAGCGATTAGAAATTGTACTGCAAAGGTGATTGAGTATTCTCACTCAGCAGGTAATATTTCTTATCGTAAGAAATTGGCTAAGTATTATCAGAACATCGGAATTAACGTTGATGAAAATGAGATGTTGATTACCACTGGTGGTTCTGAAGCAATCACTTTCTCGTTGATGTCTTGTATGAATCCGGGTGATGAAGTTTTAATTCCAGAACCGTTCTACGCAAATTACAATGGTTTTGCAGTAGCTGCTGGTGTAGTGGTTAAGCCAATTACTTCGAGCATAGAGAACGATTTTGCTTTACCTTCAATCGAGGAGTTTGAGAAATTGATGACACCTAAAACTAAAGGTATCGTTATTTGCAACCCAAATAATCCTACTGGATATCTTTATTCAAAAGATGAGTTAAATCAATTGCGAGAATTGGTTCTTAAGCATGATTTGTATTTATTCTCTGATGAAGTTTATCGTGAGTTCTGTTACGATGGTGAAGAGCATTTCTCAGCTATGAACCTTGAGGGTTTAGAGCAGAATGTAATTCTTATGGACTCAGTATCTAAACGTTACTCTGAGTGTGGAGTTCGTATCGGAGCATTAATTACTAAGAACAAAGAGGTGATCACTACAGCTTTAAAATTTGCTCAAGCTCGTTTATGCCCTCCTGCTTTCGGTCAGATTGCTGCTGAAGCTTCTCTTGATACGCCAGCTGAATATTTCACTGAAGTTTATAACGAATACATCGATCGTCGTAACTTCACTGTTGAAGCTCTTAATAATATGGATGGGGTTTATTGCCCAACTCCTAAAGGTGCTTTCTATACAGTCGTTAAACTTCCAATTGATGATTCTGATAAGTTTGCTCAGTGGATTCTTGAAGACTTCGAATACAAAAACCAGACTGTAATGGTTGCTCCTGCTACAGGATTCTATGCAACTCCTGGTTTAGGTAAAAACGAGGTTCGTATTGCTTACGTTCTTAAAAAAGAAGATTTAGCTAAGGCAATGGAAACTTTAGCTGAAGCACTTAAGGTTTACCCAGGAAGAACTATCTAGTTCAAAATATATAATATAACAAAGGCTGTTCAGATCGAACAGCCTTTTATTTTTATATCAAATCGCAAGCATCAGCTGGCATCCAGTGCTTGTCTTTACCATCCCATTTCACATTACAACCAATTGGATTGGTTACAGGAACAGAAATTGGCTTCCCTGCCAAATACTCATCAATGGCTCTCTCCAAATCTCTAACTTTAACTTTTAAAGTATCTTTAGGATTATCTACTGCTCGTCCGGTATAAATCAACTTTCGCCCTTCATCAAAAAGATAAAAATGGGGCGTTTTTAAAGCACCATAAGCCTTAGCAATCTCTTGATCTTCATCATATAGATAAACCCAAGGAAAGTCATACTCTTCCATTCTATCCACCATATGGTCGTAATCATCCTCCACATAAGTATTAGCTGAATTGGAGTTAATAGCAACAAATTCTAAGCCATGTGGAATGTATTTATCAGCAATAACACGCGTATCTTCATCCGAACCTATAACGTAAGGACAATGATTACAAGTGAAAAAGACAACAAGTAGTTTAGATGATTTAAAATCTGAGAGTTTATATGATATACCGTCGGTTGCTGGTAATTTGAATTTAGGCGCTTTGTCGGATAATTGTAAGGTAAATGCCATTGTCTTGAAATTTAAAATGAATAAAATTCAAGTTAAAGATTATTCTTAAGTATTCTAAATAAATATTCATAAAATTATTCACCTGGAATCACCAAAATTTATTTCAGATCTGGATAGATAAGGTACTTTTTTCTGATTGATTTAAATTCATCAAGCTTCTTTTGCCATGACTTTCTTATTTCGGATTCAGATTGACCTTGAATAATTTGTTGACGCAATTGCTTTGTGCCAGCCAACTTCTCAAAAAATGAATTGAAAAACTTGGTTTGATCATGTAATTCTGAATAAGCCTTTAGTAAAAAAGATAAATCAAGTTCTTTTAGTTCTCTTAAACTTTCAATATTTATCAATCTTAAATCATCTCCCTTACATATTTGATCTTTAAATTTTGGATTCTTACTAGCACCTGCAATACTTCTGGGTTTAAACTCGAACTTCCCCTTTTTCAATAGTGGGTGTCCATAAGCTTGAAAAGGAAAATCGGTTCCTCTACCAGCACTAACAACAGTTCCTTCAAAAAAGCACAGGGATGGATAAAGTTGGGTCGATCTATAGTTCGGTAAATTTGGTGATGGTTTTATGGGTAATTTATAAATTGAATTTCGTGTCCAATTGTCACACGCGACAACTTTTAAATCACATTGAACTCCATTCTTCAACCACTTTTCACCATTAATCATTTTCGCATATTCACCTATTGTCATCCCATAAACAATAGGTACAGGGTGCAAACCAACAAAAGATTTACAATCCTCTTCCAAAACAGGTCCATCAATATAATGAGCATTTGGGTTTGGCCTGTCCAAAACCAATAAAGGAATAGCATTCTCAGCACAAGCTTCCATCACGTAATGCAAAGTCGATAGGTAGGTATAGAAACGAACACCAACATCCTGCAAATCAAAAACAACAAGATCGACATTTGATAAATCTTCGGGATATGGCTTCTTGTGCTTCCCATATAATGAGACAATAGGCAAATTTGTCTTCGAGTCTACGTCATCATTAACTTTCTCACCAGCGTCAACATTACCTCTAAATCCATGTTCCGGACTGAATATCTTCGTCAAATTGACTTTTTTTGACAAAAGAAAATCTACCAAATGATCCTTACCCACAAGTGAAGCCTGATTAGCTACAATCGCAATATTTTTCCTATGCAATAGTGATTCATATTCTGAAAAACGTTCGGCAGCAGGGGTAACTTTATATGGCTTTGTTTGAGAACAAGCCATTTGAAAAATCAAAAAACACAAAATAAATGTGAAGAGATAGGTTTTGTTTCGTTGCATTCTTCTAATTTTAGATTTACTAAGTGTGAAATTACTATTTTTGTATCTAACACCTAAAAGCGATTGAATTATTATTAACACTTAAGTGTAGTTGATTATAAAGTAAACTCTGATTAAAAATATCGATTTGAATTTAGAACTCTATATTGCCAAGAAAATCACATACAAAAATAAATCTGACCGTCAGATTTCTCGTCCTATCATTAGCATTGCTACTCTAGGAATTGCTTTGGGTTTATCTGTCATGATTCTTGCAATAGCTATTGTTACAGGTTTTAAAGCTGGTATTACAGAAAAAATAACAGGCTTTGATTCTCATATTCAAATTAGCAACTACGACAATAACAATTCATTCGAAACTTATCCAATCGATATAAACTTAGTTCCTTTAGATCGTTTGTCACAAATTGAGGGGATAAAACACATACAGAGTTTTGCCACTAAACCTGGCATTATAAAAACTAAAGAAGAAACTCAAGGTGTCGTTCTCAGTGGAGCATCCTTAGGTTACGACTGGTCCTTCTTTAAAGATAAATTAGTTAAAGGTGATACCATAAGCATGATTCCTTCAAAAAAAAGTAATCAGGTTCTCATCTCTGAAAAGTTAGCTAATCTTCTCCATTTAAAAGTAGGTGAAAAACTAATTATGTACTTTGTACAACAACCAATTCGAATGAGAAGTTTTACCATCTCTGGCATTTATAATTCGGGTATGGATGAATTTGATAAGCTTTTTGTGATTTGCGACATGCGACATATTCAGAAACTAAATAATTGGGACGACAATCAAGTTAGTGGTATTGAAATTACATTGACCGATTTTAAAAATCTGGATAAAACAAAAGAACTAATACGCGATAATATAAGCGGAATTTTCACTGAGGACGGATCAACATTTAAAGTCAGAAGTATCAAACAAAGACATCCTCAAATATTTAACTGGCTTGAGATGCTCGATCTTAATGTGTGGATAATTCTTGGCTTAATGATACTAGTAGCAGGGTTTAATATGATTTCAGGCTTACTTATTATTATTCTGGAGAAGACCAATATGATTGGTATCCTTAAGGCTCTCGGTACAGATAATTGGTCAGTTCGAAAAATATTTCTCTATCAATCATCCATGATTATTGGTAAAGGAATGCTTTGGGGAAATCTCATCGGTATCGGAATCTGTTTGATTCAATATCATTTTCAGCTTATAAGTCTCGATCCTGTGAATTACTACTTAGATACGGTACCCATTAATCTAAATCTATTTCACCTTTTCTTATTAAATATTGGAACACTTATCGCGACTGTGAGTATGCTTCTTGTTCCATCTTATTGGATTACTCGTATTACACCAAGTAAGGCAATAAAATTTGACTAATCTAAAACACAATTATCTAGTCACATACCAATATTTACACATTATAACTTGTAAATTATCTAAGTACTCCGAAGTTTGAAGCGAGGTTTTCCTTATATTTAATGGTAGTTTAAAATACCATCAAAATGATACATCCAAATTCAATAAATAATATAGATCAATTCGTAGAAGATTTCATTAGAGAATTCCAGAAAGGCTTACCTGGTTCTGAAGCTCAACAAAAAATGTCTCCTTCAATTCGTAATCATTCTAATAATAAAAATGATCCTAGTCTGGCTAGAGACAGTAGTGTCTTAATTCTCTTTTACCAAAAAGGAGACCAGCTATATTTCCCTCTAATTGAAAGAAGCAATGGAGATCATAAGCATAGTGGCCAAATCAGTTTACCTGGAGGAAAATTTGAGCTTAGCGATAAAAATCTTGTTGAGACGGCTATTAGGGAAACCGAAGAAGAGTTAGGCTTATTGGGAGAAAAAATACATATTATTGGACCTACCACGGGTCTGTACATCCCAATCAGTAATTTCCAAGTTCAACCTATAGTTGCCTATTATGAAGGCTTACCTCAATTCAAAGCAGATTCTTTTGAAGTCAATCAAATAATTGAAACCAATATACAAGAACTATTTAAGGCCGATAATAAGCATGAAGAGATGATCCATAAAAATGGATTTGATATAAAGGCACCTTATTATAATGTAAAAGGACATAAACTGTGGGGTGCAACAGCAATGATTGTATCAGAGCTTGAGGAATTACTCAAGAGAGCTAGTCTCATCGAGTAAAACCGTATTCTGATAATGGTCATATATTAAAAGAATTTTTTTCACATAATTGTAAGGTTCTCTTCCTCTACAATAACCATATCTCACAACCGGATCTTTATAAAATTCCGGTTTTGATTTATTTAGGAGATAATAATCAACACTACCTTGCCATAAATCGGGATTCTGACCATTCTTCTTAGCCAAGCGTCTTGCATCAAGAATATGGCCTAAGCCTACATTATACGAACCTAACAAGAATTTAAGCTTATCTGTTTTATCTATAAGGACCTTATCTAATCGACGACTTAAATACTTCAAGTGTTTTGCCCCAGCCTTTAGATTTTCTTCAGGTTTAGAATCTTCATCAACATCATAACGAAAAGCTGTTTCTGGCATCAATTGCATCAAACCAAAAGCACCAACCCATGATTTAGCATTAGGATCGAAATGGGATTCTTGAGAAACTAAAGCTGATAATAATCTCCAATCCCAATCAATTAGCTTTGAGTTTTTCTTAATTAGATCATCATATTTCGAAATTTTACCACTCTTGAGCGTAAAATATTCGCTATTGTGACGTCTTACAATTCTTGAACTCAAGTAGTATTTACGATATATCTGGTTGTATCTCGCTGTCTTTTTAAAATTTAAGAACCAAGTATTAATTTCTTCAGTTAATTCGTCGCTCCCTTTTCTTAATGCCCAAGCCATATCCTGTGGAAAACTAATCTCAGTATCAGTATCGATATTAGGGTAGTAGCTTTTATTCACTATGGCCACATTTTGATCAGCTATCGTATAATCAATTTCGCCTTTTGAAACTTTTTCAATTAGTTCTTCAACCTCTATTCGCTCAAGCTTCTCGATATTGATAGAACGTCCTATCTCTTTAGAGAGATTTTCTAATCTCTCTACATAAGCCGATGCTTGTTGGACATAAATCTTTTTACCCCCAAGTTCTATTTGATTTCTAATGATAGGTACAGAATCCGATTTTAAAGCTTTACGCTGTATTAGAACCTGTTTTGATTGACTATGTGGTAAAGTGAAATTAAACCGCTCTTGTCTATCTTGAGTAATAGCTAGGTTCATTCCAATAAGATCTATATCACCATTCTCTAAACTAGAAAAAGCTGACTGAAGATCATTTTCAACGTTCAAGATTAATTTCACATCAAGTTCTTCAGCAAGAGCACTCAGTAATTCATACTGAAAGCCCATGGCTCGTCCCTTATAGATGAAATAGTTTGTCGAATTATAATCAGTACTCACTCTCAATTTACCGCGTAGCTTGATATGCTTTAATCCAAGCACAGTCTTGTCTGGCTGACGTAATCGTATCGTTTGTCGATTTTGATTACATGTCTGCAGGAAGATCATGAGTATTAGAGGGATGATTAACTTAATATATTTAAATTTAAACATATGCGATTTCTTACCGTTATTTAAGTTAATTAAAAACGGATAGCTAACCAAAAAACAGATTGTTCATTGGTCAAATTAACATGAAATATTTAATCGTAGAATGTCCATCGCAATCCATATTTAAGCATACCTGGATTGATTGGATAATGAAGAGAGCTGAAGTAGTTTTTACTACCCATATTAGCATTTAAGTGCTCGTACATGACAAAAATACGAGTTCGTTTAATTCTAAAATTGAAATACAAATCAACCTTGGGATAATCGCCTAACTCTTGCTCTTTCTGCAAGAAAAATTGTCCAGTTGATGGCATATAATTTGGAGCGTAAAATGAAGTATTGTAATAAACAGAAAATCCTGCTTGTATGCCTAAGGCACCATTAAAAAAAGTGTTTGAATAATAATTATTACTATAGACTGATAGATCTGGTAATGGTAAAATATTTTCATTAGAACTCATCTGTCCTACAAATCTCTGGCTTAAAGTAAACTTACCTAATCTAAAGTCCTTCTCAATATAAGCCGTTGCAATCTGAATAGATTTGTTCGTTTGAGAAACAATTGTATCGTATCCAAAATACGTGTAATTCTCTAAGTTATTAATATGTCCACCTATCTTGAATCCGTATTTCTTTACTTGATATTCTAATCCTAAAGATAGTTCTTTGCTTTTATTTAGATTTAACGACCATTGTTGATGGTTACCATGGTATTCAGTCATTAAGAAATCAGGTGTCTTTGATTTAATTTGTGACGTAATCTCAAGATTTTGTCTATTTGTTGAGTCGCCAAATTGATATATCAAATTTCCATCAAGTTGATAATCGTTTTGATTGTATCCTTCAAAAACATAAGCTCCTGAAAATTTCCAATTCCAATTTTTTCCTGTTTGACGAAAGATACTTGTCATCAACTGGGTGTTATGAATATTCTTATCCTTTTGTATGAATGTATTTTCACCAATAGGTCTACGTAGATTGTAAGTAGAAATTTGATTTAACAAGCCTAAACGGGCACCAAAACTCAACTTCTTATTCTGATTTTCATTAAAGACGATATGAAAACCATTACTAAGCATCTTAAGTGTTGTTTCATCAGCACTCTTATCATTATTCAAATAAGTGCTCTTGAAAAAATCTTTATTTACTATACCTTCCTTAAATTCTCTACTATCTGATTCAAAATTAAAATCATGAATAAATCTGACTGGATAAATCTGACTGGTATCACCATCAATAATCAGATCTTTTCCATTACCTAAATTATAGTATTGATTTGCAGTAAAATTAAAATTTGAAAGCTTATTCTTAGTTCCAGTTAGCTTAACCTTTACGTTTTCAGGATCGATTATAGAATCTCGAATCTGTTCATCACCATCAACTCCACCATTTTCATTTACTTGAATTCTATTCTGATTCATTACAAAATGAGCACCATATCGGCCCTTCTCGTAATTAGAGAATAAATTAAAATCGTACAATTTAGTTTTCTGATTTTGATATTGTCCTTCGCTTGAAATCAAGTTAAAACTTATACCTACATTCCAGAAAGGGTTAATGTTCTGAGTATGGAGAATTCGAAGTTTATTTTCAGCTCTATCTTTAGATCCTGCTGTTTCATAAAAGAAACTTGTATAAGGTGTCGTCGTATTAAAAAACAGGACTTCTTTTGGCATGTTCATATAAGCCTCAAAAGTATTAAAGAACATAAAAGGCTCGTTACGAACACGATCTTTGAATATTAAACTCTGATAAGGTGATCCGAAATTCCCCAGATATGAATTAGCAATCGATCGCTGATAAATGGGATTAAAGTTCTGGATGTTGCTCAATAAGGTATCCACATGAAGATATGATTTTCGGGTACCATAGTCTGAAAGTCGCCAGGTTTTAATATGCGATTCAACACTATTATAGCCTAAGCTATCCATTTCATTTTTTTCTCCATCACGCTTTAAACCCGATTCTCCCGAGCTACCTTGTATTCGGTTTCCGAGTTTTTTTTGGGCAGCCAAAGACAAGCTTAAGCATAGAGTAAATATAATTAATATGAAAGTTTGTTTCATAGCCAGCAAATATAAGGAAAGTGTATCTAAGAAAATTATTTTTCAACCATTTATCGGTTAAAAAACATTAATACTTGACGAAAATATGCAATAGATTGACGAAAAACACCACACCTAACACTACTATTAATCAGTCGATTAAATGAATTATGCATTTAACAATGAGATATGTGTTTTTTGAGAATAATTCCTAGTCATATTGCAATATAAATATCAAGATTCTACTTTAAACAACATTGATTATAAAGGAATTGAGAGTTAATTTCCTTTCAATTTCAGGCATATATCCTGATCTGGAATTAGGGCAT
>NZ_JBTCHQ010000017.1:0-69538 GCF_054254355.1 Ancylomarina sp. YFZ004
GACTAGCATTTGAAGTATAAACAGGCGCATCGTTAACATTAGTAAATGTAACATGCACATCACCTTCAGAGAATTTATTGCCTGTATCAGTAACTTTAACATGGTAGGATGGAGCAGCTTCTCCACCGTCATGAACAAATGAAATTAATCCATCTTCAACATCTTTCTTCGTAAAAGTTGTAACAATAGTACCCGACTTTTTAAATACACCATTTACAATAGAAGTAATTGTATATGTCAATTCAGTATCTGTATTATCAACATCTGTTGAATTTAAGAATGCGTTTGTAATTGCAACAGTTTCGCCCTCTTTAATTGTTAAAGTATTTGTAGGAAGAAGTGGAGCTTGGTTAATCAGAGCAACACCAAAATCCTGATCTTGGTACATAGCACCATCAAGGTAATGCTCATATTTTTTAAGATTAGGCGAAGTTGTAACTTCAAAAGAAACAGGAGCTTCTATTTTAGTGAAATATACAAAACCAATCTCAGGTAAAAATTTATATTCTCCATTAGTGTTTGTGATAGCAGGAGTTAACTCTTCATCTGTACCTGATTCGAAAGTACCATTAGTGTTTGTATCTTTGAAAAGACGAACTGCAACACCACTCTTACCCGTTTCACCAGTATCTTTTACACCATCAGAATCTGAATCGGTAAAAACAATACCACTAATTTCAGTAGGAGTATAAACACCACATCCTGCTGTTGGATTTACAAATTCTTTTGTAAATGAGCCACCTGTGCTGTAGCTGTTCCAGTAAGTATTAATAGAATTACTATTACCATAGGCTACCTGATTCCACTTATGTGAAGGAGTTGCCTCTCCTGTAAAAACAACTTTCGGTTGACTTACACCAGAATTATCAGGAATATTTGAATCATCCCAGTACAATTTAACCTCATATAAAGGATTAGGAAGAACAGGTCTAAATGTACTTGGCTTTATACCATTTAAGAGGTACTCTACATCATACATTGGAAAATGGAAAGTTCCCATACAGTATTCGAATACAGTTTTAACAGTTGTTCCTGTAGATAAATTAACCGTAGTACCTAAACCATTTTTACCATTCCAATAAATATCTCTCGTATAAGGAGTAGATTCACCTTCGTATGGATTAATCAACCCATAAAGCATCACATCTTCTGTACCATCGGTATAAACATCATCATTACCATTGAGGTCTAAAAGAATCTCAACACGACCTTTTTTATCAACCTTTACTCTAAAAAAGTAATTGGCATCATCACCAGGAACAGTGGGTGGACAACCAAAAAATTTTGGATATTCATCTCCATCAGTAATAAAACTACCAAACTCTGTGGCGGACAAATAAATATTTGGATCTGGATTGTTTAGAAAAATATTGTAATCAGGTGCTAGCTTATTGTCATTATTAAACGACTGTCTATTAATCTTAAAATCATTACTACTATCAGTGCCCCATGCATTAAAAGCAGTATTAAATGAAAGCCCCCTAAATCCAGAACCATTAAAATCAACCTCGGTTACATAACCACGACTAACACCATCTGACTCAATTTCAGGACAAAAGCTATAAAGTTTGCCATTAAAGTTTCTATCGTAATTTGTACTTATATTTGGAGTTCGGAAACACCAGTTTTTTGAAAACAAACGACCTTTTATAGCAGACCCGCTTTTCACGACGGTAAAATCAAAAAATTCTATATTATATGTACCAGATGCAGATGTCTGGATTGCACTAAACTCAATAGAATAATCACCTTTAGGTAATCCTAAAGTATTAGGATCAAAAACGGAACTGTTTCTATACCCTGTATTACCCACCACAACACTCGGGCCAGCCACAGCAGCGTCATAAGTTAAATCTGTCCACTGCCAAGATCCTGCATTAATTTGCAATGTGGAAATATCCTGACCGCTTAAAACACCAGCACTAGGCCAAACTATATCACCATTAATGTTACGTATGATTGCATAAACAGTTGAGTTATTATCGGCTTTACATGCTAAATATAATTTTTCATTAGCAGCATCATCAATATGAAAATACAGGGATGATTCAGGTAATGCTCCAAATTTAGCGAATTCACCAAATCCTACAAGACCTGTTCGTAAAAATGTCCGATCCCCACTAGTAGGACTCAGCTCCTTTGTCCCTTCTGCAAATCCGCTATTAGGTGAAAAGATATTAATAAACACAATCAAACTCAAGCAGAGCAATAATTTGTGTTTAAACTTATTCAGTTTGGGGTAAAGTGTTCTGTGTAAAAGTTGTTTCATAGGTAAATCGGTTAAGGTTATTTTTAGAGTTTGATATATTTGTATTTGATTATTAGATAGTTGTTGGTGTTTTTTCTATTCTCAAAACGGAACGAAGATACTAGATGCTAAGTAACATATGTAGTGTTTTATGTTATTTGTTCTGAGATCATTGCACTTTTTGATTAATCATATATAAACAGTAAAACCATAGTTGATTATTCAATGCTTAGTGATTTAGTTGTGGTCTTTAATTAGTTGATGAAGAGCTCTTTTGTGTTGTTGTGTTTATGTGTGTGTGGATTTATTGATCTTGTATTTTTGTGTGACTAATGGTTCTTTTTTTATGACTAGAAACATATTTGTCTAGATTGCTATCTTTCATATCTCCTTATGATTTAAGTATCTATAATTTCGAAAAAATAACCTTCATATTTATTTCTCTCAATCTGGTCAAGTATATATTTAATTTTCTATCCAAGTCTTTATATTTTTTGAAACCTTAGCAAATTTGATTACTTTGAGTTAATAAAAATTTATAGGTGTGGATGAATTACATGACATATTTCGATTTGAATCGAATGATATAAAACCTGAAAAGGGAAGGGTGCTAATAGCTGAACCTTTTTTAGAAGGTCGTTACTTTAAACGATCTGTTATTTTGTTGACAGAGTTTTCGGAGGAAGGCGCGGTGGGCTTTGTTTTGAATAAACCCATTCATTTGAATATTAATGAACTTATAAAGAATTTAGCTGCCTTTGAGAGCGAAGTTTTTGTTGGTGGTCCAGTACAGAATAATCAAATTTATTATTTGCATACTGTCCCTGATCTTATACCGAATTCTTTTCAGGTTTTCGATAAATTATACTGGGGTGGTGATTTTGAGATACTTAAAGAATTGTTGAGTTTGAAAAAAATTGAACTTAATCAAATACGTTTTTTTGCAGGCTATTCGGGCTGGAGTGCTGGTCAACTTGAAGAAGAAATAAAGGAAAATTCATGGTTAGTATGCTCTCTCGATACGAAAGAACTAATGAGATTAGATAATTCAGATATTTGGCAAAAAGCTTTAAACCAATTGGGAGGTAACTACAAACTTTGGGCTAATTTCCCTAAAGATCAAAATATGAATTAATTGAGATACTCAGTAATTATTGAAAAGCTCTTTTATTTAATTCTTCTATTAAAACCTTAGCACTCCTATTAAAGTAACGTCTTTCACCATAGGCAACCACCCAACGTATCCCAACAATTGCATTGGTTAGGAATATTTCATCAGCCTCCATTAATTGTTCGGGTTTCATTATGCAGTCGTCGTAAACGGTGATGCCTAAATCAAGAGCAATTTGAATAATTTGCTCTCTCATGATGCCATATACAGCACCACTTTCAAGTGATGGCGTAAATAAAATGCCATCCTTCACTATAAACAAATTTGAACTAACGCTTTCTACTAAATTTTGTCTCTCGTTTATCAATAGACAATCATCCCACTTCATCTCACTTTTGTGTAATCCTGCTAAAATAAAAGGAAGAGAATTGCCAGTTTTAAATCCGGATAAGGAATTCGATGTTTTCTTATATGTATCGAAAAGTCCAATTTGAAGTCCTTTCTTATTCAAGAAGTACTTAGATTCTTCTAGTTTTGAACTTTCGATTAAATAGGAAATTCGATTGGTGTTAGGGGTGTAAAGTCCCCCTGGATTACGAAAAACACTCAAGCGAATTCGAGTGCCCAAAAATGATTTATTCTTTGTAATTAAACTTTTAATATTCTTCTCAATCGTTTCAGAAAAATGATCAGGAATATCCATGCGCAATTGATTCATACCAAGCTTAAGGCGTTCAATATGCTCGTCTAAAAATTGAATTTGTGTTCCATTACAGTGTATGGTTTCAAATAGAGAGTCCCCATACCGAAAAGCCCTATTGTCAGCAGTGAATAGAGCAGTATCATCTGAATAAAATTCACCGTTGTAAGAAAGTTGATGTGAGTTCATAGCTAGATTTCTCCTTTTAGAATTTTATCGCAATAGATAGAAATATCTTCATTTGCATCAATTTTTATGCCTTTTACACCGGCAGCTTCTGCAGCCTCAATATCACGTTTACTATCTCCAATTAGATAGGAAGTATTAATATCGATATTGTATTTCTCAATTGCCTGATTGATCATGTAAGGACTCGGTTTTCTACATTCACAACTGGCTACACTATCATGATGTGGGCAATAATAAATTTCTTGCAAGTAGATTCCATTTGCTTTCAGCTGAGATTCGAGATATTCATGAACCTTATCTACATCTTCACATGAATAGATACCCTTAGCTACACCACCTTGGTTACTTACAATAAAAAGTTTGTAACCTGCTTCTTGAAATCTTTTAAGTGATTTGATAATTCCTTGATTAATGAGGAAATCCTCTACTCGGAAAATATAATAATGTCCAATATCCGAATTGATAACACCATCGCGATCAAGAAAAATAGCTTTTTGCATATTGAAAGTTTAAAATAACTTCTGCAAAAATAGAGAGAATAATTCAGGTTTTACAAGGATAGGAAATAGAAATCCGAATAGTGCACCATAAAAGTGGCTACTATGCCCGATATTATCAACCTGTTTTTTATTCATGTAGTATGAGTAAGCAAGATATAGAACACCAAATACAATTCCTGGAATAGGAATGACAAAGAAGAAATATAACATCTGCCATGGATCGAAAAAGATGCTTGCAAACACAATAGCAGATGTAGCTCCAGAAGCACCTAATGCATTGTAGTTGTAATCATTTGAATACTTTTTTAAATCGTAAAGACTTGAGAAAATAATACTGCTAATATAGAGTGCTATAAAATAGAAAGTACTAGATCCCAAATAGTGGTTGAAGTAATTTTCAAGAGCTCCTCCAAAGAAGAATAGAACAATCATATTAACAAAGAGGTGATTCCAATTGGCATGAAGAAATGCATGAGTAAGAATTCGATACCATTGTTGGCGTTTTACTATTTGATAGGCATTGAACTGGTATTGATAAAGTAATTCGGTTTTATTAAAGGCAGTAATTGAAATAATTACCGTAATAGCTATGATTAATATGGTCATGGTTTACTGTGTAATTGTGATAGCTACATAAACTATAGCTAGGATAAAAAAAAATAATGATCTAGAATGATTCAACTAGTTTGACAACAATTGAAGCACTTCTTGTATTATAGCCAACAGTCTTAATTTTGATTCGGTTAGCTGTAATTCCTTGAGAAATAAGATAATTCATAGCTTCAGTTGCTCTTTTTAAACACAATGCCCTATTCTTTTTTCCACCATTATCAATTTTAGTACTAGCTCTAACTTCTATAAGTACATCAGGATTATGATTTAAGATCTCTATTACATTGTTCAATTCCCCTTTTGTTATTTCGCTTAATAACCAACCCTGATTTGGGAACGTAGATGTTTGTAATTCTATAGTTTGGTTTCCTTTAGTTCTAATTAAGTCGATAGATTGAATATCATCGTGCATATAGTTTGTAAGAACTGTTGTGAAATATCCCGGTTTTGAAACAATTAAGTCATAGTAGTTTCCTGTATCTATATCTAAAGAGAAATTTCCATTTGAGTCTGTATTGTAATAGGTAGAAAGTTTGTATGTTTTATTAACGATTTCAACTTTAGCATTTACAATAGGTTTCGAAGAAAATTGATTTTTGACAAAGGCTTTTATATTTGCCCAAGGAGATTCTTCTAACCTGATTTTAATATTTCTGTTCTTAACTTGATTTTGAGGAAAATAAAGAACACGTTTTGTTTTGAATCCATTTTTTTGAATAATCAAGCTGTATTTCTTATTCATGAAAATATTGAAACTAAAGTTCCCAGAAGGAGCAGTGTATGTTTTATCTAAAATAATATTTTTGTCGACAAGAAATACAGAAACACTGTCTATAGGATCATTAGGTCTAAGCTTGGATATTTTCCCGCTCAAGACTTTTAGTTTTTCTGGATTAGCTTTGAACTCAAAAATATCATCGCTACTGTTTCTATTTGATGAAAAATAGCCCGTTTTTTTCTTGTAATCAAAAATATAGGCGAAATCATCCTTTTCTGAATTAAAAGGATAGCCAATGTTAACAGGGTAGTTCCAATGGTTCTGTTCAAAATTAGATTTGAATATATCTAAACCTCCAAAGCCAATGTGTCCACTCGATGCAAAGTATAGGTTTTGATCTTCGCTGATGTAAGGAAACATTTCGTTACTCGAGGTATTAATACTAGGACCTAAATTAATTGGAGGCCCCCATGAGAAGCCTTTTTTTCTACAATAATAGATATCTGTGCCACCATATCCTCCAGGCATATTTGAAATGAAGAATAACAGTTTACCATCTTTTGATATAGAAGGATGGCCTGTCGAATAATCATCATTAGCATGTAGAAACAGTTCTGGCTTGTCCCATTTTCCATTATTAAAACGTGACATATAGATATGTAATTGCGCTTGACCGTTTAAGTTAACAACTCCTTTGTTTCTGGAAAAATAGATGAATTTTTCATTTGAAGAAAAGGAGGTAGATCCTTCGTGATACTTTGAGCTAAGTTCCTTGGATAATATCTTAGGAATAGAGTAGTTTGTCCCAGTTTTCTTAGAAAAATAAAGATTGAAATAATGATCTTTAGACTCCCTGCTGATTTGTTTCGAATATTTATTAGATCGACCAGAAACTAAAATTAGACCATCTTTATAAAAAGATGTTGCGTAATCCGTTTGAGCTGTATTAATATTTAAAGACTTTGCAATATATAACGTGTCATTAGTGATTTCCTTAATAATGTTAAAAGCTTGAATGTGATGTTTTGCAACTTTATCTGATGGGTTAAGTTTACTGTATTTGATAAACCATTCTTTTGCTTCTTGGTACTTGTGTAGCTTTTTTAATAAATTGGCATAATTAAGGACGTCAATTGCTTCTGCATCAGTGTTATTAGTCATTTTTTGCACAAGTTTTAGAGCCTCATTGTCTTGCTGTGTCTCTAAATAGCAAATGAATAAATTTCTTTTAACGAGCTTATCTTTATGACTTAAACAATATTCCTTAAGGAAGGGAATGGCAAGTTTATACTCTTTCTTAGCAAAGAATCGTTGGCCTTTTTCAAGATCTTTGTTCTGTGCGTAAACAACTGTTTGAGTTATGAATAATATAAGGGCAACAAAAATTGTTGTTAGCAATTTTTTATACATAGTCTAAATATCTTGTCAATTATAGTTGACGGTTTAAATTACAATCACCTGAATGATACCAGTTTTGAAACTGAATAGAATGCAAAATACACAACTTTAGAAAAATCTAGGTGATGTATAGCTACTTTTCTTCAAAGAAATCTTATAATTTATGAAAATTTCATGACTTGTATGATCACCACGTTTTAGTTTGTCAAGACTATTTTCATAGGAATAAGATATGCCTAGTTTCGAGTCGAACTCATATCCCATATTAATTGCCCAATACTTCTCAGAGCGAAAGGTTCCTCCGGCAGAAATACCATTGGTGTGGTTAAAGTTAAGATTGAAACTATAGTTGGCTGTTGAGTTTAAAGACGAAAAAAGGAGTAGAGAGGGGGCAGCTTGAATTTCAGAATTAATATCGATAAGAATGCCCGAGTTTAAATAAAAATAAATGTCTTTAAATTCGAAATTCATAGATTTTCCAAAACCTTTTTCGTGTGGATAAACGTTTTGTAGTAGGCGAGGAGCAGAGAAGCCAAGATGGAATTTAGAAGTGCTGTAATAGGCTCCTATACCGAAATTGGGAGTTATACTACTTATATTCATATTTGGGATACTCGGGTCGTCTCCATTAAAATTAGGATCGTAGGTTGTTATTTCTGACCAGCGTACTTCTTTATTAACGAGTCCTGCCTGAAATCCAAACGAGAACACTCGGTTTTTTGACATACTAATTTTGTAGGCATAGTTGGCAAAGAATCCAGTTTCATTTAATATCCCAATTTTATTGCTGTATAGCATGGCTCCTAAACCAACCTGACTATTATTAATAGGCGCATGAGCTGATAGAATAGTCGATTTTGGGGCTCCATCTATTCCAGTCCATTGTTGATGATAGCCCATAGCTATTTCCAAATATGGATTACTACCTGAATATGCAGGATTTATATATAGCTTATTTTGCTTATAGTTTGAAAATAGTATGTTTTCTTGAGCTGAGATTTTCGTGCAAAAAGAAAAAAGACATATCGTCGTCGTTAAAATATAAATACTGATGATATGTCGCTGCTTATTCATTCACTTATAATCTTGATTAGATTGTTAGTTGAAAACCATAGAGGTCTTTTAGCTATCTGAATTTAAGGTTCTGAAGGCGTTTTGAAAAATATAGACCTATTTCTTTATGACGATATAGCCACTTTTAAGGTACTTTTTATCCTTAATGATAAGTTTGAAGAAGTATGTTCCAGGAGGAAGTTTATCACCGGGTCCTAACTTAACACCTGTTTTACTATAACTTCCGTCCCAGGCATCATCATTTGTATAGTTGCTCTTATCGAAGACTTTCGATCCCCATCTTGAGAATACAATGAACTCATTAACAGGATAATTCTCTATCCCTTTAATATAGAACTTGTCATTAATATTATCACCATTAGGAGAGAATGCGTTAGGAATTCGTAAATCAACTTTATTTGGATTTTTAACATCAACTAAAATATAGGCTTGACTACACTGACTTCTATTATTGCATATCTCGTAGAATATAGTGTCGACACCAAAACTATCTTCATATGGATAAAAAACCATTAATGAGTTATTTTCAATAAGATAGGCTTTTCCAGCCTGGTCGTTTTGACGAAGAATTTTTGTTTGATCGAAGTCTAATGTTGATGATGAATAGATGTCGTTTTCTAAAAATACAATTTCGATATAATTAACTTCATCAACCAATGTTTTGTTGTTGATTGAAACAGAATCATTTTTAGCTACAGGGGGTGCTCCATCTTGGCCAAAGCTTATGTTTGGGCCAAATAATAAAATGAAGAAAAAAGATAGAGTAAAAATTGATTTCATAGTTAAATACAAATTCTTAGATGATGGACGAATGATTATTATACACTAAAAAAAACAATAATATGTTACATTCGCCATAAAATGACTCTTTTGAGTAAACGAAATATAATTTTAAAGATAATAGATTTGTTTAGAAATTGCTAATGAAGAGTTTTGAATATTAACTCTTTTAGGAGATCTCCATTCTTTGAGCTAACATTACCTATCCCTTTTGATTTTAAATCGTATTCCCTGAGAAGGTTTATGATTGAAACAAGCTTCTTGGGGTTGTATAGTCTTGCTGCTGATTTGTAGTCTTTTACGAAGAAAGGATTGACACCAAGTGCTGAGGCTACAAGTTTATCATTCGTCTTATTTTTTAAGAAATGGAACTTTAAAACTTTTGAAAAATAAGAATGAAGTAGAGCAATTGTGACATAAATCGGGTTGTTTTTTTCGTTTGTTGAGAAGTAATTTATGATTTGATTTGCCTTTAGAACATCTTTTTTGCCTAGTGCATTTTGTAATTCAAAGTTGTTATAGTCTTTCGAGATACCAATATTTTTCTCGATATGATCTGCCGTAATAGTTTTTCCCTGTGGTATATTAATACTTAATTTTTCGAGTTCGTTTGAGATTTTACTTAAATCATTACCTAGGAACTCTGAAAGAAGAATACTAGCTTTTGTGTCAATTTTGAGTTTTAGGCTACTTGTATATTTTGAAATCCAATCAGGTAACTGGTTTTCGTATATCTTTTTTGACTCGAATAGAATACCATACTGAGCTACATTTTTGGTAAATGCTTTTCTTTTGTCTAATGATTTGTATTTGTAGTTAATCACAAGAATAGTCGATTTGAGTGGGTTCTTGATGTAAGAATCCAATAGCTCAATATTCTTTAGTTGTTGAGCTTCTTTTACAACTACAAGTTGTCGTGTTGCCATCATTGGAAATCGACGAGCCGTATCAATAATGTTAGCTATATCGGCATCTTTTCCATAAAAGACAGATTGATTAAAATCACGCTCTGCCTCAGGTAGAGCATTAGCCAATATGTAATCTGTGATCTTGTCAATATAGAAACTTTCTTCTCCCATTAAAAAATAAATGGGAGCGTATTCTTGTTTCTTAATACTGCTATATATCTGTTCGAATGTCATGTAATTCTTTTGAATAGTTTTTTTAGAATCTTAGATGTTTAACAGATTCCTTGTTGTGCATCACCTCTTTTAACGCATCAATTCCTGCCTGAATATGACGATTTACGTACTTATTAGTAACTATCGCATCACTATCATCTGTTTTAACACCGGAGGAGATCATGGGTTGATCAGATACCAGAAGAACTGCTCCAGAAGGAATTTCATTAAAAAAGCCAACCGTAAATATGGTTGCTGTTTCCATATCAATAGCCATAGCACGGGTCTTAGCTAAATATTTCTTAAAACGTTCGTCAAATTCCCAAACTCGCTTGTTGGTTGTAAAAACGGTTCCAGTCCAATATTTAATGTCTTTGTCAGCGATGACTTGTGATACGGCTCTCTGTAAACCAAATGCAGGTAGGGCTGGTATTTCAGCCGGTAGGTAGTCGTTCGATGTTCCTTCACCTCTAATAGCTGCAATTGGGAGAATCAAGTCACCCAGTTTGTTTTTTTTCTTAAGACCACCACACTTGCCTAAAAATAAGACACCTTTGGGTTTTATGGCACTAAGCAAATCCATTATAGTTGCAGCATTTGGACTCCCCATTCCGAAATTAATCATGGTGATGCCATCAGCTGAGATATTTGGCATGGCCTTGTCTTCTCCAACAATTTCAACCTGATATTTTTCCGCAAAAATATCAAGATAGCTGTTAAAGTTGGTTAGAAGAATATATCGATCGAAGTCTTTTAATGCTCTTCCCGTATAACGGGTTAGCCAGTTTTTTACTATTTCTTCTTTTGTCTTCATAAGCTCGTGATTTGCTTTTCGGCTATAGTCGATTGGCTAATAAAATCTGTTTATCTTTGCTTTTCAATATAACGAAAATATGGAGACGCTAAATCTACCCAGCTATAATTTTAATATAAAATTAGAAGGACAAAGAAAGGTAATTTTTGATAGTATAAGAAAGAAGTATGTGGTATTAACTCCTGAAGAGTGGGTGAGACAAAATTTTATTTCTTATTTGGTTGAAATGAAGAATTACCCGAAAGGTTTGATTGCTGTTGAAAAAAAGGTTGATGTCAATAGTATGCCACAACGCAGTGATATTGTCTTGTATAATAATAAGGCTATTCCTGTCATGATAGTTGAGTGCAAAGCTTCTAGTGTGAAAATATCACAAGACACATTTAATCAAATTGCTCGTTATAATATGAAGCTGAGAGTGCCTTACCTTGTTGTGACTAATGGCTTAAATCATTATTGCTGTCATATCGATTACGAAAAAAACAGCTTTGAATTTATTCCCGAAATACCTGAATATGAAGCTGTGAAATGATGGTTGAAAATCCAGTAAATAAATACCACGTCTATTTACTGGATTTCCTTGTTTCATAAGTTGACTTATATGTAAAACCATATGATTGATGGAATTACAACTCCAACCAGTGCCAATTTCCAACCTCTTTGTTTGAAACCAAATTTTCCCTTGGTGATTATTAATCCTGTTAGGCAAATAATAAGAACACTGATTGCAAAAATATCGGAATACCATAGCCATATGTTATCGTTTGATTTGTGAAGATCAACCATTTGACCAAGTACGGGTCTAATATGAAAGCGTTCAATTTCACCTTCGCCTGTAAACGGATTAATAAATGCGTATGCCTTATCAAAATATAAATTGTATCCGCCTCTTCGCCAGGCTAGACCTCGCAATTCCAGATCAAAATTATTCTGTTTTAACCAAGTCTTGAAGAATTCTTCTGTGATAGCTTCTGTATCCTTTGGTAAATCAATTTTTAATTCAATTGTTTCATAGGTATAATCTCGAGGGTCCCATGATTGACGGTGGTTTAAGGCGATTCCCGATATTGAAAATGCCATTAATAAGCCCGCATAGAAATATGAAAAATCTCTATGCCATTTTCTAAATTTTAAGTTCCACTTCATTGTTGAGTATTAGTATCAATTAAACAGATAGAAGATTAAATGCGCACTTTCACAACGACTTTTCGAACTTTTGATATTTGATTAAGTCCAACGCATGGCATATGTAGATCATCAGGGAAAAAGATGCCAAATACTGACGGATTAAATTTGAACAAAGTTGAATCGCCCTTATAAAATGCATAATCACCTTCGTCGTTTCTCTCCTCAAGTTCTTGATTAGTCTTAGACGTAAGCCCAATGTGTTCTTCTCCTTCAATAATGTATTGAATATCGATGTATTTAATGTGTCCCTCAAGTTTACAATTATCAATCGCTCTGGTGTCATATTCCTGAACCATTGCAAATACATCATCACCTTCAATTTGATAAGTACCCAAGTCTATTTTAGAAAAATCTGAATTGTTAATGTAATCAATTCCTTTAGCTAGTCTCTCACTTAAATTTGCATAAATATTTAAGTTTTCAATTTTATCTATTATCATTTTACTTATTATAAATAATCAAATGTGTTTGTCATATTATATTGCGACTTCAAACTTATCAAATTTATTGTAATCAAAGAAGGCCGCCCATAGAGCAGCCTTTAATTTTTTATTATCATTGTATTTCACAAGCGTGAGAGTTAGCTCACTTTAAAGAAAAGGATTATGCTTTCTTAGCTTTCTTCTCTCTTTTCTCTGCCTTTTTTTCTTTAGCCGTTTTAGCTGGTTCTTTTTTCTCGCTCTTTTTAGCGTCTTGAGATTTTGCCATGATCTTATATTTTAAAAGTTAGTTTTTATTTTCTCAGATTGACGATTGATTTCGTCTCTCAGCTATAAAATTACATTATTATCTTAAACTATTTAAATTTATTAGAACATTAGTTTCGCTTATGTTATTTGTTTATGGTTAAAGAAAGTGTATAAGTTCCTGATTGAATATACTTAAATAAGTTATGCCTTTACAGATAAGCTGGGAGGAATTGTAGACCCGGAAAAACCTATAAAACACAAAAGGCTACCCCTGAGGACAGCCTTTCTATATATTGAGAATGTAATTCTCTTAGTTTTGGTTCATTTAGCTTGAGCAGCAGCTTATCTCTTGACAAAGAAGAACTGATAATGCCGATTGATGTTTTAAAATGAACTGCACGCGAAGTGAAGCGATTGATTATTAAAACACATATCGGTATAAACGTGCAATAGGCACACGGAAAGGAGAGCAATAAACCCGTAAATTAAGACCATGCCTTCTGAGTTGAAGAACTCACAAAACAAATAAAAGAAGCTATCTGTATAAACTTGATTTTCATAGAGATTGCAAGTCTCTAAATTATTACCTGTGGATAAAATATCCACAGGAGCAATAGCTGTAAAATACGAAAGGCTGCCCCCTGAGGACAGCCTTTCTATATATTGAGAATATGATTCTCTTAGTTTTGCTTCAAGTTTGCTTGAGCAGCAGCTTATCTCATGAAAAACATAAACTGATAATGCCGATCGATGTTTTAACATGAATTGCAAACGAAGTGAAGCGATTATTGATTAAAACACATATCGGTATAAAGGTGCAATAGGCAAAGGCAAAGGAGAGCATTAATCCCGTAAATCAAGACTAAGCCCTCTGAGTTAAAGAACCACCAAACAAATAAAAGAAGCTATCTGTATAAACACGATTTTCATAGAGACTGCAAGTCTCTAAATTATAACCTGTGGATAAAATATCCACAGGAGCAATAGCTGTAAAATACGAAAGGCTGCCCCTGAGGACAGCCTTTCTATATATTGAGAATGTAATTCTCTTAGTTTTGCTTCAAGTTTGCTTGAGCAGCAGCTAAACGTGCAATAGGCACACGGAAAGGAGAACAAGAAACGTAATCCATACCAACTGAGTTACAGAACTCAACTGAAGATGGCTCACCACCGTGCTCACCACAGATACCTAATTTGATATCAGGACGAGCAGATCTTCCTTTTTCACAACCCATACGTACCAATTGACCGATACCTTCTTGATCTAATACTTGGAAAGGATCATGCTTAAGGATACCTTTTTCAATATAGATAGGTAAGAATTTACCAGCATCGTCACGAGAATAACCGAATCCCATTTGAGTCAAGTCATTTGTTCCGAAAGAGAAGAATTCAGCATATTCAGCGATTGCATCAGCAGTCAATGCAGCACGAGGAATCTCGATCATTGTACCTACTAAGAAATCAACTTTGATACCTTTTTCAGCGAATACTGCAGCAGCAATTTCTCTGATGATATCTTCCTGCATCTTAAATTCTTTAAGAGTTCCGATTAATGGAACCATAATCTCTGGCTTAGGATCTTTACCTTTAGCTTTAAGATCACAAGCAGCTTCGATAATAGCACGAGCTTGCATTTCAGTGATCTCAGGATAAGTGTTTCCTAAACGACAACCTCTATGTCCCAACATTGGGTTGAATTCGTGAAGAGACTCAACTTTAGCTTTAACGATAGATACATCGATACCTAATTTCTCAGCCATCTCAATTTGAGAAGCATCATCGTTAGGAGTAAACTCGTGCAATGGTGGATCCAGTAGACGAATAGTAACACCAAAACCGTCCATAGCCTCAAGAATTCCAGAGAAGTCTTCTCTCTGAACAGGAAGTAATTTAGCAAGAGCTTCTTTACGACCTTCAAGGTTTTCAGCAAGAATCATTTCACGCATCTTCCAAATCTTATCGCCTTCGAAGAACATGTGCTCTGTACGACATAGACCAATACCTTTAGCACCGAATTCACGAGCAGTTTGAGCATCAGCAGGCGTATCAGCGTTAGTACGAACGTACATACGTGTGTTGTTCTCTGCAAGATCCATCAATTTACCGAAATCACCATCTAAAGTAGGAGTGATTGTAGCAACTTTACCTTCGTAAACTTTACCAGTAGTACCGTTCAACGAGATGAAATCACCTTCTTTGTAATCAACACCGTTGATAGTCATAGAAGTTCCTGTTACTAGAACACCAGCAGCAGAAGAAATACAACATTTACCCATACCACGAGCAACTACAGCAGCGTGAGAAGTCATACCACCACGCTCAGTAAGAATACCTTCAGCAGCGTACATACCTTTCAAGTCTTCTGGAGAAGTCTCGCGACGTACAAGAATTACTTTTTTACCTGCAGCAGCCCACTCTTCAGCAGCATCAGCAGAAAATACGATTTGTCCTGTAGCAGCACCTGGAGAAGCTGGAAGACCTTTTGAAAGCTCTGTAGCAGCATCAATTGCAGATTGCTCGAATACTGGGTGAAGTAACTCATCCAATTTGTTAGGCTCTTGACGTAAGATTGCAGTTTTCTCATCAATCATACCTTGAGCTAACATATCAACAGCCATTTTTACCATAGCTGCACCAGTACGCTTACCAGAACGAGTCTGTAACATCCAAAGCTTACCATCTTGAATGGTGAACTCCATGTCTTGCATATCTGAATAGTGATCTTCAAGCTTCTGCTGAATTGTATTCAATTCGTTGTAAAGCGAAGGCATAGCTTCTTCCATTGAAAGGAATTCAGCTTTACGAGCTTCTTCAGAAGTACCGTTACGCTCAGCCCAACGATGTGAACCAATAGTAGTAATTTCAAGAGGAGTACGAACACCAGACACAACATCTTCACCCTGTGCATTGATCAAATACTCACCGTTAAATTGGTCTTCGCCAGTAGCAGCATCACGAGAGAAACAAACTCCTGTAGCAGAAGTCTCACCCATGTTACCATATACCATAGCTTGAACGTTTACAGCAGTACCCCATTCGCCTGGAATGTTTTCCATACGACGGTAAAGGATTGCACGCTCAGTATTCCATGAATCGAATACAGCACATACAGAACCCCAAAGTTGATCCCAAGGATTAGTAGGGAATTCTACACCAGCGTGCTCAACAATAACAGCTTTGTAAGCTTCAACAAGAACTTTAAGATCTGCAACAGTTAATTCAGTATCAACTTTGTAACCTTTAGCTTCTTTCAATTCGTCAAGAACAACCTCGAATGGGTTATGCTTTCCTTCTTCAGCCTCAACACCCATAACTACGTCACCGTACATGTGGATGAAACGACGATATGAATCGTAAGCAAATTTTTCGTTTCCTGAATTATCAGCAATAACTTTTACTGTGTCATCATTCATACCTAGGTTAAGAACCGTGTTCATCATACCTGGCATAGAAGCACGAGCTCCTGAACGAACAGATAATAACAATGGGAAAGAACCATCCTTAGCATCAAATTTAGCGTTCATTGCAACTTCTGTATCTTTTACAGCAGCTTCAACTTGCTCTTTGATCATTGCTACAACAGCATCTTTTCCAAGTTTGTTGTAATCAGTACAAACGTCAGTAGTGATAGTGAAACCAGCAGGAACTGGAACACCAATTAGGTTCATTTCAGCAAGGTTTGCACCTTTACCTCCAAGCAAATTCTTCATGTCTGCTTTACCTTCGGCTTTACCGTCACCAAAAGTATAAACGTACTTAGTACTCATAATTATCGCTTTTTAGTTTTAATTCTATTGTCTGCTTTAGATTAAAGCATTCAATAACAATTATATATTAACTTATAATATTCAAAATCTTAATTTCACAAGATTTTCATCAATAGAAATTCTTGAAAATTGTACACAAAAGTAGTGTTCTTTTTTCAAAAAAGGAAGCAAAGAACGGACAATCTAACTGTCTTTTTTCAAATGATTTAGACTTTTATTTTTCAAACGTTTGCGGGTGTTTGAAATCTTAAATTTTAATACTCAGAGGAAAAAAAAGCTGATCGATAGATCAGCTTCTTTCTATAATATTGTCTTTCTATCTCATAGGATATTTGTTGATGATTTCTTCTGGTTTTAATAAGAAATCAAGATATTGAGCTCGGTGATATGTATCTGAGCCCTTTACCTCGTTGTCTGACAGTTTGCCTCTAAATTCGCTGATAGATTTGTACCCTTTGGCATCCATCCAACTTTCAAGCTCGGCAAGAACTTCTGCAATATACGATGGCTCATTTTTGTAAATCGCGCTCACCATTTGAACCACATCAGCTCCACTCAGTAGCATTTGGATGACATCTTCGTAGGTGTAAATACCATTTGTTCCACACAACTGACTTTTGATTTTTTTATGTAATAAACCCACATAGCGAAGTCCCAATTTAAAATCACCACGATTACTTAGGTTGAATCGAGTGATATGCTTTTCCTTATCGATATTCACTTCGGGTTGAAAAAGACGATTAAATAGAGCGAATGATGAAGCTCCCGCTTTATCAAGACGATTGACAAAGTTTAAGGTATTTGTATAGTAAGGACTCAGTTTAATGCAGAAAGGAATTTTTAACCTCTTTTTTAAGATCTTGACTATTTTGATTTTTTCTTCTTCGATCTCAGCTGCCGTTTTTTCCATATCAGTCGGCATCGTATAGAAGTTTAATTCCAAGGCATCAACCCCAGCATCTTCAAGTAGCTTGGCATATTCGAACCAAGTAACGTCGTAAATACAATTTAAACTGGCTATGACTGGAATTGAAATATTTTTTTTGACATCAATTAGTTTCAAAATATGCGCCGTAGGACCGGCATGTTCTAAAGTGGGGAAGAGGGACGTCATTTCAGCGTTTCGCTCGGTGTAAGCATCCAGTTCATCATCGAGTTGAGCTCGTTCCATTTGAATTTGCTCTTCGAAGAGAGATTTGTACACGATAGCTCCAGCGCCAGCACGTTCCAATTCTCGAGCACCTTCAACAGTTGCTGATAGTGTACATGCACCGACAATAATGGGGTTTCTTAGCTTAAGCCCCATGAATTCTACATTTAAATTTGCCATATGATTTTAGGATTAAATTTTTCGGGTTCCTCTAAATTAATCAATCCTAGTGAGATTTTCAATAGTATGGGTGCTCTTTAATTTTCTGGTAATCAGTATGGCGGAAGAATTATATCGTAAGTAAAGGATTTTGAGATCTTATATTTATGAATTTATTTCCGCAGATAAGCTTTTATCTGCTCGGTTCTTTAGAATGTTGTGAAAATTTGGAATAAAGGAACAGATTCACAGGATTACAAGATTTCCAAAATTGACAGAATATTTCCATTAAAATATGTGAATTATGAAAATTCTGCCATTATATAAATTGTATTTATTTTTTAAGCACCCATTCGCCTACCGGCACTTGGTTGATATTTAAATTCCATATAAATATTCACGAACTCCGCTTCTCTACGGTTTCCTAAAAGGGAAATATTATTGTACTAAATCTTGAATATTACTTCAAATCGTTGTCAACGAATTTCTCCCTTTTTAGGGGAATTCGATGGATCACGAACACATTTGTTTAAAATTTAGTTGTGAGTAAATGTCCGAAGGACAGAGGGGTGTGGTTTAAATCAAGCTTGACGAAAGTGCTATTGCTAATACAAAAAAATGCCCGATTCTTTCGAACCGGGCATTTCTATATTTAATTGCGATTGATTTACACTTCAGTAAAATCTAAAGCAGCTTGACGCACATAAGATTTATATCTCCACTTAGCGTTATCCTCAGCAGCTACGAATAACTCCTTAGCTCTTTCAGGGAATGATTTCTGTAACGAAGTATAACGAACTTCACCTAACAAGAAATCCTGGAATTTATCCCACTGTGGCTCTTTTGAGTCAAGTACAAATGGGTTCTTTCCTTCTTTCTCCAATAATGGATTGTTACGGAATAAGTGCCAGTATCCTGCTTCAACAGCTTTCTTTTCTTCTAGTTGAGATTTACCCATAGAAGCTTTCAAACCGTGAGAAATACATGGTGAATAAGCAATGATTAATGATGGTCCAGGGAAGGACTCAGCCTCTTTAACCGCTTTAAGATATTGAGCGTGGTTTGCACCCATTGCAACCTGAGCAACGTATACGTAACCATAAGAAGCAGCCATCATACCAAGGTCTTTCTTTCTGATCACTTTACCAGCAGAAGCAAACTTGGCTACAGCCCCAACTGGAGTTGCTTTAGAAGCTTGTCCACCCGTGTTAGAGTAAATCTCAGTATCCATTACCAAAACATTTACATCTTCACCAGAAGCAAGAACGTGATCTAGTCCACCATATCCGATATCGTAAGCCCATCCGTCGCCACCGAAAATCCACTGAGACTTCTTAATTAAGAAAGTCTTAAGATCTTTGATTTCTTTAGCAACTGCATGCGTTTCGTTTTCAAGAGCAGCAAGAACTTTTGCAGATGTAGCAATAGAAGCTTCACCGTTGTCCTTATTCTCTAACCACTCAGTAAATGCAACTTTAGTCTCAGCATTTACAGCGTCGATTGCAGTTGTCATACGAAGCTCGATACGGTTACGCATCTTGCGAACACCTTCGTTCATACCGAAACCGAATTCAGCATTATCTTCGAATAATGAGTTGGCCCAAGCTGGACCTTTACCACTCTTATCGTTTTTACAGTAAGGCGTAGAAGGAGCAGATCCACCATAGATTGAAGAACAACCTGTAGCGTTTGATACCATCATTCTCTCACCGTACAATTGAGTGATTAATTTGATATATGGTGTTTCACCACAACCGGCACAAGCTCCAGAGAACTCGAATAAGGGTTGAGCAAATTGTGAATTCTTCACATTGTTTTTAGGCATCAATTCCTTGTACCCAACTGTTTGGTCCATATAATGCCATCTTTCCTTCTCAGCAGACTGAGTTTCAAGATGCTTCATTACAAGAGCTTTCGCTTTAGGAGCAGGACAAACATCAGCACAGTTACCACAACCCGTACAGTCTTCAACTGCAATCTGAATGCGGAAATGTAGACCTTTAAGTTCTTTACCTGTTGCAGGCTTAACAGCAGTTCCAGCAGGAGCAGCAGCTAATTCTTCGTCGGTTAAGATGAAAGGACGAATAGCAGCGTGAGGACAAACGTAAGCACACTGGTTACACTGAATACAAGTTTCGTCTTGCCACTCAGGTACGTTGATAGCGATACCACGCTTCTCGAACTTAGTTGTTCCATTAGGGAAAGTACCATCTTCACGACCAGAGAATGCAGAAACAGGAAGATCATCACCTTTTTGAGCATTCATAGGATCACAAACCTCAGCAACAAACTTAGGACGTTCAGATTTAACAGCTTCTACTTGTGAATCAGAAAGTTTTTTCCAGTCAGCAGAAACTTCAACTTTAATAACATTCTCTCCACCTGCATCAACAGCCGCGAAGTTCATGTTAACAACTTTTTCACCTTTGTTTCCGTAAGATTTAACAATGGCTTTCTTCATCTCTTCAGCAGCTTGCTCGAAAGGAATTACACCTGTAATCTTAAAGAAAGCAGCCTGCATAATTGCATTTGTACGGCTACCAAGACCTAATTTCTCACCTAATTTAGTACCGTTGATAATGTAGAATTTAATCTCATTGTCAGCCATGTACTTTTTCATATGATCTGGAAGATGCTTGATAGTCTCTTCAGTATCATAGATTGAGTTCAATAGGAAAGAACCCCCTTTTTTCAATCCTTTTAATACGTCGTATAAATAAACGTAAGCAGGAACGTGACATGCAATGAAGTCAGGAGTGGTTACTAAATATGTAGAACGGATTGGCTCATCACCGAAACGAAGGTGAGAAGCAGTAAATCCACCTGATTTTTTAGAATCGTAAGCGAAGTAAGCTTGACAATACTTATCGGTTGAACCACCAATAATTTTAATCGAGTTCTTGTTAGCACCAACAGTACCATCAGAACCTAAACCGTAGAATTTCGCTTCGTAAAGTGACTCAGAATTCATCTTAACTTCTGGTAATAATGGAAGAGAAGTGAAAGTCACATCATCAACAATACCTAAAGTGAATTGATTCTTAGGCTCGTTCATTGCAAGGTTTTTGTAAACCGCAATAATTTGAGATGGAGTTACATCTTTAGAACCTAAACCGTAACGACCACCAACAATAATAGGAGCATTTTCAGTACCGTAAAATACGTCTCTTACGTCAAGATACAATGGATCTCCATTAGCACCCGTTTCTTTTGTACGATCAAGTACACAAATACGCTTAACAGACGCTGGAATAACTGCTTTGAAATGCTTAGCAGAGAATGGACGATACAAGTGAACGCATACCAAACCAACTTTTTCACCTTTAGCAATTTTGAAATCAACAGCTTCTTTAATAGTTTCGTTTACAGAACCCATTGCGATGATGATATTCTCAGCATCTTCAGAACCATAATACATGAATGGCTTGTACTCACGACCAGTAATCTTAGTCATTTCCTTCATGTAATCAGCAACCATATCAGGAACCGCATTGTAGAATGGGTTGGCTGCTTCACGTGACTGGAAGTAAACATCAGGATTCTGAGCAGTACCTCTAGTTACTGGAGTCTCTGGATTCAAAGCGCGGTCGCGGAATGCTTGAAGAGCTTCTTGATCAACTAGACCTCTTAGGTCTTCCATGTCAATTTCTTCAATTTTCTGAATTTCGTGAGAAGTACGGAAACCATCGAAGAAGTTCATGAAAGGAACTCTTGATTTGATTGCTGTTAAATGTGAAACAGCTGAAAGGTCCATTACTTCTTGAACAGAACCTGAAGCTAACATTGCGAAACCTGCCTGACGAGCTGAATAAACATCAGAATGATCACCAAAGATACTTAATGCTTGAGCAGCAAGAGCACGAGCAGTTACATGGAAAACACAAGGTAATAACTCACCTGCAATTTTATACATGTTAGGAATCATCAACAACAATCCCTGAGAAGCAGTATAAGTAGTGGTTAAAGCACCAGCTTGCAAAGAACCGTGAACGGCACCTGCAGCACCCGCTTCTGATTGCATTTCTACTAATTGAACTGTTTCGCCAAATAGATTTTTACGTCCTTGTGCAGCCCATTCGTCAACACTCTCAGCCATAGGCGAAGATGGTGTGATAGGGTAGATACAGGACACCTCGCTAAACATATATGCAATATGTGCAGCAGCGGCATTACCGTCGCAGGTAATGAATTTTTTCTCTTTTGCCATTTTACTCCTCCAATTAAATTTTATTTATGGTAGATTGTATATATTTATTATAATAAATATCAATTTGTAAAGACACAGCTCTGTGTCAGTATTGCACTAATAAAGAAAGCCGAATAACCATAATGGGATTGTGTTGCCTTTGCCACGTTCAATCATGTCGGCAGCAACAAAATAATCTTCCGTTCTAAACTTAGGCTCTATGTCAACTGAACTTCCTTTTATTTCAAAATTGAATTTCTGATCAACTTTAAAATGACCTCTATCGGTACTGGTTAAAACACTTCCTACACCCACTTGGTTGTAGAAAAATGTTTCGCGTAAGCTATTTTCTGAAACACTATCAGGTGAAATAGCATAAAGTAAATTCGTATTATGCAAATACACCTTGTTCGGCTTTTTTAACTTTTCGTCTTCTTCTTCCGACGTATTCAATAAATGAATCAAACGAGCATTTTTTAAATATCTCAAGTAATTCATAATGGTTGCTCTTGATGTTTCAACATCGTTGGCAAGCTTGCTCACATTAGGCTGAAAAGGCACATTGCAAGCAATTATATAGAGTAGCTTCTTTAGTTTGGTTAAGTATTTTAACTCAATCTGATTCAGATAAGTGATATCGAACTCAAGCATTAGGTTGATAATCTTAAGTAGATTATCGATAAAGCTTTTCTCTTCGAGGTAGCAAGGGTAATAGCCAAATTTCAAATAATCATTGAAAAAAGCTAATGGACGAACCTTTGATAAAACTTCTTCAACAATTACCTCATGATTCTCAACGATCTCTTTTAAAGTATAGCGCTTAAAATCGCAACCTGCTTCATGATTTAAAAATTCACGAAAGGAAAGACCGTTTAAATAATAAATAGAAACGCAATCTTTTATATGTTCGTTCGTTTTAACTCTAAGTATTGATGAGGCCGTGAAAATAATTTGAAGATCAGAATAGTTGTCGTAACAAACACGAAGATCTTCAGCCCACTCAGGGTACTTATGAATTTGATCAAGAAGTAAGGTTTTTCCTCCTTTTTTGTAGAATTCATCTACAAAGGAAACTAAGCCTCGTTCTGTGAAAAATAAATTGTTTAGGTTGATATATAAGCAAGACTTATCGTTCTCTCGATTGTTTTCTCTAATATAGTCCAGAAGGAAAGTGGTTTTTCCCACACCTCTAGATCCTTTAATAACAATTAAGCGATGGCTCCAGTCAATTTCTTTACCGAGCTCACGTTTAATTGTGCTTCTTTTATTTTTGAGTAAACTACAATGAGTTTGTAATAGAGTATTCATCTGTTATAAATTTGCCTTACAAATCTAAAGAATAAAAATGCGCAATTGTAATCTTGAGATTGCAATTTCAGGTTTGAATTGTAATTTATACTTGGTAAAAATAAAAAAGGAACAATGCTGTTTAGCACTGTTCCTTTTTATGTAATAAGCTTAAAGCTTTATAATTCAGTTATGAAGGCTGATATCCCCTGGTTTTAATACTTAGTCACTCGTTTTGGACTTAAAGGGGAATCTTAGTTCAATAATAATTATCTGTCATTCATTGAAACTAAGAACTCTTCATTCGAACGAGTCTTACGCATTCTGTCACTAATAAACTGCATAGCTTCAACAGAATTCATATCCGTTAAGAAGTTTCTTAGTACCCAAATACGATTCAATTGAGCTTCGTCAAGCAATAGATCTTCGCGACGAGTACTCGATGCAGTAAGATCAACAGCTGGGTAAATACGCTTGTTAGATAATTTACGATCTAACTGAAGTTCCATATTACCAGTTCCTTTAAATTCTTCGAAGATAACTTCATCCATCTTCGATCCAGTATCTGTTAATGCAGTTGCCAGGATAGTTAATGAACCACCATTCTCGATATTACGAGCAGCACCAAAGAAACGTTTAGGTTTGTGAAGAGCATTCGCATCAACACCACCTGAAAGAACCTTACCTGATGCAGGAGAAACTGTATTGTAAGCACGAGCCAGACGTGTAATCGAATCCAATAGGATAACGACATCGTGTCCACACTCAACCATACGTTTCGCTTTCTCTAAAACGATGTTAGCAACACGTACGTGACGTTCTGCAGGCTCATCGAAAGTAGAAGAAATCACTTCAGCATTTACTGATCGTGCCATATCGGTAACCTCTTCAGGACGTTCATCGATCAATAGAATGATCATATAAGCCTCAGGGTTGTTAGCCGCAATAGCATTGGCTATTTCTTTTAATAGGACAGTTTTACCTGTCTTAGGTTGTGCAACGATCAAACCACGTTGACCTTTACCAATAGGAGCGAACAAATCAACTACACGAGTTGAAATACTGCTTTTTCCTTTTCCAGTTAAGTTGAATTTCTCATCTGGGAAAAGTGGTGTCAAGTGTTCAAACGGTACGCGGTCACGAATAACTTCAGGTAAACGACCGTTAATTTTCTCAACCTTAATAAGAGGGAAATATTTTTCGCCTTCTTTAGGAGGACGAATTGTTCCTTGAACTGTATCACCCGTTTTTAAACCAAATAGTTTGATTTGAGATTGTGACACATAAATATCGTCAGGTGAGTTCAAATAGTTGAAATCTGACGAACGAAGGAAACCGTAACCATCTTGCATGATTTCAAGTACCCCAGAGTTACTGATGATACCATCAAATTCGAATGGTCTTTCTTTTTCACGACGCTCAAAACGTTTTTTGCCTTGAGGCGCTCTATCTTGGTTTCTTTCTTTCGGTGCTCTTTCTTGAGCTGGTTTCTCCTGTGGCGTATTCTCCTTAGAAATTACTTCTTGTGGAGCTTCAACTTCTTGTGGAGCAGCTTCCTCTTTTTTTGTTTCCTGAGAAACAGGTTCAGATTTCACTTGTTCTTTAGAAACCACTTCTTTAGTCTCTTCAGTTTCTTTCACCACTTTTTCAACAGGACGATTTTCTTCACGTCTTCTGCGAGGATTTGGTTTGCGAACTTCTCTAACTTCTTTCTTTTCTGCAGGAGCTGCAGCAGGAGTAGGAGCAGAAGTCGTAGTAGGAGCAGGAGTTTCTGAAACTTCAGTTGTTTTCTCTACATTTTCAGCTTCTGGCTTCTCTGTAGGTTTTCTTTTTTTGCGCAGAATTGATTTACGAGGTTCCTCTTTAGTAGCCTGGTCATCATCTTTTTTATTGCTGCGTTTGCGTATAGCTTTTTTATCAGAACTTTTCATTTCTGAAGCTACAATGGCTTGTTGGTCAAGAATTTTATAGATTAAGTCTTGCTTTTTAAAGGACTCGATTTTTTTGATGTTAAGTTCTTTAGCAATCTCTTTCAATTCGGGCACAAGCTTCTTGTTTAATTCAAGAATGTCGTACATAAACAATATTGTTAGATATTTTGGATTTTATAATTTGATAGAAATATTATCTTCTAGGGATTTGATTTTTCGATCTCAGAAAGTGAAATCTACTGGAATTCTCTTGCAATATTACACAATAACTTACAAAACACAAAAAAAAAGAAGCCATAATGTTATTATTGAGTTATCTACACCTTAGTTGTCTCATTAGATTCACTTAATTATGCTTCCTATATATTTTGTTTAGTGTGATATTTACTTCATGTTTAGAGGATTCAGAGCTTTATTTATGAATTCGTGTTTACGTATAATAAATTATAATAATTAGTGCCCCTCACCAATTCTAAATTAGCTAAAAAGGTGAAAATTATAGGTTTATGATTTTGATTATTACAATAAATTCTATTTCTTTAAGATATGAGTTTAAAATATTTGATGTTTTTTATCAGATGACCTAAATCCCCTTACCGAATATGAGACAACTGAAAATTACGAAGCAAGTTACCAACAGAGAGACCCCGTCTTTGGACCGTTACTTGCAAGAAATTGGCAAAGTAGACCTTGTAACTGCCGAAGAGGAGGTAGCTTTAGCCCGGGAAATAAAGAAAGGAAGTAAAACGGCATTGAATCGTTTGATTAAGGCGAATTTAAGGTTTGTTGTTTCGGTATCTAAGCAATATCAAAATCAAGGACTAAGTCTTTCTGATTTGATTAATGAAGGCAATTTGGGCTTAATTAAAGCCGCTCAACGTTTCGATGAAACACGTGGTTTTAAATTTATATCTTATGCCGTTTGGTGGATTCGTCAATCTTTATTGCAAGCCTTGGCAGAGCAATCTCGAATTGTAAGATTACCTCTGAATAAAATCGGATCGATAAATAAAATTAGTAAAACCCTTGCTCTACTTGAGCAGGAATATCAACGTGAGCCTTCACCCGATGAAATAGCTAATGTTTTAGATATGAGCCCAAAGGATGTGAAAGATGCGATTAGGGCTTCTGGTCGTCAGGTCTCAATGGATGCACCAATTAATGCTGAAGAGGATAATACCTTATATGATATTCTCTTAAGTACTGACGATATTGGACCAGATATAACATTACTAAAAGATTCTTTGATTATTGAAATTGAGCGTTCACTTTCAACATTGTCGAACAGAGAAGCGACCATTATTCGCATGTATTTTGGTTTAAAGGGCAATCCGCCCTGTTCATTGGAAGAAATTGGTAAGGAATTTGATCTGACTCGTGAACGTGTGCGTCAGATAAAAGAAAAAGCAATCAAAAAAATGAAATCGACTTTTAGATCTAAAATATTGAAGACTTATTTGGGATAGAACGTTTTGAGTTAGTGGATAGGTTTTTGAGTAAAATAATAGAGAAGTGTATTGCAGTTTATTCTGACAGTACACTTTTTTGATTTTAAAAAACGAGGGCTTTAAATTAATTTAGAAAGATAAGTTCTGTAAAATCTTTTATCTTTGCTGCATAACAAATAAAAGCCCCTTATACAGATGCAAACATTAATATCACCTTCATTACTAGCGGCAGATTTCATGAATTTGAAAGCCGATATAGATATGGTAAACAATAGTGATGCCGATTGGTTTCACCTAGATATCATGGATGGCGTTTTCGTGCCAAATATTTCTTATGGTCTTCCTTTAGTTTCGCAAATCAGTAAGATTGCTAAGAAACCACTTGATGTACATTTGATGATTGTAGATCCAGATCGTTATATTGAAGCTTTCAAGAAAGCGGGTTCTGATATTCTAACAGTTCACTACGAGGCTTGTACGCACTTACACCGTACCGTTCAGAATATTCATTCTCATGACATGAAAGCAGGCGTTTCTCTTAATCCTCATACACCCATTTCTGTGCTTGAAGATATTATTCAAGATATCGATTTGGTTTTATTGATGAGTGTAAACCCAGGCTTTGGAGGTCAGAGTTTTATTGAAAACACCTATACTAAGATTGAAAAACTTAAAGCTTTAATTGCTGAGAAGAATACGGATGTGATTATCGAAATTGATGGTGGTGTAAACTTAGAGACTGGTAAGAAATTAGTTGAAGCTGGAGCTGATGCTTTGGTTGCAGGTAGCTTTGTTTTCAACTCAACGAATCCAACACAAACTATTGCTGATCTAAAGCAATTATAAATTATAATCGAAAGATATTTGAAAGCCCAATCTTATTAGGATTGGGCTTTTGCTTTATTCTGTTTTGAGGACAAAATCTTGCAAATAACTAAATGCCGTTGTTAGCTGTCCATCTCTGGTAATACTAGCTCGTTCTATAATTTGATTATCAATATCGCCTAATAAAGCTGGGAAAACATGCTCGGTTAAAGCTTTCCCAAAATCTTCAGAAGATTCGCGGGGTAATTCTCCAGGTAAATTATCTACAGCCATTACTGTTACATTTCTTTTGTCGACAAAAGGTATTGCTTCCTCTCCTGTAAATCGGTCATATCCGTAAAAAGATGATGCAATCGTAGATGGGCGTAATGTTGACGGAATTGGCCCGTTAACATCACAACTAACATCGGCAATTACAGAAATATTGAAATCATCCTCCCTATATTCTTCAGGTTTAATAAATTTTGGTGATTTTGGATCCCAGTAATGACAGGCTATAAACAAATCGGTAGTCTTGGTAAATGGCTTGAATGTTGAACGATACATCTCTGGGTGATCGTAGAAGTGTTGAAGTTTAAATTCATTTCCATCAATTCGCTCAACGTAATTTTCGGGATCTATCCTACAAACTACGGGTTCATTATACTCTTTGTGTAAAAAATCTTTAGGAGAAACCTCTTTTAGGTTTAATACCCGAATGGTTTGCATAGCTCCCATCGCTACTCTACCACCACCCGTAATCAAAATTTTTATAGGTTTCAGACTAATCTTTTTCAGATGTCTGTACATCTCATCCATATTAAGGCAGGATCTTGCTGGTGGCAGATCGAAAGAATCGGTGCGCATACCTCGTGCACGTAATGCTTTGTATGCGCCTACCACACCAGCCCAATAACCGAAAGCGACTATTCGTTTGCCTTTATCATTGCACAGGTATTCGTAATCGATAAGGGTGATATTGCGTTTTAAAATTTCCTGAAGGAGTTTTCGATTATAAGCTTGTTTTTTTGCAGTATGTGAGAAGAAAATGTATTTTTTGTTGGGGATGAGGGTTGGTATAGTCACCTCTTTAACTCCAATTAGAATATCACATTCTCGTAAGTCCTCAGTTAAAAAAAAACCTGCTTTACGGTATTCAGCATCGGTGTAACAGCGAATATCGCTGGGTTGAATAAATATGCTAATGTTGGGATGTGATTTTAATATATTCAAGCCTTGTTGAGGCGTAATGGCTACTCTTCTGTCGGGTGGATTCTTGGTTTCGCGAAGTACTCCAATGCGTGTGGGTCTAATCATTATTTTAGTGTGTGTGGTTAAATTTAGATTTTGAAGATCAATTATTAATATCGATTTCCATTAAGGATCACCAATTTAATAATAATAGATAAGTTTTCGAAGAAAAAACAAGCTTAATCCAGTTGAATTTCCTAGCTTTGTACAAATTCTGGGGCTGACGTGGCTTTTGACAGCATGAAGAATTTGTATGTAAGCATGTCGAGCATTGTGTATCTGGCTCGTAAATCTTAGGTCACATCTTTGCAATTGGCGAAAATAACTACGCTCTTGCTGCCTAATCGAATTACAGTAGATTAAGCTTTATCCTTTCTCTAGGAGTCAGGACGAGACATCCCGCTTATGGTTCCACCTTGTTCCGGTAAGTATATGGGATGCTATCAATTCATGGTTAGTTGGCTTCACGCTTTGGGGAGTTGGCGAAATTAAAAAGATAAGGTTTAGTGTCGGGTGTCCTTTCCCTAGCTAGATTCGAAAATTAATAACGGAATATGCATGTAGAAAGCTTATTAATCGCATGTTTGGACCAGGGTTCGATCCCCTGCAGCTCCACGAAATGGAATTCATTCTCCATTAAAATCGCTCAAAGTCTTGACTTTGAGCGATTTTTTTTTACCTTCATAATCAAATATTATTAAAAAGTATCAATATCTAGGATACCTGTTCGGACACCTATCTTTGCTTTTTGAAATAGGTGTCCAGATTATATTAGATTTCTACCGATATTTCTTGATTATGAAATTAGCACTCAGTTTAGGTATTTTATTACATATCCGCAAAGACAAGCTTAATAAGAAAGGGGAGGCTCCAATATTCTTAAGGGTTACTGTTAATGGGAAAAGAGCCGAAATTTCGACCAAGCATTTTGTCGTTCCTGAAAAATGGAATAGTAAGGCAGGCCAAGTAAAAGGAACTAAGGAGGAAATTAAGGCTTTAAATCGATTTTTATTGAGCTTAAAGAGTAAAGCTTACTCAATATACCAAAAGTTGATTGAAGATGATGAAACCGTTACTTCTGCCCTAATTAAAGATTTGTTTTTTGGAAAACAAAAGAAAAGTAAATCAATATTTGAAGTATTCGAAATCCACAATCAAACTGTTAAGGAAAGAGTCGGTATTGACTATTCTGACACAACTTATACTAGATTTAAAACGACTCTCAGTCATGTGAAGAATTTTGTAAAACTTCAATATGGGAAAGACGATTTTTTCTTAAAAGAATTAAACTATCAATTTATTGAAGATCTTGATCACTACCTAAAAACTGTACGCAAATGCAATCACAACACTTCAATAAAGTATATTAAAAACTTTAAGAAAGTTATTTCCCTAGCTATTAAAAGAGAATGGTTGCATAAGGATCCTTTTATACAATTCAGTGTAAAACTTGAAGATACAAAGAGAGTTTATTTATCTCGTGAAGAACTCGATCGACTGGAAAAGAAAGTATTTAGAATCAGAAGGCTTGAAATGATTAGGGATTTCTTTGTTTTTTCATGTTACACAGGATATCCATACAGTGAAATTGAAAAGTTAGCGCCTAATGATATTCAAACTCATTTTGATGGAAGTAAATGGATTATTACTTCAAGAACTAAAAATGACATTCAATCAAATGTTCCATTATTACCAAAGGCAGAAGAGATGATTGAAAAATATAAGAGTCATCCTGAATCAATCTTGCGAGGGAAGCTGTTCCCGATTCCATCAAACGTTAAATATAATGCTTACTTAAAGGAAATTGCAGATTTGTGTGAGATTGAAAAAAACTTAACAACGCACGTAGCACGCCACACTTTTGCAACAACAATCACCTTGAGTAATGATATCTCAATAGAAACAGTTTCAGCTATGCTGGGGCATAAATCAATTAGAACAACACAGATATATGCTAAGGTTGTAGAAGAAAAAGTGTCAAAGGAAATGAATAAACTAAAAAATAAATTTAATGAAAAATATGAAGATTAAATTGACCAAAGTAATTACTTTCTTTAAAAGATTTGTCATTGTAATATTAGATTGGGTTACATTTTATTCACAGGGTAATAAATCTCGTATTATTTATGGGAGGATGATCTCTGAGTATGACCAAATACTAAATTCTTCTTCTGAGAGTTTTACAATTCATGATAGGATAGATACGGTTAATAATAGAATATCTGATATCCAATTTTATTATAAGGGTAGAATAATAGTAAGTGTATTGTTGTTATTTTCAGGTAGTTGTTTGTTGTTGTTTAAATTTCTTGATTTTTTTGGTTCAATCACAGAATTGAATTTATTTTTAATAAAGGCAGTGTTTTACTTAACGTGTTCGGTTCTTTTGTTCATGCCATTAATGTTTTTCAATAAAAGTAAATCACAACGAAAATTAATAGAATACAACGATTATCTTTTGTCTAAACTAGAGGTTTTATCTTCAACTAAAATAAATTCTTCTACAATATCAAACAATACTAATTCTAGTTCCAAGAGAAAAGCCTCAGAAAAAGTTATTTGCGCACCTGTTAAATTTTGTGCCCTATTTCACCTAATGGATGAGAATAATTTGATTACGAGTGATGAAATTATTAAGGTAACAGGTGGGAATCGAAATATTCTAATCCAAGAAATGTTCTCACATATTATGTCTGGAGAGCTTGTAGATTATAAACTAGGTACGATATCTAATCATATCTCTGTAAAGAATGAGAGTGAGTCAGATTTCTTTTATGATAAGTTACTAGGCTACCTTAAAATGTTATACCTAGTCGGTGGCTCATTACTCGAATCGAAGAAAAGTACTTCTCAAAAAACAAATGATGACACAACCAAACTTCTTAGTTTTCTCTCTGATTTTGAAATAACAAAAGCGAAGAGATTAGAAATGGAAATACTACTTAAGATATTTTGTCATTTTAATAATCAACCTAATGTTCAGTATTTTCGATTTTCCAAAGATGAACTGGCTGCATTTAAACAAATTATTTCAACAAGTATTGACTTAAAATAATTGCATAAATGAGATGGATCTTTATTTATAATGGGGTAAATAATCAATTGATAAAAATTTAGCTAGCTATGAAAACGATATGTGAAAAATGTGGTGAGGAAAATGAACTTGTTTTTAAGCCAATCAAAATAGGAACATTTGTAAGCTACTATCTTGTTATTTGCCAAGTTTGTGGTCACAAATTTGAGATTCAAAAAAGTGATTGAAAACTATGAATTAAAGTTATTTTGTAAGTGAGTATCTTACCCTTCTTACCTTGTTACCTAATTTTTTTATAAGTAATGTTTTATCCGATACAAATACGCTGAAACAAGTTACTCAAAGGTTACCATATCTTATTAAGAGAGAATTGTCTTATCCCAATGGTAAGATAGATATACTTATTCTTACCCAAAATAATACCCTGACTATGTAAACGTTACATAGTAGGGTAGGATAGGTAAGATGAGAACTTTAGATTTGTTTTTTTTCAATCAGATAATATCCATAAACACCTTTATATTTTTTCTTTGGAGCATCAATCTGTTTAAGAGCTTTTCCAATCTTAACAACACTTAAATTTAAGTTGATAACCAATTGATTCAATCTAGTTTTGACATCTGTAGCTGTCATAAAATTTTTAGAATTATCAGATTTGTCGACAGAAAAATACTTTTCAACTAATTGTCTTTCTTCTGAAAGACACTGAAAAATTTGATTTCGTGATTCATTTTCTCTAATATCAATCAATGATAAATTGCAATTAAAATCAATTTTCGATAAATGATAGGCCTGAGCATACACTAAATCAATATTGATATTATTAGAATATTCCCAATTGATACCATCAATTTCAAAGCATAACCACCTTACTGAGCCTGTACCATCCATAAGAAAATCCATTTCATTCGTTGAACCAATAAAGCTACATCTTCTAGGAATAACTGAAGTTTTACGTGCATAGGGGAGTCTGTCATTAATTTTCTCCTTAGAGAATAATGCTTTTAAACTATTGATATCATTTTTTGATAGAGTGCTTAACTCATCTAAATTGATTAGGATGTTCGTAGCTAGTGCTATGCGGCTATCTTTGTCAATAGAAATATTCTCTGCTATATAGTTTTCGATAGAAGGTGGGCACAAAAACCTACAGAAAGTTGTTTTACCACTATTTTGATCATTTTGAACGAATATTAAGGCTTGTTTGTTGAAGAATTTATCATCTATGGCAGTTTTAACAAGACGAACCAACCATTTCCTGAATTGTTTCTCAAATGAATTGTGATGCTTAATCTTTATGAATGAAGCTAGTTTTCCAATATGATCGATTCCATCCCAATCAGGGAGATTATAAAAATAATATTCAAAAGGATTGTATTCTGGCACATAGTCTGACTTTAAAAGAGCCAATAGATTTGATATGCTTATATTTATACCTGCTTTTTGCAGTTCAACATACAGACTATTCTCGTTTAATAATTTCCATTTTGACTTATTCTTATTTCGGATTTCAATTTCGATTGAAATAACATTTAATCTCAATTCATATCGTTCATTTATAAATTCTTCAGTAAGATGAAATCTATTTGTAATGATTTTATTTTTCTCAGTTTTTCCCATAGTTTTCTTTAGTTTGTAAACGGTATTGCTTGATTATGCGATGAATATATGCGGCCTTGTTGTTTTTATCATGTTATAATTAGGGTGTGGAATTCTTATCCACATAGTTTGTTAAACCACATAGAGGCAAATTTTAATCGCAGAATTTTTAGTTAATTATTTAGGGTAGGATGGATTTCTCACATTCTCAGACGCCTTCTTTTCTTTTTGCGTTTTAATTCCTCTTCATCATTTTCAAATTCGTCACTAGATATATAATTTGAATTTATATTTAGCTTTATTAATTGTGAGAAGTTACTTGCAGTAGATCCTGAATTCTCAGATCTCGTTCCGGTTGAGCTTTCTGATTGGTTTAAAACGAAACGAGTTGGATCATTACCGATATCTTTTGATTCTGAAATATACTCTTGAAGTACCAATAGCCCTTTATTTACCCCACCATTAAAGCCTTTAATAGTTTCTTTTTGTAATAGCTTATTATGATCAAGTTGAGCATCTTCAGGAAGTCTTTTATTTAATTGATTAATTAAATATTTAAGCCTAGCGTGCTTAAAACTCTGAGGTAATTCTTTGTAAGGCTTGTTCAAAAACTCAATATATTTGATAATATAAAGTGTTAAGTCTCCACGTAATTCAGGATCTTTCTTGAGTTTCTGGTTTAGATTTATTAATGCGTGATATGTATTGCCATTCCATTGATTGTTAGCAGCTGTTTTCAAGATAAGATCTTTGTCCAGGATTCTTTTCTGTTCTTTATGTCCAAAGCGAATAAACTGTATTAATTTGATTAATTTTTTCTCCTTATCATCGTTGGATAATTGAGAATATTCAATTTCCTTGATTCGTTTCTTTTCTTCTCCAGCTATTAAATTATAGCGTTTCCCAAGTTCGCCGTTCTTCATTTTATTTTGACTGTCGTATGTTTGTACAGTAGGGCGATTATAATTAAACATCTGGTCAAATTTCTTCTCGCAGGCTATGGTAAATAGCTCTCGATCGAAACCACCTCTTACAGGTCCTGAATTAGTTGACCTATGGTTAGTTTTTGGAGAGAGTTTCTGTTTGTTGTCCAATGTCTTACGTCCTATTATGAAGTGGGTGTGAATTTGTGTTGAGTCAATTATTTTATCACCAATTTTTGCTTCGCCACTTATTACTTTTGGATCCTCTGCTTTTCGATATCGATTCATTTCTAGTTTAGCAAACCAGTTGAGGTCATTGATTGTAAGCCCTTCTCTATTGAAATTCGCAGCATATAGCTTAATAACTTCAATTGTGTAAGCCTTAATTGCTTTGATATCATTATTAAGGAAAGACAATTCTTCCTGTGATAAATTGATCGATCCTGAGTAAAATTTCGCATCGTCTTTAGATAAACCTTGTTTTAAACCATCGATGCTATTAACAACTTCATAATCTGGGATTAAATTGTTGAGGTGATTAAAAAAGAACTCCATGTCATAAATTTTTCGATGTATATTTTCTTTTTCTAAGTAATTCACTAAGCTCCTGCAGCTACCTTTGTTTGATGAAGTGCCTTTAGTGGCATCAAATTTTGTAATTGGCATAATTTTTTTTGATTTTATAAATTCGTTCGACATCTTCTTTCTTATAATCCATCATACCTTTATTTATCAAAAGTTGACTTGCAGCATGTTGCATTTCAAAAACTTGATCGATTTGAAAAATCTGATGTTCATATCGTTCTTTCGCAACAATGTCCTCGTTTTTTAAGATATTTATAAGCTTTCCAAAGCTCTGTTCTAGCTTATATACCTGTTTCCCTATCTCACCATAAAGATCTTTGTGTGCATCTATAAGATTATCGATTTGGAGATTAAAATTTGTTTCTCTTAACCTCCTCTCTATAACTATCATATTGTTAAGTAATGGATTCAGGCGTTTTTCTTCATGAGTGCGTATAAATCCTATTATTTGGTCTAAGCGTTTACGTAATTTATTAATCTCATATTGAACGGAAGTAGGTGGTTCGCATGGGCTAATTGGAGTATTTGAAAAGTATATTATACATGCATTTATGAAATCGACTTGACTCATGCTATGTTTAATTGCCAGTTTTTTTAATTGTTCTTTTTCTGGGTTACCTATATTAGTTGTTGTTAGTTTTGTAGTCATTTTAATATATAGTTATATTAATAATTGTATTGATATTCAGGTTGATATGGCTTTTGAAATGATGGGTTTAAGAAAGTTAGTATATTGTGACCTTTTCATGTATATGAAAACCAGTGATTTATAGTAAAAAGAATTTTGAGAACCGGACTCTGTCCTGTTCCTACTAGCTCCCTTCTTTTTATATCAGAACCTGTTTGTTGATTTGAGAATATTTATAATATTTCAAATTTCTTTTATTGATCTATAAGAAATAAATTACAATTCCTTTAAATGGCTAAACTTGTGTTCGGATATGAATTTTTCTACATCTTTTTTATCGTATAAATAATTCCCATTATCCATTCGAATGAACGGTAGTCCCATTGTCCTGAATTTAGATAGCGTATTGGCTTTTACTCTGAGTGCTTTACTTAATTCCTTTCCTGTGAATATTATTAATTCACTTTTAAATTTTGTTTCAATTGCATCCAGCAATTCAGTTTGGAACTCTTTAAAATCCCTTTTTGTAACAATAGTAACGTCTGACATAGCTTTAATTTTAATTAGATAATGAATTTTGTGCTCTAGTATAGGATTGAATTTATTCTTATCAAATGAAGTGATTTTAAGCTTTATGATTAGTGAAACCGAGTGAGGTGGAATGAATTCATTCGGTTTCACTCATATGTAATATGCAGACTTGCAGGCTCTTGTGTGTACGATTGGTTTTTGCGATAAAATCAATGTTTTTAATGGATAATAATAGAAGATGATGGGGGAAGTGGAATTTTAAGGGAAGCGAGATAGCCTATACGCAAACCAAACGCAGTCTCGATACGGATATGGATAATACCATTTCTTCACTTAAGGTGATTGATATGAAAACATACGATTAGGCTAAAAAATGAGCCTTTTCAACTAAGACAAAAAGCTTGCTTCCAAATTGGGTGCAAACCTTTTTTTTGCTCTATCAGCTCTTGTATGCCATTAATACCGATTTGCAATCAAAATGTCGCTTATGTGCGCTTCGCTTCTTAAGCTCCTATGATTGTCACTCGGCATTATACCACGCATTTTGATATTAAAATGGTATAAAATAGCAATAATGAACTAATTTTAGACCTATTCTGAACGATAAGGGCACCTATAGATAATAGGTTTGTAAGTATATTTACCATGACAAATTCTTATTCGGAAAGGGATCTGTATTTTTAGATTCCTGGAATTATAATATTTAAGAACATCAACTGCTTCCGATCGTATTGGAGGAGAGAACAGCTTTAGAAATCTATTTTTCAGGCTGTGGAAAAGGAGAAGAAGATATGATTAAAAAACCATTGAATTCGGTCTTGGTGAAACCATCAGGTCCAGATTGTAATCTGAATTGTACTTACTGTTTTTATCTTGAAAAGGCTGGATTGTATCACCAGCAGAAGGTTCACCGTATGGATGATGAAACTCTTGAGATTCTTATTCGACAGGTGATGGAGCAATCTGGACCAGATGTGTCCTTTGGCTGGCAAGGTGGAGAACCCACTCTGATGGGATTGGATTTCTTCAAAAAGGTGATTAAACTACAACAAAAATATGGAAATGGGAAAAACGTTGGAAACGGTTTGCAGACCAACGGACTGCTTTTGAATGAAGAGTGGGCAGATTTTCTGAAAGAATACAACTGGCTTGTGGGCTTGTCATTGGACGGACCTCAGCATATTCACGATCATTACCGCTTAACTCAGGCTGGCAAACCCACCTGGAAAATTGTATCTCGCAATGCTAAAATGTTATTGGAAAGAGGTGTTGCAACCAATGTTCTGACTTGTTTGACCGATCATTCGGCCGACCATATTGAGGAGATTTACAACTACCATAAAGAGCTGGGCTTTGATTATATGCAGTTTATCCCTATTGTGGAAACCGATAAGGAAAATCCAAGACAGGCGGCTTCCTTTTCACTTTCACCAGAAAAATATGGAGAGGTTCTTTGTAAGCTATGGGATCTTTGGATTAAGGACTTTAAGAATGGTATACCCACGACTTCAGTGCGTCATTTCGATTCTATTTTCCCTACTTATGTCGGTATTCCATCTCCTGAATGTACACTTCAGAAGGAATGTGGTGTTTACACCGTTATTGAACACAATGGCGATGTCTATTCCTGTGATTTCTTTGTGGATCCTAAATGGAAGTTGGGTAATATCAAGGAGAAGAAGATTATCAACATGCTGAATTCCAAAAAACAACATGAGTTTGGCTGCATTAAGGCTAATTTACCTCGCAAATGTAAAATTTGTCCTTACTTGAAACACTGCTTTGGCGGTTGTACCAAAGATCGCGTAAAGGATCCTAAATTCAACGGAATGCCTCGTTTTTGTGCTTCCTACAAGATGTTCTTTGCTCATGCTCACTCACAACTTCAGGAGATGGGGAAAAACTGGATCGCTCAGCAGATGCGAATCCAAGAGCAGGCAGAAGCTCAACAAAGCGGAGGAACCTATAATGCCTTTAATGATTTTGTAAAGTAAAGAGGCGGAGAGGAACCATATCTCAGGAAATGAGTAAGAATTAAAGCTGAAAGCATTTGCTCTGGCTAAAATTTCCAGAAATAAACCAGACAGCTATTCGGATACCTTTAGTGTGTAATTGTTTGATAATTAATGATTGTGGTATTGGCCTCGATCCCCTGCTGCTGCACTGGGATGAACTCAAACTTCGTGAAATAGCATCAAACCCTCTTATACCCTTTGGTTTAAGAGGGTTTTGTTTTCACCTTCATTTCAAAATGAGCTCAAATTCACTCCATATTTGAATAACTCATTCGGATACCTATTTCGTAAAATCACTTTAGCTGTCTAATTGTAGCAGCGTTTATAAAGTAATATTTGAAGATGTATCTGCAAGGAAAGAAGTTATGTTTTTGGGGATTGTACTGACTCTCTACTATAAAAGTAATGATTATCATTTCTCACTGCTTTGCCGCTTTTTATTCCCCAAATGAAATAGCACTTCCAAAGGGGACTCAACCCATATTTTTGTCTTAGTTTAATTTTCCAAATAAGGCTTATTTTCTAGAATCATAGTCTATTAGTGATGTTTTACTAAATGAAGGAAAACCTCTATTATTTATGCAAAGCTTTGCACTCTTTAAAGCCAGTATAATATTAACATAATTTCGATATTAAGATGTTTATATCTGATAAATATAAAAGTTAGTCTAGTGTTTTCTTTATGTTTATGTAGTAATAAGAGCGTTTCGTCAATAAGTTGCACCTGTTTATAACTTGACAGATTTGACAACTTTTATTGGGGATTTTAAATGTACTTTTGTTCGCTCTCTATAAAAAGCTTGCTTTTTTCAGAGAAATTCTATTCCACATAAATAAAATCGTGTAATTGGCTGGTGTTCAAAACCCTAGTTCAGTTGCCTTTTTTTTGTAAAACGATAACAGGCCATAAAGGATTTATGGGACTGAAGGGGCGAAGCTGTATCAGCAGCACACTAAAACGGGCATTTTAACCTGGGGATTGAACCCAAAAGACTAAAGCATTGCAGACAATAAAACGCCAATATAAATGGCATGCCATATATACCCGCTCTCGATCGGAGAGGAAGTTGTACGAGGAGCTTGCAGCTATGGGTGTGGATTGTTATCTGCCCCTTAAAAAGGAGTTGCGTGTGTGGAGCGATCGTGAAAAATGGGTAGAGAGCCCACTTTTTCCCTCCTATGTTTTTATTAGGGTGAGCGAGCGAGAGTACCATCAAGCTATACATTCTACATGGGCTGTGCGCTATGTCTCCTTTGGAGGAAAAGCCGTTATCATTCCTGAATCGCAAATTAAAGGACTCAAGGCTTTCCTGGCTGATCAGGATCGTGAAGTTGAAGTAAGCGCTCGCAGTTTTAAGAAAGGCGAACAGCTCGAAGTCACATCAGGACCTTTAAAAGGTGTGCTGGGAGAATTGATCCAAATTCGCGGTCAACACCGACTTGTACTTCGCTTCGAAAGCCTGGGCTGCTGCGTACTTGCCGAGATTTCATCGGATGAGGTAGAACAGATGAAGGCTACAGAGGCAGGAGCAATGGCATCCTAAATTTAATTGTAGAAAAGTATAAAAGTATAAAAGTAGAAACGTGTAAAGGTATAAAGGTAGGGATCTGCATTTTCACTCTTTAACTCCCGTCCCGATGGATTAGGATCGGGATTAACTCTTTCACTCTTTTACTTTTTCACTCTTTTACTTTTTCACCCTTTCACTTTTTCACCCTTTAACTTTTACTCTTGCTGAGCGGAGTCGAAGCATACATTTTAACCACTCATTATTAATTACTCATTACTAATTGAAAAAAAACATGCTCCAAAAACTAATACAAGAAGCTGCACAGGAACTCGATATGGGACACTTGGAGGCGGCTGCAAAATTAATCGATCAAGTCCTCGAAGTAGAGGAAGCTTAGATTATATAATTAACAAATCAAAAAATACACAAAGAATACCTCATGAACAATTCTAATCCTAAAATTGCAGTAATCGGGCTCGGTTACGTAGGCCTGCCTTTGGCTGTTGAATTTGCGAAAAAGTACCCTGTAGTTGGTTTTGATATCAAGCAGGATCGTGTCAATGAATTAAACGGTGGTACAGACTCTACCTTAGAGGTGGATGATGCAAATTTGAAATCTGTTTTGCGAGATGAGTATTCTGGAGATGATAATGGTTTGTTTTTAACGACACAAAAGGAAGACTTGGCTAATTGCAACTACTATATTGTAACGGTTCCAACACCTACCGACAAGAATAACCGCCCGGTTTTAACTCCTTTGGTAAAAGCATCTGAAACGATAGGCGCAGTTCTAAAAGAGAATGATATTGTTATTTATGAGTCTACAGTTTATCCTGGTGCTACCGAAGAGGATTGTGTTCCTGTTCTAGAGCAATCATCAGGCATGACCTTTAATAAGGACTTTTTTGTGGGTTACTCGCCTGAACGTATCAATCCGGGTGATAAGGAACATACGGTAACCAAAATTAAGAAGGTGACTTCCGGTTCCAATCCTGAAACAGGTATCAAGGTAGATGAATTGTACAAATCGATAATTGTAGCAGGAACGCATTTGGCACCAAGCATCAAAGTTGCCGAAGCTGCAAAAGTTATTGAAAACTCACAACGTGATATCAATATTGCTTTTGTGAACGAGTTGGCGAAGATTTTCAGTAATATGAATATTGATACCCGCGCGGTACTGGAAGCAGCCGGAACAAAATGGAACTTTCTGCCATTCACACCAGGCTTGGTAGGCGGACACTGTATTGGTGTTGATCCTTACTATTTGGCACAAAAGGCACAGGAAACGGGTTACAATCCTGAAATTATTCTTGCAGGTCGTCGTTTGAACGATGGCATGGGTGCTTGGGTCGCTTCTCAGGTGGTGAAGTTGATGATTAAAAAAGGACAAGCCGTAAGGAATTCTAAAATATTGGTATTGGGAATCACTTTTAAAGAGAATTGTCCTGATATTCGCAACACTAAAGCCATTGACGTCATCAACGAGCTAAAGGAATACGGATCGCAGGTAGATGTGTACGACCCTTGGGCCGATAATAAGGAGGTGAAAGCCGAGTACGGATTGGATTTGGTCGACAGCATCACCGAACACAAATACGACGGAGTGGTTTTGGCCGTCTCTCATAATGAATTCAAAGACTTGGACTTATCAGTATTGCGTAACGGACACGATGCGGTTATTTACGACATCAAGGGCATCTGGGAGAAGGACTTGGTTGACGGTAGACTTTAAAAGTTTACTATTACCAAATTATTTCTGTCCACAAATCACACTAATTATCACTAATTAAATTTGTGTTCATTTGTGTAATTCGTGGACGAACTACTGCCACAGGCAGCTTTTAATCTGTGGATAAAATAAGTTGAGTTCGCTTGCGGACTATTTTAAGAAATATTAGTGGAGAAAATGAATAGAATAATAAAAGATTCCAAGGTTTTAGTAACAGGAGGAGCAGGCTTTATCGGCTCAAACCTATGCGAAGCACTCCTTGAACAAAATAATGAAGTTGTTTGCCTGGATAACTTTATGACTGGCCACCGCCATAACATAGAACCCTTCCTGAGCAAACCCAACTTCACCCTTATTGAAGGGGATATCCGCAACTATGAGGATTGCCAAAAAGCAGTAGTAGGTGTGGACTATGTATTGCACCAGGCAGCCCTTGGTTCGGTGCCCCGTTCTATTGTTGACCCAATGACTGCTACTGATGTGAACATTGGTGGTTTTGTGAAAATGCTATTTGCAGCTAAAGAGGCAGGAGTAAAACGTTTTGTTTACGCAGCTTCTTCTTCAACTTATGGCGACTCTAAAGCCTTACCAAAGGTGGAGCATAAAATTGGGAATGCTCTTTCGCCTTACGCCATTACCAAGTATGTGGATGAATTGTATGCCAAGAACTTTAGCGACTTGTATGGTATTGAAACCATTGGTTTGCGTTATTTCAACGTTTTTGGCCGCCGACAGGATCCTAACGGTGCTTATGCTGCCGTCATTCCTTTGTTTGTAAAGAAATTTATGGACCATGAATCGCCGGTGATTAATGGAGATGGCACTTTTTCTCGCGACTTTACCTATATCGATAATGTGATTCAGGCTAACCAGCTTGCAGCTATCACACCAACCGAAAAAATAAAGGAAAGAGCTAAGGCTTACTATTCAAAATACGAACAAAATAATACCTGGGTATACACTAATAGTGTATTAGCTGAAGTTTTCAACGTTGCATTTGGTGACCGTACCGACTTAAATGAATTAATTGATTCACTTAAGACTAATCTTGCAACATTCGATGCTGAAATTGCAAGGGTGGAAATTCTACATGGCCCTACACGAGCTGGTGATATACCACATTCATTGGCTTCCATTGAAAAAGGGCGCACACTGTTAGTTTATGACCCTAAATTTTCAATAAAAGAGGGAATAAAAGAAGCTACTGAATGGTATTGGAAGAATTTGAAATAAAAAACAATTATTGTTATTAATTATGAGCCAACTAAAAAAAGGAGCACTATTATCCTATGCAACCATTATAATTACGAACTTAGTTGGTTTGGTACTGACTCCTTTTGTAGTACACAAGCTAGGAGACTCAGAGTATGGGTTATATCTATTAATAGGCTCATTCGTCGCTTATTTATCCTTGATGGATTTAGGACTAAACAATACCATTGTTCGTTTTGTATCAAAATACCGGGCAGAAAAAGATTTATTGGGCGAACGGAAGTTTCTAGGCACAACAATGCTAATTTATCTTGCCATATCTACTATTTTAGTTATCGTAGGTATTTGTTTATATATTAATCTCGATAAAATATTTGGACAATCACTATCTCTTGGGCAGATGGCAGCTGCAAAAATAATGTTTCTAATACTTATATTTAACGTTGCTATTACCCTACCAGGGGGAACTTTTACGGCTCTTTGTACGGCTTATGGTGAATTTGTGTTTCCCAGAGCTTTAGGTATCATTAAATATCTATTGAGAGCCGCAACGGTTTATGCTATACTGACGATGGGTGGAAAGTCCATTTCATTAGTTGTAATTGATACAATCTTCAGTTTATTAGTCATTTTAATTACGTTTTATTACTGTGTTTCAAAGCTAAAAGTAAAATTTGTATTTAAAGAAAGTAATAAAGATGTGATAAGGAAGATTTTTAAATATTCAATTTGGATTTTTATTTTGGGTCTAATAAGGTCTTTTCAATGGAATGCTGGACAGATCATTTTAGGCATAAACGAAAACACGGTTATTGTAGCAATATTTGGTATTGGATTGATGCTAGGTGGCTATTTTGGCGCCTTTTCCGGGGTAATTAATACTTTATTATTACCAAAAGCAGCACAAATGATTATTATCAGTAATTCACCTAAAGAATTAACAGACACGATGATAAAGGTTGGGCGAATAAATATTTTTATATCTCTATTAATTTTATCTGGATTTATTGTGTTAGGAAAGGAGTTTATTCTATTATGGGTAGGAGAATCCTATTTAGAATCATGGAATATTGCTTTAATTATTATGTTTGCCACTTGTATTCCTTTAACTCAGAGTTTTGGAATGTCAATACTTGAAATTAAGGATAAGGTCAAATATAGAGCCATTGGAACGTTAATTAGTACAAGCATTGCGGTTCTTTTGGGCTATTTCCTTTCAACAGATTATGGATTCTACGGCATTTTAATTCCTATTGCTGTAGCAATGTTTATAAATACAATTATCAACAATGTGCTTTTTGTAATTTATTTCAAATTTCAAATTGTAACATTTTATAAAAAAACATTCTTATTTCAAATTGTTTATACTCTTGTTTTTGTTGGAGTTGGAGTATTATTTAAAACTAATCTAGTTATAGATTCATGGTTTAAATTTGTAGTAGCAGGCGGAAGCTACTCCATATTATATGTTTTATTTTATTCAATTTTACTCTTAACTAAAGAAGAAAAAAGTTATCTAAGCAAAAGAATATAATTATTGAAATTATGAAAGATAGAATTAAAAATATATTAATACCAATATATTTATTTTTGTATAAGTATTATGTTTTATATTTTAACAAATATAAGTACAACTCAGATCAGTATAGAGATACGTTTTTATCAAGAGTTGAAAAAAAAGAAAACTCAAAACTTAATTATGCAAAAGAAATAATTTATGTTTTTTGGACAGGTAATAATGAACTTACAAATAATAGAAAAATTGGATTACAATCATTGATAGAAAATTCTGGTGTTGAGGTTAAATTAATTACGCCAAATAATCTGGATCAATATATAATTAAGGAATATCCTTTACATAAAGGGTTTAAATATCTGTCATTAATTCAAAAATCAGATTATTTAAGATGTTATTTTATGTTACACCATGGGGGTGGGTATTCAGACATTAAGCAATGTTTAAACTCATGGAGGAAGTTGTTTTCTAAATTAAATAATGTAGACGATAAATGGGTATTAGGAGTAAGAGAAAGATACCAGGGCTCTGTTGTTAATATAAAGAATGAACTCGGAAAAGACCTGAAAAAAAACTACCCAATTTTAATTTCAAATGGTGCTTTTGTATACAAGCCCAATTCACCTATTTGTAAAGAATGGATGATGGAGATTCATAATAGAATGGATTATTTTTTTCCTAAACTAATAAAGAACCCCGGGGGTATTTATGATGAAAATAACTATCCTATACCTTGGGCTTTTTTAGCAGGGCATATAATGCATCCTTTAATTTTAAAATATAACGAGAAAGTTACCTATTTTGAAAAGGAATTATTCTCTATAAAAAATTACAGATAAATGGAAATAAGCATCGTAATCCCTGTTTATAATGTTGAAAAATATTTGAGGAGGTGTATAGAAAGTGTTTTAGCTCAAACCTATTATAATACTGAAGTTATCTTAGTGAACGATGGCTCAACAGATAACTGTCTGGAAATTTGCAGAGATTATGTCAAGAAAGATTCTAGAATCCTTCTGATAGACCAAAAGAATAAAGGCTTATCGGGGGCAAGAAATTCAGGATTAAAAATTGCAAAAGGGGAATATATATGTTTTATTGATTCAGATGATTCTATAGATTCTAGTATGGTTGAAGATTTTTTTAACGTATTAATAAATAATCATCCTGATGTTATTACTTCAAATATTTTCCAATATAAAACAGGTAATTTAGAATATCGACACATTAGAAATAAGTTACCTTATAATCAGTTATTAAAACAAATTGAAATAAGGAAACATTTTGTTGAACCTTATTATGGAGGTTATTTGGGTATTATACCTAGTGCATGTACTAAAATGTATAAAGTTGCATTTTTAAAAGACAATGAATTGCTTTTTGATGAATCACTAAAAAGAGCTGAAGATTATTGGTTTAATTTTTATGTTTTCGAAAATGCAAAAACTGTTTTTTCTATAGATAAAGCCTATTATCATTATTATTCAAATGAAGGAAGTATTATTAGAACTTATAGAGAAAATCAATTTGAAATGTTTTTAAAAAGTAGGGAAAAGCTCCTGCTTAATAATAAAGAATTAAACTGTGAAATTAATTGGAATCAGTTTAATACAGATTTTGCAAATAATACTAATGAATTTATCTTACTGTGCATTAAGAAGGAAAATGTATTTAAGAGTTATAAAAAAGTAAGAAGAATTTTCAATAATGAGGAATTTAGGAAGGCGGAAAGAGATAATTCAATTAACAATTTACAGACTCGATTGATAAAGATGTTTTTGAATTTAAAACTTTATTTGTTTGCTTATATGATATATTATTTATGGTCAAGTAAAATATAAAATCAATGAAAATTAGCATTGCCATAGCAGCCTACAACGTAGAAAAATACATAGAAAAGTGTATCGAATCATGTATTCAACAAAATTTTGATAAAAAACTATATGAAATTATTGTTGTAAACGATGGTTCAACTGATAAAACTGAACAGATAATAAATAGACTTGCAATTGGAATTCAAAACCTTAAAATAATTCATCAAGAAAATTCAGGTTTAGGTGCTAGTCGTAACACAGGTTTAAAAAACAGTAAAGGAGATTTTGTTTGGTTTATTGATGGTGACGATTTTATACAAACAAATGTACTTCAGGAGATAGTAGATGAAATAGAAAAGAGTAAGTTAGATGTTTTGGTTCTTGATTATGCGGTTGTTGATGAGCACTATAAAATGAGTAGTTCCCATTCAAATCAACTAGTTGGGGTAAATGGGTGTATTACAGGTTCTGAATTTTATAAAAATAACTATTCAAAAAGTTATAGTCCGTTGTTTATATTTAAACAAGACTTATTTTTAAATCATCAAATCCAATTTAAGGAAAGAATCAACATGCAAGATTCCGAGATACTCCCGAAATTAATGTTATGCACAAATCGTTTATCTTTTCTTGATAGGGTATGTTATTACTATGTGCAAAATCCTAATTCATTTACAAACTCCAATAATGGTTATAAAAGATTTAAATATTTTGAGTCAATAATTGAAGTTCGGAATTCATTGCAAGAATTTGCAACACACAAAGCGAAAGATAATAAAAATATTATGCAGGGGATTGAAATGAAACTGGAAGCTTTAGAACATGTTGTATTTAATCATTTAATTTTCTTTTGTTACGAAAAAGAATGGTTCTTGAAAATTATAGAACTATTAAAAGTTAATGATTTTTATCCCTTAAAACATAATGCTAAGGGTAAGATGAAAATTATAAAATGGGGTTTAAATTATTATCCTGAATCTACAAAAATAATAATAGATAGTGTTCAGAATATACGTAAAAAATGAAGGATATTGAAACTAAAAACAGGGTATCCGCACTGGATGGATTAAGAGTTGTGGCAATTTTAATGGTCATGTTTTATCATTATTATTTTAGCTATCTGGGAAAATTTTATAATTATACAATTAACATATGGGGGGGGGTGAAGTATGGTTATTTAGGTGTTGAATTATTTTTTATAATCTCCGGCTTTGTGATTACCCTTACTCTGTCAAAATGCAATTCCTTTACCGAGTTCATCAAAAAAAGATTCATACGGCTAGTCCCGGCGATGGTAATCTGTTCTACGGGAACATTTCTGTTCCTGAATTTTGTCGACAAGACTAATCTATTTGCAGAATCAAAGAGTTTTATAAATTTACTCTTTTCAAATACTTTTATAGATCCGGTATTAACTAATAAATTATTTCACATAAAAGTAGCATATATCGATGGAGCATATTGGTCGCTCTGGATAGAAATTTCCTTTTACATATTAGCTGGTGCAATATATTTTTTGTCGACTCAAAATCTTTTAAGAAATTTTTCAATCCTCGTATTTATTGGTATAATAAGTTATTTTGTATTTATTACAAGGATAGGTATGGATATTTTATCACCGATTATCGGAGTGAATATTTTTCTTTCTTTTAGAGAATTTTTCAAAGTGTTTCAATTTTTCGAGTATAGTATCTGGTTTTTAATAGGAATGGTGCTAAAGAATTTATATTATAGTAAAGACGATAAAAAATTACTTATATACTTACTCATTCTGTTTCTGATTCAAACCATTTGGATATTTAACGTATATACAGTTTTATTCTCGTCCATGGTTTGTATAATCCTGTTAATATTTGTGTATAAGCCACAATATATTTCATTTTTAGGTGGTAAGACAATCAGTAAGATTGGAGTTGCTTCTTATTCCATTTATCTAATTCATCAAAATATTGGAATAGTTTTAATCAATAAACTAAGCCCGATATTTGGAAATTTTAATTGGATATTACCATTGCTTATTATCGCATTATTAAGTTTATTTGGAGTTTTAAGCTATAAATATATGGAGCTTCCATTTGGAAAGGCACTTAAAAATCTACTCTTCAATCCCAACACTAAAATATACCTTACTCTATCCTCATCGTATATTATAAAAAGATACCGTACTAAGAATAAACTATGAAAAAACGCATTTTTATAACGACCCAATATCTAGAAATCGGAGGGGTCGAACGTAGTTTAATTGGTTTATTAAATGCAATTGATTATTCGAAATACGATGTTGATCTATTTTTATACCGATATGGAGGAGATTTTTTCAAAATGATACCAAAAGAGGTAAATCTTTTGCCTGAATTAATAAAATATTCAAAGCTTTCGAACCCAATGATTGATGTAATCAAAAAGGGTTCTGCGGATATTGTCTTAGCTCGCTTGTTCGCTAGATGGAAATCAAATCAATATTATAAAAAATCAAAATCAAAGAAAGAAAATTTTTCAATTTACCACTACGTCTCTAAGTATACCTCTCCACTCTTACCTACAATAAATTCAAATATTGAATATGATTTGGCAATCGGGTTTATATCTCCTTTTCATGTTCTTAGAGATAAAGTAAGAGCTAAAAAGAAAATAGGCTGGATACATACCGATTTTTCAATACTTGAAATAGATAGCTCTGCCGAGCTCCCCGTATGGAATTCATGCGATTATATAGCCTCCATTTCTGAAGGTGTAACGAGTGCCTTTTTAAAAACTTTTCCATCGCTAAAAAATAAAATTGTTTTAATCGAAAATATTCTCTCTCCTGCATTTGTTCGCGAACAAGCTCAGACAAATAATGTAAGCGAAGAAATGCCAAATAAAAAAAGTGTTACAAAATTATTATCAGTTGGCAGATATTCTACCGCAAAAAATTTCGATAATCTCCCATTTATTTGCAAAAAACTGATTGAATCAGGATGTAATGTAATATGGTATATAGTAGGTTATGGTAGAGATGAAACATTAATCATAAATAACATTGAGGAGGCAAAAATGCAAAAACATGTCATCCTATTAGGCAAAAAAAGCAATCCATATCCATATATGCAGGCTTGTGATATCTATGTGCAACCCTCCCGTTATGAGGGAAAAGCAGTTACTGTACGTGAAGCACAAATGCTTTATAAACCTGTTGTTATCACAAATTTTCCTACGGCACAAAGTCAACTTACCAACGGTGTTGACGGTGTGATTGTTCCTATTGACAATGACGGAGCTGCAAAAGGATTACACCAATTTATTGAAAACAAAGCGTTACAGGCTCAATTGGTAGATAATCTTAGTAGCCGAGATTACGGTAATGAAAATGAAGTTGAGAAAATATATAAACTGATAGATTAAGTGAAAGAATTAAAAACAAACAGAATTGTCTGGCTTGACACATTAAGAGTGCTAGCTATTTTAATGGTGATTTTTATGCATGCCCCCATGCCTAATTTAGAAATCCCTTTAACATCGAGTTATTTGCTGGGCGGATTAAGCTATCTGACAATGCCTTGCATTGGATTGCTCTTTATGGTTTCAGGAGCATTGATACTTCCGGTAAAATTGCCATTAAAAGATTTTTTGAAAAGACGATTTTCTCGTATTCTTTTTCCTACAATTATTTGGTCGCTTTTTTATATTACTATAAAATGTTTTTATTCTGAAATTGATCTGACCGGTGTTGGCAAATTATTATTGCAAATTCCTTTCAATTCTGTCGAAGGCATATTATGGTTTATGTACACCTTGATTGGTTTATATCTTTTTGCTCCCATTGTTTCAAAATGGTTGATTACCGCCTCAAAAAAAGATATCCAATATTTCCTGGTTTTATGGCTAATTGTTATGTGTTTGCCATATGTTAATGCCTTTATTAAAATGCGAAGTGATTATCATTTATTATCGACTTTTAGCGGTTTTATGGGCTATATGGTATTAGGTTATTACTTAAAACGATTTCCGATTGACCTTAAAAAATCAATTTGCATAATAAAATTGGGAGGAAGTATTTTTATCCTTTCTATCATTCTTCCGGCAATATTCTATATTGTCCCTATTTCTGGCTTCAATTCTGGAACTGTGCTTTATAATTACCTTTCTATAAGCGTAGTTATGATGTGCATCGGATGGTTCGTATTAATTCAGAACATGCAAATGATGCATTTAAATAAGACCTTTATTAAACTAATGAAGGAACTTTCTACAATGAGTTTTGGAATTTACCTTCTTCATATTTTTGTTATGCACCGTTGGATTTGGACTTGGATTCCAGAGGGGACTATAAGTCTTGAATTAGAAATAATAATTGTAGCAATATTGACATTTATACTTTCCTATGTTATCGTTAAAATTATTTCCTATATTCCTTACACTAAATATATAATTGGTTAAAACCCGTTTTGCATAATTAATAATTTTCAATCATAAAAATACAATGATTCCTAAAACAATTCACTATTGTTGGTTTGGTCGTGGGGAAAAACCCGAATTAGCCATAAAATGCATTGAGTCGTGGCAAAAATATCTTCCCGATTATAAATTAAAAGAATGGAACGAAGATAACTTCGATATTAAGTCCAATTTATATGTAAAGCAAGCCTATGAAAACAGAAAGTTTGCTTTTTTAACAGACTATGTTCGTCTATATGCAATTTATAACGAAGGTGGCGTATATATGGATACTGATGTTGAGATTTTGAAATCGCTTGATGAGTTTCTGATTCATCCCGCCTTTTCAGGTTTCGAAAATAATAATTTTGTACCAACAGGATTGATGGCTGCAGAAAAGGACAGTCTATGGGCAAAAGAATTATTGTCAGATTATGATCATCGAACTTTTCTCAATGAAGATGGGAGCATGGATATGACTACAAATACAAAAACTATTTCGGATTACATGCTGACCAAAGGCTTGATATTTAATAATCAGTATCAGGAAATAAAAGATTTGGTGGTAATGTACCCACACGATTTTTTTTGTCCCAAAGACCATGGAACAGGAATTATTACTCTAACTACAAGGAGCGTTTGTATTCATCATTTTGCCATGTCATGGCTGGATCCTAAAAAGAAACGCTTATCAAATATTAAAAAGAAGTTGATGAAAATAGTTGGGGTCAATACAATAAATAAACTAATATTAATTTTTAGATTAAGGCAATTTAAAGAAAAGTTTTTAAAATGAAAGTACTTACTGTTTTTGGCACACGTCCCGAAGCCATAAAAATGGCTCCGCTGGTGAAAGCATTACAAGCCAACAAGGAGTTTTTTGAAACTGTAGTTTGTGTTACAGGACAACACCGAGAAATGCTGGATCAGGTATTATCGCTTTTTGAAATTGAACCTGAATATGATTTAAATATTATGAAGCATGGTCAGGATTTGTATGACGTAACGGCACGTGTGCTGGTTGGGATGCGTGATGTATTGAAGGAGGTAAAACCCGATATTGTTTTGGTCCATGGCGACACAACTACCTCAACTGCTTCTGCCCTTGCAGCTTTTTACCAACAAATACCTGTTGGGCATATAGAAGCCGGATTACGCACACATAATGTTTATAGTCCATGGCCTGAAGAGATAAACAGGCAACTGACAGGAAGAATTGCAAGTTGGCATTTCGCACCTACAGCATTAAGTAAACAAAATTTATTAAAAGAGGGCGTTAAAGAAGAAACAATAATAGTAACCGGCAATACAGTTATTGATGCACTTTATTCGGTTTTAGAAAAAATAAAAGGAAAAAAAACGCTGCATAAAAGTTTGTGCGAAGACTTGGAAAAAAGTGGCTACAATATTAATCGGCTAAATAATAAAAAACGACTGGTGCTGATAACAGGCCATCGACGTGAAAATTTCGGAAAAGGCTTTTTAAATATTTGTACCGCAATTAAATTTTTAACTGGAAAATATCCCGAGGTTGATTTTGTTTATCCAATGCATTTAAACCCAAATGTTCGGAAACCCATAAACGAAGTATTTGGAACAGAAACATTAAAGAATATGTTTTTTATCGAGCCTCTTGACTATTTGCCTTTTGTATATCTAATGGAGAAAAGCACCATTGTTTTAACCGATAGCGGTGGTATTCAGGAAGAAGCTCCCGGGTTAGGCATACCTGTTTTGGTAATGAGAAACACCACCGAACGCCCGGAAGCTCTGGTTGCTGGCACAGTAAAACTTGTTGGCACCGGCGATATTCAAATTATTGATGAAGTTTCCTCTTTGCTCGACAATGAAGTATATTACGAAAAGATGAGTAAAGCTGAAAATCCATATGGAGACGGAAAATCCTCTGAAAGAATAATCGACTTCTTAAAATTTAAAGAAAAGAATTAGGTAACAACCTAAAAACATTGTTAATAATGGAAGTTTTATTCCAAATATTTAATTAAGACAAGCATGTTTAATATCCATCCACAAACCTATTCCTTTCTTTATTACCATTTCATTTTACTGATGGTAATGCTTACTGTTTTTAGGTTGCTCAGTGGGAATTACAGAGGGTCGGTTAAAAGTACGGGCACCTTTATTTTTGCTTTAATTATCCTTTTTGTAATAGGTTTGCGTCCTTATAATGTTCCCGGTGTTGGTACTTACTTTGGCGATACAATAAATTACTATGATTCATTTATGTATATAGTAGATGGCAATTATAACCGGGAGTATAAGGATATTGGTTTTGGATTATTCACAAACTTTAGTGCCCGATATTTAAATGCAGGAGCCTATTTTTTTATTTTATCAGCTTTGTATGTTTTACCCGCCTATTATGCTTGCAAACGATTAAGCTGGAATTATACCTTTCTTTTATTCCTTATGTTTGCCACTTCATTCTTGTTTTGGGCCAATGGGGTTAATGGAATAAGATCTGGGATTGGAACTTCATTTTTGTTATTGGCTTTTACCTACAAAGATAAAAAATGGGTAATGTTATTGTTTTTTGCCCTGGCCTTAATTATCCATAAATCTATGTTATTACCTATACTGGCCTTTATTTTGAGTTTTTTTTATTCTAATAGCAAAGATTATATTGTAGTATGGTTTTCTTCTATTGTTCTATCGCTATTATTTGGAGGTTTCTGGGAGTCGTTTTTTGCAGGTTTTGATGTTGGTGACGAACGTTTATCCTCATACTTAAGCACAAATGCCGATGCCAATGTTTTTGCATATACAGGATTTCGTTGGGATTTTATATTTTATAGTGCCATTCCAATTGCTTTAGGTGCCCACTACATTTTTAAAAAAAAATACACTGATAAATTCTATATACAACTTTTTAATACTTATTTGTTAGCCAATAGTTTTTGGATATTGGTTATACGCTCTAGTTTTTCCAATCGTTTTGCATCTCTATCCTGGTTCTTAATACCTATAATCATATTGCTCCCACTAGTTAAAATAAAGATTTGGCAAAAACAAAAAACCAAAATCGGGTTGATTTTATTTTTGAGTTTTGCATTTACATATTTTATGTCTTTAAATACAATTTGGTAATCATATGAAAAAAACAATTACAGTTTTTACGCCAACATATAATCGTGCTTATTGCCTTCATCTGGGGTATGAGGCATTGAAACGACAAAGCTCTAAAGATTTTAAATGGCTAATTATAGATGATGGCTCAACAGATAACACAAAGGAATTGGTTGAATTATGGATAGCTGAGGATATTGTTGAAATAGAGTATCATTATAAGCAAAATGGAGGCATGCATACTGGCCACAACAAAGCTTATGAATTAATTGATACGGAGCTAAATGTATGTATTGACTCAGATGATTATATGTCTGATAATGCTATTGAATTGATAATTAATAGATGGAGAAAAAAAGGTGGAGAGGAATTTGCAGGATTATTAGGGCTTGATGTCGATAGACAAGGAAGTGTTATCGGCACAAAGTTTCCAGACAATATCTCTCAGTGTAAATATTCAGAATTAAAAAGGAAGCATGGTGTTGTTGGTGATATTAAATTTATATTTAGAACAGAAGTAATTAAAAAATATTTGCCGTATCCCGTTTTTGAAGGAGAAAAATTTGTACCCCTTGGTTACATGTATGCTCTCGTCGATAAGGATTATGATATGTTATGTTCTAATGAAATTTATTGTGTAGTAGAATATATGCAAGACGGTTCAACCCCAAATATGGAAAAACAATACTTTAATAATCCAAAGGGATTTGCTTATGAAAGGAAAGTCCGTATGATTGTGTCTCCATACTTTATTGATCGTTGTAGGAATGCAATGCACTATATTTCAAGTAGTATAATGTCGAAAAATAAAAACTTTTTTAAAGAAACACCAAATAAATTAATGACAATTATTGCATTTCCTTTCGGATTATGTTTGCATATATATATATTGTATTTATATAGAAAAAATGGTTATGGGGAATAGACCAAGAGATAGATTCTATAAATTTAAAAAAGCCATTATTTTTTTTGTTAAACTTGATGGTTTTTTACCAAAATCAATCAACAAAAAATTATTAGTTTTATTTCGAAGTACCCCTGGTTATTTAGGTGCTGGAATAAGATATATTATTATTAAAAATCTATGTAGAAAATGTGGTGATAATGTAGTTATTCTCGAACATGTTATTTTTGATGCAGTTCATATGATGTCTTTCGGAGATAACGTAAGTATTAATCCATATTGTTATATTGCTGGAGAAATCAGTTTTGGAAATAATATTTCTGTAGCTAATCATACATCATTTCACAGTTTTAACCATTCTTATTCAGATAAAGAACTTCCAATCAAAGAACAACTAACGATTAATAAACCTATCCATATTGCTGATAATGTTTGGATAGGAAGTGGTTGTAGAGTTTTATCAGGTGTTCAAATCAAACAACGTGTAATTGTTGCTGCTGGTGCAGTTGTTAATAAATCAATGCCCTCAAACACAGTAATCGCTGGTGTACCAGCTAAAGTTGTTAAAAATATTTAGTATGAAAAAAAACCATTGGGAAAATCGATATTATAAAATTAGACATTTTAATAAGCAGTATTCCTGAATAGACTAGAGCTCCAAAAATATATTGATTTTTGGTTTATAAAAACTAATGCAGAGTACAATTTAGCGATAATTTCAAAGGCGATAATGATGAAATATGTGGCCATTTTTTACAATCGTCTTTAAAATATTTCTATAAGAATTGTTTCTACGATGGGAATAGGGATTTGATTGTAAGGGAAGATAAACGTAAATGTGGTATGATTTAGATCTTGTTCAATATGTTTTGCAGAACAAAGACGTTACTCTATTCGCAGTAGGTTCAGGTCCAAAAGTGTTAAAGATTTAATTAAAAATGGGATTTAAATTGTTAGGTTAATTTAAGGAAATATTAAAGTGATGATTTGAAATGGTGAGGATTTATAAATCAATCAAATAGTATGGGAAAGTATAAAATAGTTGATCTTAAAGTGGAAACAATCAATTTATTCAAAGGTTGTTTCGACATTAATGGTAGTCCTAAAGAAAAACAGAATATTCAATGGCAGTTTTTTGAAAATACAGAATCAAATTGTTTTGTAGAAATTGCTTTCGATGTAGTGAAAAATAAAACTGCGGGAATTTATGCAACGTCATGTGTTAAGTTTAAAATAAATAATATTACACAAACAGGGACCCAATCACTTGATACTATAACTGATTCTGATTATAGGGGTAAGGGGTTATTTACTATGCTAGCTAAAAGTGTTTTTGAAAAGGAAGAACAAGCAGGTGTAGCATTGGTGTATGGATTCCCCAATGGAAATTCGATCCATGGTTTTGAGAAGAAGCTTAAATGGCAGGTGTTAGATCCATTACCATTTTTAATAAAGCCATTAAAAAGTAAGTATTTTACGGATAAAATTAAATTTTTACAATTCTTACCAAATCTAAACTTGTCGTATTCAAAATTTAGTAAAAATAAAAATTACTATATAAAGGAGGTAAACTCATTCCCATTACAAGTGAATGAAATTTGGGAAAACTTTTCTTCTCACTTTAAAGTTGCTGTAATACGGGATCATGAATATCTCAACTGGAGGTATTTAAAAAAGCCCAATGAGGATTACAAAATTGCTCATTGTTATTCTACAGAGAATGAGTATATCGGTTTTGTTGTTTTCGTTGTAAAAGAAAAGCATAAAGGAAAAATAGGGTATATTATGGAGCTAATTTATGATGTCGCTAAGCCTGAAGCTGCAACTTATCTTTTAAATTTCGCAATTGCTGCTATAAAGAAAGAAAAAGCAGATTGCATTTTATCTTGGTGCTTACCCCATTCACCAAATTATAATATTTTCAAGAATAAAAATTTTTTTACAATGCCCGAAAAAATTAGACCTATTGAGCTTCACTTTGGGGCAAGAGCATTTAAAGAAGAACTAAAACCAATTATTAACAAAAGGGAGAATTGGTATTTAAGTTATTCTGATTCTGATACTGTTTAGAAAATGGAACGAGGAAAATTTATTATTTCATTAGATTTTGAACTCCATTGGGGAGCAGCTGAAAAATGGGATATCAACAACAAAAAAAACTATTTTAATCAGACTAGAGAAAGCATCCCACTTATACTTAGTTTATTTGAAAAATATTCAATACATGCTACTTGGGCAACTGTAGGTTTTTTGTTTGCTAATAATAAAGAACAGCTTTTAAATTATTTACCTAAAGAAAGACCTTCCTATAAAAATGGTAATTTGTCATCTTATAAGTTATTGGACGATGATAACATTGGTGATAATGAAAATGATGACCCGTATCATTATGCAGGTTCAATTATTTCTCAAATAATCAAAACTCCAAACCAAGAATTAGCATCTCATACATTTAGCCATTATTATTGTAATGAGCTTGGTCAAAGTATAGAGCAGTTTAATGCTGATTTAAAAGCTGCACAGTATTTTTCTAAGGTGAATTTTGATATTGAATTAAAAACACTTGTTTTTCCTAGGAATCAATTTAATGCTGATTATCTAAATGTTGCAAAAGAAAACGGCATTGAGGTTGTTAGGTCCAATCCAGATGTTTGGTTTTGGAAGAACACTTCTAAATTGATTCCTTTAGCAAGAGCTTTTGACACTTTATTACCGATAAGTAGTTCATTAACCTATGTGTTAAATGAAAATAATATATTTGATGAAATTTTGTTATTACCATCAAGCAGGTTCTTTAGACCTTATAGTGATAATGAGAAATTGATTCAAAATCGTAAGTTGCAAAGAATTAAGGATGAGATGACATATGCAGCAAGAAAAAATAAAATATATCATTTGTGGTGGCATCCTCATAATTTTGGAGGTAATGTTTATCGAAATATTGAAGATTTGACTTTACTTTTAAAACATTTTGAGCAATTAAAACAAGATTTTGGTTTTGAATCTAATTCAATGATTGAAATGAAACGTTAAAATGAAAAAAAAACTCATCCGTATTACCACTGTTCCTATTTCGTTACATAAACTTCTTCATGGTCAGCTTAATTACATGCAAGTTCATTTTAATGTTCTTGCTATCTCTTCAGGAGGTGATACATTAAAGAGAGTTAAGAATGAACAATCAGTAGCGGTTTTTCCTCTCGAAATGAGTAGAACCATTTCTCCTTTAAAAGATTGTTTTTCTTTATGGAGAATGTATCTATTACTAAAAAAACAAAAACCTGAAATTGTACATACCCACACTCCTAAGGCTGGTATTGTAGGCATGTTGGCAGCTAAATTAGCTGGAATTCCTATTCGCATGCATACAGTAGCAGGTTTGCCTTTAATGGAGGCAAGCGGACCCAAGCGTGTTCTTTTGAATTGGGTAGAGAAATTGACCTATTCCTGTGCGACCAAAGTTTATCCGAATTCTTATGGTCTGCAAGATTTTATTTTGAAGGAGGAGTTTTGCAAACAGGATAAGTTGAAAGTCATTGGACAAGGGAGTTCGAACGGAATAGATACAAGTAAGTTTTTCCGAGAACAAATTAAATCAGAAACGCAAGCTGCTTTAAGAGAAGAATATGATTTAGACGAAAAGCATACTGTTTTTTGTTTTGTTGGTCGTTTGGTAGGAGATAAGGGAATCAATGAGTTGGTTACTGCTTTTGGCAAGCTTTATACCAAGGATTCTAGTGTTCGATTTCTTTTAGTGGGTGATCTCGAAAAAGATTTAGATCCTCTTCTACCAGATGTTGAGAAGTTAATTGAAAATCATCCGGGAATAATTGCAGCAGGTTGGCAAGAGGATGTGCGTCCTTTCCTTTCCATTTCCGATGTCTTTGTATTTCCATCTTATCGTGAAGGTTTTCCTAATGTTGTCATGCAAGCAGGTGCAATGGAATTACCCTGTATTGTATCTGATATAAATGGTTGCAATGAGATTATTAAAGAAGGTATTAATGGCATGATTATCCCGCCAAAGAAAGAAAATGAACTCTACAATGCCATGTTAGAACTTCTTGAGAATCGGGAGAAACGAGAATTGTTGACTTCATTTTCTCGCCAAATGATTGTAGATCGCTACGAACAAAAGTATGTGTGGCAGGAGTTGTTGAAGGAGTATAGTTCTTTAGTCGATAGTCAATAGTTGGTAGTTCGTAGCCTTGCTCCTCGATCCATCCTTTACAAACTACGGCCTAAACCCAATTATATAAATCAGACAATCATATTTCATGTATAAAAAGATATTTAAGCCTTTTGGTGACTTTTTAGTCGCATTAATGGGTTTCCTATTGGCGAGTCCAATATTGCTTATGGTTAGCTTGTTTTTATTTTTTGCTAATGATGGCAAACCTTTTTTCTTCCAAACCCGCCCAGGCAAAAAAGGCAAGCCTTTTCGCATCATCAAGTTCAAAACCATGAACGACAGAAAGGATGCCAATGGGAATCTTCTTCCAGATGCAGATCGATTAACACCTATTGGTGCATTTGTTCGAAAAACGTCACTAGATGAGTTACCTCAATTGTTGAATGTGCTGAAAGGCGATATCAGTTTGGTGGGGCCTCGTCCTCTTTTAATGGAATATTTACCCTTATACAATACAGAACAGGCACGCCGTCATGAGGTGAAGCCAGGCATTACCGGCTGGGCACAGGTGAATGGTCGTAACGCTATATCCTGGGAAGAGAAATTTCGATTGGACGTGGAATATGTGGCTAATATTTCTTTTGCAATGGATGTTAAGATTTTGTTCATGACAGTGAAAAAGGTGTTTGTGAGTGAGGGAATCAGTGCGGATGGTAGTGTAACAATGGAAAAGTTTACAGGAACGAATTAAATATTATCATGGTATACATATACGGTGCTAGTGGTCACGGCAAGGTAATTTTGGATTGTCTAGAGGCTAAAGGAATAGAAGTAAAGGGATTTGTGGATGATGATCCAGCTAAAGAAGAATTTATCGGTTTTCCAGTTTTACGTAGTTCTGATCTGGAAGGCATTTCAGCTGAAGTTGTTTTTGGGATTGGGAATAATGCGACGCGAAAGTTACTCGTAGAGAGATTCCAATTTAAATCTCCTCTACTTGCTCATCCAACAGCAGTAATCTCTTTAAGGTCTGAAGTAGGAGAGGGGACAGTTGTTTTTCATCATGCAGTTGTTCAATCTGGCACAAAAATAGGTAAGCAATGCATTATCAATACCATGGCATCGGTCGATCATGATTGTAGGCTAGGTGATTATGTACACATCTCACCAGGAGCGATCCTTTGTGGTAATGTTACCCTTGGCAATGAAACCTGGATAGGTGCAGGTTCAACGATTATACAAGGTGTTACTATTGGTAAAAATGTGATGGTGGGTGCTGGTTCAGTTATACGAAAGGATGTACCGGACAATGTTATGGTCGTTGGGAATCCGGCCAAAATATTGAGAAAACTTTAATTAAAAGCTGTCATTACGAGGAGGAATCCCGCACCTATTAAGTATACATTCTCACAAATAAGAACCATATGGTTCTGTATACTGGTGTTACTTCCAACTTAAAACTACGAGTCGATCAGCATAAGATAAAATACCAATCCAAGTCCTTTACTGTACGATATAATGTGGATCACCTGGTATACTATGAGCAGTACTTTGATATTGGTGAGGCTATCGCTAGAGAGAAACAAATAAAGGCGGGTTCCCGCTAGAAGAAAATAGAATTAATTAATGAGTTTAATCCTGAATGGAGGGATCTATTTGAGGGGTTGTAGAAGATGGTTACAGATTGTTTCGTCGTACCTCCTCGCAATGACAAATAAAAGATACAATGAAAAGTAAAATTTGGCTTTCTTCTCCCCATATGGGAGGTAATGAGATGAAGTACGTACAAGAAGCGTACGATACCAATTGGGTGGCACCTTTGGGGCCCAATGTGAATGAATTTGAGAATGTATTGGCTAGCTATACAAATGCAGGTCATGCTTCAGCCCTGAGTGCCGGTACGGCTGCCATTCATCTGGCTTTAATCTTATTGGGCGTGAAAGCCGGGGATGAAGTCATTGCCCAAAGCTTTACTTTTTCGGCTACGGTGAACCCCATTAGCTATTTGGGGGCAACGCCTGTATTGGTTGATTCGGAGGAGGATACTTGGAATATGTGTCCCAGGTCTTTAAAAGCTGCTATAGTCGATCGTATTGCCAAGGGTACGAAACCCAAGGCCATTATTCCTGTGCATTTGTATGGCATGCCTGCCAATATGAAAGATATTAATGCGGTAGCCAATTTTTATGGGATACCTGTGGTGGAGGATGCTGCCGAGGCACTTGGAAGTAGCCTGGCAGGAAAGAAGATGGGCTCCTGGGGTAAATTTGGTGTGCTCTCTTTTAATGGAAATAAGATTATCACCACTTCGGGTGGGGGTGCTTTGCTTTCAGAAGATAAGCAATTGATTGAGAAGTCCCGTTTTTTGGCGACACAGGCTAGGGATGCTGCCCCACACTACCAGCACACACATGTAGGTTATAATTACCGCATGAGTAATATTTTGGCTGGCATAGGTCGCGGGCAAATGGAGGTGCTGGAAGACCGAGTGAATTACAGGAGAAAGCTTAATGTCTGGTACCGCCGTTGGCTCAAAGATGTGCCGGGTATCAGCTTTCAAAGCGAACCCAGTCAAGACTACTACTCCAACTACTGGTTGACGGCCATCTTGGTTGATCCGAAAAAAACAGGGGGCATTACCCGTGAGGATATTCGCTTGTTTTTGGAGAAAGAAAATATTGAATCTCGTCCGCTTTGGAAACCTATGCACATGCAACCTGTTTTTGAAGATTGCCCTTACTATGGAAATGGCACTTCGGATCGTTTATTTGAGCAAGGCCTTTGCCTGCCTTCCGGTAGTAATATGGGTGGTGCCGAGTTGTACCGTGTTGTTGACGCTTTGCGAAAAGTCGTGAGCATGTGGAATGCCTTTATACCTGCTTTAGAATCTGAAGAGAAGGCTATGGAAAGCCTTGAATTAGTAGAGAAGGAGTAGCTTATTAATTACGAATTATCCTTTACCCTTTATTTCCTTTTACCTTTTCTACTTTTTATCACGCCTGAGGCGGACTTCGTTTCACTCAGACCTTTATCCTTTTCTCTCCAGCTCTGCTGGTCCCGAGAATCGGGATTATACTTTTTCACTTTAACCTTTACACTTTCTTCTATGAAAACCCGCTTATTACACATTTGTCAAGGACGAATACTTTCGCCCTGGTGGATCTTTGCGATCGATTTGTTGTTGACTTCAATGGCTTTTGTGATGGCTTATGTTATTCGCATGAATTTTCGATTGCCTGGCATATCAGTGATGGATTTTATTTTGGCAGGTGCTTGTATCGTAGGCGTGTATACGCTTTGTTTTCTGTTTTTCAGGACGCATCGTGGAGTGATTCGTCATACTGATATTGGCGAACTGACTCGTCTGCTCTATTCCAATTCTATAGCTGTACTGCTGGTGTTTGCACTTGATTTTCTGAACCATCGTATGAGTGGAGGTGTGGTTTTCGTACCCGATTTGGTGTTTGTGCTGCATTTTGTTTTCACCCTTTTCTTTCTGATGGGCTTTAGAATGATCGTGCGGGAAACCTATGCTTTTCTTGCGAGTAGTAAAAGTATGAAGCAAGCTTTGATTTATGGCGCTGGAGATTTGGGCCTATTGGCTCTGGAAATTTTGAATAAGGAGCGTAAGGAAAATTATCAGGTTGTTGGTTTTGTCGATGATGATAGAAGCAAGTATAATAAGCATTTGCGCGACCTCAGGGTCTTCAGCTTTCCTAAAGCAATAGCTATGGGTAAGAAAAAAGGCGTGTCTGTGATGGTACTAGCCATTGCCGACATGCACAAGGATAAAATTCGTGAGATCACAGAACTGTGTCTGGAGATGAATTGGGAAGTGAAAGTCTTGCCTGCCTTTGACCATTGGATTGAGGGTAAGGTTGCCGAAAATGATGTGAGAGATGTGAAGATTGAGGACCTCTTGGGACGGGATCAAATTCAATTGGATTTAGAAAAGATTCGTCAGGGCCTACAGGGGAAAACCATTTTGGTTTCAGGTGCGGCAGGCTCTATTGGTTCGGAGATTGTGCGTCAGTTGCTGAAGTTCCCCATTGGCAAACTTGTCCTTTTAGATCAGGCCGAGTCAGCCCTATATGATTTGCAGCAGGAGCTCTTGTCGAAACATGATGACGCTCCCTACGAGTTGGTGATTGGTGATGTGTCCAACTTGTTGCGTATGCGCAAGGTATTTGATCATTTTAAGCCTCAGGTGGTTTTTAATGCTGCTGCATATAAACATGTCCCCCTAATGGAGGATAATCCCTATGAGGCTTTGAATGTTAATGTGGGTGGAACCCGCCACCTGGCTGATTTGTCGGTGGAATTTGGGGTTGATAAATTTGTGATGATCTCTACCGATAAGGCTGTGAATCCGACCAATGTGATGGGCGCTTCGAAACGTATTTGTGAAATTTATATCCAGTCTTTAGCACAACGCAGCGATATTAAAACCTCCTTTATTACCACCCGTTTTGGCAATGTATTGGGTTCGAATGGGTCTGTGGTGCCCCTGTTTAAGAGACAGATTGAACAGGGTGGCCCCCTTACAGTGACTCATCAGGATATCACCCGTTATTTTATGACCATACCTGAGGCTTGCCAGTTGGTGCTCGAAGCGGGTTTTATGGGTCAAGGCGGTGAGATTTTTGTTTTTGATATGGGAAAGCCCGTTAAAATCGCAGATCTGGCTAAAAAAATGATTCGTTTGTCAGGATTGAAATTGGATGAAGACATTAAAATCAAGTACACTGGGCTGCGTCCCGGCGAGAAACTTTACGAAGAGTTGTTGGCTACAAAAGAGAATACCCTGCCAACTCACAACGATAAGATTATGATTGGACGGGTTCGTCCTCACAATTTCGAAGAGGTCAATACGGCTATCTCACAAATGCTACACTACCTCAATGAGGAGGACAACGAGATGATCGTAAGCAGGATGAAGGACCTGGTGCCTGAATTTTTATCTAAAAACTCAGCCTTTGAATCCCTGGATAAAGTTAGCCAGAAAACAAAAGGGGAGTTGTTGGAAGTTTTGAGTTAGAGTGAAAGAGTGAAAATGTGAAAGAGTTAAAGAGTACAAAAGTCATAGGTTAATTAGCCCGTCAGCGTTTTTTTCATCCTGACGGCGGTTTTTAATTACGAATTATCAATTACGAATTACGATTGTGCCAACTTTGTAAGTTGAACGTTCTTTTTTTTTGTGGGGATAAGTTAGAGTCGAAAAGTCCCAAACACAACAAAAGCTCAGTCGTTGAACCCCAGTCCCGTTGACTAGATCGATTACTTCGTAATTGAGAGAGGAATTTATCTTGTTATTTTTTAGTCATTAAACAATTTAGCACTTTAACCCTTTAACCATTTAACTCCCGAAAATTTTCGGGATAACCTTTATCCTTTTTCCCTTTATCCTTGTTTGACTTTTCCCTATATTTGTGCTCATTATTTTTATAATTATAGTAATACAAATGCAAAAACAATTCCTACTCATTTTGACTGTCGTGGCAGGGCTTTTTTTTAGTTCATGCCGAACCAATAAAGACCTAGTGTATTTGAACAATACCAAAGACCAGGAGGTGCTTGAAGGCATACCAGGTACGGTATCGGAGTACATCATCAAAACCAACGATAATTTGTATGTGGATATTCAGTCCATGAGTCCTGAGGTGAACGCTCTGTTTAATCCTGCACAGACAGGGGGGATGCAAAATTATGAAGGGGTGTCAGGACAATATTTGAGTGGTTTCCAGGTGGATTTATCGGGAGATATTAGTTTACCCATTATCGGAAAAGTAGCTCTTGCAGGAAAAAGTTTAAAGCAGGCTAGAGAAATGATTCAGACCAAAGCTGATGAATATCTTAAGGAGGCTACTGTAAAAGTGAAGTTGTTAAGTTTTAAGATCACTGTATTGGGAGAAGTGAAAGCACCAGGGGTGTACTACAATTACAACAACCAGATGACGGTATTGGATGGCATCAGTATGGCCAGCGGAGTAACTGATTATGGTCGCATTCAGAAGGTGTTGGTGCTTCGCCCGACTGATAGTGGCAGCAAAACCTTCCGTCTGGATCTTACCAATAAGAAATTTCTAGCCTCAGAGGCCTTTTTCCTTCAACCCAACGATGTGGTGTATGTGGAACCTGACAAGTATAAAAGTGTGAAGATAAATTCACCGGTTTATTCCATGTTTTTGTCTACACTATCTATGTTGATATTGGTTCTTAATATTCTTTAAAGCTGAGTGAAACGAAGTCCGCCTCAGGCGTGATAGAGGAGTGAATCCCGAAAAGGTTCGGGAGTGAAAGAGTTAAAGAGTTAAAGAGTTAAAGAGTAAAAGAGTAAAAGGGAAAATTTATGCGGTGAACCAGTCCCCCTTTTGAGGGGGGATACAGGGGGGTGTAAGAAGCTTAAGTTAGGAGCAAAGCTGGAGACATGAATCGAAACAAAATCATTCCATATCGAAAGGATTTAAAATATTTAGCCAGGAAGCTGAGAAAGAACAGTACTCTTTCAGAAATTCTTCTTTGGTCAAAGCTCAAGCATAAGCAGATATTAGGATTTCAATTCCATCGTCAAGTCCCAATGTTGGATTACATTGTTGATTTTTACTGTCATGAATTACAATTGGCAATTGAAATAGATGGAGAGAGTCATTCTAATGAAGACATAGCAGAGAACGATGAGATTAGACAGAAAATATTAGAAGCGAAAGGGGTTCGTTTTTTGAGATTTGATGACTTGGAAGTAAAGCAAAATAGGGAAGTGATAATTAATGATATCATGAGTTGGATTGAACAACATCATAATTTAACTTGAAAAAACACTCCCCTTAGTCCCCTCTCAAGAGAGGAGTTTGAGTCGTTATTTTAAAATATTTCTTTGAAATATGAAATCTCGACGAAGTCAAGTGGGAATTCTGGATGATGAGGTCACACAATTACTATCTAGATTATTTGACCATTAAGACTGTTGGACTTTTAAGACTGTTAAGACCTTTAGACCTTTAAGACTTTTAGTCTGTTCGACCGTTTAGACTATTAAGACTATTAAGACTGTTTGTTGATTAGAAATCTAAGATTAAAATAAAAATGTCGTCAGGCAACTGACAAACAAAATAAAGGAATTGCTATGCAAAATATGAATGAAATGATGGAGAATTTCGAGCAGGAGGAGGGAGTCAATGTGAAGGCATTTTTGTTCCGTTTGCTTTCGAAATGGCACTGGTTTGTCCTTTTTGGATTTTTAGGTTTGGCAGGGGCTTATCTGCTGACTCGCTATACCCACCCCACTTACAAGATGAATAGCATTGTTTTGCTGTATGAGGAATCCAATAGCATGGGGATGGAAAATCTTTTTCAAGGTTTCGATATGGGCGGCAAGGCCAATATTCAGAACCATATAGGTATCCTAAAATCCTATAATATGAACCATCAGACCCTTGAGAATCTGAACTGGCGTACTAGCTGGTTTGCTAAAGGGGTATTCCGTGATGGCGATTTGTATGGTCGAGTGCCTTACGAGCTTGTGGAGACTCCCGGTCAAGTCAATTTGGACGGTATTCCTGTACATATTGTATCGCTTAAGGGGGATAAGTACTTGGTTAAGGTTGATGGGGAAGCCATGGTGAATGGTCGTTTGCAAAAGATAGATTTTGAAGAGCAGGGTAAACTGGGCGAAGTCTTTCAGAATACTTATTTCAGTTTTACCCTGAAGGGAGAAGCCAAGTCTGTAAACCATACTTATTTTACCTTTAATAATCAGTCTAGGCTGACTTTGTCCTATTTGAGAAAATTGGGTGTGAGTCTTACTAATAAGAAAGCAGATATGATCCGTTTGCAACTGATAGGGTCTGTTCCTGCCAGAGAGGTGGATTACCTGAACGAATTGAGCCGCGTTTACATCCAATTTGGTTTGAAGGAAAAGAACAGAACCTCACTAAATACGGTGCGATTTATCGACCAACAATTGGAGGGAATTGTCGATTCTCTAAAGATTGCTGGTCAGAATTTCACAGCTTTCCGTTCTAAAAATAAAGTACTTGATTTTGGTCAGGAAGCCACACAGGTGATGGCGAAGATGGAAGAGCTTGAGAAAGAGAAATCCATGGCTGAGATGCGTTTGGAATACTATGATAATTTGCATCACTATGTAGGGGATGCAAGTCAAATGAAACAAATGGTGTCTCCTTCAGTGGTTGGCATCACCGACATGGGCTTGAATGCCCTTGTGATAAAATTGAGCGAATTGTATAGCAAGCGTGAGGTTTTGTCTTACACAGTGAAAGAGAAGAATCCGAGCTTGGTGCTTTTGGGGAAAGAAATTCAACACACTCGTAAGAGTTTGGAGAAGAATTTGGAGAACTTGCTGAGCAATGCTGAGATTGAGGTGAAAAATTTGAATAAACGCATGAATCAGATTAATGCTCAGGTGAGTCACTTGCCTCAAACCGAACAAGAGATGATTAATATCAAACGAAGTTTCGATTTGAATAATGAACTTTACACCTTTATGTTGCAGAAACGTGCTGAGGCCTCCATCGCTATGGCTTCGAATGTACCGGATGCTCAGGTACTGGATGCTGCACGTGTTGAGACCGCTGTTAAGATAGGGCCTAAGACAGCTCTTAATTTATTAGTGGGCTTGATTCTGGGGCTTGGCCTTCCGTTTTTGGTGATTGTTTTAAGAGACTATTTTAACGATACCATTCAATCGAAAGAGGATATAGAGAAGGAAAGTAAGCTGCCCATATTTGGTGAGATTGCTCATAATCGCTACAAAATAGAGATGCCAATCGTAGAACATCCCCGTTCGGGAATTGCGGAATCTTTTAGGGGGCTGCGAACCAACTTGCAATATATATTAAAGCAAAATGTCGACTGTAAAGTTGTTGCTATTCACTCAACTATATCTGGTGAGGGGAAAACATTTACATCCTTGAATTTGGCTACTATTATCGCAATGGATAACAAAAAGGTTCTTTTAGTTGGTTGTGACATGAGAAAACCCCGATTGCATGACATTTTTTCCATTCCTAATAAAAATGGTTTATCCACTTACCTAATCGGAAATGATTCTATAAACGAAGTGATCACTGCAACTAAAATAGAGAATCTCTCTATTGTGAATGCGGGTCCAATTCCTCCTAATCCATCTGAATTGTTAAGTGGTGTAGAATTTGGGCAGTTCATTAATGAGGCTAAAAAACAGTTTGATTATATCGTATTAGATAATGCACCCGTATCCTTGGTTACCGATGGAATTATAATCGGAAAACATGCCGATGCCAATCTTGTTGTATTTAGACAGGGGTATTCTCATAAAAATCAGATCAAGATAATTAATCAGATCGCAGAAAAAGAAGATACTAGTAAGGTCGGTATCATTTTAAATGATGCCGTGTATAATGGGTTTGGCTACGGAAATTATGGTAGTTATGGCTACGGTAATGGTTATTACGAAGAGGATTATGAAAGCAGAAGCTTGAAAGATAAGATAATTGGACGATTTTCTAAAAATTGAAATTAAAGTCGAAAAGTATAAAAGAGAAAAGGTGAAAAGGGTATAAAAGTTAAACCGTATAAAACCGATATTATGAGTACCGTACAAAAATTCGAAGATTTAAAAATTTGGCAAATGTCTCGTGTTTTGGTAAACGAGATCTATGTTTTAATGAAAGTCAATAAGGATTATGGTTTTCGGGATCAGATTCAACGGGCTGCTGTTTCTGTGATGAATAATATCGCGGAGGGCTTTGAACGTAAATCCGGAACTGAGTTTAAGCGTTTTCTTGATATATCAAAATCATCTTGTGGTGAAGTTAGAAGTATGCTATATCTTGCCGAAGATTTTGGATATATTCCAAAAGAAAAGACTGAGCAATTAAGACAGGAATGTAGCTTAATATCAGGTAGCATAGTTAATCTAAAAAAGGTGTTGAAGTTTTAACCTTTCACCATTTCACTTTTACACATTTAAAAACATGATTATAGCCATAGATTTTGACGGAACCTTAGTTGAACAAAAATACCCAAAGGTGGGCAAGGAGATTCCTTTTGCAATTGAAACGCTTAAGATGTTACAGGCAAAAGGGCATCGCTTGATTCTTTGGACTTATAGATCTGGAAATAAGCTAGCTGAAGCTGTTGAGTTTTGCAGCTCTCGTGGGGTGGAGTTTTATGCGATTAATAAGAACTATCCCGAAGAAATCTTCGATGATAGCATCAGTCGCAAAATAAAAGCAGATATGTATATCGATGATATGAACTATGGCGGTTTACCCGATTGGGGCGAAATTTATGCCGGAATTATTGGTGAAGGTTCTAATGGTGGTCAAATAACACGAAAAAGTGGCTTTGCCAGACTTTTTAGTAAGGCCTAGTTAGTAAGGTAGAGACTTTATCGAATAAAATATAATGAAGCAGTGAGGCAGGGGCCTTGCTGCTTTTTTTGTGCTTTAAAGTTTTTGTTAAATAACCACAGATTTCACATCCCGATAGCTATCGAGGATTTCACAAATTAAATACAAGAAAAGGTGATGGATAGCTAATTTAGTGCTTCAAATCTAAGCATACAGATGGCACAAGCTAAAAAAAACGAATTTGACGCTGATAAAATATGATACTGTATGATGATCATCAATTTAGTCCTGTTTTTTGAAAGCGGTCTGCGACACCTCAAAGGAATGGCATAATAGAGTAATCTTCATTCTGAACTCATGATGTTACAACCACCCCGTCTGTTTTTCCTCGTGCCTCAGAATGGACTTGCAACAAAAAA
>NZ_JBTCHQ010000018.1:0-62772 GCF_054254355.1 Ancylomarina sp. YFZ004
TCCTGAAGCTGAAGACTTAGCAATAGAGACTAAGGAAGAAACAGCTAAGTCGGAAATATTAACTGCTACGGATATTGATGGTGATGACTTGAAGTTTACCAAAGCAACTGCCCCAACAAACGGAACAGTCGTTGTGAACGAAGACGGTACTTTCACTTACACTCCTAATAAGGACTATGTTGGAAACGACAGTTTCAAATACAATGTTTGCGATAATGGAACTCCTAAACTATGTGTTGAGGGAACTGTAACAATCAAGGTAACTCCTGTTAATGATGCTCCGATTATTTCGGCTGACGACAAAACTGTTAAGGAAAACTTTATTGGTGTTGTTACTGTTGCAACTGCTACAGATATTGACAATACTCAAAACGAGTTAACTTACTCTATCGTTGATGAATTAGATGGTTCACAAGTGAATATTGATCCTACTACAGGTGCAATTTCATTCGTAACATCTCCTGATTACGAAAACCCTACAGATACTGATAGTAATAATACCTATCAAGTTACTGTTAAGGTTTCTGATGGCGATAAAGTATCTACAAAATCTATTACTATTACTGTAACTGACGATGTTAGTCTTGACGATCCAAACCACGATACTGATGGTGATGGTGTTGTTGATAACGAAGATAATTGTATTGATACTCCAAATACAGATCAGTTAGATACTGATGGTGACGGCGAAGGGGATGTATGTGACACTGACGACGACAACGATGGATTAAATGATGAAGACGAAGATCAAGGTACTGATCCAAAAAATCCTGACACTGATGATGATGGAATTTTGGATGGAGATGATAATTGTCCTTTAACCCCGAACACAGATCAACTAGATACTGATAATGACGGTGAAGGTGACGCTTGTGATTCTGATGATGATAACGATGGTATTTACGACGAGGATGAAGAAGATGTCGATAGCGACGGAGATGGTATCCCTAACAATAAGGACTTCGATTCTGATAACGATGGTGTAAACGACGGAGACGATAATTGTCCTTTGACTTACAATCCGGATCAAGCCGATGAAGATGGTAATGGCGTTGGTGATTCATGTGAAGATGCTCCCGACACCTTTTCTCCTAATGGCGATGGTACGAACGATTTATATATCATTCCGGGAATCCTGAATCATCCTAACAGCAAGCTAATTATTTTTAACCGTTGGGGAAATGAAGTTTATTCTGCACAACCTTATCGAAACGATTGGGATGGAAAAATGAAAGGCAAAAATGAACCGCTACCAACTGGAACTTATTTCTATCTATTAAAGAAGAATAAGAATGATAAAGCAGAAAAAGGATACATATACATTACTCGATAATTATAACAAGATGAATTCAAAATATACAAAAATAATAGTTCTATTCTTTATGATCGGATGTTCAGCAATTGCTGAACTATCCGCTCAGCAAGATGCCATGTACTCACAATACATGTTCAACACTCAAGCCATCAACCCTGCCTATGCAGGATCAAAAGATGGCTTAAGCGCTGCTCTAATTTCTAGAAACCAATGGGTCGGATTCGAAGGGGCACCAAATACAACAAGCTTCTCAGCACATGCCCCACTTTTAGGGAAACGTGTTGGAGTCGGATTCTCTTACGTACAAGATAAGATTGGTCCAACAAAAATATCTTTTATGAATCTGGATTTTTCTGCTCGAATAAAAATCCATACGAAGGGATATTTAGCCGCAGGTATTAAGGCTGGAATTGATAATCAAGAAGTAAATCTTTCTATGTTGAGTCCTTCTCAAAAAGAAGAAATCTACACCAAGGATTACTCAAGCAATTTCAAATCAAACTTCGGAGCAGGCCTGTTTTATTATACAGATAAATATTACGTCGGACTTTCTAGTCCTCGAATTGTTCGAAATGCTATTAAATCTCCGAGTGATGATGTTAACGATATTAAAAAATCAGAACGACATTATTTCTTTATAGGAGGTTACGTCATGAATATTAATCCTGATTTGAAATTTAAGCCGTCATACCTAGTAAAATATGTTGAGGGAGCTCCCATGTCATTCGATCTAACAGCGGCTGTCATGATTAAAAACAAAATTGTTGCAGGTGTTGCTATGAGAGAAGGCGATTCATTTGGTGGCGTACTTCAATTGAGAGTGGCCGATCAACTGTGGTTTGGATATGCTTACGATTATACCACATCTCGACTTCATGGCTACAACTCAGGAACTCATGAGATATTAGTCGCTTTCGATTTTCACAAAAACCATATTGTCAAATCACCACGATTCTTTTAGAAATAAGATATTCAGATCATGAAAAAAATAAAAAATTACATATTACATCAGCTTATTCTAATCCTAGCCATTGGCTTGGGAAGTTTTCATATTGTTTCAGCAAACAATCTTAACACCGAAACTAAAAATAACTTTCCAACACTACTTGAAACTAAAGCTAAACTTGGCTTATTCGATAAAATTCGATTAGATGCTGCTGAAAGAGATTTCAGTAGCGAGGCCTATTCATTTGCAATACAGAGATATGAGAAAATTGTTTCAAAAGGCGACACCCTTACATTCCTTGTGCAAAGATTAGCCGAATCCTATTTAAAAATCAATCAACCAACGGATTCTGAGTTTTGGTATAAAAAGTTAGATGAAACAGATCTTATGTCAGAATCTGATTTTAATAATTATGCCGAGGTTTTGAAAATGAACGAGAAGTATGACGAAGCTTTAAGTATCAATAAAAAAAATGCTCTTCTTCATAAATTAGAACCAAATACATCTGAGTTTTCGCCACAGATCATACAAAAACTAAAATCTGATTCTTTGAGGTATGAAGTGATATCAAGTCTCATTAATTCAGATGCATCAGATATGGGGCCTTCTTTTATTGATGGACAAATCATTTTTGCATCAGCTAGAAAGAAAACATTTTTTAATAGAACAAATAGAAGAAATGTAGAACCTTACCTCGATCTTTATTGTTCTAATGTTAAAACTGATGGAACTCTAGACACAGTTGTTCCTTACGGTCGACATATCAACACCAAATATCATGAATCATCGGTTACTTATTCAAAGAGTGAAGATGCTATTTATTACACCACAAATTATGCCTCATTAGACGATGTTGATGAAGATAAAATCAATAATCTAAGAATTGTAAGATCGAAGAAAACGGATAAAGGATGGGGTAAATTTGAAGTCCTTCCTTTCAATAACCCATCATATTCTTATGCTCATCCATCAATTTCAGATGATGGAAATCAACTTTATTTTAGTTCGAATATGCCAGGAGGTATAGGAGCTACAGATATCTATGTTTGTAATAGAGTAAATGGTAAATGGTCAGATCCTATTAACCTTGGAAAAACAATCAACACAAAGGAGAATGAGATGTTTCCATATATTTACAAGAACAAAGCGCTTTACTTTTCTTCAAATTCTAAATTAGGACTAGGAGGTTTAGATATTTATTATTCAAATATCGAAAACAACACGTACAGCAAAGCTCAAAATATGGGTTACCCTATCAATTCATCTTTCGATGATTTTGGACTGGTTTTCGTGAAAAATAGATTCCGAGGATTTATTTCATCAAATCGTTCTAGAAAAACTAAGGATGATATTTACAGCATCCTAATTAAACCACTAGCTCCCAAAGCTGTGAACGATTATTTTGTTATGGATGTAAAAGAAGGTTTTATTACAATTGATCCTCTTACAAATGACTCTCGTGGTGATGCTGAAAAAATATCAGTAACGAATTATGCTCCGAAATCTATAAATAATGGTCTTTTTGAGAAAGATGAAGCAAGCGGATTATTTAAATATACGTGTTCTCCAGATTTTGTTGGTATAGACACCATTTCGTACGCCTTGGCTTACGACTTACCTTATACCGATGATAAATGTGAAGCTAAAATAATCATCACAGTGAATTCAATCGAAAAAGAAATTCAGGATGAGATTAATAACTTCTTAGCTGAACTATTCTTTGATTTCGATAAGTCGAATATTCGTGAAGATGCTGATCGTACCATAAATACGATTATTATACCTTTTATGAATAAATATCCTCAAGTTCAGTTTGAACTTTCAGCTCATACCGATGCACTAGGTTCTGAGAATTACAACATGAAATTAGCAAACAAAAGAGCTAAGGCGGTTATATCATATCTTAAGAAAAAACAACTTGATGTGAGTCGAGTTAAAACTCAAGTTTATGGTGAACAAGAAGCAAAACAGGTAGACTACAAAAAAAATCGTGGCGAATTACAGCCAGACAGAAAAGTTCAATTGAAAACAATACAAATTCAATAAGAAATTTTCACTTTATATATATGCCCGATATCACTTATGATATCGGGCTTTTTATTGCTTGAATTTTAATGATTTCGAATCAATCTTAAGTTAAGAATATCAATAGATTTATTTATATTTAGAATTCTAAACCTAAATCTTAAGTCCCCCTATGAATTCTATTCTTAAAAAGGCTTTTCTTCCCCTCATCATTCTAATACTAAGCTTCAATTTTAATACTTTTGCTAACGATTCAGATAACTTCTCAGTTGAATATCCATCTATAATCGTCACAAAAATAAATTCGTCTATAGAAATAAACCCAGGCGCTAGATTATTTCAACAAATCAAAGCTGATTCACTTAAGCTTTATATTAACAGTGTTGAAACGAAGTACGAAATTAAAGATTCTCATTTAGCATTTAAATATCAATTCAATAAAAAGGAAGAGCTTGAAGTTCGAATTGGGAACAAAAGACATTCAGAAACAATTAACCCTATCCCATTATGGTTATCGATACTTCCCCCACTTGTTGCCATAGTAATGGCACTACTTTTTAAAGAAGTTTTCTCGGCTCTTTTTCTCGGCTTATTTACAGGAACTCTCATTATCTATTCATACAAAGGCGCTTCAATTTTTATCGCCTTCTTTCAAGCTATTTTTGCTATTGCAGATACCTACGTCATCAATTCAGTTAACGATTCTGGGCATATTTCAATCATCGTCTTCTCCATGCTTATTGGTGCTATGGTTACGCTAATTTCTCGAAATGGCGGCATGCAAGGTATCGTCAATATCTTATCTCGATATGCCAATACGGCTAGATCAGGTCAATTTGTAACCTGGCTATTGGGTGTATTAATCTTCTTCGACGATTACGCCAATACGCTTGTGGTTGGTAACACCATGCGTCCCGTAACCGACAGACTTAAAATTTCACGAGAGAAACTAGCCTATATTGTCGATTCAACAGCTGCACCCGTTGCTTCTGTTGCCATGATAACGACTTGGATTGGTATCGAATTGAGTTACATTCAATCAGCAACGGTTCAAATTGGTGTAACAGAAAGCCCATACAGCATTTTTCTTAACTCTTTACCAAGCAGATTCTACCCATTCTTCATGCTAGCTTTTATGCTATTCATCATCTTTAAAGGCAAAGATTTTGGTCCCATGCTTAAAGCTGAAAAGCATGCTAGAAATCAGCAGCCAGAACATGCTATTGAATTTAACTCAGAAGATAAAATAGAGAATGAACTCGAAATGGCGAAGAATATCAGCCCTAGGTGGTATAACGCAGGGATTCCAATTCTAATTGTCATATTTGGCACATTAGCTGGTTTATTCTATACAGGTTGGGATAGCACTGTTTGGAATGATACAACAATAGCTTTTAGCAAAAAATTATCGCATGTTATAGGCGCTTCCGATTCTTATCTAGCCTTACTTTGGTCGTCGCTAACAGCTGTACTTGTAGCAGCTGGGCTCACAATGAGTCAAAAATTACTGACATTACACGAGGTAAGTGATAGTTTACTTAAGGGATTCAAAACAATGCTTACGGCAATTCTGATTTTGGTTCTTGCTTGGGCATTGGCCGATATCACTAAAGATTTGCACACGGCTGATTTCATCTCAAATATCCTGATTTCGATTAATGTAGCACCACAATTATTACCGGCATTAACCTTTATTCTATCTGCACTAATCGCATTCTCCACAGGATCATCATGGGGAACTATGGCTATACTCTATCCTCTTATTCTACCAGCTTCGTGGTATTTAAGCCACAGTGTTGGATTAAGCGACGAAGAATCGATGAACATCTTCTATATTGTTGTCTCAGCAATTCTTGCTGGCTCTGTTCTTGGCGATCATTGCTCACCAATATCAGATACAACGATTCTAAGCTCTCTAGCCAGTTCGTGTAATCATATTGAGCATGTTCGTACACAAATGCCTTATGCCCTTTCAGTAGGTGCGGTATCTATTTTCATCGGGCTTATTCCAGCGGCATATGGTGTATCAAATTGGATTATATTCCCGGCAGGCATTCTAAGTCTTTATGCCATCGTCCATTTCTTTGGGAAAAAGGTTGAAGAGTAATTCAAGAATGTTAGACATAAAATAATGTAACGTCTACGACGTATGATTAAAACGCACAATACAATTGTGCTACAATAATAATTGCCCTACAGGCAATACCTAGCTAACAATCAAATCAGAATAAAAACCTCGTAGAGGTTTAATAATTGTAGAGGATAAACAAATATTATTTATTTAAAATACCAAACAGGCAATACCCAGCTAACAATTCGAATCAGAATAAAAACCTCGTAGAGGTTTAATAATTGTAGAGGATAAACAAATATTATTATTTTTTTAAATGCCAAACAGGCAATACCTGGCAAATAATTCAAATTATAATAAGAACCTCGTAGAGGTTTAATAATTGTAGAGGATAAACAAATATTATTTTTTAAAAAATACCAAATAGGCAATACCCAGCTAACAATTCGAATCAGAATAAAAACCTCGTAGAGGTTTAATAATTGTAGAGGATAAACAAATATTATTTATTTAAAATACCAAATAGGCAATTCCCAGCTAACAATTCGAATCAGAATAAAAACCTCGTAGAGGTTTAATAATTGTAGAGGATAAACAAATATTATTATTTTTTTAAATGCCAAACAGGCAATACCTGGCAAATAATTCAAATTATAATAAGAACCTCGTAGAGGTTTAATGATTGTAGCCCAATGATACATTGGGCAAATATTATTTGTTTAAAAATCAGTATTATCGTAAATTGATTTTTTAACAATCAAAATGCACAAAATGAAGCCAGGTGTTTTCACACAAATGTATGTTCAAATTGTATTTGCCGTAAAATACAGAAAAGCATCTCTTCATTCATCAATTCAAGAACAGGTATATAAATATATCAGTGGTATATTAACAGAGCAAGGTCACAAATCAATAATCGTTAATGGTGTTGATGATCATATACATATATTCTTCGGATTAAACCCGAACAAAAGTATTTCAGACATTGTTCGTGATATAAAACGGAGCTCATCACTATTTATAAATACTAATAAACTCTGTCCTTCAAAATTCTTATGGCAAGATGGTTATGGAAGTTTTACATACAGCCGTTCACACATTGAAAACGTCTACAACTATATCTTAAATCAACACGATCATCATAAGAAAGAGTCATTCAAGACAGAGTATCTTAAATATCTCGATAAATTCGAAATCGATTATAAAGAACAATATCTATTCGACTTCTGGGATGAAGGTTAATAAACAAAAAAACGATCGAAGCAAAAGCTCCGATCGTTTTTATATCTAACAATTATTTTAGGTCCTAGTCTTCTAAGAAGTTAGGATACATATAATCTTTAGCTGGTACAAAAGTTTCCTTAATTGTACGTGGAGAAACCCAACGCAATAGGTTAATCATAGAACCTGCTTTATCGTTGGTTCCAGAACCTCTACCGCCACCGAATGGCTGCTGTCCAACAACTGCACCAGATGGTTTGTCGTTGATATAGAAGTTACCTGCAGTATGAGTCAATCGTTTCACTAATTTCTCAATTGCATAACGACAGTCAGCAAAAATAGCACCCGTTAGAGCATACATTGAACCTTTGTCAAGAATATCTAAAGTCTCGTCTACTTTATTGTCATCGTATACAAAGATGGTAAGAACAGGGCCGAATAGCTCTTCTTCCATAGTGATATAATCATGCTTAGCTGCACGAATAATAGTTGGAGCAATAAAGTAACCTACAGATTTGTCGTAAGTACCACCTGCTACAATCTCAGCATCAGGAGAAGCCTTAGCCGCATCGATAGCTGAAGCTAACTTGTCGAAAGAAGTCTCGTCGATTACAGCATTTACAAAATTTGTGAAGTCTTCAGTTCCACCCATTTTGATCTTACTTAAATCTTCCTTAACGTATGCCATTACTTCGTCGTACTTGCTTGCAGGAATGAAAGCACGTGACGCAGCAGAACATTTTTGTCCTTGGTATTCGAAAGCACCACGCGTAATTCCCGTAGCAACATCTTTACAATTTGCTGTTGGGTGCATAAAGATATAATCCTTACCACCTGTTTCGCCTACGATACGAGGATACGATTTGAATTTATGAATGTTCTCACCAATATTTTTCCAGATATCCTGGAATACACCAGTTGATCCTGTAAAGTGAATACCAGCAAAATCAGGAGAAGAGAATAAGACCTCAGAAGCAGCAGGACCTGATACATATACCAAGTTGATAACTCCAGCAGGTACACCCGCTTTCATGAATATCTCCATAAGAAGCTGAGCTGAATAAACAGCCGTCTTAGATGGTTTCCAAACAATACAGTTACCCATCATAGCAGGCGCTGTAGGTAGGTTACCAGCAATTGCAGTAAAATTGAATGGCGTTAAAGCGAATATAAATCCTTCTAATGGACGTTGCTCTACGCGATTCCAAACACCTTTTGAAGATACAGGCTGTTGCTTGTAAATATCAGTCATATATTGTACGTTGAAACGCAAGAAGTCAGCAATCTCACAAGCAGAGTCAATCTCAGCTTGGAATGCATTTTTCGACTGTCCCAACATGGTAGCAGCATTCAATTTCTGACGGTAAGGACCCGAAATTAACTCAGCAGCTTTTAAGAAAATAGAAGCACGATGCTCCCAAGCCATAGCTTCCCAAGCTGGTTTTGCAGCCAAAGCAGCGTCAATAGCCATTTGGATATGCTTTTTCTCACCTAGGTGGTAATGACCTAAAACATGCTGATGATCGTGGGGAGGCGTCATCGTAAATAATTTTCCTGTGCGAACTTCTTCACCACCGATATACATAGGTACATCGATTTCTTTTGAACGCATCTCTTTGATGGTAGCTTGTAATTCTGCTCTTTCTGGAGAACCTGGAGCATAAGAAAAAATTGGCTCGTTAGTTACAGCCGGAACGTCGTATATACCTTTTGGCATGATTATATAGTTTTAGGGTTATTGTCTATTTTTTTTCACTCTGAGCAAATGTAAAAAATTTGGCAGGCGATTAATATGAGATATGTCATGAAACGCACTGAATTTAGAAGTAATTCGTAAGATTTTTCATCAGAAGGAAAATTTTAGTTTCTATTTTCTATTTAATCACGAAAGAGACAAAAGAGTTTTAGCTTTACAGTATTAATTCTTATTGATTAGATTCGAACAGCACGTTTAGTATGAGGAATTATGTTGATCGAAATCAATCCTTATCTGATTTCCATCGAAAAGAAACATCTTTTCATCGAAAGAATTTTACAATAAAAAGAGGATTCCCTTATTTTGAAAGTAGATCGTGGAGATCTCTGAAAATTTCACAATCTATTTTCACTAAAACGAATTGAACTATGAAAACAATCAAAATACTCAAATTAAGCTCGCTTTTTCTTTTTATTCTTATCGCAGCACAATCCTGTGTGGTTAGCTCTTTACACCCTCTTTATACCGATAATTACAGAGTACACAAAGAAGAATTGGATGGGATATGGATAGGTGATGATGGCACAAGAGTAGAAATTACAACAATCACCGATACAACAGGTTTGGCTGAACAGTCAAAAAACATGCAGAACATCTCAAAGATTAAGGATAAGCCAGGAGTCAAATTCAAAGTCAAATATTCTTATAATAAAAAAGACAAGGATTCTGTTGCGAAAGATTTCTTAAGTAAGGAGGAACGGTTCATGATGGGACTAGACAAAAAAAAGAACGAAGAACAATCTACCAGCTCTACAAAAGAGAATAGTAATTTAAGCAAAGAGGATCGTTTTATGATGGGATTGGATCAGGATAAAAAAGATATTAAAGCAGACAAAAGTGTTAGTATAAAACAAATCAAGTACTTCATGTACCCGAATACAAGAAAACATTATGAAATTAAACTTATAACTGAAAAAGATACCGCTTTCTTCCAAGGACACTTAGCTAAACTTGGTAATCATTATTTTTTTGATATCATTCCTGATGAATATCGTATGGAAAAGAAATTAGATAGTGGTTGCATGATTAGTTTAGTATCACCAATGCACGGATTTTTAAAACTAGAATTTATCGATGAAAAGCTAAAACTAAATTGGATCACCTCTAACGATTTTATAAAAATACGAAAGAACAAAAAAATAAGACTTGCACATGTTTCAAGAGATGACAAGGAAATCATCACTGCAAAAACTTCAGACATTCAAAAATTCCTAATCAAGTTCGCAGATTCAAAACTTTTCGACAATAAAGATGCTGAATTGATTTTGACACCATTGAAATAAAGCAATACTTAAACGAATCTAATGATCATTCGATTTCAAACAATAATGAAGAGCCTAACTCAAAACAGAATACTTCAGCACCTTCTGTTTTGGGCTTGCTCGTTTTACACTCTTATACATTTCTTTGCCTTTGAAGAGCAATTATCTGATATTGATTATGTCTATACCCTACTCTTCCATATCAGCCTTGTTTTTGGTGTTTACATCAATATCGAAGTCCTCATCCGGTTCCTATTAAAAAAAGAAAAATATACTCTTTATCTAATTTCTTCCTTAGGTATATGGCTGATAATAGCTTATACTAATGAGTTCACATTTAATCATCTGAGTGACTGGATCGCTCCCGACTATTTATTTATATCAGCGTATGATATAACAGACTTATTGAAATTCAGTTTTGTCTATTTAGCATTAACCACACTTTTGAAGCTATCAAAATCGTGGTTTGCTGTGCTTGAGACTCAGAAGGAATTGGAAACCGTAAAACGTGAACAAATAGAAAGTGAGTTAAGTGCTCTCAAATCAAATATCAATCCCCACTTTCTATTCAATAATCTAAATTCTCTTTATGCCTTGTCTCGAAAGAACGCCAAGGAAACACCAGATTATATTCTCAAGTTATCGGAACTGATGCGATACATGATTTACGAAACACAAGATAAACTAGTGCTCTTAGAAAAGGAGATCAACTATATCACCAATTACCTGGATCTACAGAAGCTTAGATGCCAATCAGACACATCCATTCATTATACAATAGTTGGAGAAATCGATACACAGCAAATTGCACCTTTTCTACTGATCCCCTTTATTGAAAACTGTTTTAAACATGGTGGTATGAATCAATCAGATTCAAATTTCATTGATTTAGAAATCCATATTAATCCAGAAAGTATCAATATGAATCTAACAAATAGTATTCCAATGAGACCAAACAAACAAATTAGTGATGAGGGAGGTCTCGGAATCGAGAATGTAAAAAAACGTCTAAACGCCCACTATCAAAACAAGCATGAATTGAGTCTGAAGTCAAAAAAGGAACAATTTAATGTAGAACTAAACCTGAATCTCAAAAATGACTAATACACCCCAAAAATATATCAATTGTCTTATCGTCGAAGATGAACCCCTATCTCAGGAAATACTCGAATCGTATATAGCTAATTGTCAAGAATTAAAACTTTGTGGAACTTGCAAAGATGCTATGCGAGCAAACGCAATTCTGCACCGTGAAAATATTGATCTTATCTTCCTGGATATCAACATGCCAATTATAAATGGTATTGAATGGCTGAAGAGCTTGGATCAAGGCCCCGAAGTGATATTTACAACAGCCTATCCGGAACACGCTGTTGAAGGCTTCGATTTAAATGCACTGGATTACCTTTTAAAACCCTTTTCCTTTAATCGTTTTCTAAAAGCTGTCAATAAGTTTTTAGTCTTAAAAAAGAATGAAGAAGTTAATCCGATAGGAAATTCTGATACATCAAAAACCATATGGGTAAAATCAAATAAGAAATCTTACCCGATCAAGCTTTCGGAACTAGCATACATTGAGTCAGATGGTGATTACCTTAAATTATTCCTAGGAGAAAAACCTATTATCATTCACGAAACCTTAAAGAATTTCATCTCGAAACTACCCAATAAAGTATTCATGAAGATACACCGCTCGTTTGTTATCAATATCAACAAAGTCGAGTATCTTGAAGGAAATCAAGTCTGCCTAGCATCCAAACTAATTCCTGTTGCAGCCTCCTATCGCGAAGAATTCTATGAGGCTATAGAAAAGAATGAACAAGTTTAGCCATACATAAGTTTGAGAAGAAAATAGTTTTGATTTAATTTGATTATTATTTTAAAAGAATCTAATTAAACTACAATATGGAAGACGTAAAATCACCTTGTATACAAATATGTCGTGCCGACTCTAATGGCGTTTGTTTTGGTTGCAGAAGAACCAACGAAGAGGTTGGAGATTGGTCACTATATACCAACCAACAAAAGACCGAAGTTTTAGAAAAAGCAAGTAATAGAAGAAATGCTCCAGATACCCAAACGGGGGGATTTTTCAGATAAGAATAAATTTTAAACGTGTTCCTTACAAAATGGAACACGCTTTTTTTTACGCTTTATTATAGGGTATAGTGAAAAATACTGAGGTTCCTTTGTTGAGTTCCGAATTGAACCAAATTTTGCCTCCGAGTCTTTCAACATAACCTTTACAAATTGACAAACCAAGTCCAACGCCCTCGTACTTTCTTTGAGTTGAAGAATCAACTTGCTGAAAAGGTTTAAAAATGTTTGTTTGCATACTATCAGCTATTCCAATACCTGTATCCTTCACAAAAAATTCAATATTTTCGCCCTTTATTTCATAACCAAACAGCACCGAACCTGTTTTTGTAAACTTAATCGCATTAACAACTAAATTCCATAGAACTTGTTTTAATTTCACACCATCGGTAACGATACGACTATCTTCCTCAGCAAGGGATATATAAGATTCAAAAAGAAGTTGTTTTTCTAATGCTTTCTCTTCTAAGCCCATATACAAATGTTCTAATAGCTCGTTGATATTCAATGCTGTTTCATTTAATTCGATCTCTCCCAATTCAATATTTGAGAAATAACGAATATCATTAACAACCTCGAGTAACTTATTGGCACTACTAATAATATGTGTTGTATATTCTTTTAACTCTTCATTACTAAGTTCTGTATTATTAATTAAATTAGAAAAACCTAATATCCCATTCATAGGTGTTCTAATCTCATGAGATATGTTTTGTAAAAAAATCGATTTTAATTTTTCTTGAGCTCGAGTTTGTTCCAAAGTAAATTCCAACTTCTCATTCTGTATTTGGTACTGTTCATTTAAAGCCAAATACTCTTTATTTAATTTGATTAAATCTTCAATAGTAGCTAAACGCTGGATTTCGCTTGCAGCTCTATGAGCAAAAATCTCAAGAATAGTTGGGATCGAATTCTCTACAGATAAACTGTTCTTAAATAAACAAGCCAAAACACCGATATTTTTGTTCTTGTTGGTATAGAGTGGAATACCAATGTATCCTTGAATATTCATTTCCTGCAATAAAATATCTTCTGGAAATAAATCGGCAACACTTTTCGAGTAAGAACATGCTTCTTTACCATAAACATTTTCGCAAGGTGTTCCTAAATAATCATATTCTAAACTAGCGAGTAATTTATCCCCATTGCAAATAGAAAGTGTCTTTAATTGTGTAGTATTATTACCTTTAGGAACCGCAATCAAGACATAATCTGCTTTAAGAACTTTTGATATAATACAAACAAGAGCATTTAAGTAATCTTCACCAGAATAATGAGAAGTCGCATCGACAATCTCTCTCATACTTGATTCTGCAAGTTCTAAAATTTGTAATCGATTATTTTTCGACATAATAAAAGAATATAGACTAGTAAATTACGATTATTTTCTCAAAAAATAACATACTAAAAAAAAAACTGCTCGAGTTATCAAGCAGTTTTTAGACTATAATTTAAATCTCATTTATTTTAATTCTCGAGAGTAGTAAGTTCATGGTAACGAGTCGATTTCATCCCTAACGTTTCAAGCAAAGCTTGATCTTCATTAATTTCAACATTCCCTACTGTTAGAAGCTTATTCCCAAAGAAGATAGAATTTGCACCAGCCATAAAACAAAGAGCTTGTCCCTCTTTGCTATAATGTGTACGTCCAGCTGCAAATGCAATCACAGCTTTAGGCATTAGAATACGGGCGGTAGCTACTGCACGTACCATTTCAAAAATATCAACGACATCTTTACCATAAAATGGTGTTCCTTCAACTGGAACGAGAGCATTTAATGGTACATTATAAGGGTGTTTTTCCTGATTCGAAAGAGTACGAAGCATTTCAATACGATCCTCATCATCCTCTCCCATTCCTAGAATTCCTCCAGAACAGTAATTAATTCCTGCTTCCTGAAGATTTGCCAAAGTTTCCAATCGCTCAGCATAGGTTCTGGTTGTTGTAATGGTTGGGTAATGACGCTCCGATGTATCTAAATTGTGATTTACAGCAGTGATACCCAAATCAGCTAATTTCTTAGCTTTCTCTTTGTTGATCATTCCCATGGTGCAACACACTTCCAAGCCTAATTTCTTAACCTCAGTAATCATTTCAGCCATTTCGTTGAAACGATCATCACGGTTTCCATCACGGCCAGCAGAACTTAAACAAACACGCTTTACGCCATTTGCCTGTGCAATTTTGGCATCCGCAATAACCTGTTCCAAACTAAGTTTTTCAGGTTTTACATGAGTATCGTATCGAGCTGATTGAGCACAATACTTACAATCTTGAGAACAAGCACCAGTACGAACAGAGATCAACGTATTCATGTTCATCTTTGTAGAATCGTGGTATTGTCTATGAGTGTTAGAGGCACGGTTGACCAAGTCTAACAATGGCAGGTTGTAAATGTCTTTGACCTCTTCGTGGGTCCAGTTATTTCTAATATCAGTCATGATTCAATTCTTTTTTCGGTTAATAATTAATTTTTGGGTAGGATTAACAGACGAATAAAAGAACTGATCAGATTGTTTCTGATATTTCTTTCGTTCACCTACAGATTTACTTACAGTGCTGCAAATTAAATTTTGCAACAACAATAAAGCTTCACCATCAGGATCATCTTCGTCACATTTATCTCCACCCTTCTGAGGTTCGTACATAAAACCTGAAACACCAGCTTCCTGACTTGGAGTCATCATATTATAGCTTGCAGATATACAGGCGATTTTAATCTCCTGATTCATACTTGCAAATGCCGCATACGACTTTCTGCTCCAGTGTCTAAAAACCTGTAGTTCCTGATTCCGACCTCTTTGTAGGTTGTCAGTAAACATGTTTAAAAATTAAGATTTAGATATAAATTTTATGATACTTGCTTGATTCAATATATATATGAAAATCAAACTCATTATTATCAATTGATACTCTTCTGAGCCAGCCAAAGATATTATTTTTTGATTTGTTTTCCCAACTCATTGCTTGATATAGGTTGTAAAGCAGAGTTCATTATCGACTCAGTCCTCTATTTGTTATACTTTGCACACATATATTATTATTTTTGCCAACTGAACTCATAAGCCTTGCGACAAATACAGTCCTTAGCTTAATATATATATCTGAAAAGCCATGAAAAAGTTAAAGTCAATCATGTTTGTTGGTACAGGTTCCGATGTGGGTAAAAGCATGGTGAATACTGGATTTTGTCGGATTTTCAAGCAAGATGGTTACACGCCAGCTCCTTTTAAGGCACAAAACATGTCTTTAAATAGCTTTGCTACTCCTGAAGGTTTCGAAATTGGCCGTGCTCAAGCCGTACAGGCTGAAGCCTGCAAGTTGCCTTGCCATACCGATATGAACCCGATTTTGCTTAAACCAACCAATGACAAAAGTTCACAAGTAGTTTTAAATGGGAAACCAGTGGGAACACAAACGGCTGCTGAGTATTTCATGGGGAACAATAAGGCTGCACTTTTCACTGAAGCTATCAATGCTTTTAATCGATTAGAAAAACAGTATAATCCTATTGTACTGGAAGGTGCAGGTAGTATCTCTGAACTTAATCTAAAATCTAGAGATATCACTAATATGCGCATGGCCGTTGAAACAGATGCTGCAACATATTTGATTTCAGATATCGACAGAGGTGGTGTGTTTGCTAGCGTTTTTGGTAGTATTTACCTTTTGGATGATGTGGAGAGGAAACAAATTAAAGGTATTCTCATCAATAAATTCAGAGGAGACATCAAGCTTTTTGAAGAAGGAAGAACGATACTTGAGGACCTAACTGGCGTTCCAGTAATAGGAGTACTACCCTACTTTAGAGATATTCATATCGAAGAAGAAGATTCTGTGAGTTTGGAGGATAAGTTCAAAGAATCACATTCTAGTTTGATTAATATAGCTGTGATTCGTTTACCACGGATGGCAAATTTTACAGATTTTAGCGTTTTAGAACACGACCCCCGCGTTCACCTTTATTATACCGAGCGCCCTTCTGAGATTGAAAAAGCGGATATTATCATCATCCCTGGAAGTAAAAATACCATTTCAGACTTAGCTCATCTTAGAAAAATTGGCATTGCCAGTTCAATTGTTAGAGCTCAAAAGGAAGGTAAAAAGTTGGTAGGTATTTGTGGTGGATATCAAATAATGGGAGAAACTATTAGTGATCCTAATGGTATTGAGGGTGATTTACCTCTTATTTCCGGTCTAGCCCTACTGCCAATCAATACAGTTATCGAAGATAATAAAGTAACTGAACAGTGTCAGTTCAAGTTCAAAGATTATTCAGATACTTGTACGGGTTACGAGATTCATATGGGACAAACGACACTAAAGCATCCAGAGAATCACTTAAACAAATTAAGTAATGGCAAAGAAGATGGCTATTCCTTAAATGAAAACTGTTGGGGGTCCTACATTCATGGTATTCTTGATAATTCAGTTGTTATTCATGATTTACTGAAGGGTTTCGATACGGAGGATATCAATTTCGATTACAATCAGTTTAAGGAAGAACAATACGATAAATTAGCTGATGCCATTCGTGAGAATGTCAATATGGATTTAGTTTATCAGCACTTAAGCGAGTAATAAAAAAACCGAATTAGATTTCAAGTACAAAGACATTACATTATCAATACAATGCTTACTCATTCAAATCGCTATATCATTACAGGAGGGCCTGGTTCAGGAAAATCAAGCCTTCTAACTGCTCTTGTTAATCTGAACTATCAGGGTTTTGAGGAAATATCGAGAGTTATCATTCGTGAGCAACACGAAACTGGTGGAGATAGGGTTCCCTGGCAAAACTTAGCAGCTTTCGCCGAATTATGCTACGAACGTATGAGTGCACAATTAGAAGATTGCAAATCTGATTGCACATGCTTCTACGATCGTGGTTTACCAGATATAATTGCCTATATGCGAAGAGGTGGTTTAAGCGTAGCGGATAAGTACTTCGAAAAAGCCAAAGCTTATAATCAGAATGTGTTTCTGACGCCTCCCTGGCAGGAAATATTCGTAAATGATAGCGAGCGACCAGAATCATATAAGGACGCTGTAGAAATTTACAAATTTCTTAAGTTAACTTATACAGAATTAGGTTTCAACATTATTGAACTACCCAAAGTTTCCATAGAGGAACGAGTTGCATTTATTGAAAATATTCTGAAAGCGTGAGGATGTGAGGATGTGAGGATGTGAGGATGTGAGGATGTGAGGATGTGAGGATGTGAGGATGTGAGGATGTGAGGATGTGAAAATTAAAAATCTGCGTGGTTCTGCGAAATCTGCAGGAAATATTTTTGTCAGATAGTACTAAAAGTTAATTTATACCTCCAAAGAATTTTTCAAAGCTTGGTAAACGGCTTTAGCCAGTAATTCACCAAAAAGAACATGCTTGCCGCAATAATCAACCACTGGTCCCTTACCTGAGGCAACAGCACAAGAATCGGTTCCAGTTCCTGTAGCAATTTCACCACTTACAGGGCTTATTATATTCAGATCTTGCAAACAAGCCGACTTGGCTTCAGTTGCCATCATAATACACTCGATCATGCTATTAGGTGAAAGACTAGCATTCGTCAGAAGTATCATGTTAATTGTTCCAATTTTCTGACAGGCCTCATTCATAAATTGATAATCGGCTTTATCTCCAGCTCTACGAGCATTGGAAACTCCTGAGGTTAGAAATACTTCGATCCAAATACCTTGTTCTTCTAACTTAACTCGTCTAAAAGACGACATCAGTGCGGCAGTCATCATACCAACTGTCACACCTTTCCAGGTATTTCTATTTGCAATATTTAAGAGACTTATAGCCGGTTTCTCAAACTCTGTTTTCTCTCCTAAGAAATTAGCATCAACTTTGGTATTGAAGAAATGTGAGGCATGACAAAACCCACCATTCAAAACTGACGAACTCATCATACTGACAGGTTCGTCAAATTCCAAATGGAAAAATTGATCGTTTATATCAAACTTGAAATTCATCAACTTAGTTTATTCCTTTATACCTTGCTGAAAAGCGAATGCAACTGCAGCATTATATTTCTTAATGCCTCCCGATTTCTTAATCGCTTTATGAACTTTACGCTCGTTGTTGAAGTTGGCTGAAAAGTATTCCCACATGGGTTTCAACTTAGACAATAACTGAGTATCTCCACTTAAATAAGCTGTATACGAATTGTAGATTTCACCGTGCAACTTCTCTAATAAATCTAATCGCTCTTTGGCTGATGGAAGTTCCTCTCCTTTTATTTTTCTAGCTAAAAAGATATCTTTCAAGAGCCCTCGACCAATCATCATTTGCTCCAAATTTGGAAATTGCTCCAGTCGTTGCTGATAATCTTCTAGGCTACAAATATCTCCATTGTAAACAACAGGATGCTTCGATAATGAAAGTACTTTATCGAATGCTTCAAGGTTTACTTCTCCTTTGTATTGCTGTATCCCTAGGCGCGCATGAACAATGATCTCAGAAATTTTAAACTTATTAAGAACGCTTAATACTGGCTCTAACTCTTCTATTGAATCGTGACCAATACGCATCTTAACAGATAATTCAATTCGATCATCTAAACCTTCAGAAAGAACTTCTTCAATCAAATTTGGGAATGGCAATAAGCCTGATCCCTTACGCTTATTAACAAGCATAGGAAAAGGACAACCTAAATTCCAATTCATTTTTGTGTAACCTAAGCTAATTAGATGATCTCGAAAGAAAACAAATTCCTTAAGGCTATTTCCAATAAATTGAGGCACTAGGTTTTCTTCGATCTTAGGATCAATCTCCCTATGGTGAGACGATTTTAATTTATCCCCATTCTGGAGAACAAGAAAAGGGGTATAGAACTGATCTATGCCCCCAATATATTTTGCAAATGCTCTACGGAATACCAAGTCGGTAAAGCCCTGTAGAGGTGCTAAAGATAATTTCATATTTATACTATAATTTAATCTAACGTCCGAAACTGCATACACTAAGAAGTTGTTTGCGATGACGATAATAAGATAATCCATCATCGGTAGCAATGCTTTTTACAAAGCTATCTATCATGGTGTCGTAGATGGTTCCAAATTTGAAACGCTCTGGTGGATAAAGTTCTGGATTATGCATATCCTCAAGTCGAGACAAATACATTCGGCCAACAATCTCAGTGTTTAAATCTTCGCGATACATGCCTTGGGCAGTACCCTTTTCAACATTGATTTGAATCTTATCGAAGATAAAAGCCATTCTTTGATCCATATGCTTCTTATAAATCTCAGGAAAATGTTTTTCAAATTCCCTAGTTACAGATGGTGAAACATTCTCGAATCTATCATTAATCTCCTGACTAACAATAAAAAGGATATCAATAGCATTTTGACCTTCAAAATTATAATCTAGAAATATTTTCATAAAACTAGTTCTCTCGAATTCCAAAATTTTCTCAACAAGCTCTTCTTTTGAATTTACATATTTTGAAATTTCTTCTTTCGAAATACCAATTGTCTCCAACTTTTCTAAAGAAATATCTCCCATGCCTTCTTGCAAAAGAAACTTTCTTACCTTCTCAATCATCTGAACAAAAGCCTTATCCATAAGTCTACGAAATTAAAAATTAAAATTCAGATCTCAGATTTTCTTCTATTTCACAATTCACCTGACACTATAGAAATCCAAATCTTCTCTATGCTCTAAAAATACTTCTTTTTTCGTCAAGTAATATCAAAACAGGCTTATATTTAGTATCAATTACTATAATAATGAGATCAAGTTTAGGATGAACTTAATTCTAAAAATAATAAAAATGCGATTGAAGTTCAATCGCATTTTTATTAAAGAGTTAATAGCTATTCTGAAAATTCAAGACTTAATAACTATTTTTTAAGTTCTTCTTCAATAAGCTTCTTCATCGCTGAAAATTCCTCTTGATTAAATAAACGAGTCAAGTAAATTATTTTCCCTTCACGATTCAAGATAACATTACGTGTAATACCACTATTTTTCATAGCATATTGTTCAAATATCTTGCCTCCATCATCTAATGCTATTGGATATGTAATGCCAGTTGCATCAATTAATTTTTGAGCTTTCTCAATAGGCTCGTCACGATCAAGACCATAAAGAGCAAAGTCCTTGTTCTTATTAATTTGCCAGATTTCATTTTCGATAAACGGCATTTCCTTGCGACACACACCACACCAACTGGCTGTAAACTGCAACATCACCACTTTACCTCTTAGGTCAGATAGTTTAACTTTCTGCCCATCCATTAAGCTCATTTCAAAATCAGGAGCAATATCCCCTACATTTACAATATAGCCTCGATCCTGAACCTCTTGAGCCATTCCACTTATTACAATTCCCATAAGCAATATAAATACTAATACTAGTTTACGCATGATTTCTTATTCTTTCAATTAATCGGTCTGTTTAATATGGCATGCAAAATAGTAAGATTTTCTGTGAGACAATACTTCAAAAGTAATTTTAACAAGAACTTAAGATTTTGATTGATGAAAGAAATAAGCCGTTGGTAGGCATAAAAAAAGAGAGAAGTAAAATACTTCTCTCTTTTCTGTCGGGGTGGCAGGATTCGAACCTGCGACCTCCTCGTCCCAAACGAGGCGCGATGACCGGGCTACGCTACACCCCGAAAATTTAATTCCGGTATTTTAATGAAAGTTTATTCTCAAGAGAATAAAAGAAGAGAAGAATTAAATCTCTTCTTTGTCGGGGTGGCAGGATTCGAACCTGCGACCTCCTCGTCCCAAACGAGGCGCGATGACCGGGCTACGCTACACCCCGAAAATAAATTTCGGTACTTTCAATAACAATGAAGTTTTACAACTTCGGTAAATTTCTCGGTGTCGGGGTGGCAGGATTCGAACCTGCGACCTCCTCGTCCCAAACGAGGCGCGATGACCGGGCTACGCTACACCCCGAGAATTTAATTTCAATATGTCTGATAAAAAAAGAGAAGTTCTTCAACTTCTCTGTAATTTTCGGTGTCGGGGTGGCAGGATTCGAACCTGCGACCTCCTCGTCCCAAACGAGGCGCGATGACCGGGCTACGCTACACCCCGAAAATTAAAGTGAAAAGGTTGACCTTTTCACTTGGCATCTTTTCAGTTAAGAAAAGAAAGCGGAGAGAGGGGGATTCGAACCCCCGGTACCGTTACACAGTACGTCAGTTTAGCAAACTGGTGGATTAAGCCACTCTCCCACCTCTCCTGATTGCGGAAGCAAAAGTAGGCAAAAATTTGATCTGTGCAAATTTTATTTCCACTCAAGTCACAATATCCCTCCCTTTGGGATTATAGTAAATTATGAATCAATGAGATTGGTCCTTAAAAAAAAATTATTTTTTTTTCAAAAAAAAAGCTAAACACGTTCAAAGAACGCGTCTAGCCTTAATTCTATCATTTTATTTTTTTATTTTTTCTTACCCTTTGGTGCAGGTTTCGCAATATTTTCACGCATTGAAGTATCAGCTTCGATATTTTTCATGCGATAATAATCCATTACACCAAGATGACCACTACGGAAAGCTTCAGCCATAGCCAATGGAACTTCAGCTTCTGCTTCGATAACCTTGGCACGCATTGCCTGTGCAAGAGCTTTATTCTCTTGTTCTGTTGCAACAGCCATAGCTCGTCGTTCCTCTGCCCTAGCCTGAGCGATTTTTAAGTCCGCTTCTGCTTGATCGGTTTGTAAAACGGCACCAATATTCTTTCCTATATCAATATCTGCAATATCAATCGATAGAATTTCGAAAGCTGTTCCAGCATCCAAACCTTTCTCTAATACAACTCGAGAAATGAAATCTGGATTTTCAAGTACCGTTTTATGCGATGCTGAAGAACCAATTGATGATACGATACCTTCACCCACACGGGCTAAAACAGTTTCCTCTCCTGCTCCACCAACCAACTGGCGTATATTAGCACGTAGAGTTACTCTGGCCTTAGCGATTAACTGAATACCATCTTTTGATACTGCAGTTACTGGAGGTGTATTAATCACTTTAGGGATAACACTCATCTGAACCGCTTCATAAACATCACGACCAGCAAGATCAATAGCAGTAGCCATCCTAAAAGGTAGTTCGATGTTAGCTTTTGAAGCTGAAACTAAAGCATGAGTTACTTGCTCCACATGCCCACCAGCCAAGTGATGAGCTTCAAGGTCATCTCTTGTAATATGCAATCCGGCTTTGTGAGCCTCAATCATCGAGCGAACGATAACATTGGGTGGTACACGACGCCAACGCATAAATACGAGTTGAAGTAATGAAATTCGCACACCTGAAAGTAGGGCCGAAAACCAGAGTCCAACTGGAATGAAAATAAAAAGGATGTAGGTACCTACTCCTATTGCAACGATTAAAAATATTAATCCTCCAATTTGAATATCCATTTAATTTATTTTAAAGATTTTACAACAATAACTTTATCTACAATTTTAATCACCTCAATTGGTGTTTTTTCGTCAATATATACGCCTGTTGATTTAGCTTCAATAATATGATTTTTGATTCTCACTTGTCCCATTGGTGCAAGTCGAGATAAGCATATTCCCTCATCGCCTATAGCAACAAGATCATCTTCAAGCTTCTCTACTTTTGAATCAATTTCTGTTTTCAGCATGATTTTATTCCAAGTTCCCGATTTTAAAGCTAACCATAGAGCCAGCAAACTTAAAATTACAGATCCCAAGACGGTTAAATGTCCTATTACATTTCCATAATGCTGATAAGACAAATAGATACCACCGATCATCATCAAAATACCAGCAATACCAGCAACAGTAATCCCTGGTAAAACAAAAAATTCAAGTAGTATAAGAGCAACTCCTATAACAAGTAGGAGGGTAATAATAAAAATTGTCATCTTAGTATGCTGTTTTATTGATTTCGACACTTACTTTCAAGCCCATATCTTTTAACTTATCTCTCATGAGAGATAAATCTATTTTAACCCCAACTTTAAGCTCGCTTTTACCTTTATAATGGGTAATATATGCACATTGCTCAGCTTGATCAGAAGTATGCTCACAAACTTCTATTAAAGCATCAACAACATAATCGAAGCTGTGATCACTATCATTGTGTAAACAAAGTACATGTTCTGAATTCATCGTCTCTTTATTTTATCAAACGTATGGCGTCTTGAATTGAAATTCTCTTATTTCCCGTATAGGCCACAGTAAAAATATCTGTAAAACCTTCCTTATAGAGCTTTTTCTTTAATACACCTGCATCAGCAATTGAATCAAAATGCCCAATTGTACAAACTATTTTACCATTAGCTTGTTTTACCGCCGAGCTTCCAAAAGCTTTATATTTATTCATTAATGAACTAACCTTATCGGGTACACCATTGGCAAAAACGCCAATTTGAACTCGGAAATTAATATCACCTACTAAATCATCTTCAGTAAGCGGTTCTTTATCAACCTTCACGTCACTTTTAGCTTTAGTGACAGGTTCATTCGTTGGTTCTGTTTTCTTAATACTTGCCTGTAAGGATACTCGTTCCTGCCCGCTATATGCTACAGTAAAAGCATCAGAATAACCAGCATCTTGCAATTTCTGCTTTAAACTTGCCACCTCACCAAGAGACTTAAAGCGACCAATTGTACAAACAATCTTTCCATCAGATCGTTTCTCATAGAATGATCCAAAGGCTTGGTATTTCTCCATAGTTGTATTCAACTTTTCGGGAATTTCACCGGCAAAAACACCAATTTGAACACGATAAGTGACTTCCCCAGTAATTTCATTCGATAATTGAGGGGTAGAGCTCGAAGTTTGATTAGGTGAAACCTGATCAGTTATTGCAATAGCATCTTTCATGCTTGTTCTAATACCATTTTTATATACAACAATAAAGGCCGCTGGAAAAACAGTTTTAATTTGAGCTTTAAAGCTATTTGCCTTGGCATAAGTCCTATATGAACCCGTTAAATATCGGAATGACTTGCCTCCATCAACAATTTCCTCCTTAATAAAACCCATGCCTTTATAAAAGTCATTAGTCGGTCTCTTATCAAAGACAGCTACTTGAAAGCAATACTCATATTCGTAATCTAAATAACCACCTTCATCAACTTGAGGACTAAGCTCTAGTTCTGTGTCATCTTCAAAAGTTTGTGTTTTAACTTCCTTTACTAACACAGCATCTGCTCCCTTAGCTTTTGAGGCTTTCTGATTTTCAATCGCTTTTGATCCCCCTTTATATTCGGGAGTAGTCGTTTCTTGAGTTGCAGCCAAAATTAGTGTTGGTGCTTTCCCTGATGTTTGTTCTAAAACCAAAGCATGTTTTGCTTTCTGAGCTGCATTACTTTTCAAGTCAGAAGATCTTTGCTGTAAATCGAGAACTCTACGTTTAAATAGATCTTTATCTACTCCAGAATAAACACTTTGCTTGGTATATAAAAGACTGACTTCACGAGATAAACTATCGCTATTAAATTGATCATTTTTAGCCAAAACAAACAATTCCTTTGCCTGCTCAGAATTAAATTCAGATAATTTGTGATAAACCTTCTTCTTGCTAATTCTAAAATTAAAAAAAGGAAAATTATTGTAATTGTATTTTTTAGTGTAGCGTATTCCTGTTGAATCCTTCTCTTGAGAATGACGACGAATCAAAGTATTTGATTGCGTTAAAGTATCTGAAAATAAAACATTTCCATTGTCTAAAGCAATCATATTTTGATTGATTTCCACAACGTAACATTCATTCCCAACAGAACGAGAATAAGCAGAATATGAAAAAAACATCGTTAGAATCAACAAACAGATACAAGCTCGATTCATAGTATTCATTTAATTATATTATAATCAACACAATACCCTCTCTCATCAAACTCAGAAGGCTAAAATTACCATTAGGTAAGGTAACAATAATTTTCAAAAGAAAAATAAATATGCTCATAAGGATAAGGCACTTATATTTATTCAATTCCTATTAAAACCAAAATACATAAAGGGCAAAATCAAATTATTCATTTTCAAACTAATGAACTAACTACTAAACTGATTCAACTAATACAAAAAGAAACTCGCTGCTAGAATCGTGTCTTTTATAACACAAAACCAACAGCGAGTTTCAGTATTTTAATGTAGAACTAAACCTACTTCTTTAACCACTTATCTAACCAGCTAGCAAATTCACGCTGCCATAAGATACCATTCTGAACACCAAGCACCCAATGATTTTCTTCTGGAAAGTAAAGATATTTAGCAGGTATACCTCTCAAGCGTGCGGCATTAAACGCCTGCATACCTTGTGAAGCAACAATACGATAATCCTTTTCTCCATGAATCACCATGATTGGCGTATCCCATTTGTCAACAAAATTATGTGGCGAATTAGCGTAAGAACGCTGAGCAATCTTGTTCTTTTTATCCCAATAAGAACCTCCAAGATCCCAATTCACAAACCACATTTCCTCTGTTTCCAAATACTGAGCTTCAAGATTAAACATACCATCGTGAGCAATAAATGCTTTGAAACGTTTTTCGTGATGACCAGCTAACCAGAAAGTTGAAAACCCACCATAAGATGCACCAACGCAACCTAAACGGTCTTCATCAACATACTTTTCTGCTTTCACATTATCAATTGCCGAAAGATAATCCTTCATGTTCTGTCCGCCATAATCTCCTGAAATTTGCTCACACCATTCTTTACCAAAACCCGGTAATCCTCTACGGTTAGGAGCAACAATAACATAGTCGTTTGAAGCCATCATCTGGAAATTCCAACGGTAACTCCAAAATTGAGAAACAGTTCCTTGTGGTCCACCCTGGCAATAAAGAAGAGCTGGATATTTCTTATTCTCATCAAAATGAGGAGGCTTAATTACCCATACCAACATTTGCTTACCATCAGTCGTCTTCACCCATCTCTTTTCAACTGAACCCATGCTCAATTGATCAAGGATATGCTTGTTTATGAATGAAATCTCATCAGCATCACCCGTCTTCGCATCAACACTATACAACTCAGCAGGCTTACTCATAGATACACGCTTAGCAATCAACTTATCACCAACAGGATGTATTGATTGATAATTGTGAACACCTTCAGTAATTTTATTAATCTTACCATCGGCCATATCCATACGGTAAATCTCGTCAGTTGCATGCCAGTCCGAAATAAAGTAGATAGACTTACTATCCTTAGTCCAAGTTAAATGCTCTGCATTCTGATCGAAACCTTTAGTCATATAGGTTTTCTCACCAGTCTTCAAATCCATTACGAATAAACGAATCTGATCTGCTTCATAACCTTCACGCTCCATGCTTTCCCAAGCCATATATTTTCCATCAGGCGAAAAAGTCAGATTGTTGTCATAACCCATCATACCTTTGGTCATATTCTTAGTTTCTCCACTTTCCAGGTTATAGAAGTAGATATCTGTATTAGTAGAAAGACCATATTCCTGACCGTACTTCTTACGAGAAGAGTAAGCAATATTCTGGCCATCAACAGTCCAGTTTACTTGCTCAATACCACCCCAAGGACGAACAGGAGCTTCCCACTTTTCACCTTCCATAATATCCTTACCTGCTTTCAACGCAGTTCCTTTATTGAAATCAGCAACAAAAATATGAGTATAAGTTTCTACCCAATGATCCCAATGACGATAAAATTCGTCACCAATAACACGACCATTTGATTTTTGTAAATCAGGGTGCTTATCCTGTACATTTTCTTCAAGCTTTACCTCTTTTGAGAATAACACTTTCGATTCGTCTGGAGAAAACTTAAAATCGTTAATTCCATCTTCAATATCAGTCAACTGCTTACGACCTGTTCCATCAGGATTCATTTCCCAAACCTGAACCGATCCACTTTCAGCTGAAAGAAATGCTATCTGACCATCTTTAGTCCAACGCTCTCCCCATTCTTTACCTTTAGTATTGGTAATTTGAGTTGCTTCTCCTCCTGCAACTGGAAGTGTATAAAGATCTCTGTAAGATTTATTTTCTTCTTTATTAAAGTAAGTCACGCCATAAACTACTGTTTTTTCATCAGGCGAGATACTTTCTCCACCCATACGTCCAAACGACCACAAAACCTCTGGTGTCATGCGATCTGAAGCTAATTTGGTTTTTGGCGTACGGTAAGATTGATTATCCGTTTCGCTTTTTTTATCAGCAGTAGTCGCTTCTTGACATGACGACATTCCTGTGATTAGTGCCAAACCAATTAATAAATGTTTATTTTTCATTATTAACGTTGTTAGTGAGTTTTAATTTGCCTCGTAAAATTATAACAAAAATACGATTAAATTAATTTGTCTCATTATTTTGATCTAAACCGAAGCATACAATAAAAGAAAAGGTTCTCAATTTAAATTGAGAACCCTTATATTCTAATAAAGCTTATATATATATTTCCTTAGAATTAGTTTTCCTTAGGCGCATTAATAGCTTCAACAATTTTAGCTTCCAACTCTTCAGCCAGCTCTACATTATCAGAAATCAAACGCTTAACAGCCTCACGACCTTGACCAAGCTTCACCTCACCATAAGAGAACCATGATCCACTTTTCTTGATAATATTGTAGTCAACTCCAAGATCAACAATTTCACCTGTTTTAGAGATTCCCTGACCATACATGATATCAAATTCAGCTTTACGGAAAGGAGGTGCAACCTTATTTTTCACAACCTTAACACGTGTACGGTTACCTTGAATATCATCACCATCTTTAATCTGACCAATACGACGAATATCCAAACGAACCGATGCGTAAAATTTAAGTGCATTACCACCAGTTGTAGTTTCTGGATTCCCGAACATCACACCAATTTTTTCACGCAACTGATTAATAAACATACAAGTTGTATTCGTCTTACTGATATTCCCAGTAAGCTTACGCAAAGCTTGTGACATCAAACGAGCTTGTAATCCCATCTTAGATTCACCCATTTCACCTTCAATTTCCGCCTTAGGCGTTAAAGCTGCAACAGAGTCAATCACAACCAAATCAACAGCTGATGAACGAATTAACTGATCAGCAATCTCAAGAGCTTGCTCACCGTTATCTGGTTGAGAAATCAATAAATTCTCAATATCTACACCTAAATTTTCAGCATAAAAACGATCGAAAGCATGCTCAGCATCGATAAAAGCGGCTATACCACCAGCTTTCTGAACTTCAGCCATAGCGTGAATTGCTAATGTTGTCTTTCCTGATGATTCAGGTCCATAAATTTCGATAACACGTCCCTGAGGATAACCACCCACTCCCAAAGCCATATTCAACGAAAGTGAACCCGATGAAATAGCTGGCAAATCAACTACAGCCTCATCACCCATTCTCATGATAGCACCTTTACCGTAGGTTTTATCAATTTTATCCATGGTTAACTGTAGTGCTTTCAGCTTTTCCTTATTAATGTCTGCAATATCTTTAGTTGCCATATCTATATGTATTATAAATTTTTAAAATTGAATATTCAATTCTGTTAAAATCTGATTGGTATGATCTTTCGTTTTAACCTTTTTAAAGATCTTTTCAATCACCCCATCTCCTGAAATAATAAATGTTGATCGCAAAACACCATCGTAAACTTTACCATAGAGTTTCTTCTCTCCCCAAGCACCATAAGCTTGTAGCATTTCCTTTTCAGTATCAGCAATCAAATTAAAAGCCAAATCATATTTGGCAATAAATTTCTGATGCTTTCCAGCTTCATCTGGACTCACGCCTATAACCTCGAAACCATGCTTTGTTAGTTCATCGTAATTTTCGTTCAAATTACACGACTCTGCAGTACATCCGGGCGTATTATCTTTAGGGTAAAAGTATAGAATCAATCTTTTCCCCTTAAAATCAGATAATTTCAAAACTTTACCATCTTGATTTACACCAGAGAATTCTGGGGCTTTATCGCCTTCTTTTAGTTCTATCATTTTGAAAAATTGAATTACAAATATACCATTAAAAATAGATTAGCCTTTAATATTTGAGCACAAGAAATCTAAAAAAATAACACATCTCAATCGTCTAATCCAGCTCGCTTTTGACATCCTAATAACAAAAGCTGCATGAAGATAAAGAAAATCATCAGTTATCATCAAATAATTATGAACAAAAGTTGCACTAAACTTCTTGTTTTCAGACAAAAGAAATGTTGAAAAACAGAAAAGTTATTTCTAAATTGCAATCGATGTAATCCTAAATCTTTTGCTACATTTACGCACGCAAATTAAGGTGAATCTTTATTACACAAACACTAAAATTTTTACAAGAATATGGCAACCGAAAAGTTTGTTTCCCGTCACATTGGACCTCGCAATGGGGATATTAAAACAATGTTGGAAACTGTTGGCGCATCCTCGTTAGATGCCCTAATTGAAGAAACAATCCCTTCTGATATTCGTTTAACTAAAGCTTTGGATCTTCCAGAAGCTTTAACTGAAAATGAATATCTAGCGAAAATAAAAGGTATTGCTGCTAAAAATAAATTATTCAGAACATTTATTGGTCAAGGCTATTATGACACGATCACTCCTCCAGTGATTCTTCGCAATGTATTGGAAAATCCAGGGTGGTATACACCTTATACTCCATACCAAGCTGAAGTTTCTCAAGGAAGATTGGAAGCTCTTTTGAACTTTCAAACTGTAGTGTTGGATCTAACCAAGATGGATTTGGCAAATAGCTCTCTTCTTGATGAAGCAACTGCTGTAGGCGAAACCATGTATATGATGCATAGTTTACGTTCAAGAGCAAAGAAAAAGGCTAATGCCAATATTCTTTTTGTTGACGAAAACATTTTTGCTCAAACACTAGATGTACTTGTTACTCGTTCGAAGCCTCTAGGCATTGAACTTGTTGTTGGTGATTACAAAACTTTCGAATTTACTGATGCAGTATTCGGATCTATCATCCAATATCCTGCTGCCAATGGTAGTGTTGAAGATTACACGGAATTCGTAGAGAAAGCGCACGGAACTGATGCATTAGTTGCTGTTGCTGCCGATCTTATGAGTTTAGCTTTACTTACTGCTCCTGGAGAGTGGGGAGCTGATATCGTTGTAGGTTCTTCTCAGCGTTTTGGTGTTCCTATGGGATATGGTGGTCCTCACGCAGCTTTCATGGCTTGTCGTGAAGCTTACAAACGTACTATTCCCGGACGTATCATTGGTGTAACCAAAGATGCTCAAGGCAACCCAGCACTTCGTTTAGCTCTTCAAACACGAGAGCAGCATATCAAACGTGAAAAAGCAACATCAAATATCTGTACAGCTCAGGCTCTTTTAGCTACAATGGCTGGCTTTTACGCGACTTATCACGGACAAAAAGGAATCAAACGTATTGCTACGCATATTCACTCAGCAGCTGGTTTCCTTTCTGAAGGATTAAAAGCATTGGGTTACACTCAAAATATCGAGAACTATTTCGATACACTTGAGATTGTATTACCTGCTGGTGTTTCAATGGACGCAATTCGTACTGCAGCTCTTGAGAAAGAGATGAACTTCCGATATATCAATGATACAACTATTGGTATTTCTACTGATGAGAAGATTAGCGATGCAGAATTAAATGCGATTCTAAATATTTTCGCAAAAGCAGCTAACAAAGCTGAAGTTGTTCTAACAGCAATGGAAGAGAAGCTATTTTTCGATGAGAAATTAGCTCGTAAAAGCGAATACCTTACATTAGATGTATTCAACCGCTACCATTCTGAAACAGCAATGATGCGTTACATCAAAAACCTTGAGAAAAAAGATATCGGACTAAACACTTCGATGATCTCTTTAGGTTCTTGTACTATGAAATTGAATGCTGCTGCTGAAATGCTTCCTCTTAGTTGGCCTGAATTTGGTGGACTTCACCCATTCATTCCGATTAATCAAGCTGATGGTTATACTCAAATTATAACTGAACTTGAGCAATGGTTATCTGTAATCACAGGTTTTTCTGGATGCACACTACAGCCTAATTCTGGTGCTGCTGGTGAGTACACGGGTTTATTAGTTATTCGTGAATACCATATTTCTCGTGGCGAAGGTCATAGAAATGTAGTATTGATTCCTGCTTCGGCTCACGGTACTAACCCAGCTACAGTAACAATGGCTGGTATGAAAGTAGTCGTTGTTAAGTGTGATGAAAAAGGTAATGTTGATTTCGAAGACCTAAAAGCTAAAGCTGAGAAGCATAAGGATAATTTATGTGCATACATGATTACCTACCCTTCTACACATGGTGTATTCGAAACAGGTATCAAAGAAATGATGAACTTGATTCACGAAAATGGTGGACAGGTTTATATGGATGGTGCTAATATGAATGCTCAAGTTGGATTAACAAACCCAGGTGCTATTGGCGCTGACGTTTGTCACTTGAACTTACATAAAACATTTGCTATTCCTCACGGTGGTGGTGGTCCTGGAGTTGGTCCTATTGGTGTTGCTGAACACTTGGTTCAATTCTTACCTTCACACAAAGTGATTGAAACTGGTGGTAAAAATGCTATTACTGCTGTAGCTGCTGCTCCTTTCGGATCGGCTAGTGTATTGCCTATTACTTACGGCTATATCGCTATGTTGGGTACCGACGGTTTAGAGGAAGTTACTAAGATGGCTATCCTAAATGCTAACTACCTTGCTTCTTCATTCGAAAAACTTGGTTTCAAGATTCTTTACAAAGGAGATAAAGGTCGTGTAGGTCACGAAATGATTTTCGACTGTAGAGAGTTTAATAAAACTGTTGGTATTACTGATGGTGATATTGCGAAGCGTTTGATGGACTACGGTTTCCACGCGCCTACTCTTTCTTTCCCAGTTCACGGGACACTTATGGTAGAGCCTACTGAAAGTGAGCCACTAGAAGAACTTGATCGTTTCGTTGAAGCATTGGCTCGAATCAATGGCGAAATGAAGGAAATTGAAGATGGTGTTGCTGATGCTCAGGACAACGTTCTTAAGCACGCTCCACATACTCATATGGTATTAACTGCTGATGAGTGGAACCATTCATATTCACGTAAGAAAGCAGCTTACCCATTGAAATGGGTGGCTGACAATAAGTTCTGGCCATCAGTATCTCGTGTTGACGATGCTCATGGAGATAGAAACTTAATGTGTACTTGTGAACCTCTTGAAAACTATATCGAAGAGCATGTTGAAGTAGAATAATTTCTATGACAACACAATTCATATAATCAGAAGCCTCGAAGCACTGTTTCGAGGCTTCTATTTTTATTATAATCGAACTTAATTTTCCTCTTTATTGAGGGCTTTAAGTTTCTCAGAAAAAACAACAAAGCAAGCTTATTGATTTATAAAAATAAATCCTTACTTTTGCCAAATTAATAGTTCATACAATAACAATTTAATTTTAAGTACTATGTATTTATCAGCAGAAAAAAAACAAGAGCTTTTCGAACAATACGGAAAGTCTAATAAAGACACTGGGGCTGCAGAATCTCAGATCGCTTTATTTTCTTACCGTATTGCCCACTTAACAGAGCATTTAAAGAAAAATAGAAAAGATTACAGTACCCAACGTGCGCTGCAATTACTAGTAGGTAAAAGAAGAAGCCTATTGGATTACTTAAAAGCAAAAGATATTGAAAGATACCGTGCTATTATTTTGGCATTAAAAATGCGTAAGTAATATCTTATAATATTAGCAATCCTGAGCAATCGGGATTGCTTTTTTTATTTAAGAATGGTAACATCTAGCCTTATCCGAATATAAGTTTGAATAAAACTACAAATGATGAATGTAATCGAAAAAACAATTGAATTAGGTGATGGAAGGTCCATCACAATTGAAACAGGTAAATTAGCAAAACAAGCTGATGGAGCTGTTGTAGTAAAAATGGGTAAGACCATGTTGTTAGCTACTGTAGTATCTGCAAAAAATGCAAAGCAAGATGTTGACTTTTTGCCTTTGTCAGTAGACTACAAAGAGAAATATGCTGCACTAGGTCGTTTCCCTGGTGGATTCATGAAAAGAGAAGGTCGTCCTTCTGACTATGAAATTTTAGTATGTCGTCTTGTGGATCGTGCCCTACGTCCATTATTCCCTTCAGATTATCACGCTGATACATTCGTATCAATTAGCTTGATTTCTGTTGATGCAAACGACATGCCTGATGCCCTTGCTGGTCTTGCAGCTTCTGCAGCTATTGCAGTATCTGACATTCCATTCCTTGAGCCTATTTCTGAGGTTCGTGTGGCTAGAGTCAATGGCGAATTCATGATTAATCCAACTCGCGAGAATTTAGCTCTTGCTGATATGGAAATTATGGTTGCTGCAACCATGGATAATATCATGATGGTTGAAGGTGAGATGCACGAAGTTTCGGAAGCAGAAATGCTTGAAGCTATCAAAGTGGCTCACGAAGCAATTAAAATCCAATGTCAAGCTCAAGTTGAATTAGCTGAAGCGGTTGGAAACACAACTAAAAGAGTTTATTGTCACGAAGAAAGCGATGAAGAACTTCGCCAGTTAATCGCTGACAAAACTTATGCAAAAGTATTAGAAGTTGCAAGACTTCAAAACCCTAACAAACACGAACGTTCAGCTTCATTTGCAGCTGTAAAAGAAGAGTTTGTTGCTGAATACTCAGAAGGCAAAGATGCTTCAGAGGTTAACATGAGCCTAATCGGACGCTATTTCCACGATGTGGAAAAAGATGCTATTCGCGAAATGGTTCTTGAAGATAAGGTTCGTTTAGATGGTCGTAAGACTGACGAGATTCGTCCTATCTGGTCTGAGATTGATTACCTTCCAAATGCTCACGGTTCTGCTGTGTTTACTCGTGGCGAAACTCAATCTTTAACTTCAGTAACATTAGGTACTAAGTTAGATGAGAAGATGATTGATGATGTACTTTTCCGTGGAAAAGAGAAATTTACACTTCACTATAACTTCCCTCCTTTCTCAACGGGTGATGCTCGTCCTTCTCGTGGACTTTCTCGTCGTGAGGTTGGTCATGGTAACCTAGCACATCGTGCTCTTAAAAATATGCTTCCTGATGAGTGTCCTTATGCAATTCGTATTGTTTCGGATATTCTTGAGTCAAACGGATCGTCTTCAATGGCTACTGTTTGTGCAGGTACATTAGCACTTATGGATTCAGGTATCCAAATGAAGAAACCAGTTTCGGGTATCGCAATGGGACTCATCTCTACTGAAGGTGCTGAGAAATATGCTATTCTTTCGGATATTCTAGGTGATGAAGATCACTTGGGTGATATGGACTTTAAAGTAACAGGTACTAGAGATGGTATTACTGCGACTCAAATGGACATTAAAGTAGACGGACTTCCTTATGAAGTGTTAGAGCAAGCATTGATGCAAGCTCGCGCAGGTCGTCTTCATATCTTAGATAAGATTGCTGAGACTATCGAAGCTCCAAGAGAAGATCTTAAAGATCACGCTCCAAGAATTGTATCCCTAGTTATTCCTAAGGAAATGATTGGTGCTGTAATCGGACCCGGTGGTAAGATTATTCAAGAGATTCAAGAAACTTCAGGTGCGGTTATCGTTATCGAAGAAGTTGACGGAAAAGGTCATGTTGATATTTCAGCTAATAACAGAGAAGCAATTGATATTGCATTAGGTCGTATCAAAGGTATCACTGCAGTTCCTGAAGTAGGAACAATTTACAAAGGAAAAGTGAAGTCGATTGTTGCTTTTGGTGCTTTCGTTGAAGTTCTTCCTGGTAAAGATGGTTTACTTCATATTTCTGAAATCGAGCACCGTAGACTAAATACAGTTGACGAAGTGTTGAAAGAAGGAGATATTGTTGAAGTACAACTTATCGGTATCGATCCTAAGACAGGTAAATTGAAACTTTCAAGAAAAGCTTTATTACCAAAACCAGAGAAAAACTAGAAATTCACTCTAGTCTACTATAAAAGAAAAGCCCGATTCACATCGGGCTTTTTTCATATCTAATGATCAGAGTTTGATCAATAATATTTTAATTGGTTGACTTATTCACCTTTTTCAATGATCAAGTTCTCAAGTTCTTCATTCTTATTCTCCCAATTCGTCATTTCATCTTCAAGGCTCTTTTTAGCCTCATCGTAAGCCTTAAATGTTTCCTGATCTTGGTTCTTCGGATCAGTTAATAAGGCCTCAATTTCGACGATCTTCTCCTCATATTCAGCAATCATTTCTTCACACTTAGACACAGCTCTCTCAAGTTTAGAAATCTGCTTATTCATCTCCTTACGCTCAAGGTAATTCAATTTATTATCCGATACAACGACATCTACTTTTGCTTCACTTGCGACTTGTTTTTTTCTATCAAGCTCACGCATATTATCCATCTTCTTATTCTGAAGAAAGGCATATATACCACCCAAATGCTCTTTTACTTGCTTATTGGTAAATTCATAAACCTTAGAAGATAATCCATCAAGGAATTCTCTATCGTGAGAAACAACAATAACAGTTCCATCGAATTTAAGCAGTGCTTCTTTCAACACATCCTTCGATTTCATATCGAGGTGATTGGTCGGCTCATCGAGAACAAGTAAGTTAACTGGCTCAAGCAAAAGACGAACCATAGCCAAACGTGAACGCTCTCCTCCTGACAATACTTTTACTTTTTTGTCGATATCCTCGCCTCCAAACATGAATGCACCAAGAATATCACGAATTTTGGTTCTTACATCACCTACTGCAACATCATCGATGGTATCGAAAACCGTTTTATTCTCATCAAGCATCATAGCCTGGTTTTGAGCAAAATATCCAATTTTAACATTATGACCGAGCTTGCATATTCCTGTATGATCAACTTCACCCATCAACACTTTGACAAGGGTTGATTTACCTTCACCATTCTTACCAACAAAAGCAAGTTTCTCACCACGTTCAATTACAAATTCAAGGTCATTTAAAACCAAGTTATCGCCATAAGATTTACTTAAGCCCTTAACTTGACAAACCAAATCGCCTGAACGAGGTGCTGGTGGGAATTTCAAACTTAGCTTCGTATTATCAACCTCATCAATTTCAATACGATCAACTTTTTCAAGTTGTTTAACTCGTGATTGCACCTGAACAGATTTGCTCGCCTTATATCTAAAACGCGAAATAAAATCTTCAGTCTCTTTAATCATCTTTTGCTGATTAACGAAGGCCTTCTGTTGTTGCTCACGTCGCTCAGCATGCAACTGTATATACTCTGTGTACGATACTTTATAATCATATATTTTACCAACCGAAATCTCAACCGTACGGTTAGTGATCGCATCAAGAAAAGCTCTATCGTGAGAAACCAAAACAACAGCACCTGGATAGGTTTTCAAGAAATCTTCTAACCATTGAATCGATTCAATATCCAAGTGGTTAGTCGGCTCATCGAGAAGAAAAACATTAGGTCGACGAAGTAAAATCTTCACCAATTCGATTCGCATACGCCATCCACCCGAAAACTCATTGGTCTGACGTGTAAAATCCTTACGTAAGAATCCAAGACCAAGAAGCGTACGTTCTGCTTCTGCCTGAATATTCTCTCCTCCCATCATATGAAACCTATCGTTTTTTTCTGTCAAACGATTAATCAATTTCATATAGGATTCCGATTCATAATCGGTACGTTCTGCAATTTGGTTATTAACCTGAGCAATCTCCTTTTCCAATTGAATCACCTCTTCAAAAGCTGTCATAGATTCCTCAAGAACAGTTCGTCCATCTTCATGATTCATCTGCTGAGGCAAATAACCGATCTTAATCTCATTGGGAATGCTTACGGTACCTTTCGTAGGTTCCTGATGCCCGGCAAATATTTTCAAAAGAGTTGATTTACCGGCACCATTTTTTCCTACCAAACCAATACGGTCACGAGAATTAACGATAAAAGTAACGTCTTTAAAAAGTGTAAAACCACCAAACTCTACTATGAGATTATTAATTGATATCATGGACAACGAATTGTTTATATGTTAGGGCGGCAAAGATAGTAAAATAGTGCCTAAAGTATTTAAAGTGCCATGAGTACTTATTAATACTTAAAATTGCAGCTCCTTAAAATGATTTTCAACTTTAAGTACTTATAACTTATAACTTATAAACTCTAAGTACTATTTGTTATATATTTGCAGCCAAATCTTTAAAGAAATACAAAGTGGGAAGAAATAGAAAGAAAAAACCCTTACTGGAAAACGTTGAAATTATAAAGTTAGCAGCCGAAGGAAAGGCCATTGCCAAGGTAGATGAGAAAGTTGTGTTTGTAACCAACGTGATACCTGGTGATGTTGTGGATGTGCAGGTGACAAAAAAACGTAAAAGTTTTATGGAAGGTCATCCTGTTGTATTTCACAAATATTCCGACTTAAGAGTAGATGCTTTTTGTGAGCATTTTGGAATTTGTGGTGGTTGTAAATGGCAAAACTTGCCTTACGAGGAGCAACTTAAATTCAAGCAACAAGAGGTTCTTGATAATTTAAGTCGAATTGGAAAAATTGATTTGCCAGAAGCTAATCCTATTTTGCCTTCAGCTAAAACAAAATTTTACCGTAACAAACTTGAATTCACTTTCTCGAGCAAGCGTTATTTAACCTTTGATGAAGTTAATAGTGACGATGAAATAACTCGCACACCAGCATTAGGTTTTCACGTGCCTCGCCTTTTTGACAAAATCGTTGATATCAACAAATGTCACCTACAAGCTGAGCCTTCTAATGCAGTTCGTTTAGCAATAAAGGAATATGCATTTGCTAATGACTTAAGCTTCTTCGATATTCGTGGTCAGGTAGGTTTCCTGCGTACTTTGATAATTAGGACATCTACTACAGGTGATGTGATGGTTATTGTTGTTTTCTATCACGAAGACGTGGAGAAACGTGAAGGTCTTATGGCTCACTTAGCTGATAAATTCCCTGAGATTACTTCATTGATGTACGTTATAAACGAAAAAGGCAACGATACTATTGGTGATCAAGATGTGATTTTATACAAAGGCATAGATCATATTTTCGAGCAAATGGAAGATTTAAAGTTCAAAATTGGACCAAAATCATTCTACCAAACTAACTCGGAACAAGCTTACGAACTTTATAGTAAAACACGTGAATTTGCTAACATCCAAAAGGACGAGGTTGTTTACGATTTATATACGGGGACAGGAACCATTGCCAACTTTGTAGCTCGTCAGGCTAAAAAAGTAATTGGTATTGAGTATGTACCAGATGCAATCGAAGATGCTAAATTGAATTCTGAAATCAACGGAATTGACAACACTGCTTTCTTTGCTGGAGACATGAAAGACGTATTGAATGCTGAATTCATTACTGAACATGGTCACCCAGATATGATGATTGTGGATCCACCAAGAGCGGGTATGCACGTCGATGTGGTTAAAACCATTCTGCAGGCGGCTCCAAATAGAATCGTATATGTGAGTTGTAACTCAGCCACACAAGCTCGCGATTTAGAAATGATGGATCATGCGTATAAAGTAACAAAGATTCAAGCAGTAGATATGTTCCCACATACACATCATGTGGAGAATATAGTGCTGATGGAAAAACGATAAATAAACAAAAGCCGAAACGATTAAGTTTCGGCTTTTCTTTTATAATTTAGTCTGTATTCAATTATCCAATTATATTGGGGATTGTAAATATGAATTTTGCCCCTTTGCCTATTTTGGACTCTAACCATATTTCACCACCGAGCAATGTTACAATCTCTTTAGAAATTGCTAAACCAAGTCCAGATCCTTCAAATTCTCTTGTCGAAAAACCATCAACCTGCCTAAATCGATCAAATATTGCTTCATGGTCATGAGATTCAATACCAATACCTGTATCTTGAACAGACAGCAAGAGCATGTTATTACTACATTCAGCCTTTATGATAATTTTACCTTGAGCAGTGAATTTTATAGCATTTCGAATTAAACTATCTAAAACTTGACGAACTCTTTTTGAATCATTTCTAATTAAAGATTTACAATTACAGTCAATCATTAATTCCAATCCTTTTTCAATAATTTCACTTGAATAATAAGCCTCAATTTCGAGAAGCAGTTCATGTATATTAAAAGTTGAAAATTTAACACTCATTCTCTCTACTTCTATCATTGATATTTTAAGGATATTATCCATCATCATCAATAACTGATTTCCCGATGACTCAACAAAAGCACCATAATCTCTTCGTTCTTCATCTGTGATATCATCAGAAAGCATCAGATTAGTAAAGCCCAATATTCCATTTAAAGGCGTTCTGACTTCATGACTCAAATTCGACAAAAAAGATGTTTTCAGTTTATCACTTTCTTCCGCCTTTAATATTGAGTGACTTAATTGATTCTCTAATCGTTTTCTATCCGATATGTCCTCTCCAAATTTAATGTAATTTACAATTTCACCTTTATCATTTTTAATAGATGCAATGGATGCCAACTCCCAGTAATAACTACCATCTTTTTTTTTATTAAAGAATTCACCACTCCACTTCCCTCCTAATGAAATTGTTTCCCATAAAATTTGATATTCTTTCTTTGAGAATTTTCCAGATTTCAGAATCCTTGGATTCATTCCAACAATTTCCTCATTAGTATAACCCGTCAATTCGCAATGTTTTGGATTGCAATAAGTCACATCACCATCTAGGTTTGTCATCGAGATAGCAATAGGGCTCTGTTCAACTGCCATTGATAATCGATTCACCTCCTCTAAAGCAATTCTACTCTCTGTTACATCATGAATAACAGAATGTAATAATGTTTGCCCATCTGCAATAATTGTACCCGAATAAACCTCTACATCACGTATATCACCATTTGCCAATTGATGTTTAAACTGGAAATGATTCTTCTTTTTTTGGGTAACTAAATCAATCTCTGTCTGAAGAGCTTCAGTTGACATGATATTAATATCATGCATATTCATCATTAAGAGCTGCTTTTTAGGAAAACCATAAAATTTCAATGCAGTAGAATTTGCATCAACAATTCCTCCATATTTAGGATCGAGAAGCAACATTATCGAGCTACTTTCGTTAAAGATGGTTTTATATCTTCTTTCACTTTCATTTAATTTTTCTTTTAGAATTTCTTGTGCCGAAATATCATAATATGATATGGCAAAAGCACCATCATCTACAGGAAACACATTAACCGACAAATACTTACCTAAGCCCTTATGAAAAGATTCAAATCTAATTGGTTTATTATTCTTAACAACAAAATCAAACTTAGAAAACCAGAAATCTTCTAGATTTGGGAAAATATCTAAAATAGTTTTACCTATAACGTCCTCTTTCTTATAACCAATAATAGTTTCATTATTAGCATTCATATCAATATATATGGCATTAGAAATATCACCATCAGAATTCAGAATAGGTTCAAAAACGACTAAAGCTGCGTTCATCGAAGAAAAAAGAGTCTCGTATTTAGATTCTCGTTTCAATAATTCGTTATCAAGTTGGCTTATTTTTTTTGTTAGAACGTTACATGAAGTTTTATGTTCATTTAATTCAGATTCAATTTCAAAAAGAGATTCCTTTTTTAAACCTATCTCTTGAAACTTAGAAAACACATTTTGCTCTAAACCTTCACTTGTCTTTTCGTAAGAGGAATAAGCAATTATATCTAATTCTATTATATCCTTAACTTGTAAAAGAAAATCCTCTATCGTTTTACTAAAGGTATTCTCCTTATTATCAAGGACACATATCGTTCCAAAAATATCTCCATTAGGATATTTTAAAGGGAAACCTAAATACGCTACCATACCAAGTTTAATGTCTGGATTATCATCCCAATCTGAATCTGCGAGAGCATTAGCTACTAATAATTTGGCATTACTCTTCACTACAGTCTCACAATAAAGACCAACCATTTCCTCTGATTCACCCAAAGAATAAGGGTTTCCCTCTGTAGAACACTTAGCAAAAACTTCCATTGAATCTTTATTCACCTGCATGATTAGAGTCGCTGGCAAATCAAATGTTGAACTAAGTAGGTCAATTAACTTTTGCCACTTCGCAAGAATAAATTGTGGAAAATCATAATCCGTCCTCATAGGGTATACAGTATAGGTTATTGGTGACCATCTAATATAATAAAAAAACGAATACATTTTACTTCAAGCATAACTCTCCATATTAATCATTGGTTCTAGCTGATGGTACCCTCTATTTTTCAAGTAAAATAAAGCCTAAAACAAAAAAGTAATCAGCTTGAGCAAAGTCCTTTTTTAAGGTAAGTTTAATTCGTAATTTTGATTTTTAAAGTAAGCTTAAATAACAAATATAATCATGACTAGAATTCTATCGATCCTTAGTTTAATACTCATATTCAACTTGAGTAGCTCAGCTAAAAAGAAAACAGACAAGGAATCAATTAACTTACAAGATTGGTTACAATCAGATGCTGCTTCTGTTATACTGCCAGCCTTTCATAATTCTTTGGATATTGAAAGCAAAAGCTTCCAGTTTAAAGATTTACTTATTGAAAATCACATCGATATTGAAAAATTAAGACCTGAAGAGAATGATATTTTAAATTGGAATCAACTTCAACTAAAATGGACCAAAGCTAGTCTATCTAAAAAAGGATATTTAGATGCAAATGGTAAAGCAAAACACTTAAACTATTACGCAAGCTATATCGAAGTAGAAGATTGGAGTAAAGCCAAACTAATTGTGAAGACTTTCCCAATGCTTGAAATATACCTGGATGGAAAAAAAATTGCATCACACTATAAACAGCAAGAAAAAGAGGCTAAAGAGCTAATTTCTAATATCGCTATAGAACCGGGTAAACACTGCCTTATTATAAAAACCCTTTCTCTTAATGAAAACAACACATTCAAAGTTCAATTGAAAACTGAGAATGGATGGGAAAAAGATGACTTTAAAATTTCAACTTCAGCAGAACAATTCATTACGATCAATAAAGTTCTTGATGGTAAAAAAGTAAACTCATCTGTTCTTTCGTCTGATAGAGAATTTGCTTTAATTTCATATTCACGTAGCCTACCTCCATCTGATAAAACAGAACGATGGAAAGTTGTTCAATCGATTCGAGATGGTAAAATTATTCACACTTTTCGAGGAAGCAGTCTTTCGCAAATAAAGTGGTTACCACTAGGCAACAAACTTTCTTATTCTAAAAAATACAATGGGAAAACTTCTCTTTTTGTTTTTGATTTAGACAAAGGCCAAGAAAGGGAAATTGCTAAGCATATCTCCAATTTTGAATCTTACAGTTGGACTCCTGATACCCAGAATATTATCTATTCTCAAGCCAAAGATCATTCCAAGGAATGGAAAATCAGAAAGATTCAAGGAATGGAAGATCGCTTACCTGGGTTTAGATACCGCAGCTTTTTATACAAGCTAAATGTAGAAAGTGGCGTTAGACAAAAGTTAACGCATGGTACATTGTCAACTCAACTGAATGACATAAGTTCTGACAGCAAGAATATTATCTTTTCCCAGTCGAGACCTGACTATAATGAATATCCTTACAGCAAGCAGAATCTCTATCAAATGAATCTTAAAACATTCAAGATAGACACGATCTGGAAAGATAAATTATTTGGAGGATCCGCCCAGTATTCTCCTGATGATTCTAAAATATTGGTTCAAGCTGGTCCATCTTGTTTTGGAAAATTGGGAGAGAATATTGGAAAACAAAACATGGCAAACAACTACGATGGCCAGTTATATATTCTAGACTTGAAAACAAAAGCCGTTGATCCAATTTCATACAATTTCGATCCTGCAATTGGCAAGACTGAATGGAATAAAAAGGATGGTAATATTTACTTTAAAGCAAATGATAAAGACTACGTTAGACTGTTTAAATATGATCTATCAGATAAAACATTCACGAAATTAAATATCAAAAGCGATGTTGTTAAGAGTTTTGATATCGCATCTAATGGTTCTAGTCTATCCTATATTGCCTGCAGTATTTCAAGTCCATACCAAGCGTACATTTATGATTTGAACAAGAATGAATCTGCTAATCTGCTTAATCCAGAGAAAGAGAAATTCAATCATGTTAAATTTGGAAAAACTGAAGATTGGAACTTCACTAAAAAAGATGGTAAAACAATTATTGGCCGTGTTTATTATCCACCAAATTTTGATGCGAATAAGAAGTATCCAATGATTGTAAATTACTATGCGGGAACCGTTCCTGTAGAGCGAAGTTTTGGTGGTCGCTATCCATTAAATTTATATGCTGCAATGGGTTATGTGGTTTACTTACTACAACCAAGTGGAGCCACAGGCTTTGGTCAAGAATTTTCTGCAGAACATCAGAACAATTGGGGAATTACCACTGCTGATGAAATTATTGAAGGAACCAAGAAGTTTGTTGCATCACACTCATTTGTTAAGGCTGAAAAAATTGGTTGTATTGGAGCATCCTATGGAGGATTCATGACCATGTTATTACAAACAAGAACTGATATTTTTGCAGCGGCGATTTCACATGCAGGAATTAGTGACATCACCTCATATTGGGGAGAAGGTTACTGGGGTTACACATATAGTATAAATGCTTCTGGAAAATCATTCCCTTGGAGTCATCGAAAGTTATATGTGGATCAAAGTCCATTATTCAATGCTGATAAGGTAACAACTCCTATGCTCCTTATTCACGGAAGTGTCGATACCAATGTCCCATTGGGTGAAAGTATTCAAATGTATCAGGCTCTTAAACTTTTAGGTAAAGAGGTTGATTTTATTCAAGTGAAAGATCAGAATCATCAAATTTTAAATTATACACAGCGTATTTTGTGGAACAATACCATTTTTGCATATTTTGCTAAACACCTAAAAGATAAAAACCAATGGTGGGAATCTTTATATCCTGATCAAAACATCTAAAAAATAACATTTCGAGATAGAGTTTTTAAAGCAGATGCCAGTCATCTGCTTTTTTCGTATAAATATGATAAGGCATATATAAACAAGACCAATATGTACATCAAAAAACTCAATTAGTATATCTGTTTCAAATCACATATCTTAGATTCATAATATTAAAATTTCAATATATGTTAATCCTCATATCTCCAGCAAAATCACTTGATTTCGAAACTGAAAATACAAATAAAAACTTTTCTGAATCTAGCTTTTTAAAGGAGTCTCAATCCCTAATTAAACAACTCAGAAAACTCTCTACAGATGAGATAGCCGATTTCATGAGTATTAGTCCAAAATTGGCCCAACTTAACTTCGAACGTTTTGTAAACTGGCAATTACCATTCGATATGGAAAATGCGAAACAAGCCATTTTAGCATTTAAAGGTGATGTATATACGGGCCTTGATGCAGTTACTTTAAGTGAGGATGAATTACAAACTGCACAAAAAGATTTACGTATTCTATCGGGTCTTTATGGTGTACTTAAACCTCTGGATTTGATTCAAGCCTACCGATTGGAAATGGGCAAGAAACTCCAAACTACAAAAGGGAAAAACTTATATGAGTTTTGGGGTGATAAAATCACCAATGAAATCAATAAAACCTTAAAGGGGAAAGAAGATCAATATCTTATAAATTTAGCGTCAAATGAATACTTCAAATCTATAAATAAAAAGAAACTTAAAGCAGAGGTTATCACACCCGTCTTCAAGGATTTAAAGAATGGTCAGTATAAAGTAATCAGTTTTTTTGCGAAGAAAGCACGAGGATTGATGACTCGCTTTATCATCCAGAATAAGATTACAGATCCAGAATATCTAAAAGCATTCGATTCAGAGGGCTATGCATTTAACCCTCATCTTTCGACAGATACAGAATTAGTCTTCACCAGAGATCAATAAAAAAAGACCTCGAGTTCTTGTTTTTTATTTCATTTTTCGCTAAGTTTAAAGGAATACTCGTGACAAGCTGTAAGTATAGAATTCAACTAATTAAGTACCACTAAATCCCTCTTATATATGACTGAAACCACTCAAATTAAATATGGAAGCCTTATAAAAGAAGAAGCCTTTGAGCTTATTGAAGGTGCTGTACTTCCTAATACTTTCGTTCTTGAATCATTGAATCCATTCCCTGGGTTTTATGAATATTACGACAACTTACAAAAGGGTATCACACCTCATTATATCTATTTGGTAACTGACAAACATTACGATTTGGAGCAATTCACTCGTACCACACAAAAAATCATGTCTGTTACCAATAAAAAGTATCATGCTGCACAGGGTACGATTACTATTTTCAATACCGTTTACAACATTATTCGAGTTCGACATATTGAGCAATATGCAGATATTAAGGAACTACAAGCTTATTACGTTTCTCTAGGTATTCATTTTAAGGATAAACCTTCAAAATTTAATCACCCTAAAGGAATTACTCGCTTAAATAAATTCTTCTCATTGGAACAATTAGAAGATAATTTTTACTTGGATACCGTAGAGGCCAATCATGGTTACTTTAAAATCCCTAAACAAGTTTCATGGAGCGAATTTGAGGAGATTACTAAGCAAGTGAAGTATAATATGGACATGCTACAATTCGATGCCTCAATTGGCTTTATTTACGATCATTTTAAAGCCATTGATATCATTCGTATTTATGCTGAAAATTTAAATATTGATATGCTTAAACAAATTCGAACAAAATATATCGAACGTATTAAATAACGATCAATTAATTGATAAAAAAATAGGCCCATTCAAAGGAATGGGCCTATTTTTTTTTGTTCTAGAATTGTGGATATCGTACTCGGTTAGGTCGACGTCTCCTTTTACGTTTCTCTATAACTAATGGGAATGAAAATGATAATTCATGTGCTCCCGTGTTAGTTTGTACCAACTGAGTTATAGTATAATCGTAACTATAAGCTAGCTTAAATCTTTCTGTAACGATACCTGCCATCAAAATAACAGCATCATAATTTAACTGAAAGTTCTGATTAAACCAGAAACCAAAAACTAAAGAGCTCTTACTCAAATACATTCCATAATTCATTTGGGTGAATTCGCCTTGCTTTTGAAACAATAAGGCAGGTGCTAATACTAATCCATCTCCTCTAATGTCTCCTGACAATGCGAATTCTGCTCCTGCATGAAATGTATATTTAGCATTCAATTGATCATCCTCAAAATCATCAAAACTAAGATTAGGCTGATTAACATGATTCGCTGCAGCACCAAAATAATAGTTTTTATAATAGGCCATTATACCCACTGAAAAATCCATCCCATTCCAACTTCTATTACTTGGATCTCCAGATGTGTTATGAGGAAATACGTCTCCATATATAGGTGATACCTGGTCTGGGAAAATCAAATTTTTAAAATTTAATTTTTTCTGTATTAAAGCTGCTTGAATTGCAGGTCGAAAAACTAAATCACTATTAATTCGTAAAAAGAATGAATAAGCACCCGAAAATGATGTTGTTGTAATGGCTCCATCACCTTGATCATCTTGCATAACAAGAAGACCTAATCCACCATTTAAATTCGAAAAGAAATTATCATATGAAAAACTGTATGATACGTATGGATAATCCAAATTAGGCCACTGATTTCGATAATTCAAACTTACATTAGCATGATCACTTGAACCTGCTAATGCTGGGTTTAAGTAAAGTTTATTCGCATAAAATTGAGAAAAGCGAATATCCTGAGCACTCCCTACTAAGCTCATTCCAAAAACAAAAAAGATAATAGAGAGTATAAGTTTATTCATGTAATTTTATGATTATGTTATTTAAATTATAATTTTTATATAGTCTATAATATATACTACAAAATAGCGATTATTTCCTTATTATTTATAAACAAAACAAATTATTTCTTACTGTAAGATATTCCATTTTTTTCAGAAATCAAAAACTTATCGAACTAAGACCATATGCCCTTTTTCAGTAGCCTCACCGTTTAGAATTAAAATCCAAACATAGACACCTGTTGGACATTTTTCGCTACGATATGTTCCATCCCATCCACCACTATAACCCGCTTCAGCTGTTCTATGCATTAGCTCGCCCCAGCGATTATAAATATAGAGTTCAAAAGTCTCTTCGATATTGATTTTCTTCAAGTAAAAACGATCATTCTCATTTCCTGAGCCAGGCGTAAATGCATTAGGTGATTCGATACCAATAGGCTTAACCACCACAATTGCAGAGTCTATAGCTACACAGCCATTGCCATCTTCAACTGACAATCGATATGTATTCGATTCGAAAACTTCCAACTCTGTGGTCATATCACCCGTATCCCAATCATAAATGTATGGGCCATAATCTTCATTTAAATCTGGATTAAGAACTACAGATTCCCCTTCGAAAATAAGTGTATCTCTTAGATTTATAACAGGAGTTGGGTTTATTTTAATCACCTGTGTTTCCACACAGCCAAATTCATTACTGACACTTAAGGAATAATTTCCAGGTTGATCAATCGTTCTATCCCATGCGGTGTAACCATCATTCCACACAGCATTTTCCATATTGCGGGTATTAATTTCGAAACTTTCTCCTTCGCATAGAAATTCTGATTGACCTATTTCTGGATTCGCCCTAACATCAACCTTTACAGAACCTGAAGCAACACAACCATACATATCACTAACATTGATTGTGAAATTATGAATACCAACAGATAAATTCTCTAATTGAGGATCACGAGCTGTCAATTTACTTAACTGGTCCTTATCAGAAGCCCAATTGATTTCAGAAATATCTCCAACAATATCTGTTACCAAAACCAATGACTTACATTGGCCTATAATGGTATCATTTATTGTAGTAATTACAGGAAGAGGTGCCACATTGACATTCACAATATCTGTACCTAAACAACCATGCTTATCAACTACAAAAGCCACATATCTTTCAGATTCACCCGATGTAAATACGGGTGTCTTTGAATTTGGGTCATCTAAATAGCGACTTGGAGACCATTTTATATTGCCCATTTCAGTTTCGGCCCATAATTGTTTGCTTTTACATGCTCCAACATTAACATCTTCAATAACCTTAACTACTGGTAATGAATCTATTTTCATCATCTTCTCTTCCGTTGTATTTGAGCAACCATTCTCGTCAGTATATGAATAACGGATAGGGTAATCACCATGGCCTTTATTAGGGTCAAAAGATCTTTCTCGCACACCATTTACCCAATAAATACCTCCGTCAGGGAATCCACCTGTTAATTGGAATTCAGACTCACACAAACCATGAGAATCCAGTGCTGACAAGTTCACTTCTGGTAAAGAATGAAGTGTAACCAAAGAATCAATTTGAGCATAACAACCCGTTTCTTCATCAACAATTCTTATACTTATATTCCCATTTTCAAGTTCTCCCCAAGTAATTTTAGTTTTTTCTCCTTCATTTACACTTGTGAATTCGCCTCCTTCAACCTGCCATAAATAATTAATATCAGGCTGAACCGAAGTTGTATAAGTAACTCTATCCTCCAAAACGCAAAGCTCCATACGTCCATATATTTGAGTATTAGGAAGAGCATTAACATCTAAGCGTTTAGAATCAGAATAACGTTTCGAGGTACACTTATCAGAAAGTTCGCAAGTATAATAACCTCTATTAGAAATTGAACTATTATCGATTTGATAAGTCGAATCATTAGCACCAATAATGTTTTCTCCATTAAATTGCCACTGGTAAAGGATTTCACGTCCTTCGGCCTCCACAGAAAATTCTGCAGCTCCGCCATCACAAATCTCAATATCACCACTCTCACTTAAGATTTGTAAGCTAGGTATAACTGACAAAACCATGTCAGGACTTATAATCTCTATACTACATGATGAATTGATCTCACAAGAGTATATACCAGCATCAACTTGAGCAATATTTTGGATTGTCAACACAGAACTAGTTTCACCTTCTATATAAATCTCATCTTTACGCCACTGATAGCTTAATTTATCACCGCCATAATTCACTCTGAAACTAACTTCATCCGTTTTTTCACAGACCTCAACACTTTCAGAATGGCTTATATAATAAGGTCGTTCCTGAATCTCAAGTTGTGCTATACTACTTACATCTCCACATTCCCCTGAAATATCTACACGATATTCACCTGCTTGATTCATTATTAAATTCAAGATATTCAATGATTCCTCATTAGAGATACTATTCCCCTTGTACTGCCAATCATAGGTCAGATTTGAACCATCAACATTAGTCACCCATAAAAGGTTCTCATTTTCGCATATTTTTTTATCTCTTAGATTAGAATTTAAAACCGTTTGTCTATGCACTAGCAAATTTACCGTTTCAATCAAACTGGCACCTTCACCGTTAATCTCACATCGGTATTCTCCTGCATCAGCATAATCAAGTTCGGATATAAAATAGTTCAAACTATGGTGATTAAGATTAACTCCATCTTTAAACCAATTAATATCATAAACTTCACCTTTTACCTCAATATTTAAACTTAGAGGATCACCAAAGCACTTTTCAATATCAGCCAGTTTATTTAAGCCATTTATAATCTTTAGAGGATCTTTTATTGTCAAGAATCCTGAAGTAAATCGTTTTCCACAGGCCCCAGTGATATAACACGAGTATTCTCCTGCTTCGGCCATGCTTAAATTCTGCAAGTCAAGTTTTGAACTTGTCTCTCCCAGTATGCTATCAACACCAGCTATATTTGTGAAATGCCATTCGTAACTTAGATTACTACCAGTAACATCCAAAACAAACTCATAATCACTACCAACATATACAACCTCACTTTTTAATGAAGCTTGGAGAATTGTATTGGGATTTACTATCACTTGGGAATTCTCGATTAACTCAAGCCCACAAGCGTCAAGATTACTAACACGACACTCAAGCTCATAAATACGGAAAGTATTAGCATCAGCAGCTTGAACATTTTCAATTTTCAATTCTGATTTTCCTGAATAAGTTAAATCCTCGATTCCGTCAACAAACCACTTATAAGTCAGGTTCTCTCCTGTTGTTTCTGCTCTGATCACAACATCTTCACCTTGGCAAGCTTCCAGATTTGGAATTGCAGCTAAAGTTGGTAACGCAATAACTTTTTGAAAGCCTAAACTAAAATCAACTCCACAAGTATTACTAACTTCTACTCGGTAATTACCTTCTTCACTAATCTCAGCCTTATCTAATTCTAAACTATTTGTATGAGTAATCGCAAGGCTACCATCGCTTAATATCCAGTTTATTGTAACATCATCACCATCAAAAACAATTGGTCCTAGTTGTAAATCTTCACCTTCACAAACTGGACTTAAACCATCCAAACCAGCTGTAATTACAGGAGCTGAATTAACTGTCAAATCAGTTGTAAAAATCAGGTTTCCAAAACCATTACAAGTTCCAATCACCTCACATTTATAGACTCCTGAATCAGCTTCTGTTACAGCATCTATCTTCAAATTTGAAACATTGCCAATGACTCTTCCATTAGGTGCTGTCCAAATATAAGTTGGGTTATCACCACTCACTTGAGCATCTAATAAAAACTCATCGCCAACACACAGATTCTTTTCAGAATCCCAACTTGTTGTGGCAACAATTTCATCTATTACTGAAATAAATTTCGTTTTTACTTTAGTCATACAACCGTCGCTAACCTCGACCTTATATAATCCTCCACTAGATTTATCAAGACCAGCGACAGTGTATGTACTAGTGCTACTTAAAACAGTAGCATCATCACCTTTAACCCATTGATAATTGGCTACCAATGCATCATCTTTACTAATTACAACCACTAAATTTCCTGAAGTATTCTGACACAGTTGATCAGAACCCGTTATATCATTAATAAGTAACTCATCGAAATGAGATAATTTAAATTCTTCTTTATGAGATGGGCAAATCCCGTTGCTAACTTCAATAGAATAATCCCCATCTAGAGCATCTGGCCCACTTAAATTAAGAGATGAATTTGTCCATGTACGTGTATTTTCCTTCCATTCGAATGCGTATGGACTTGTTCCACTCAAATTGTTCAAGTCAAAATTAACACCTGCATCTATACAGATCTCGATATCATCTATAGCATCAAATGTGATGGGCTGATAAACTTTAACACTTACCTCATCAGATACATCATTTGATAAACCTTCAACTGTTGCTCTAAATAAAAAGGTATTTAAAGTCATATCTGCATTACTGATGCGTAAGGTATTTTTGTTTACTTCTGAAATAATCGTATGATTAGCCAAACTCGTAATAGCCATAAATGCTCCACCATCACTATATTCCCAATAGCAAGTTTTACCTGCAGATAGCAATTTATGCTCGATTACAAATTCAAAAGTATCACCTTCACAAACCTCAACATTTAGGGGTTGGGTTGTGATTTTAACATTAGCATCGACTAATAATTCTGCTTTATCACTTGTTTCACTTGAACAGCTATTACTAACAATACAATAGTATTTATATGTATTCAAATCCATTGTTGCAGGATCAATAGTCAGTGTAGATGTTGTTTCTCCTGTCATTATCCCAGTTGGATCGCAGTACCATTGGTAAGCTATTGGCTCCGTTCCGTCTGCCTTAACTGTAAAGATTGCAATTCCACCTTCAGAAATTTTAACATCTGCAGGATGCTCAGTAATATTCACATTCATTATTACTTCTAAGCTAGCCTTTGAAGAAACAGCTGCATCACAAAAGTCACCGCTTACCTCACAATAATAGCTTTGTCCATTATTAGCTAAGAGATCAATAATTTGAAGATTTGGAGACGTTTCACCTGTCAAGGCATTATCATTCTTATCATACCATTGATAAGTCAGACTTCCTTCTCCGATAGCACTCACTGAGAAGTTAGCTGGTCCAGTTCCTTCACATAAAGAAACATCACTTGGCTGAATGGTAATACTTGCATGTTCACGAACGTCAACACTAAAATCAAGCAATAAATTTCCACAAGCATTTGTTGATATCAATTCACAGCGATAAGAACCTTCATCAGTCAGATCAGCCGTTCCAAGATCAAGAGTCGAATTTGATGATAAACTCACAGTTGGAGCATCAGTTTTATACCAATTATATATTAATCCGGAACCACTACCATTTACTACAAGACTTAATGGTTCACCCAAACAAGGCGTAGGATTCACATTCGAACTTGATACAATAGAGATGGGTTCATAAATACTAACTTGTGCTGTAGCTTTTACATCACCACAATAAAGCGTATTAAGCTTGGCAATATAATTTCCCGAAGCAGTTGGGTATTTTGCATTAAGAAGTGTATGAGAAAGACCATCATTTAGTTTGATACTTTCATCAGCATTCCACCAACTTGAAGTTGTATAATCACTGCCAGTGATAATCATATTCAAAATAACATCCCCTTCACAAGAATTAATATCTGCAATTGAATTTAAAGTTGGTTTATCATGAACAAGAAGTTCAAAATCGCCTTCAATTATATTACAATCTCCACTAAGTTTATACTTATAGATAAAACTACCTGCACTGTTATGAACGCCAGTTTGAATATTTGTTTTCCCCATAGCATCAGCTATAAGATTTCCTAAAGGATCAAACCACTCAATCTGATTTACCTGTCCTTCTGTACTTATCTTCAATTCTGTCTGTTCTCCTTCACAAATATTTATTGTAGCAGGGCTATCTTCAATAACACTTATATTCTCATTCACTACCAATTCCCTCTGGTAATTGATTATATCACCACATGAAAGAGTAATTTGACAGTAGTAAACTCCAGCATTTTCAGTTTGCACTTCTGCTATCTCGTAAAAGCTATCTGTCCCAATTACTGCAGAACTTAAATCATTAAAATACCATGAGAAAGTTGGATTACCTTCATAGGCGATATCAAAACGATAATTAAGAATACCTTCACACAATTCTACTGCCGCAGCAGTTTGAGAAGTCGTCACCTCATCGGCAGATAAAATTGCATTTACCGTCTTTGAATAACCACATCTATTAGTCACATTACATGAGTAAGTTCCCAAGTTTGCTAATTGAACATTATTAATGGATAGACTTGATTGATCGTTTACAATCGGGTTTCCTAATGGATCTGTCCATACATAAGTCAGATTTGAACTAACTGGAACATCAAGAATCTGTACATCAAACTGAACATTCTCTCCTATACAAGTTGAAATATCAGCCATTGTCGGATTTGAAAAATCCTCCAATAAGTAAACATCAAATTCTTGATCAACACGTGAACCACAAGTGGCTTCAGCCGTAATTTTCCAACGACCTTGCTTCAAATCAGTAACAACTAAGTTGAAAGGATTACTAATTGGATTAATAATTTCACCCGTCGTTAAATTCTCAGCAAAATAATGACTCGCTTCACCATTATCTGTAATAGTGAACACTACCGTTTCATTCAAGCAATAAGGTCCCGCTTTATCAATTGTAATTTCATCTACAAGTAATTTTGGATTAACCGATAAGATGCTCGTTGAGCTTTGGCTTCCACAACGATTTGAAACCGTTACTTTATAGTTTCCTGCCATTGCACTTATAACTGCACCCAAAACAAAGTCTGAACCTGTTTTATCAGCAGCTGTTACAAATGGAATTTCCCAATCGTAAGTATAGTAATCACCCGAATTTGCTAATTCTGCGTTATAGGTATATGATTCACCTTCACACAAAGTCACATCATCCAAAGCTGTTAAGTCAACCTGTGGTATAATATCATTAGGACCAATATTTTTCACCAATTGGTTTCCAATACAAGTATGTTCATCAGCCAAACCAACATTATAAACTGCAGATACTGTAACCTTATAATAAGAATCTGTCATGTCAGTCAAAATCGAATAAGTCGATTCAATTGTTGTAGCTAATAAAGTCTCAGCTCTATACCATTTATAACTTAAGCTGGCACCTATTGGTGTTGAATTCACTACAGCAGTTAGTTCTGAAGAAGCATTATCGCATAAATCCGTTGGAATTTGTAAGTCATTCAATATTGGACGACCATAAACAGATAAATCTCGACTATCTGATGGCGTACTACAAGCATTTCCGACCTCACATCGAACTGTATATTCTCCAGCAGGAAAATCAAACAAATAATCTTTACCTACATATTTTTGATCTTCATTCACAAACCATTTAACATCGGAATAAGTCCCTGTAACAACAGCTTGCAATGTTTCTAAATCACCTTCACACAATTTCGTATTATCAACATTAATCAAGACAGTGGCCATTTTATCTGCAACCAATTCAACTTCAACCGAAGCCGTTCCAGAAGTCACACCACACTGTTGAAAACTTTCTTTAAAACTAATATTACACTTATAGATTCCTGCATGACTCTCTTTAACTTCAGAAAACTCAATTTTATGTGTCGTCAATCCAGATATATTTGGATCAGTGATTGGTACATAATTCTCTCCGTCTTTCTTTTCCCATTGGTAATCGTACCAACTCACATCACCATTTGAGATATCAAGCTGACCTGGCTGTCCAACACAAAAATGTTGAGGCTCAGCAAAATCAGTATAACTGTAATTAGGAACAACCAACGCATTAAACTCTGCTTGATCTTCAACAGCTACAACAAAAGATATACTATCAATAGCAAATAGTCCTTCTTGCCCAGCTGGATTTGAGTTGACAATTGAAATACTCGCACTCTCAGCATCACCCGAAGCCCAAAAAGCTTTTACGGATTGCCAGACATTGATATCATCCAACAAGAAATCATTGTAAACTTTTTCATCATTTACATATATATCAAGAAGTTGAGAATAACCTTCCTGTGCCATTCTTCCGTGTAATTTCAAAATAAAACCTTGATTCTTAATGTTTTCAGTTATTGTTTTTTCCCAAACCACATCACTTGTACCAAAACTCGTAGAATGTGATAGAAGCATAAGGCCACCACCATCTTTATCATTAAAATTCTGAAACTGCGTATTTATATCTTGGGGACTGTAACATAAAACTGATTTCCCAGGATCGCTTAAATTCCCAACAGACATAAAATCGAAATCTGAATCAAAACTACCACGTCCGATTGCAAAATTCCCATTATAAATAATATCCAGATTAGGATCACGGAAATAAGCCTTAATAATATACTTTGTCTCCTCATCGGGAGCGTCAACAATTAAATTAGAGTTTTTAAATAGTAAGTTTTCTGGCTTAATCTCATTCTTGTACCACTCGTAAAAATCAGCTTCTGGCGTACTATTAATCGAAAGTTCAATTTTATCATTATAACTCTCACATAGATATCCTAAATCATGATCAAGTCCAATCCCTGTTTCAGGTATAATTGGCGAAATAGCTTTCGTAAAACCAGAAAAATAACCTGCAGCACCTACGGCATTATCTTCTACCGATAAAGCCACATAAATAGCCTTATTCGACATGACAGATACATTCTCATCTGAAGTTGAATATTTATATACAACCCACTCTTCATTCCCTGTAATCGGCTTAGCAGACGATTGGCTCAAAGGCGTTGTCGATTTGTTGACAAAAACGTTTGCTCCCTTTTGTGCGTATATGGCTACTATACCAGTTCCCACTTGATTTACAAATGGAATATCAACCTGGCGAAATCCCAAAGAACTAATTGCGGGAATAAAATTCATCCCAACCGTTGCATATGCATAATCAATACTCCCACTTGTCCTATCGGAAGCCGAGGTGGTTTGGTATAGATACACATCCTCATTACATATAATCAACATGGTTCCATCGGCTGTATAATAACTCGTTTCTATTGCATAATAGTCACCTGCATTTAATGGTGTTGGGTTTATTTTTGTAGCACTTCCGTTTACAAAAATATTTGTGTTATCCTTTGTCGCAACAACAATTGGTCGCTCAGTTTCATTATTACCTTTACCTTTAAGTAGAATATACTCCCGACCTACCAAGTCTTCAGGTACTATTTGATCGACACCAATGTCTTGCCAAGAGTTAAGAGAGGCTCCACCTGTCCATGATCCTGAGTTGACGGCAATAGGTTTATCAGATGTAATATGAGTTCCATTTAAACGATTAACATCTGCAGCAGTTAAAAACTTGTGATCAGCTCCCAATACATATGACTGACCTGCATTAAGATTCACAGTAATGTCACCTGTTACAGGAAGGGCATTTTTTGTATCTGATGTCAGGTTACCGACTTTAATATCCGAAAAAGTTACTTGAGTGTTATCAACTGTAGCCATTACCGATATAAAATGACTTCTGTGATTCACAATACTATTATTACCATCTTTTCCCCAACCATAAACGTTCTCTCCTCTTACACTAAATAAATGTCCAGAACGAAATGATGTACCTAAACCTGCCTGACCTTTGGCAGTCAGAAACAATCCATGAATCTCCGACTTATGCCTAATATTCACATAAAAGGCCTCAGTTGATGTGAAAATTAAACCTTGATCACTTATAACTTTATTTAAACTCGTGTAATTAATGACTCCCAGAGGTGGATTAACTAAGGTTCCACTTCCTAATGCTACCGATTTAGGTGTATTTGTTGAAACACCATTTACAATCTGAAAAATGGTCCCATCTCCCCTCTTAATCGTAATATCAATAGGAGTTTCTGAAGGTGTAGTAATAACTACCCAATGATCTTCTATATCATACTCATGAGTTGTACCTGCATACAAAGGTGGGACATAGTGGATTAAATCCAACTGAGCCTTTGCAGCATTAGAAAGAATAACTAGAAAAAAAATGATGGCTATTCTAAAAATAACCTTTGATTTTATCGTAAAAAAAGGAAAATAAGTCATGACAATGATTTTGATTACACAAATGAATCAACATCGACGTTTGTTATCTGGCGCTCTCTCTCAAATCAAATTCACGGCCAATAACTTAATTATTGTGATAAACAGACACAATATTTACACTAACGTCATTAATTCAATTTACGCAACAAATCAATTATCTTCCAAATAAATACACCATTCATCTGTAAAAACAGTTCGTTAATCAAACATAAGCACCATTTAAGCCAAAATCTACACAATTGACTCACAGATCAATAACTTATCAGACCTGATGATATCAAAAACTGATCTGAATAATTACTTTTCATTGATTCCTTTGATTAATGAACCAATGCGAAATGACAAAACATCGAAATACCATGACTAAAGTCCTGTTTCTATACACTAAACCAAGCACACTGAGTTTCACTATATATTTATTGTTAACAAGTACACCTGTCTTAGAAATTACAAATCATGCTTCAAAAATTTCAACAAAAAAAAGAGTTGCCCATTTAGGACAACTCTTTCAATTAAATATGCGTAATAGATTTAGCGAACCAAAATCACAGTACCCTTTTCTTTCATTTCGCCATCCAGCATCACAACCCACACATAAGCTCCTACTGGACAATCCGCCCCCTTGTAAGTACCATTCCAACCATTGGCATAACCAGGCTCATTGGTCTGATACATCAGCTCTCCCCATCTATTGTAGATATACATTTCAAACTTATCAATTACATTGATATCTTTTAAGTAGAAACGATCATTTTCATTATTTGATAAGGGTGTAAAAGCATTAGGTGATTCAATTCCAATAGGCTTGACTTGAACAACAACTGTATCTGTAGCAATACATCCTATATTATCTTCTACTCTAAGATTATAAGTTCCCGATTCACTCACTACTAAATATGGCAATATACTACCATCACTCCAATCGTACACATAAAGACCATAGTCAGGATCAAGTTCAGGATCAAGAGTGATTGTTTGTCCTTCAAAAATGATTATACCAGGTTGAATTGTGTTATCCAATTTAAATTTTGGTAATGGATTCATCACTATTCTTTGTTGAAGTTCACAATCGTTCTGCTCAACGCTTAATACGTATTCTCCCGGTTTGTCAATAGTTCTTTCCCAAGCTGTATAACCATCGTCCCAAACGGGGTTTGAAAGATCTTTCGTATCAATAAGCAGCGTTTCTCCTTCACACAAGAATTTATTCTCTCCAACTTCTGGATTTGGTAACACTTCAACTTTTACTGACTCTGAAGCGACACATCCATATTTATCGATTACGTTGATTTGATAATAATTCACACCAACATTTCGTTTAGTCAGCTTAGGATTAGAATTCTTAGCATTATCAAGATCGATCGCATTGGTCCAATTGATTTCTTCAATATCACCTGAAATATGTGTTGTCAATTCGATCTCCTTACACTCACCTATTATTGTATCATTTATTGTCTTAATAAGAGGCAATGGCGCAACCGTTACATTTACAATATCGTTACCAACACAACCAAATTTATCGACAACAGTAGCGACATAAAGTGTCGTTTCACCTGCCGTAAAGGTTGGTGTCTCAGAATTTGGATCATCTAAATGTCGACTCGGAGACCATTTGATATTGTTTTCTTCAGTTGCCGCACTCAACATCCTAATCTCACATGATCCAACTACAACATCTTCAATTAGTTTAACAATCGGTAACGAATCGATTTTCATGACTAATTCACTTGTACTGTTTGAACAACCTAAATCATCGGTATAAGAATAACGAACTTGATACTCGCCATTCCCTTGTGAAGGATCAAAAGTATTCTGAGAAACACCATTTACCCAATATATACCTCCAGCAGGTAAGCCTCCTGATAATTCAAATTCAGGATTACAAATTCCTTTTGTTTTGAGAGCCATTAATTTCACATCAGGTAAAGGACGAAGTGTAACTAAAGAATCGACTTGAGAATAACAACCAGTGGATTCATTTAAGATCTTCAACCTCACTTTTCCATCTTCAATAACATCACCCCAAGTAATCTTGGTTCTTAAACCTTCAGCAAGCGATGTAAAATCACCTCCTTCGACTAACCATCCATAATTTATATCTGGCTGTAAAGTCGTATTATAAGCTACTCGATCTTCCAACACACAAAGTGTCATTCGTCCAAATATCTTAGAATCTGGCAGTGCATTCACTGTCAATTTCTTAGAATTCGAATATCGTTTAACGCCCTTCGTACATTTGTCAGATATTTCACAATTATAATAACCTTCTTCTTCAAGACTCGCTGGATCAATCATAAGCTGTGGAGCTTTTTCCCCAGGGATTACAATGCCATCTTTTTGCCATTGATAAACCTCATTGGTTCCTTCAATTTCAACAAGGAACTGTGCATTTCCTCCATCACAAATTTCCATACCTGGACTTTCACTTAATATTTTAAGTTGAGGAATGACTACAAGTTTCATTTCAGGACTTTCTAATGCAATACCACATGAAGAACTCACAACACATTTGTATGTTCCAGCATCACTTGTCCTCAGATTCTCAAATCTCAGTTCTGTACTATTAGCATCAGGCATTTCAACATCATCTTTTTGCCACTGATAAACTAAGTTATCACCTTTAAAATCAACTATAAATATTGCTTCAGCATCATTTTCGCATCTTTCCAGATCTTCGCTCTTACTTATAAATTCAGGTAACTTCTTTACAGTTAAGTTTGCTTCGGTAGTGATGCTTCCACACTTACCCGTTACATCAAGAGAATAAATACCAGATGCTCCCAATATAAGATCTACTAGACTGAATGTGGATTCTGACGATACTGTTTCTCCTCCATATTGCCAATTATAGCTTAATAAATAACCAGACACATCAGGAGTCCAGGATAGATTCTCTTTTTCACAAAGCACTTTATCATTTAAATCTAAAGTAAGAACTGTCGTTTGATAAACAATTACATCAACAGATTCCACTAATTTAGCACCTTCACCAACAATTTCACAACGATACAATCCAGTATCCGAAACATCTAATGAAGGTATTGAATAGTTTAATTCATGATGTCCAAGATCATTGTCCCCTTTAAACCAATTAATTGAGAAGACTTCACCTTCCACACTAACATTTAAGTTTAAAGACTCACCAAAGCACTTTTCAATATAAGTAAGCAAGCCATCAACAACCTTCAATGGATCCTTAACAGTTAAATAACCTGTCGTAAATCGAACACCACAATCACCTGTAATTGTACATGTGTATTCGCCAGCACTGGCCATAGACATATTATTAAGAGTTAAAGTTTTTGTTGTCTCACCGACTAACACTTCATCCGTTCCATCAGTATGGATATGATGCCACTCAAATGTCAAGTTACTACCTACTACATCCAAATCGAATTCATGATCAGTACCAACATATACCACTTCACCTTTTAGCGATTTATTTAATATGGTACTTGGATTAACAGTAATATTAGCTTCTTCACTTAAATTAGTATTGCACGAATTGACTAAACATTCAACTCTATAAGAGTTAGAAGTAATTTTAGGTTGAATATTTAAAATTTCAAGTTCAGCTTTATCATCAAATAATGGTTTTGCTAGTCCATCTACCAACCAACGGTATGTAATATTCTCCCCAGTTGTCACTGCTCGAATAATTAAGTCTTCACCTTGACAAACTGTTTGATCAGCTATAGGAGCCAAGGTTGGAATTGGATTTACGTCCTGAGATCCGATACTAAAATCTGTTCCACATGCATTTTCGACCTCAACTCTATAGCTACCTTCCTCACTCAGCTTAGCGATTCCTAGATCCAAGCTTTTCTCATTCTCTCCTATCAAAATGGCGTCATTAAATTTCCAAGTGATAGTTTCACCAGTAGTCGCATCATATGCAATAGGTCCTAACTCGAGAGCTTGACCTTCACAAACTGTCGATAAACTAAGGTCAGTTGTAATATTTGGCACATCATTCACAACAGTATTAAGACTATAGACGACTTTAGTTCCACATGTTCCTTCAACTTCACAAGTATATGTTCCTTCAGCACTTTCAGTCACACCATAAATTTTAAGAACTGCAACATTTCCAGGATCAGTAACTCCAAGTGGAACTGTCCATTTGTAAGTTGGATTATCACCTGAGACACTCGCTTCGAGCAATAAATCATCTCCAACACATAGAATTTCATCATCCCAAGTGTTAGTTGCTGCAATAAAGTCTAATACATCAATAATAATAGACTTAGATTGAATCATACACTTATCCTTAACTTCAACCTTATAGAGTCCACTCTCATTATCAGTAACGAATGATTTATTATAAAAGGCCGTAGGCGTTCCTATAGTAACATCATCCTTAATCCAGGTATAGGCTGCTGAAGCAGCAGGTCCACTTGTTATAACAACATTTAAGTCTATAGAACCTAATGGACAAAGTTCGTTAGCATGAACTAAGTCTGCTAATGCTAGATCAGCATAATGAGAAATTACAAATGGCTCAATAACAACTGGACAAACACCATTAGTAACTTGAACTTCATAATCTCCTTCTGCTGCAGTTCCAGCACTAAAATTAAGACTAGAGTTAGACCCTAAATTATTGTCAGGACTCAACTTCTTCCATAGATATGTTACTGGACGTGTTCCTGACAAACTGCCAACATTAAAACTCGTACCTGATGTTTTACAAATCTCAACATCATCTATAGGATCAAAAGTAATTTTCTCATAAACCTTAATCTCAACTTCATTTGAAATGTTATCAACGTAATCAGTTCTTTTAACTAGAGTTCTAAACTTCCAGAAATTCATGTCACTTGTAGCAGTTGTTACTGTAAGTGTTGATGAAGTTGGATTGAAAACTACTGTTCCTAATCCTCCGATTGAATTAAAACCAGAACCATCATTGTATTGCCAAACACAAGCTGTAGTTGTATTCTTATATTGAACTTCAAATGTGAACGATTTGCCTTCACAAATTTCAGTATTATCAATATGTCCTATTAGCCTATTTTCAGCTGTAACAGTAAGGATTGCTGAATTACTTGATTCATTTAAACATGTTCCAGTTACAACACACTTATATTCATAACCACTATATGCTAAAGGAACAGAAGTCAAATTCAATAGCCTTGTTTGTGCAGATGCTGGTGAATCTCCCATGCTTACAAAGTCTGCACCAACTGCTGTTGTTTTCTCAAACCATTGATAAGACAAGCCTGTACCTGTTGCATCAACTGTAAATGTTGCTAATCCATTTTCATCGATACTTTGATCGATTGGCTGTCTCGTAATTGAGACATTCTCATTTACTGTAAGCAATGCTTTATTAGATTCAACCGACTTACAAGTACCACCTCGTACAACAACA